>NZ_CP070371.1:277500-877500 GCF_016919705.1 Paracoccus methylovorus
GGCGCGAGCTTTACTGTGAAGCCGGGCCGTAAGGCATCCGGTGGAGTGATCGGAAGCGAGAATGTTGACATGAGTAGCGACAAACAGGGTGAGAGACCCTGTCGCCGAAAGTCCAAGGGTTCCTGCTTAAAGCTAATCTGAGCAGGGTAAGCCGGCCCCTAAGGCGAGGCCGAAAGGCGTAGTCGATGGGAACCAGGTTAATATTCCTGGGCCAGGAGATGGTGACGGATCGCAGAGGTAGTTCTTCCTTATCGGATTGGAAGGGCTGCTGAGTGGTTCCTGGAAATAGCCCTCCATGAGACCGTACCCTAAACCGACACAGGTGGACTGGTAGAGAATACCAAGGCGCTTGAGAGAACCACATTTAAGGAACTCGGCAAAATACCTCCGTAAGTTCGCGAGAAGGAGGCCCCGTTGGCAGGCAACTGTTGGCGGGGGGCACAAACCAGGGGGTGGCGACTGTTTACTAAAAACACAGGGCTCTGCGAAGCCGTAAGGCGACGTATAGGGTCTGACGCCTGCCCGGTGCCGGAAGGTTAAAAGGAGAGGTGCAAGCCTTGAATTGAAGCCCCGGTAAACGGCGGCCGTAACTATAACGGTCCTAAGGTAGCGAAATTCCTTGTCGGGTAAGTTCCGACCTGCACGAATGGCGTAACGACTTCCCCGCTGTCTCAAATGTGGACTCAGCGAAATTGAATTGTCTGTGAAGATGCAGACTTCCCGCGGTTAGACGGAAAGACCCCATGCACCTTTACTATAGCTTCGCACTGGCATCAGGATTGCGATGTGCAGGATAGGTGGTAGGCATTGAAGCGGAGACGCCAGTTTCCGTGGAGCCATCCTTGAGATACCACCCTTCGCACTCTTGATGTCTAACCGCGGCCCGTTATCCGGGTCCGGGACCCTGCGTGGTGGGTAGTTTGACTGGGGCGGTCGCCTCCCAAAGAGTAACGGAGGCGCGCGAAGGTTGGCTCAGAGCGGTCGGAAATCGCTCGTCGAGTGCAATGGCAGAAGCCAGCCTGACTGCAAGACTGACAAGTCGAGCAGAGACGAAAGTCGGCCATAGTGATCCGGTGGTCCCGAGTGGAAGGGCCATCGCTCAACGGATAAAAGGTACGCTGGGGATAACAGGCTGATGATGCCCAAGAGTCCATATCGACGGCATCGTTTGGCACCTCGATGTCGGCTCATCTCATCCTGGGGCTGGAGCAGGTCCCAAGGGTATGGCTGTTCGCCATTTAAAGAGGTACGTGAGCTGGGTTTAGAACGTCGTGAGACAGTTCGGTCCCTATCTGCCGTGGGTGTAGGATACTTGAGAGGAGTTGCCCCTAGTACGAGAGGACCGGGGTGAACGTTCCACTGGTGGACCTGTTGTGGCGCCAGCCGCAGTGCAGGGTAGCTATGAACGGACAGGATAAACGCTGAAGGCATCTAAGCGTGAAGCCCCCCTCAAAACAAGGTATCCCTTGAGAGCCGTGGAAGACCACCACGTCGATAGGCCAGAGGTGTAAGCGCAGCAATGCGTTCAGCTGACTGGTACTAATGGCTCGATAGGCTTGATTTGATCCGGAAGAAGACAGACCAGACGCTTGCAGATGCAAGCAAATGTCTCGCTTCCAAAAGCATCCTTGGACAACCATTCCCTCGGGAAACGCCGATTATCGCTTCTTTTCTGGTCTGGTGGCTTTAGCACGAGCAAAACACCCGATCCCATCCCGAACTCGGCAGTTAAGTGCCGTCGCGCCAATGGTACTGCGTCAAAAGACGTGGGAGAGTAGGTCACCGCCAGACCTGAAAAGACGCGATGATATCTCTCAAAACGATGAAAAACGGCGCGGGGTAGAGCAGCCCGGTAGCTCGTCAGGCTCATAACCTGAAGGTCGTAGGTTCAAATCCTACCCCCGCAACCAAATTCCTCAATAAAATCAGCACGTTACGCCTCGCACAATCGCGGGGCTTTTTGCCGTTCCCCGACGACTCAACACCAACTCAACAAAAACAGAGCCGGCCAGACGTTGGGCCGGACTCTAATCGCATCTGGAGGAAATATCCCGTGGCAGGTCACAATCTATCTCAGCCCGCCGGTGACGATGATCTGGGCCTGGGCACTGCTTGGCGAACCGATTACCGTGGTGATGTTCGTCGGCCTGGGCGTGACTCTGGTCGGGGTCTGGATGACGTCGAGGAGCGATACAGCCCTTGACGACGGTCGAACCCAAGATTGAAGCAACGCCCGTTGCGAGCCAAGTTGTTCTGACAGATCGTTAACTTCCAGTTAACCAATTCAGCCGATAGTGGTTGAGAAGAAACGGAAGGCGCGAAATGGAACGATGGGCATTCAAGACGGGTTGCATTCTGATGGGTTGGAGCCCGGTTGAAGCCGCAATCGAGCTGCGAACGAGCATTGAGACCATCACGAAGCTTGAAAATGGCCCGCTGGACGAGGTCTTGGCAGGCGATGTGGTTGGTCGGGCGAAGAGCATATTTCGAGGCCAGAAACTGGCAATCTATCCTCGTGAAACAGGTCGCAACAGTCCGTCGACGACCAAGATCCAGCACATCGAGACCCGGCCTAGACGTCCGTAAAGTCGCAGACCACCCTCGTGCTGGGACCGTCAGAAGACGGCGTGGCTTGCTGAAGATGTACCCCCAACCGGTAGCATGCCTCGTCGACGATCCTCAGCAGCCGGGAAATCTGCTCCTTCCCGTCAGCGCTGCCATCGAGCCTCGTCAAGACTGATCGGAAAACGATTCGTGCCTGACCGGGTTCCCGCGAGATCAGTCCGCCCGTCTGCTCCACAAAAGAAGCAAGAAGCATCGCAGCTTCTGCGTCGGTCACGGAGCCCCACAGGGTGTCAGTAAATTCATCAGGCCTGTCTTTGCTCCGCCGCAGGAAGAAGTGCGCGTCACCTTGGACTGCCCCCTGCCACGAGAATTCGTCCTGCCGCATGAGCAAGCCACCCGGCATTTCTATCCAACCAGAACTCATGCACGTGCACCCGGGTCGACAAGTTCCAGGACCTTTGCCACGAGTTCCCTTTGAGGCACAATATGCACACGGTCCCAAGGGGCGTCGGATCCTTGCCGTGCAAGTCCAAGGTTCCACTCGAGAGCTGCACGGAAATCGGAGATGAGCCGCCTGGTCGTCCTTTCCCTGACCTGGCTGTCGGTAAAACCCCCGCCATTCTTGAAGGCCGTAAGAATGCGCGGACTTCGCAACAGCGGAAATAAGGTCCGCGGTATGTCGAGAACGATCTCGGCATGGTTCTTGACGATCAGAACTCCCATCCCGAGTCGCTGGTTGCGGCCCGGCTCCTCCAGGACCGAGACGCTGTCCAGCTCCAGACCGGCGGCCAGCATGTCCTCCTCGCAGGTGCTGCGCGCATCATTATAGTCCGAATGACGGTTCAGGTCGGGGATTACCACGATCAGATGTCGTGGTCGGATTCGCGTAACCACCTCGATTTCGTTGTCCCCGTCGCGACCTTTTGCCCATGTCACCTGACGGGACAACAAGCCGTGATCTTGCGCGCCAAACCGATTGAGAAAGTTCGCCTGATAGCCTGTGGCGATACTGACGGGTCCGGAAATGTTTACGATGGGCAGGCCACCGAAATACTCTGAGAACCGACTTTCCATGGCTTCCAAACTATCCGCGCTGCGGTAGTTCCGCAGGAGTCGATTGCGCAGTTCGCGATGGCTCGGCTCGGAAGACTTGTATTCACTGGCGAAGGCGAAGTTCAGAATGCCGCGTGTTTGGGTGAGATAGAATGGCAGTGACACACGCGACGTCACGAGAATGTACGGCAAGCCTAGCGCGTTCACCGCGCCGAGCTCATAGATGACACTGGGACTTTCGTTGCTGACGTCCACTATGAGCAGATCGCTGTTCTCGATCGCGGACAGTACTGCTCCGACAATGTCGGCTCTGTTGCTGTCCTCCGGCGCACTCACCTCGATGCAGTCCGCGCCTTCAATCTCGCCGATCCGAGCTAGGTCCCTGGCCGCACCTTCTATGATGCGCGCGAGTTGTGATGTGTGCGTTTGTCGGACGTAGCGAGTGTCATCGCGGTCCGCGTCACCGGCTGGCTTCATGTCGCCGAGAGTAAACACTCGCAGATTCTGCATGGCTTTGGACATCTCGCGTGGATCAATAACTTGGCTACTGCAAGGTCATACCAAAAGTGTTGTGGTATTGCTACAGGTGCGGCATTGTCCGGGGAGGGTTCAAGTCGGGGCATTTAGTATGCACGAAACGAAGGCAAATTCCGATCTTGCCAGCAACGAAGGCGACCAAGCTTACTTGCGATTGCAGTACCCCAAGATCGCGGACGTCCTGGTGTGGCCCGAACTGGTTGAAGCGTTTCGTCAGCATGAGGACACGGCAAAGAGACTGAAGTTAGGCTCCCGCCGAAACTGTCTATTCTCCATCGGCTCCATCGTGCTTTCGCTTGCGACCACACTGGTCGGCACCTCACCGATGTTTGCGCCCCTGGTCTCTGGTCACCCGGCTGGCGCATACGTCGTAGCAGTTGCGTCCTTTCTTCTGCTTGTCTTGGCGCTTCTGTTCGGAAACGGCATTCTCTATGGCCGCAAGCGTGACGACTGGCTGAAGCACCGCCTTATCGCCGAGCGCCTGCGGCATTTCTATTTTCAGACAATTCTTGCGAACCTTTCCTCAATCTGCTGCGGCAGTTCACTTGAGCGGAGGCGCTTCATCGAGGATCGCGGCAGAACGCTTGAGCGCGTCCTGCGGCGCTTGAGAAGCCCTGGCTATCGGCAAGCTGTTCTCGGCGATGAAGCCCTGCAAGAGGCTCGTCTTGTCGACTTTGGTGAAGTGAACGCCGAAGCTATAGACGCAGAATACTTCCAGGAACTGGAGCAGTACTGGATCGAACTCAGATTTAACTGGCAGGGCGAGTATGCCACCCAACAGTTGGCGCGCAAGGCGTCAGCCCTACCCTTTTCCGGCTCCCTTGCAGACCAAGAGCACTCAGTAAGCAGAATCGAGTTTATTACCACTGCAGGAATTGTTGCCCTCCAAGCTCTAGCTGTGGCAGGCATGTTCATTTATGCTCCCGGTTCCCCTGTTATTGAAGGTTCCATGCTTGGAGCAAGTATTCTTGCCATCCTTGTTGTTGGATTGCAGGCGTTCAAGGACGGCTTGGGGCTGACGAATGATCTATCGCGCAACCGCGTCTATGCTTCCTATACGGCAAAACTGCTTCGCGACTTTGTATCGGCGCAAAGAATACCGGATCGTGCTGCTCAAGTCCGCATCATGCAAGAGATGGAAGACCTAGCTTACTTCGAAACGCGCGAGTTCCTCTATACCCACAGCACTGCGCGCTTTTCTCTCTGAATCTTCTGCGCCCGACGACGTTCCACTCGTCGCCGCACCTGCCATCATCCATTTGCAGCGAATCCTTCCTGCCGCTCCTTGACACCGTGAATCTGTGAAACGGGCCGGGCGTGACGCGGCGGTCGAGGCGTCTGGCGCTTCCCGCCTGGCACTTGCCCGGCCCGCCTTTCACCGGCAGGCGCGCGCCTGATCGCGCAGGACGGCGTAGTCGCCCAGCATCCCGACCACGACCGCACTTTCCGGCAGGGCCATGATCTCGTGTGCCGCCCGCGCCTGATCGGAGGCGGTGTAGTCGACAACGGGCGGGCAGGGCGGCGTGAAGTCAGAACCGGCCATCGCGCAGGCGGTCAGCCAGAGCATCGCGATCAGCGGGGCGGCGGCTGGCAGCGTCCAGCATCTGGCGTTGGATGTCATGGTTTCTCTCTCTGGCTTCAAAGCGTTCGGCGGCGCGCCCGGCCTGTTCCCCGGCGCGGCGCAGGTTCAGCAGGAACAGCAGGATCGTCGCCGCTGCGAGGATCAGACCCAGCGCCTTGCGCGCCGGGCCGCGGGTGAGGCGCCAGCCGATCATCTTTGGCTCCGGTTCCAGTCATCGAGACGGGCATGGATCGTCACCGCGATTCCGGTCAAAGCGAGGGCCACGAAGATCCAGCGCAGGCCGTCGAGATAGGGCAGCAGCGGCAGGATTGCGTTCTGCGTCTCGGCCAGCGCCTGCTGCACCACCTCGACGCCGGCCGCGCCGATGGTGCCGATACCGGCCGCGCCGCTGCCTTTCAGGGTGCGGCTGTCGGCCAGATGCTCGCGGGCCGAAGGCTGGTCAGGCGCGAAGGGTGTCGCCCGCGCCGGGAAGGGCTCGCCCCAAGCGCGCGCAGGGCCGGTGTCGATATGGATGAAGTTTGACCGGGGATAGGTGCCGATGCCCTTGAACCCGGCCTTGCGGGCGGCGGCGATGAAACTGGCCGGATCGTGGTTCGCCATCGAGATGTCGAAGGCGGAGCCTTCAAGATGCTTCGAGGCATTCGCGCCGCCGACCTTCCTGTTGTGCTCGGGGCTGCGATAGGCCGAATTCACGATCAGCGGCTTGCCCAGCGTCACGCGCAGCTCCTGCAGCCGGTTCAGCGCATCCTCGTTGACCAGCAATTTTCCGGTGCCACGACAGGCGATCTCGGCAGGCGAGAAGTTCGGCCAGTGCCAGGCGGTCGCCGGCAGGTTCCGCCAATGTTGATAAAACGTCATGCGGTCTCTCCAAATGAAAAACCCCGCGCGCTGGCGGGGTGGGTGGACGGTCGGATTGGGCGTCGGTCAGTCGCGGGCGGGCCCGCTGCGTTCCAGCAGACGTTTGATGTCGGCGCGCATCTCGCGCAGCATCTCGTTCTGTTCCTTGCGGGTCTCGGAAATCGCCTGGCGATCGGCGTCGAGCTGCTTTTCCAGCCGCTCGACCTCCCGCAGCGCGGTTTTGCTCGCCCCCTCAAGACGGACCAGCCACACGCCCAGCCCGGTTGCCGCCATGATCGCGCCCCACCATTCGCGGATCGTGTCCGTGAAATTTTCTCCCATGGGTTCAGCCCGGCGCGACGCAGGTCAGGTAATGGATGGCAATGCGCACCGCGCCGCCGGCAAAGCTGCCGCCATTGGCGGTGAGGCGCACGGGCGTGTCGGCATAGAACGCCGTCGGGCCGATGACGCCGATATTGCTGCTGCCAACGGCCACGCCGAGCGCGCCGCCGAACTTCGAGGGCTCGCCGTTGACGCCGCAGTCGAAGGAGCTGGCGCCCAGCACCGCGGTCACGGTCCGCACGGATACGCCGAGCACGATGGCGCGGTTGGGGATCACGATGGTCGAGTCCCGGCTGGCCCCGGAAAGGCCGGAGAGGGTTTCTTCCCGCACCGCGATGCCGGTGGTCGCGCCATTTGCCTCCCGCGCCACGGCGACCGAGGCTGCCTGCGCGATGAAGCCCATGGCATCCACAACCGGGATCCACGCCGATCCGGTCCAGACGATGGCCTGCGCCTCGTCCTCGATCCAGGCCATCCAGCCGGCGCTCGGCAGGATCCGCATCCAGGCGCCGTCGATCCAGTAGGCGATGCTGCGGTCCCAGCCAGCCCACGCGCCCGTCGCGCCACTGGCTGCGATATAGCGGTCGCCTTCGGCCGGACTTGCCGGCGGCGCGGTCAGATCGCGGTCGAGAACGGATAGCTGCACGATGCCGTCGAGCAGTCGTAGCGCCTCGTTCATGGTCACGTGCTTCTGGGCCTGCGCGGCCATGATGAAGGGCAGCGCGAGATGCGCTGTGGTGTCAGGCATGGGTTGTCTCCTGTTTAGAACCAGAGGGTGGTGACAGGGGCCGCCCCGGCACCGAACGCCTGCCCGATCTGGGCAATGCGGATATCGAGGGACGCACCGGGGGCGAGCGGCGCGCCCCAATCGGCGGTTTGCTGCGCCGCAGTGTAGACCACGCTGGCGGTCACAGTCGTCAAGGATCTCTTGACAACTGCGCCGTTGAGGATCTCGACCCGCCAGGACTCGCCCACCTCGGACATCGGGATCTCGACCGCGTTCCAGCTGTCGGCGGCGAGCGAGCGATCGCGACGGATCCAGCGGATGGTCAGGTCGCCGGGGCTGCGCGCGCGCCGCCAAGGCTGCTGGACATGCACGGGCGCGAACGGGCGCAGACCCGTGCCGCGTAGTGTGAAGGCCCGCGCGGTGAAGCTGTCGTCGCTGACCGCCCGCGAAGATGGCCCGACGCGCCAGTTCCACGGCATGCCCAGATCGGCCTGGCTCACCGGCAGCGGGGCCAGCGCTGCGTCCAGCACCACCACCCGCGCCCCGGCCGGCACCGCCGCTGCCATGTCGGCCTCCGTGCCGCGCTGACCGCGCAGCAGCCGCGAGAGCCGATAGCGGCCGGGGGCGATCAGTTCGGCGGCGCCGAATTGCAGGATCTCCCAGCCGCCGCCCGGCTGCGCGACGGCGAGCGCGTTCTCGCCAGCGAACAGGCGCAGGTCGGTGACGCTCTCGAGGGTGCCTGACAGCAGGTCGAGATAGACCGAGTTACCGTAGTCGAACCGAGAGGTTGGGCCGGCATGGAGATCGGCCACCAGTTCGCCCATGCGCGCCCGGGTGCTGACTGTGGTCAGCAGTTCGAAGCCGGAAGCCTCGGGGCTGCGGAACACCGCCATCTGGCCCGGCCAGGGGCGGGCATGGGTGGCGATCAGCGGGTGGTGTGGCGCGACATCCTCGCGCAGTTGCGGCAGGTTCAGAAGCTCGACCAGCGGCGCACCGAACACAACCGGCCGGGAAAGCGATGCCGGGCGAGGGCTTCCGGGCGGCAGGTCATAGGCATCCCGGTCCTGGCGGATGGTCTCGATGCTACGGGCCTCGGCATCGGAAACCGTGAGGATGCGCATCTCGGCAAGCCGTCCGTCGTGATCCAGCGCGATGACATCGCCGGGATCCAGCGCCAGCATCGAGGGCGGCAGGCTGAAGGCTCCGGTCTCGCGGCCGATCCATGCCTCCATCAGCGCCCGGCGGCAGCGCCGGTCGGCTTCCTCGGGCGGCACCGCGACGGCGAAGCTGTCCGAGCTGATGCGCGTGGCGTCCACGGTGACGCGCCGCGCCTCGACGGTGATCGCGTCATAATCCTCGTCTGCGCGCGCGACTTGCCATTTCAGCGCCTGCGGCAGTTCGGTCTCCTGGCCGCGCGTCAGTTCCATCACGTCGCCCTGGTGGGCTGAGATCATCGAATCGGGCGCGATCACCGCGACCGGCGCACGGCCGCGCATGACGAACCTGATCCGGCCCTCGCTCTCGACGGCATCGAAGCCGAAGTGACGCGCCAGCATGGTGATCGAGGTCCGCGGCGATTCCAGCGCCGAGATCACATAGCCGTCCGCCGCGCCGGTGAGGCCCGAGATATCGATCCACGCCGAGGGCATGCCGGCGCGCAGGCAGAGGTGGCGCACCAGCGCCGCCAGCGACACCGCGCCCAGCCGCCCGGTCAGCCAGTGCCCGAGGCGCCAGTTGCCGCCGTCCGACCACACATCGGAAAGCTCGGGGAAGAACGGATAGGGTCGGGCATCCCAGGTCCATGCGGCGCTGCCCGCGATATCGACCATGCGCCCGCCATATTCGGTGGAGACCGGGTTGTTTGCGGCGTCACCCCAGAACAGGTAGGTCGCTTCCAGATAGGCTCGCTGGACGGCATCGTCGCGCCAGCCGCGCGAGAACCAGGGCACGAAGGATTCCGAGGATTTCGGGTCATGAAACACGTTCGGCTGGTTGGGGCCGCGGTCCACGGCCGGGCAACCGAGTTCGGTAAACCGGATCGGCTTCGACTGCGGCAGCCATGCGGTCGGGGATGCCGCGGGGATCCCGCCCGGCCGGTTGCGATGCGGGTTCGACCACCAGCCGCGGATGTCCTTGTAGCGGAAGATCCACGGCTCGGGTGCCACCGCGGGCAAGGTCGCGAAACTCGGGATCGCGCCCGACCATATGCTGAGATTGCTGACCAGCGCTCCCGGCCAGGGGAGTGCTGTCGTGACGGTGCTGGACCCCGGCACCGGGCCGTTGGCAAGGCCATATCCTGCGCCGTTGTTGGCGGCCCATGTGCCGGATACGGACCCGCCGAAGCTTGCCGTGGCAGCGACATTCCCGTCGACTGCAAAGCCGATCTCGCCGCTTGCCATGTCGAACCATGCGACCAGATCGACGGTCCTGCCGGCAAGTGAGGCGGCAGGGATCGCGGCTGTCCTGGTCTGTCCGATGGCCGAGAAGATCTCGTGCAAGATCAACTGCCCGCCGGCCAGGCCAAAGAACATGCCGCTGCTCTGGTTGCCGATCTCGAAAACAATGCCGTCCGCGATCAGGGCCGGGAACTGAACCCGGCAGGATAGGGTGATGCTGGCACTCCGATATGGCACCGTGGTGGTGAAACTGGTGCCGGGACTTTGGCTGATGCCGGGTGCTGCAACAGGCATCGCGGCGATGACCTTGCCGCCGGCGCCCGGTGTGATGCTGTCCTCGATCGGTGTGCGGTTCTGCGCGATCCGGTCGCCCTCGCTGGCATAGTACCAGTCGAAGCCCTCGCCGCCGGCAATGTTCGATTGCAGATAGGCGCGGTCGTAGATCGACGGCCGTGCCAGCGCATCGAGATGCTCCCAGCCATCGCGCCAGTCGGAAAGCGGCATGTAATTGTCGATACCGATGAAATCGACATTGGCATCCGCCCAGAGCGGGTCGAGGTGGAAGAACACGTCGCCCGAGCCATCGCCCGGGTGGTGCCCGAAATACTCCGACCAATCGGCAGCATAGCTGATCTTAGTGCCCGGCCCGAGGATCGAGCGGACGGCAGCGGCCAGCGATTGCAACGCGGCAACCGCCGGATAGGTCGATGCCCCGGATCTGATCGAGGCCAGCCCGCGCATCTCGGATCCGATCAGGAAGGCATCGACCCCGCCCGCCGCCGCGCAGAGGTGGGCGTAATGCAGGATCATGCGCCGGAAGCCCCAATCCGTGCCGCCGGTCCAGGTGACGGTTTCCCCGCTGACGGTGAAGTCCGAGGGCTGGGCGTTGCCGAAGAAACCCGAGACCTGTGCGGCGGCGAGCGCGGTCTTGTCCACGCTCCCGGTGAAGTCGGCGGCAGGTGAGCAGGTGATCCGCCCGCGCCATGGCAGCACCGGCTGGCCGATGCTGGCGGCATTGTCGCTGTAGGGATCGGGCAGGGTGTTGCCGGCCGGGACATCCATCATCAGGAACGGATAAAAGGTCACCTTGAGCCCGCGCGTTTTCATCTCGCGGATGGCCTGCAGCACCGAGAAATCCGCTGGCGTGCCACCATAGATCGGCCGCCCCTGATCGTCCTGACTGACCACCAGCGCATCGCCGCGGCTCACGCCGTTGACGCTCCAGGCAGGCGTGGTGTTCTTCTGCGCCATTTCGACCTTTGGGCGGATTGTGCAGCTTCCGGCGCGCAGATCGTCGCCGAACCAGGACACCACCAGCGAGGCGCTCTTGACCGCAGGCACCATGGCTTCCAGCCGGTCGAGCGAAACCACCATGTCGGCGGTTCCGGCCATGGCGTTGACATTCTCGGCCGCGCTGTCGCCGTCCCCGGCCTTGCGCACGATCTGGGTTGCGTAGGACCATTCTCCCGACGCCGGGATAACGGTGACCGCGGGCACCAGGCCCTCGGCGGTGTCGGCATCGTCCAGAGGCCGGAAGACCTCGAAGGACAGTTGCGGCAGGCGGTTGCCGAAGCGCGCCAGCGGCAGTTCCTCGAACACCACATAGGCGGTGCCGCGATAGGCAGGCGTGTTCCCCACCCCCATCTTCGCCGCGATGAAGGGATCGGGGGCCTGAACCTCGCTGCCCGGATACCAGCGCCACGTCGCCTCGCTGAGATCGACCACCTCGCCATCCGCCCAGATGCGGCCAATGCCGGTGATCGGGCCTTCGCAGAGCGCGACCGCGAAACTGGCGTAGTAGAGGTATTCGGTCGTGGTGACCTTCTGCCCGCCGCCCTTGCCGCCCCCCTGGCGGTGAACATTGGTTTCCTCGCGGAAATCGGTCGCCCAGACGATATTGCCGCCGATCCGCATGCGCCCATAGAGGCGCGGGATCACAACGCCCTCGGTGGCGGAAGTCACCCGCAGGCTGTCCATGCGCTGCCCCTCGATGCGCTGGCCCGGCATCATGGACGAGACGATCCAGCTGTCGACCATGGAGCCGATGCCGGATCCGATCATGCCGCCGATGGCGGCACCGGAGAGGCCGAGGATCGCGCCGCCAAAGCCGCCGCCGATGGCGGTGCCGACCGCGCCGAGAAGGATGGTTGCCATGGGTCAGGTCTTCTTCTTGTGCAGAGCGCGAACCGGGCGCGGGAACAGGAAGGCGAAGGCGATGCGCCGCCGCCATGCGGTGGTGAGCGGTTCCTCGATCACGCCGAGCCGCTCATAGGAATGGACGAATGTGCCCTCGCCGGTCAGGATCCCGACATGCTTGACGATGGCGCCCGCGCGCATGCGGAACAGCACCACCGCGCCGGGGCCGGCCTCGGCCGGGTCGATGCGGATCATCACCCGGCCGGCATTCTCGGCCAGCACCTCGCGGCTGCCGATCTCGCCCCAGTCGCGGCTGTAGGGCGGCACCGGCAGCGTCTCGCTTCCGACCACTTCGCGCCAGATGCCGCGCGCCAGCCCGAGGCAGTCGCAGCCGACGCCCTTGACGCTGGCCTGATCGTGATAGGGCGTACCGAGCCAGCCGCGCGCGGCGGCGATCACGGATCGGGGATCGGCGGGCCGGGCATCGGATGCTGCATGCGGTGCAACAACTGCCGCGCCGCTCACAGCACCGCCCCCTCGTGCCCGCCATCCGCCGTGGCGTAGCGAACAACCGCGTCCTGGCCGGGGATATGCGGGAAGCCGCGGAAGTTGGCGATGTTGCTGAACTTGGCCGCGCAGGTCGCGCTGCGCTTGTCGCAGCCGGCGCGGATGGTGAACGCATTGCCGCCCGCGACCGCGCGCACAGGCGCTTCCAGCAGCGTGATGGTGACCACGCCGGAGGCGATCTCGTGCAGCATCACTTCGGCCAGCCGACCGCTGTTCGGGCCGCTCGTCCATTCCAGATGACCGAAGCTGAACCAGCCGCTGGCGAAGCCACCGAGGCCGGAGGCGGTGAAGGCGCGGTCGCGGATCGGATCGACCACCGCGCCGGTGCCGCGATAAGCGGCGGCGGCAATGTTCACCCCGCATCGGCTGTCGCCCAGTGCCGCATCGCAGGTGCCCTGATAGACCCGGCCGACCGTCTGACCCAGCACATGCGCCATGCTGCGCACCTCGGCGACGAAGGACATGCGCCCGCGCCGCAACTCGCCGATGGCGCCGCGCCGGATCAGCACCCGCTGGGCGAGGGCGTTCCAGTTCACCCGCCAGACCTCGACCAGTGCGTTGTCCCAGCGCCCGTCCAGAATATCGGTCTCGGTGATCCGGCCCGAGGTCAGCGCTCCCTGCGCATCTTGGGAATCCACCGACAGATCCGAGCCGGCCCGGATCTCGGATGCCGACAGGCCGCTTTCCGGCTCATAGTCCGTGCCGCCGAAGGCAAGCGGGCAATCATGATCGGTAAAACCGAAGCTCTGGCCATCGGCGCGGGTGATCTTCCAGCACCAGGCCAGCGTGGTGGTGCCATCGTCCAGATGCGCCTGCAGGGCAGGGGACAGCGATTTCATCGGCGGATTTCCACGAGCGGGATGGAGGTGATCGAGCCGAGCCGCTCGATATCGAGGGTGACGTCGAGCGTGTCGCTGTCGAAGCGGACGGGCACGTCGAATTCGAACCCCGCGCGGACGGTGACGCCAGCGGCGGGTGCGGTTCCGAATGTAACGACACCGGTCGTCGTATCGACCGACCAGCCAGAAAGCTGCTCGACGCCGCCCAGCGCCAGCCTGACGCTGCCTGCGACCGGCCTGGTGATCGAGCGGGTCCAGGACTGCGCCCCGGAGGCATACCGCTTCACAAGCTGGAACGCGGTTGCGGTTCCGTTGCCGGTCCCGAGCAACTGGTCCTGGTGCGTCACCATCGCCGATGGCTTGCAGGATTTATGATCGCCCCAATCCTTGAAGCGGAAGCCGTGCAGACGCCCGTTGCGGGCCTCGAAGAATTGCACCACGGCGTCGAGATCGTCGGCGCGGCGGATGCCATAGGAGACGTCATAGCGGCGGCGCGAGTTGGCCCAGCTGGCGTTGCGTTCCTCGTCGCCGGAGGCCAGTTCCACGATCTGCGTGCGCCGTTCCGGGCCGCCGCGCGCGCCGCGGCTGATATTGTCCGGGAACCGGACATCGTGAAAAGTCATTACATCCCTCTCCTTCCCATGGCGACGGCCCGCGCGATATCTGCCGAAATCTGTGCTCGCGACTGCCGGAAGCTCTCGGCATCGCGGGCGTTGATGTTGATGGTGACGCCGCCCCCGTAACCCGCCGCTTCGCGGCGCGAGAGTACCCGCTCGCCGCGCTGGAGGATCGCGGGCACCTCGTCCGAGCGCAGACCCGCCCAGCCGCCGCTGTGCATCCGCGGTGCGCTGGCGAAGGCCATGGCGGGCACCATGCGGCCGGCCCCGCTCGCCCCGACCATGCCGCCGGAATGCAGGACGCTGGCCTGCACAGCGCCGCCCATGCTGCCCAGCGCCCCGGAAAGGACGCTAGCCAGCGGCCCGAGCAGGAACCGCCGCGCGCCGAGCTTCGCCATGTCAGCCAGCATCGAGGTCACGAGGTCGCGGAAGTTCAGCTTGCCGCTCTTCACGAAATCGCCGACCGCATTCTCGGCGCTCTGGAACGCTCCGACCAGCGCGTTGCCGATATCACCGCTGATGTCGCGGGCCTTCTGGGCATAGTCGGAGAGCGGGGCGATAACCGTATCCCAGCCCTGTTTCGCCTGTTCAGCGCCGTTTGTAGTGTCTTCGCCGGCTTTCTTGCCAGCCGCACCGGCCCGGTCCGCAGCACCGCCTGCGCGGTCCAATGCGTCACTGACCGCGCCTGCGGACGCCGTGGCATCGTTCAGCGCGTTCGCGCCATCCTCGCCCGAGGCGGTGACGGCGTCCGTCAGCGCCTGCCAGCTTTCCAGCGGCGCGACCGCCGCCGCGCACAGCGCCTGCGCGGCGTCGAGATGCGCGGACGCCGCCGCAGCCGCCTGGTCTGCAAGATCGCCGAACAGGTCGGGCGCTTCGATATAGGTTCTGTCCCGGGCCTCGGCGAAGGCACCCGCTGCGGCGGCAGCGGCATCGCCAGCGGCCCCGGCATAGGGGTTGTCGATGCGCCCGATGCTGAACGGATCCAGCGTCCCGATTTGCGCGCCTCCTTCGCCGACCGCCCATTCCGGCAGCATTGCGAGGGCGGCGTTGATGCCGCCGATGAAGCTGTTGATCCGGGTGACGACGCCGTTCAGCATCGCCTCGACCCCGGCGATCAACCCGTTGGCGGCCTTGAACGCCAGATCGCCGATGGCATCCGGCAGCCTGCCCCAGATCGCCTTGATCGCCTCAAACCCGCCGTGCCAGACCGCGATAGTGCGGTCGACGACGGTAACCGCCCCGGTCACGATCAAGTCGAGCACCGTGAACACATAGGCCCGATAGCCATCCCAGGCCGCATTCAGCAGGGCAAAGGCTGCCTGGAAGGAGAGGACGATGCGCTGGCCGACCTCTCGGGCCACATCGCCCAGCAGCTTGAACGCCGTGCCGATACCCCCGACCGATTTCACCAGCGAGGAAAACTGATAGATCAGTTCCCCCGCCGCGACGATCAGCGCGCCGATGCCGGTGCGGATCAGCGCTCCGCGCAGCACTGTCAGCGCTGTCGAGAGTGAGAAGGTCGCCACCCGCGCCGCAACGAACGCCGCGACCCAGCGCCCGGCCATGAAGCCGGCGAAAGCGATGCCGATCGAGGCCAGCCGCTCGATGTTGTCGGCGAGGAAGATCAGCGCGGAGGCCACCGAAGACGATGCCCCCAGAAGCTGGTCCCAGCTTCCGACCAGCTGCAGCGCGGCGTTCCCCATCAGCGTGAAGGCATCGCCGATGGTCGCCGGCATGCTGTCGGCTTCCTCGCGGAGCAGCTCCAGATTGCCGACCAGCGCGGTGCGGATCACCTCGCCGGTGATCGCGCCCTGCGTTCCCATCTGCCGCAGCCCCGAAACCGTGGTGCCGAGCTCATTGGCCAGCAGTTCCGCCACGCGCCCGCCGGTCTGGATCACCGTGTTGAGGTTGTCGCCCGACAGGCTGCCCAGCGCCATCGCCTTCGAGAGCGCATTCTGGACCGAGGCCGCGCGTTCGGCCTTGGCGCCCGAGACCACCATGGCGTTGTTCAGCGCCTCGGTGAAATCCAGGCTCTCGGCGGTGGACAGGCCCAACTCGCGCAGCGCGGTCGCGTTCGCGAGCCAGGATTCCGTTGTCTGCTCGATACCGGAATAGGTGCGCCGCGCCATATCGGCGAGACGTTCCATGACCGCGGCGCCCTTCTCCTGTGATCCGGTCGCCAGATCGACGCGTGAGCGCAGATCGGTCCATGTGTCGGCGTATTGCGCAACCTGCCGAATGCTGAGCGCACCTGCGGCGATGCCGGCGAGGCGGCGCAGCATGATGCCTGCCGTGTCCACCTCGGCCGAGAGGCGCTTGAAGCTGGCGGCACCGGCATTGCCGACGCCCTCCAGTTCCGCCCGGACCTGCCGTCCGTTCTCAGCGACGAGACGAACGGAAACTTTCTTCTCGGCCATCGCCTCTGCCTTCCTCGATCTTCTGGTTGGTCTTGCGGATCATTTCCGCCTCGATCACCGGCAGCAGTTCCACGACTGCCAGCGCCGGAATGCCAAGGGCGCGGCCCATTTCCAGCGCCGCGCCCATGTCCCAGCCCAGCACCGCGCCGGGGATGGCCCGCAGCTGACCGCTCAGCCTCCCGGCCAGATCCCAGACCTGCCAGCCCTCATGCGTTTCGGGACGGTTCAGCCGCGCGGGGCAGTCGGGGCAGCGTCCGGGGCAGGCGTCGCAATATCGGTCGCCCCCGCCGAAATGCCATTCGGCGAGGGCGCGGAGGCGTTTTTTTCCGCATCCAGCACCAGGTGCGGCCCGAGCGCCTTCTCCTGGAACGCCTCAAACACCGGCCAGATGTTCAGCAGGGCATCGATGCCCTCGGGCGTGACCGGCAGGTCAATGCCCTCGGCATCGCCGACGCCCGACCATTCGGTAATCACCATTCTGGCGACGGCCTGCGCCATGGCCACGGCCAGCACTTCCTTCGGCGCGTCGAGGTCGAGGCTGTCGAGGGAGACATCGGAGCGCGCGGCGGCCATGATGGATGTGGTGATCGGGGCGACCCGGACCATCAGGCCGGGGAGGAGGTCGATCCAGCGCGGCTCGGTGGTGAGGTTCAGACGGATCATGATTCAATATTCCTCGGTGTTGTTGACAAGGGTGATGGTCGCCATGCGCGCCGGGCTGGACCCGCGCGCCGCCTGCCAGTCGAAGCTGGCCTGAATGCCCTGCGGCCCGCTGATCTCGACGCGCGGGCGGGGCAGATAGACGGCGTGGGCGGTGACGGTCAGGCTTTCGCCGGATGCCAGCGTGTAGGCGAATTCCAACTCGCACGGCCCGCCCGCGATGGTCTGGTTCATCAGCACCATATCGGCAAAGCGGACCTCGATCTGGCCGGTCAGCGCGGCGATGGAGGGGTCCGCGCCGTCGATCATGCCGTCGGCTCGAATGGTCTCGATCCGGTCGAGGTTGTTGGCATAGGTGATCTGGGCCGAGATCACATTGCCCAGCGCTGCGCCATTACGCGCGATGGCGCCATTGAAATGCCCGAAGCGGATCAGGTCGAGATCGGTGGGCGTGCCGGCCTGCGTCGTGCCGTTGACCGTCTCGCCCTGCGCCACAAGCTGGGCGCTGGCGGTCAGCAGCCCCGAACGCTGCATGGTCCAGCTGAGCTGATTGACCATGACGCCGGAATACATGGCAAAGCGCGGCACCTCCGGCATGCCGGTCTCGATCGCCATCGACGGCAGGGTCCAGTTGCCTGAGCGGAACTCATGCGTATAGGGTCCCGGCGCGGTTCCGGTCGTGACTGGCGCCCCGAACGCGGCCTTCAGCCAGAAGCCGAAACCCTCGGCATCGATGGGGATGGTCAGATCGCCATCCGCGGTGATCGCGTCCTTGACCGGCGCCAGCGGGTCGCGGCCATAGCCCAGCAGCTCGGACGAGAGCAGCGGCTGTTCGGCGCTCAGCGTCGAGGATGCGAAGGGCAGGCGGGTGAAGCCGCTGACGGGGGCGGTGCCATAAACAGTCTCGAACGCAGCCGCGAGTTGCGACCGCGCACCTTGGGCGCGTGCCATGGAAGGTTCCTTTCTATGGAAGCGATCCCGTGCCGGGACCGGGTCAGTGCAATGGCGGCTTGACCAGCGCGGCCAGCCTGGTGAGGCCCTTGGCGGTCACCCGCACCTGCTCGGTGACCTTTTCCGAAACATCGGCGCGCAAGACAGTGGTGATCCCGTGCTCGAGCAGGCTGGTCGCGGTCTTGCTGTGGTAGCCGAGAAAGCTCGCGCCGCCGGGGCGTTTGTAGATCCAGCCATTTTCCTGCAGCCAGAGAAACAGGTCTTTCGGGCGCATCTGCAAAAGCTTGGCGGCGTTGGTGATGCAGAATGACCCATCCGCCTGCGCGATCCGGTCCAGCTTCTCCTGTGCGGGCAGCAGCGCCTGCACTTTCTCTTGCAGGGCCACATGCTGTTCGCTGTAGCTGAGTAGCAGCGCCCGCAGCTGCGCCGGGTCGTTGAGGTCGGTGGCCGGGGCGCGGGCCACTTGCTCTTCCAGTTCCTGCCAGCGGTCGACCAGCCTTGCGGTGAACTCGGGCGAGAGCTGCGCCACGACAATGATGCTGTCGCGTTTCTCGAGCCGATAGACGGAAGTCGTGCGCAGACGGCCCAATGCATCCATATCCTGTTCATCCCCCATTGGGGGTTGGACGATGACACCGCGTGCGGCCAGCCGCTCAATGGATTGCTTTACCTTGTCATGGCGGCTTTCGAGAAGCTCGGTGATTTCGCGCGAAGACATGGTGAGCGGGCTGGCTTCCTGCGGGCCGGCTGGCAGATGCGAGATCATGGTGCTCATTTCTTTCTCCTGATATTCGATGCGGACAGGGGATTCGGGCCGAATCAGACAGGCACATCCGCCCGACCGGCGGCGCGGCGCGGACCGGCGCGGCAAGGCCGGATGCCGCGCCGGTCCTGCTTTGTTCGCATCTCAACCCAGCGGATCGTTGCTGGTGTAATGCAGGGTGAGGATCAGCACCGCCGCCTTGATGGACGGGGCGCCCTCGACCGCCAGATCGGCAGGTTCGGGCGCGTCGGTCTCGATCCAGTCGCAAAGCCCGCCCAGTGTCCGGTCGGCGGCGATCACTTGCCCGACCCGTTCAGCCAGCGCGTCAAACGCCAGCTCCAGACCGGAGGATCCGCGAATGAAGACATCGACCTCGGCCCGGTGCTGCCAGTGATAGCGCAGCGGCGACAGCGTCACCTCCGCCTCGCCCGGCGTGCCGTCGCGCAAGATCAGCAGCCCGGCAGCAGGGATGCGCTCGGGCAGGACCTCATTGCGCAGGACGATGGTGCCGCCGCCGATGCCCTGCAGGAGGGTGAACAGGGACGACAGAACCTGTTCGCGCCTGGTGGTCATGTGCGTTCCCAGCGAGAGACGATTGCGCCCGGCAGGGATGCCAGAGCGGCATTGGCCGGCTTCTCAAGATCCAGCCGCTTCTTCAGCCTGACCTGCGGCACCAGCAGAAAGATCGGCACCGAGGCGAGGCCGCGCCCGGTTCTGGACCGGGACACGGCCGCCCGACCGTGCTTGGTCAGCCGCGCCTCGGCGACCAGCAGGCTGGGGCCGGTTCGGCGATAGACGAAGATCAGCCGCAGCCCGGTGCGCGCCTCCCATTCGCCCGGCGTCGGGCGCTTGCCGCTGCGGCTTTTCCCGGCCGCCTCAAGCGGGATGGCCTGCCAGAACCCGTCGTTTGAGCGGATCAGCGGCCCGGTATCATGGGCGTTCACGATCACCGGGGCGCGGGTCCAGACCATGCTGGCCGCATTCATGCTGTGGCGCCCCTTTGGCCAGATCTCCGAGCGGATGGTGCGGGCCAGCCGCTGGCCGAGGCCGGCGCCGGTGATCTGCCCCCGCCATGCGGCCTTGACCACGCTGCCGAGGATCGCCGGGAAGTCTCCGGTGCTGTGGTAGCCCGCCGAACGCATGCCCATGGCGAAACCCGCGATCTCCATATCGGGCATGGCGGAGGTGTTGACGCCGGCGCGCTCGACGGCATGGCGGGCCAGGTCCATCAGGCTGCGGAACGCGAACTCCCGCGATTGCGGCGATACCGCATGCAGCGAAGGTGCCGCCCGGTGCATGATCGCATCGGCAACGGCATCGCGATAGGCGGCATCGCCGGTGCCGCGGGCCTGCGCCGGGGCCAGCTCAATCGTGCGGCCCAGCGGGTTTGCATCGCCCAGGGCGTCGAGGACCGCCTCGCGGGCCGCATTGATCGAGACGCCGCGCGCGATCAGGTCGTTGGCAAGGTCAGAGCCCAGATCATGCCGGGCGCAGAGCGTCATGATGGTGCTGACCCGGCTGCGTTCTTCCGCGCGGATGCTTTCCGCGTCGGGCGCGGGCACGGCCGGGGCCGCTTGCGGGATGGCAGGGGTTTGCGCGGGGGCAGGGGCGTTGCGGGTTTCATCAGCACCCGCCGCAATGGTGTCTTCAGGCATGTTTCGTCCTTTCGTGGTGATCGCGCAGGGGAATTGCCGGGCGTCACTCGGCCCGGTCCCGGCGCGCATGCCGGCGCCGGGATCGGCGCCGATGGCGACGGCAGAGATTTCAAGCGGCTCCCAATCGACCGCGCGATAGAGCGCGCGCTGGCCGCCATCGGTGCGGTCGGCTTTTGCCACCCGCTCGAAGCGATGGACCCGGTATCCGACCGAGACATTGCGGATGATCCCGGATTTGATGTCGCGCCAGATCGGCTCGACCTCATCGCGCTCTGACAGGCGGATGCGGGCGAAACCGCTGCCGCCCTCGATGCGGATCGAGCCATTCTCGACCACGCCGAGAATGTCGGTCAGGCGGTGGGACGCATGCGAGTTCAGGAACGGCGCACCGGCGTTCAGGCGATCCAGCCGCATCGCGTTGGGAGACACGACCAGTTCCTCGTCGAACTCCTCGTCGCGCGCCCAGGAATAGCGCCGCACCTGCGCGCCGGTGGTCCAGAGAACCTCGAATGTGCGCGAGGCGTCATCGACGGATTGCATTGTGCCGGCCCGCCCGATCACGGGCAGGTCGAGAATTTCCTCATTCTCCATGGTGGTCTCCGTCAGTTATCGCCGCTGGGGGGCGCGGTCGGGTCGGTGGTCTGGACAAGGCCAGCCTTGCTGACCTTGCGCGGGTCGCTGTCGAAGACGAGGCCAGCGGCATCGGCCTTCCTGGCGAAATCGGCCCATTCGCTGAGGATTTCCTCAGGGTCATATCCCCGCCGCGCGATCTGTTGCGGCAGGGTCGAGAAGCCTGCGCGGACCTCCAGCAGATCGGCCTGCACATCCTGCAGCGGGTTGACGCTTTCGAACTTCGGCGGCCCCCATTCGGCGAGGATCTCGATGCCATCCGGCAGCAGGCCCTGCGACTGTGCCTCCTTGATGAACCAGCGCCAGATCGGCTCGCAGAACATCGGGATCACGGTCTGCCACTGGATCTGCTCGACCATGCGGCGGAATTCGTTCAGGCCGGCGCGGGTGGAGGAAAAGTTGGCCTGCGACAGATCGCCGGTCATCATCGCATAGGGCACCCGGAACCCCGCAGCGATGATGTGAAGCTGGGTCCGGTGCCATTCATAGACGCCCGCCGTCGAGGCAGGCTGGTTGAACTTGATGTCCTTGCCGCCGCGGGCATAGGCGATCAGGCCCGGCTCGAACTGTTCGACCCGGTTGCCCATCCCGTCCTCGATCACCGGGGCGATGGATTGCTGATCCTCATCCGCGCCGAAGACGATGCCGACCAGACAGGCTTCGGTCTTCTTGCGCACCAGCTCGGCGGTCTGCCAGTCATCCACGTCGCGGATCGCCCGCATGGCCGGGGTGCCCCATGGCACGCCCCGGCTTTGGACCCGCTGGCGTTCGAACAGATGCGCCACGTCCTGCGCCCTGAGGCGCACCGATTCCAGGCGATGGTTGACAATGGGGTCGTTGTGGCCGGGATGGTCCGGAAACATCCAGTAGGCGATGCGCCGGCCGTCCCGGTCGGTCTCGATCCCCTGGCTGATCCGGGTTCCATCCGCGCGGTTGTCGAAGCGTGCGCCGTCGAGGTGATCGGCCTCGCGCAGTTCGATGCGTAGACGCAGATCACGCGCGTGCGCGCCACGACGATAGCGGGCCACGGCGAAGACCTCGCCGCCCTCGATCATCTCGCGCACGGCAAGGCAGAGAACCCCATGGAAATCCGTGTGCCCATGATCGTCGCAACGGGCGGCCCAGCGCCGCCACAGATCATCGACCTGTCTGTTCAGCGCCGGATCGGGGGTCGCGGCGCGGGGCCGGATGCCGGTGCCGACGATATTGTTGACCAGCACCTGCACCGCCTGCGCGGCGATGGGGTTGTTGCGCACCAGATCGCGCATGCGGTCGCGCAGCGTGGCCCCGGCCGCGGCGATTTCCGCATCCGCCGCCGTGCCACCGGCTTTCCAGCCCGCCGTTCCGCGCCCCCTTGAGGCGGCCTCATATCCGCGGCGCAGGTTTGAAATCGCCACCCGCGCGGCATAGCGCCGGGCGGCAGAGCGTGGCGAAACCACCGACAAGGCAGCATCCATCAGCCCCCAGCGCACGTCCGGGGTGATCTCCTTCGGTCCTGCCATGGTCAGCCCCTATGGAAACCGGCAAAGCCCGCCGCGGGCAAGGGACGGCCCGATCCGGCTGCCATTTCGCCCTCGATGGTGCGGATGCGGCTCAGCAGATCGGCGGCCGAGCCGTATTCAAGGGTCTTTCCATCATAGCTGACCCGCAGGGTGCCCGAGGCATAGGCCCGGCGCAGCGCGTCAAGTTCACTCTCGGTCCAGGCCATCAGAACCAGCTTCCTCTTTGTCTCTTGCCCAGCCAGCCCGACGGGCGGGGCGGCGGCGGTTTCAACGGTTGACGATGCGGTTGCCCGGCCGGGCGCGCATCACTCGTGCCGGGCATGAGCTGCGCGCGCAGATCGTCCCATTTGGCGCCGTCCCAGCGGTCCATGCCCATCAGCCAGGCGCAGGCGCGGGCATAGACCCGGCAGTCCAGCGCCTCGTTGCGGTCGCGGGTCTGCTGCCATTCCAGCTTCTGGAACCCCTGCCGGGTCGTGATGGTCATCAGCTGCTCGGCGGTCAGTTGCTTGGTCCATTCCGCGGTAGTGCCCTTCGGGATATGCACGAAACCGGCCGGCCAGCCGCTGCCGTTGGCCATGTCCTCGTCTGTCGGCGCGACAAGCCGCAGAAGACGATAGGTCTCGGATTTGAACACTGCGCCTGCGACCTTCCACAGCCGCACCCCGCGCCGGAACTTGCGCCCGCCCTCGGTCACATCGACATAGCTCGGGCCGTCCACCGGGGTGGAGCGGTCAAAGCCGCCGACGCCCTTGATCGCGATCACCTGGCCGTGGCCCATCTTCCGGCACCAGCCATAGACCGCATCCGTGGTCGCGCCGTCGCCGGTGTCGATGGCCATCCGGGCCAGCGCCATGCGCGCGCCGCCAGCATGGGGCCAGGTCTCGGCCAGAAACCCGGTCAGATCGTCCCAGACCTCCTCGCGGGCCGTGTCGCCTTCCAGCACCACATGATCGACCAGCCAGGATTCAAGGTTCTCGCCCCAGCCCCAGACGTCGATCTCGATCCGGTCGCGCTGCACATCCGCGCCGGCCGTCAGGATCAGCGCGCGCTGCGGCACCTCCCCCAGATGCCAATCCTCGCGCCGCTCATAAAGGCGCTGCCAGTCCGGGGCCTCGCCGCGTTCCTGCCAGGTCTCGCCCAGCACCGTGTTCTTCAGCGTCTTCAGCGCGGCCTCGTTGCCGACCGCCTGCTCCCAATCCTGCGCGATCTTGGACCAGCTGAGCCAGCCCAGCGGCGAATAGAGGCCGCTGATGTGATATCCAGCGATCCCCGCCGCCTGCGCCCGCTCCAGCATCTCCGGCTCGGCGGTCGGCATCCATGTCGCGCCATTCGCCTCGTCCATCATCTCGGTCTTGTGGCGCTCGGCGATGGGTTCATCACAGTGTTCGCAGACATAACGCGCCGTTTCCGGCCGGCCCGGCTGCCAGCGCAGGCGTTCGAACTTCAGCCATTGCAGGCTGCCGCAATGCGGGCAGGGGACATGGTATCGCTGCTGATCGGACAGCTCGTATTCCCGCTCGATCCGCGAGAGGCCTTTCACGGTGGGCGTGGAGGCCAGAAACAACTTGCTCCGATGCCCGAAGCTGATCGTGCGCGCCTCGGCCAGCGCGATGGGATCGCCCTCGCCATCGAGGTCGCCCGGATAGGCATCCACCTCATCGAGAAACACCCAGCGCGCCGGCATCGAGCGCAGGCCGACGGCGCTGTTCGCGCCGGTCAGGATCAACTGCCCACCCGGAAACCGCTTGCCGAGGATAGTGTTGCCGCTGTCCTTCGACCGCGACGGCATCACCAGCGCCCGCAGTTCCGGGCTTTCCTCGATCAGCGGGTCGATCCGCTGCTGCGACAGGCGTTTTGCCAGATCGACGGTCGGCTGGACCGCCAGAAACGGCCCCGGCGCGCGGTGGATGCAGAAGCCGACCCAGTTGTTACCGCCTTCGGTCGCGCCCACCTGCGCAGCTTTCTGGAACACCACCCGTCGCGCCGGACTGGCCGGAGACAGCGCATCCATGATCGCGCGCATGAAGGGCGTGCGGGCGGTGCGATAGGGACCGGCCTCGCTTGCCGCGCGCGACGACAGGATCCGGTGCCGATCCGCCCATTGGCTGACCGTCAGCGCCGGGTCCGGCGCCAGACCGGCCAGCCAGGCGTTGCGGATATCCTCGGCGCCCTCGAAGTCAGCCAGCGCCACGGATCATCTCCCATCGGGCCTGTCGGATCGCGCAGAGAACCGCCCCGGCGCCTTCCGCATCCGCATCCCGTTGCTCGCGGGCTTTCCTCGCTCTGATCCGCGCCATTGTCCTGTCGATCAGCAGGCCGAACGCCTGCCGACGCCGCGCCTCGGCGCGCCATTCATCGTAAGTCAATCTTCACCTCCGCAAGATCGGCCAGGTACTGGCGCAGGTAATTGTCCAGAACCTGCTCCATCCGATGGGCATCGACGCCCAGATCGGCGGCCATGTTGGCGGCCACACGGGCCGGCCAGTTCTGCCAGGCGTCGCGTTCGCGCCGGGCCAGGTCGAAGACCATGGAGGTGGTGCGCGCCCGGTCGACCAGCTCGCCCTTCATCCTGGCGAGCTTGACCTTGGCGGTCTGCGCCTTCAGCACCTCATTGGCCATCCGCGCGCGCAGGAACGACACCTCGCCGCCCGCGCTGGGATCGGGATCGGCGCCGGCCTCGCGCAGGGTCTCGCCCACCGACTCGATGGCGGCGCGCGGCACCGGCCTGGTCGCGGCGCTGGCGCGCGCGGTGCCGGCCGCCGTGGCGGTCCCCAGCGCCCGCGCATGAGCGCCGCGCTGCTTGGCCGGGTCGGTCTGCGCGTCCCATTGCCGGTCGGCCGTCACCGGATCGATGCTGCCATCCGGCTCGAGACTGATGCGCCCCGAGGAGATTGCCTTGCCCACCGCCGTGTGGCTGACGCCGCGATGCGCAGCATATTGACGGCGCGACATGCCCATTCCGCGTGACCCTTCCGGCTTGCGCCCAAGCATCTGGGCGGATTACATAAAACAATGATATTGCTGCGATTATGCTACACTTCCGGCCTGTGGTGAGCGATTCTGATGGCACGAAAACGATGCAGTTCAGACGCCGGAGAGCCCCCCATGACCATGGCCATCACCACCATCAGGATCGACTATGCCAGCCTGCCCGCCGGCTTCGACCACAGCCGCAAGGATGCGGTTGCCGAAGTGATCGAGGCCCGGCTGCGCGACAGCGGCATCAACGCCGATGCCTCGGATGTCATCTCGCATCTGAAGATCGAACTCCCGACCTGCGGACTCGCCGCAGCCGCCACCGTGCTGGCCGATCTAGGCCTGATCTGAGCGAGAAAAGGAGGCCCGCGCCATGACCATCACCCCCCGCAGCAACCGTGATGCCGCGCTCACCGCCTTTCTCGGCAAGAGGGCCGAGATCGACACCATGCTTGCCCGCCTCGCCGCTCTGAGCGACGATCATTTCAACGCCAGCCCCGACGCGGTGAACTGGGGCCATGTCGGCACGCTGGAGCATTATGCCAGCCTGCTGCGCCAGATCACCGACAGCGCCTTCGGCGAAGGGGAGCATGCAGAGTGACCCCGCTTTCCGAAACCCAGAGCCTGATCCTCAGCCGTGCCGCCGCGCGCCCCGGCAATCTGGCGCTGCCCTTGCCCGACAGCCTGCGCGGCGGTGCCGCCGCCAAGGTGGTGGAGGCGCTGCTTGCCAAGGGCCTCGTCGAGGAGGTCGAGGCCAATATTCGCCGCAGCGAGCCGCTCTGGCGCGAGACCGGCGATGGTCATGGCACCACGCTGCTTGCCACCGAGGCCGGGCTTGCCGCCGTCGGCATCGAGCCGCTGGTGGCAGGCGCCATCGCCGGGGCAAGGCGCGGGCGGATGGAGCGGGAAGCGGCCGCTGCGGCTGCGCCCGAGGCCCAAACGCCCGCGACCACCCGCGCCGGCACCAAACAGGCGGCGTTGATCGCGCGGCTGCAGCGACCCGAGGGCGCGAGTGTTGCAGAGGCGGCGGCCGCCCTTTCGTGGCAACCCCACACTGTGCGCGGCGCCATTTCCGGGGCCCTGAAAAAGCGGCTCGGGCTGACCATTCTTGCAGAGAAAATCGACGGGCGCGGGACCGTTTACCGCATTGCCACGGAGGGCTGAGCGATGATTTCCTTCAACTGTCTGCCGGAGCGCGAGACCTTGAGCGAATTCGCCCGACGCGAATGCGTTGAGAGCATCGACATCCGGTTCTGCCGCAACGATGCGGAAGCAGGCGCCGGTGAGACATTCATCGCCACCTGCGCAGTGCCAGAGGCCGAGTTCGCAACCATCTATGGCATCACCGATCTGGGCGAGGCCCGCGCCATCCATGATGTCGATCTCGACGCAGCAGGGGCCGATGAACTGGCAGCCGCCTGCCGGGCGCTGTTCGT
Organism: Paracoccus methylovorus; assembly: GCF_016919705.1. Taxonomy (NCBI): domain Bacteria; kingdom Pseudomonadati; phylum Pseudomonadota; class Alphaproteobacteria; order Rhodobacterales; family Paracoccaceae; genus Paracoccus; species Paracoccus methylovorus. The sequence continues at coordinate 304,689 of NZ_CP070371.1, forward strand.
GGCGATTCTTGCCGCGCGGCGCGATCCGCCTGACGCCGCCCAGCGCCATCAGGCGGAACAGGACGCCATCAGTGCCCTGAGCTCGCCCATGGACTGACACAGGCCATCGTCTGTCATATGGTCGCAAACCTGATGCGGGTCGGGGGAATGCGCCGATCCTCATCGCACTGCCTGTTGGCGGATCGCCTCGAACAGCCGCCGCAGGGCGAAGGAGCGGATCAGCGATACACCGGTGAAGATGGCGCCGATGGCGAGATGCTGTGCCGGTGCGGCGTGAAACCCGAACAGCGGAAACACCAGCGCCTGCACTGTGACCGCGACCCAGAAGCCGACGGCAACGTTGGCGATAGCCTCGACCATCGACATCGCGCGCGACTGTTTCATGCCGCCAGCGCCTTGCGCGTCGCAGTCTCTGCCTCGAAGCTCGCGCCGGTCTCTGCATGGGTGGCGGTCTCGCCCGTCATCAGCTGCCAGCGCCGCACCGCGACGTCGCAATAGGCCGGGTCCAGTTCCATCCCGAAACAGATGCGCCCGAGGTTCGTCGCCGCGATCAGTTGCGACCCGGAGCCGGTGAACGGCTCAAAGAGCAGATCGCCCGGATCGCTCCAGGCGGCGATCATCTCCTCGGCAAGCCTGACCGAGAACACCGCCGGATGCGCGCCGCCGGCAATAGCGCCCTTGTGGCGCATCACCCGGATCACGCTGTCGGGGATGCGGTGGCTTTGGATCGCGTTGCCGGCGCCGTGCTTGGCGCTCACCGTGCCATCGGCCGCGCGCAACCCGCCGCCGCCAAGCACCTCGCCGGCATGCTTGCTCTCCACCGTCTTGTTCGGCCGCCGTGGCACCCGATTGAAATGGAAGACGAACTCATGCGCCGGGGCATAGCGCCCGTTCCAGTCGCCGGGCAGGCCGGGCCCCTGATCCCAGACATACCAGCCGAAGCGGCGCCAGCCCTGCGTCCGCATCCACTGGATCCATGCGTCCCAATATGGAATCCATTCGCTGTCGCGATGCACCAGCCCGAGATTGACCAGCAGCTGCGCATCCTCGCTCACCGGCGCCGCCGCGAACACGCCCTGCATCAGCCGGTCCCAATCGCTGACCTTCTCCTTCGCCGCGCCGTAAACGCGCTGCTGGCCATAAGGCGGCGAGGTGAAGAGGAGCGTGGCGCGCTGCCCGTCCATCAGCCGCGCGACCGCCGCCGCATCCGTGCTGTCGCCGCAAAACAGCCGGTGATCGCCAAGGATCCAGATATCGCCGGGGCGAGTGACAGGATCCTCTGGCAGGTCAGGGATGCCGTCTTCTTCTTCTTCCGGAACGGCGCCGAAACCCGATGCCTCGGCGTCTCCGAGCAGATCGGCCAGCTCGTCATCCGAGAATCCGACCAGATCGAGGTCGAAATCCAGCCCCTGCAGCGCTGTCAGCTCGGATCGCAACAGTTCCTCATCCCAACCCGCGTTCTCGGCGATGCGGTTGTCGGCAATGACCAGCGCCCGGCGCTGAACCTCGCTCAGATGCGCCAGCCGGATCACCGGCACCTCGGCCAGCCCGAGGCGCTGCGCGGCCATCAGCCGCCCGTGACCGGCGATGATCACTCTGTCCTCGCCGATCAGGATCGGGTTGGTGAAGCCGAACTCTGCAATCGAGGCGGCGATCTGGGCGATCTGATCCGGCGAATGGGTGCGGGCATTGCGGGCGTAAGGGGTCAGGTTTTCGACCGCGATCAGCTCGATCTGCATCACAGCTCGAAATCCGGGTCGAGGGCGCCCATCGCCTTCAAACGGTCGATGATCGGCTTCATGTCCGCGTTAACCTTCTTCCAGTCCGTCGCAGCGAATTCTTGCGCCCATTGTGACGCATCCCATTCGGGAAAGGTCACACCGCCGATCTGCTCTGCCGGCATCATCATCTTGTTTTGCATCACGCGGGTTCATCCATCGGCCAGCAGCTGAGCTGCCAGAGTTCTGAGCGCATACGCTGCAACCAGGGGGACCACGCCGTTGCCACAGAGCCGAAGCCGGTCCACCCGGTGGGCCAGCCCATCAGCGCCTCGACGAATAGCGGGTTCAGCGTCCGGGGCGATGGCGAGGTATCGCCGCCAGCCATCGGTGTCACCAGGACCTGGCGGCCAAGCAGCCCGTTCACCGGCGTGTTCGCCAATGTGCTCGCCCCGTCCTTGTGGTCGCGTGCCGTCGGCGTCATCCACAGGGCGCCCGCGTGGGTCAGATCGGCCGCCCGGCGGTTGCCGGCACTCGGTTTGCACCCATCCGTTGCCATCGGCGTCGGCCAGAGGCGCAGCATTTCTGTCCGGTTGCCGCCGCTCGAGCGGATCCCCGAGCAGGCGCGCGGGGTCGGCCAGCTCGTCGCCTTCGCGGATGGCGAGGATGAACAGCCGCTCGCGCCGATGGGGCGCACCGACTTCCGCCGCAGTGAAGAGGCCTGCCGCAAGCCTGTAGCCCAGACCGACCAGTCCGCTGGCGACTTCGGGAAAGCCGAGGCGGAGATGATGGGCGACATTTTCGAGAAAGACGAAGGGCGGGTTGATTTCGCCGATGATGCGGGCGACATGGGGCCAGAGGTGGCGGGGATCGTCCGCGCCCCGGCGCTTGCCCGCCACGCTGAACGGCTGGCACGGATATCCGGCAGTGACGATATCCACCGCGCCGCGCCATGGGCGGCCGTCGAAGCTGGCAATATCGTCCCAGAGAGGCGCTGGATCCAGGGCCGCATCTTCCATCCGCGCCACGAGCACGGCCGCCGCGAAGGCGTCCCGCTCGACGTAACCCACAGTTCGATAGCCGGGGACGGCGAGGGTGATTCCCAGCTCGAGCCCGCCCGCGCCGGAGCACAGCGACACGCCGAAGAGACATGCGTCTGCGGCTCCGGCAGGCAGGCCGGGGGAAGATACAACCAGGTCATGCATGGCCTCACGCGGCGGTCTTGCGCTTGCGCGCGGGTTTTGGCTGGGGGTCGGGGTCGCTGGCCTGCGCGGCGGGGGTGCCGGGACTGGCGCTTGACCGATCACCGGAAATTTCGGTGAAGGAACGACCGTCGCTCTCCAGCATGGCCACACCGCCGGTGAGGTTCTGCCAGCGCTCGATGGCGACATCGACGTAAGCAGGGTTCAACTCGATGCCGAGGCAGCTGCGGCCGGTGGTCTCGGCCGCGATCAGCGTGGTGCCGGATCCCATGAAGGGCTCATAGATCGCCTGGCCGGGGCTAGAATTGTTCAGGATGGGGCGGCGCATGCATTCGACCGGCTTTTGCGTGCCGTGGACGGTCTCGGCATCCTGATCGCGGCTGGTGATGTGCCAGAGCGTGGTCTGCTTGCGGTCACCGGCCCAATGGCCCTTGCCCTTGGCGCGAACGGCATACCAGCAAGGTTCATGCTGCCAATGGTAGTCGCCGCGGCTGAGGATCAGCCGATCCTTGGCCCAGATGATCTGCGAGCGGATGTTGAAGCCGCAAGCGATCAGGCTGTCGGCGACCGTGGTCGCGTGCAGGGCTCCATGCCAGACATAGGCCACATCGCCCGGAAACAGCGCCCATGCCTCGCGCCAGTCGGCCTTGTCGTCGTTCAGAACTTTGCCGGTGCGGGTGGTGGCCTGTCCCAGCGCCTTGTTCCGCCAGGACGGATCATATTCCACCCCATAGGGCGGATCGGTGACCATCAGCAGCGGCGTGACCCCGGCCAGCACCCGCTCGACATCCGTCGCCACGGTGCTGTCGCCGCAAAGCAGGCGATGGTTGCCGAGGATCCACAGATCGCCGGGGCGCGTGACCGGCTCGGCCGGTGGCTCGGGGATGTCATCCTCGCCCTCGAGAGCGCGGGCCGTCTCCGGTGCCTCGATTTCGGCGAGCAATTCGCCGAGTTCGTCATCCGAGAAGCCGACCAGATCGATGTCGAACCCTTCCGCGCGGATCAGTTCGATCTGTTCGAGCAGGATCTCGGTGTCCCAGCCAGCGTTCAACGCGATCTTGTTGTCCGCGACAACCAGCGCCCGGCGCTGCGCTGCGTTCAGGTGCGCCAGCACGATCACCGGCACCTCGGAAAGCCCCAGCCGCTGTGCCGCCATCAGCCGCCCGTGGCCGGCGATGATCACGCCGTCCTCGCCGATCAGGATCGGGTTGGTGAAGCCGAACTCGGCCATCGAGGCGGCGATCTGGGCGACCTGGTCGTCCGAATGCGTGCGGGCATTGCGCGCATAGGGCACCAACTGCCCGACCGGCATCATCTCGATCTGCAAGGGGCGAACTCCAAAAGAAAAGACCCGCTGCGACAGGGCAGGCGGGTCCAAAGTGACGGACAGGCGAATGTCCGAGGGACGGCGGAGGGGGCAGCAACCGTGGCAACCCAAAGTGGCAACCCACGGGTGGAAACCCAGAAAAATCCTTTGACGCTAGAGGACTAGCGCGCTGCTGCCCCCCGCATGGGATCGATGCGGCGGAGGAACCATGGCCGGGGGGGAGGTGCCCGGCCGGGCGGCACTGGCCCGATGTTATGGATAATATGGGCCGATCTGGCGGTATTTGTCGCGCCCTATGTTCGCCCCTTTCGCGCCGTCACGGCGGCCCGTTCGCGCCCCCGCCGTCCGGTTTGCCGCGCTCGCCGTCACCCGTCGATTTTGCGGCTCGCGGGCGGGCGCCGGGTTTCCGGCGCTTGTTCAATCTGTTGGCAATCGTCACCAGCGCCGCCGTCCAGCGCCGCCAGGCGGTGGAGCGCGCGCAGCCCACGGCGCGGCAAATCTGCTTCCAGCGATGGCCTTCGGCCCGCATCCAGACGATGCGGCGGTTGTCGATGATCGTCTGCTCGCTGTCGCCGCCGACCAGCGCCAGCCATTCCAGCGCTTCCTCCATGCGCTGGATCTCGCGGGCGTTGGGGATCACCCGCATCTTGGCTTCCTCGTAGCCATAGGCATGCCGGGCCTCGTGAACATATTCCGGCCAGGAGCGGCCATAGCCGCGCGCGCCCGAACCGGGCGGGTTCGGCAGCCGCCGCAGGGTCAGCGCGGCCTCCTCGAAGCGGTCCTCGATCTCGCTTGGGGTGATCATGGCTGCTCCTTCATGGCCGGGACGGGGACGCCGTGTTGGGCGAGGCGTTCGGTTGTGGTCAGACCTGCTACCAACAGGGCCTGCACAATGGCGTTGGAGATGGCGTTCGCGGGCAGGTAGCGATCCGAGTTCACCCAGTCGGCGAAGAATCGCAGCTGCGGGTTGGCCGGGGCGCCGGCTTTCTCTGCGCCTCGCGGCCTTATCGGCTGACGCAGGCGTTGCCGATGGGCCGCCCGCACCGCGTCGCTGAAATAGGCCCATGTCCGGATCGGGCTGATGCGGATCGTCGGCGTGCGGGCGCGGATCACCGGCAGGATGTCGGCATCAAGGTCGATCCCCTCGCGCAGCCAGCCCTCGATCACCTCGGCGGTCGCGGTGATCGCCGTTCGCGATGCCGGGCAGAGGCCGGGGCCGGCAACCGCAAGGCAGCGGGCCTGCGGGTCGGAGTTACCCACAGGCGGGCCATCGGTCGTTGGCGTAGTAGTATCTATATAAGGATGGTTCGGGTGAATCTGGTTCACGGGGTGGGGTGAACCACGTTCACGGGTTACCCGTGCACCAGATTCACGGGGTGAACCCTGTTCACGGGTTGCGGCGAGGTTATCCACAGGCTGTCCCCGCGTTGAGGTCAGGTTATCCACAGCCTCGATCACGATGGAATATTCCACCGTGAAGCCGTGCTTGCAGTCGCGTTGGCCGGTCTCGGTGACCAGCCCGTCGCGGATCAGATCCTGGATCGCCAACTGCACGGCACGTCGCGACAGCTCCAGATCGCGGGCGATATTGGACTTCGAGGTCCAGATACCGCTGCCATCGTCGGCGGCCTTGTCGGCCATGTAGAGCAGCACCGATTTGCGCGTGGCCGAACCGACCACGCGGCGCTGGACCGAAGCCGAGATCAGGTTGCTCATCGCGGCCTCCGTGGCCCGGCCAGCCTGGTGCGGAAGCCGTGCGTCCCGAGCGCGCTCAACGCATCCTCGGGCGAGCGCACCAGCGCCCAGGCAAAACCCTGCGCCTGCACCCCATCACGAAAGCCGGTCTGTGCCGGACTGAGGCGGCCCCGGGCGCTCTTGACCTCCAGAAACAGCGCCCGGCCTTCCGAGAGCACCACCAGATCGCTGAAACCCGCATGCACGCCCATGCCGGCCAGGATCGCCTGCCGCGCCCGGGCATGACGGCCGCCGCCGACCTCATTGGCGGCGTGATGGACGATGGCGCCCTTTGGCAGCACCGCGCGCAGCAGCGCCACGATCTGGCGCTGGATATCGGCTTCGGGCCGGCCTCGGCGCAGCCGGGCAGGAGAGGGCGCGGTCATCGCCGGCCCCCCTCGAGGATGTCCTCGATCGGCCGGGTCTCGAAGGCGGTCGGTGCGATGAAGCGCAGCACCGCGTCCCAGTCGATCATCGATGCGGCGAGCCAGAGAGACGCCACAATGACCAGAACGAGCATCGCGAACATGAGCGCGAAGACGATGCCCCAGATCGGGGCCACGCCCGGCCGGTCGTCATCGCCGCTCATCGGCTCGCCCTCCCGCGGCCGGCGGTCTTGCGGCTCTCCTGGTCGAGCAGCCAGGCGCGCACCGCACCGCGCCGGTAGAGCACCTTGCGCCCGATCCGGATGCAGGGCGGGCCGATGCGCCGCGTCTCCCAGCGCTTCAGCGTGTCGGCGCTGACGCCGATGATGCCGGCCAGTTCCCGGCGCGGCATCCAGTCGTCGAGAAGCCCTTGTTGGGCGGTTTCGGGCGCGATCATCGCCTGATCGGTCATGGTGCGGTCCTTTCCCCGTGGTTGTGGGGAAAGCGAGAGCACGAGCCGGGGACCGGCGGCGCGGAATGGACCGGCGCGGAAATCGCCATGACCGCGCCGGTCCCATGTTTTGTGGGGTTTGAGGGCATTTTGGGGGGCGGCGCCGGAGGCGCGCGCGGCCGCTTCCGGGTCGGATCGGGGCGGGGTGCGCGCTTCGGTCGAATCAATCATGGCGTGTGCAAACGTCAGAGTTGCGCCGCTGAAGGGTCAGGCCTTTCAGAAACGCAACAAATCAGGAAATACCCGATGTCTTTACCGAAACGGGCGCTCTACAGCCTGCCCGAAGCTGCTGCGCGCTGGAGCTGTCAGACGGCCGATATTGCCGACTGGGCCTTTGCCGGCCATCTCGAGCTGATGATCGCCATCCCGCCCACGCTCATCGGCGGCGAAATCCTCTCCGATCTCGCGGTGATTGCGCCAGGCGATATTCTCGCGATGTTTCGCCGCAGCGGCACCGGCCCGTGCGAAGTGGCGATCCGCCGCGTCCGCCTGCCCGGCAGCGGTGAATGGAAGCACATCCATCCGCCAGATGCGGCGCTGGTAGTGACGCGCGACGACCTGATGATCACGGGGGATGCCGTGGCGCGATTTGAAGACCAGCACGGCATCTTCCGGCGGCCGAGAGCGGACTCGTCCAAGAGCTATGATTGGGAGGGCTTTTATGGTGCGATGGTGCTGCGCATCTTCCGTAGCGGCCTGCCCGAAAAGCAGGGCGATCTGATCGGTGAGATGCAGGACTGGTTCATCGCCACCAGCACGGATGGCGATGCGCCCGATGAAAGCACGATCCGCAAGCGGGTCAGCCCGATCTGGCGCCTGCTGCAAGCGGAGGCGTAACCTCCTCGGCCGGGGGGGCCGTATGGACCAGCCTCGGCCGTATGCGCATCATATCGGCCACCGCATCGACCCCGGCGCGCAGGGGCGAATCCATCAGATGGGCATAGCGCATCGTCGTGCTGGATTGCGAATGGCCCAGCAGTTTGCCGATCATCTCCAGCGAGGCGCCGCCGCTGACCAGAAGCGAGGCGAAGGTGTGGCGCAGATCGTGGATGCGCACGCCCGGCAACCCGGCCCGATCCTGAATGCCGATCCAGAAGCGGCGAATCTCCTGAACCGGCTGGTCCTTGCCCTCGACATCGCCCGGAAACAGCCAGTCGCAACCGACCGGCACGGCGGAAAGCCGGGTCCGCACCAACGCCGCCGTGTCTGCCGAGATCGGCACGCGGTGGATGCGACGCTGCTTGGTATTGGCAGCGGGCTTGACCCATGCCCCGCGTTCCAGATCGAAATGCTCGAAGCGCGCGGTCCTGACCTCGCCCAGCCGGGCCCCGGTCAGCATGCACATGCGGATGATGCTGGCGGCACGCTGGTCCTCGGCCCCGCCCAGCGCTTCGCTGAGCCGCGCGATCTCCTCCATGTCAAGGAAACGTTCGCGCTCGGTTTCGACCCGGCGGCGAAAGCCCACGGCCGGATTGTCGGGCCGCATCTTCCACGCGATGGCGAGGTTGAAGACCCGGCGCAGCATCTCGCCCGCGCGGTTGGCGCGCACCGGCGTGGGCTTGGGCGGCTTCAGCGGGGTGCGCCGCTTGGCTTTGGGCTTCTTCTTGGCTGGGCGCGATCGGCCCTCGGCGATCAGGTTCAGCACCCGTTCGACATCGGCGGCGTCGATATCGGCCACCAGCCGGTGCTTCCAATGCGGCACGATCAGCTTGTGCAGCATCGACGCCTGATCGGCGGCGTTGCGCGGCGCCAGATGGGCGGCGTGCTCGCGCAGATAGCGCGCCACCAGGTCGGGAAAGCGCGGCGCCTCGCGGACCTCCTCGCGCTCGGCCAGCGGATCCAGCCCGCCATCGACATCGCGGCGCAGCGCCTTGGCCCGCTCGCGCGCGGCGGTGACGTTCCATTCCGGCCAGCGCCCGATGGTCAGCCGCCGCTGCCGCCCGGCGGCGCGGTAGTCGAACATGAAGCTGCGCCCGCCCGAGGGGTAGATGCAGATCGACAGCCCCAGCACCTCGGTGTCGAAAATCTGCCACGCCTTCGGGCGCGTCTCACCCGCCCGGACCAGCTTCTCGGTCAATCTCTCTCTGTTTCGCAAGACCTGTCCCTCGTTTGACGATCCGACACATGCGTAGATGTGCCGCCTTATCAACGAGATGATTGCAGGACCGGAAAACAGGCGCGGACCGGCGCGGAAACGGCGCAAACCGCGCCGGTGGGGCGTTTGGTGGGGGCCGAGCATCACAAACGGTGTGTATTCCTGCCGGTTCTAGTTGATTGCAATGCAATCGGCCCATATTCTAAAGCCTATCCAGCAGGGAGACGCGTATGGCGAGCATCACGATCAGGAACCTCGACGACGGCATCAAGCGCCGCCTGCGGGTGCGCGCGGCCGAGCGTGGGCGTTCCATGGAGGAAGAGGCCCGCGAAATCCTGCGCGACGCGGTCGGCGACCAGCGCCCGCCGATGAACCTGGCGCAGCGCCTGCGCGCGCGCGTCGCCAGAACCGGCGGCGTCGATCTGGACATCCCTGCCCGCGACGCGATGCGCAGCCCGCCGACCTTCGATCAATGATCATCCTCGATACCAATGTCCTGTCGGAAATCCTGCGCCCGGCACCCGAGCCGCATGTCCTGGACTGGCTGGCGGCGCGGGACGGCACCACCATCTGGCTGACCGCCATCACCGAGGCCGAGTTGCGCCACGGCGTCGCCATCCTGCCCGAAGGCAAGCGTCGCGAGGGCCTGGCCGCCATGATCGACCAGATCATCCGCGAGGACTTCGCCGGCCGCATCCTGCCCTTCGATAGCCCGGCGGCCGAGGCTTTCGCCGCCATCGCCGCCGCGCGCCGTGCGATGGGGCGCCCGATCCTGCATGCCGATTGCCAGATCGCCGCCATCGCCCGCGCTCATGGCGCAATCGTCGCCACCCGCAACACCGCCGATTTCGCGGATTGCGGCATTGACCTGATCAACCCCTGGAACGCCTGAATGAACGCCGTCGAGATCGAAGAGGCCATTACCGCCCTTGCCGACCAGCCCTATGATGCGGCCGAATTCCCCTTTGCCTTCCTGCTGGCCTTCGGGAACAAGGACACCACCATCAAGCGCCTGCGCGCCGGCAGTTCCAACAAATCCGACCTTGGCGGCGTGCTGCAGGCCAACAACATCCACATCAAGACCTGCGCCGAGGGTCAGGCCAACGCCACCCTGGCCGCCTTGCGCGACAGCCCCGCCACCGCGCGGGCCAAGGCGAAGTTCATCCTCGCCACCGATGGCACTGAATTCCAGGCCGAAGACCTGACTTCGGGCGAGGCCATCATCTGCGCTTACGCCGATTTCCCGAACCATTTCGGTTTCTTCCTGCCGCTGGCGGGCATCACCACGGTGCGCGCGATCCGGGAAAGCGCCTTTGACATCCGCGCCACCAGCCGCCTCAACCGGCTTTATGTCGAGCTGCTGAAGGACAACCCCGACTGGGGCACCGCCGCGCGCCGCCACGACATGAACCAGTTCATGGCCCGGCTGATCTTCTGCTTCTTTGCCGAGGATACCGGGATTTTCAGCGGCGACGCGACTTTCACCCGCACCATTGACACCATGAGCGCGCGTGACAGCTCGAACACCCATGAGGTGATCGGCGCCCTGTTTCACGCCATGAACACCAGACCCGAGGATCGCACCGCCGAAGGCATCCCCCGCTGGGCCGATCCCTTCCCCTATGTGAATGGCGAACTGTTTTCCGGCACCACCGAAGCGCCCCGGTTCAGCAAGATCGCGCGCTCCTATCTGCTGACCATCGGGGGCTTGGACTGGACGCAGGTGAACCCGGATATTTTCGGCTCGATGATCCAGGCCGTCGCCGATGAGGATGAGCGTGGCGCCTTGGGCATGCACTACACCTCGGTGCCGAATATCCTCAAGGTGCTGAACCCGCTGTTTCTGGATGACCTGCGCGCGGCACTGGAAGAGGCACGTGACAACGGGCGCAAGCTGCTGAACCTGCGAAATCGCATGGCGCGGATCCGGGTGTTCGATCCGGCCTGCGGATCGGGCAACTTCCTTGTCATCGCCTACAAGGAATTGCGTGCGATCGAGGCGCAGATCAACGCGCGGCGGGGCGAGGCCGATCGGCGGTCCGAGATCACCCTGACCAATTTCCGCGGCATCGAGTTGAAGGATTTCCCCGCCACCATCGCGCGGCTGGCGCTGATCATCGCGGAATATCAATGCGATGTGCTGCACCGGGGCCAGCGCGAGGCGACGCGGGATTTCCTGCCGCTGGACAGCAAGAACTGGATCACCTGCGGCAATGCGCTGCGGCTGGACTGGCTGTCGATCTGCCCGCCGACCGGGACCGGGGTGAAACTGCGCGGCGATGACCTGTTTTCCACGCCGCTGGATCAGGCCGAGGTTGATTTCGAGAATGAGGGCGGCGAGACGTATATCTGCGGGAACCCGCCCTATCTGGGGTCAAAATGGCAATCGCTCGAACAAAAAGGCGATCTGAAGAATATATTTGACGGTCGCTGCAAGAATTGGAAGTCGCTGGACTATGTGGCAGGATGGTTCATGAAAGCAGCGGATTTCGGTAGCCATACCCCCGCCGCCGCAGCTTTCGTTTCAACAAATTCCATCTGCCAAGGGCAACAGGTGCCGATCCTCTGGCCGACAATATTCGGGACCGGGCATCATATCCTTTTTGCTCATACCAGCTTCAAATGGGCCAATCTTGCCAGTCACAATGCGGGCGTTACGGTTGTGATCGTCGGAATCACAAGTGGACCCAGCCCAATCCGCAGCTTGTTCTTGCTGAGTGACGATGGTGAGACGATCCGCCGAGAGACCGCGAACATCAACGCATATCTGGTTGCGGCCCCCAATGTCGAAGTGCAGGGAAAGTCTCGGCCCATGAGTGGACAGGCCGTCATGCAGTTCGGCAATCATCCCTACTACGGCGCGCCCCTCATCTTTTCTGTGGAGGAAGGCCGCAGGATCGTGGCGGGGTTTCCGCAAGCTGCGGACTTCATCCGGCCTCTTTATGGCTCACAGGAGTTCATCAATGCCGCGCCCCGTGCTTGCTTGTGGATCGCTGATGAGAACGCCGAGGCAGCAGCGGCCATTCCGCCGATTGCCGAGAGGCTGAAAGCAACCGCTGCAAGTCGGCGCGCGGCTATTCGGGACAAGGCAGCACAAAAGCTGGCGGAGACGCCCTATCGTTTCCGCGATCAGACGACCGCCGAGGGCCATGTTCTGGTTGTCCCGCGTGTAAGCTCTGAAAACAGGCCGTTCTTGCCGATCGGGTTACTGAACGCGGCCGCAATCATTCAAGATCAAGCCTTCGCCCTCTACGACGCCCCGCTCTGGAACATGGCCCTGATCGCCTCGCGCCTGCATCTGGTCTGGATCGCCACCGTCTGCGGCAAACTGGAAACCCGATACCGCTATTCAAACACCCTCGGCTGGAACACCTTCCCCGTCCCGCCGCTGACCGAAAAGCAGAAATCCGACCTCGTCGCCTGCGCCGTATCCATCCTTCTGGCGCGCGAGGCGCATTTCCCCGCCACCATCGCCGACCTCTACGACCCCGAAACCATGCCCGACAACCTCCGCGCCGCCCACGACCGCAACGACGAAACCCTTGAGCGCATCTACATCGGCCGCCGCTTCCGCAACGACACCGAACGGCTGGAAAAGCTGTTCGAGATGTACACGAAGATGACCAGCAAGAAGGTCGGAGATGCGCGTGCCTGAGTTCCACACATTCACCCTTGCAGCCGCAATAGAAGTTCTCGAGCGCGAATACGACACGCATGACCGCTTGGATACTTTGATTTTTGGTTGGGGGTGCTTGGACTACATCGGCGGGTCTACGATAAAGCGCAAGCTGCTGGAGCTAGCTCGTGTGGCTGAGAAACTTCATGTAACTGCGCGAACTGCTTCAGGTGACGTGCCCCTGCAGAGAGCGATTGTCGAAGAAGCAGTAAAAGTGCCAGAATATCATCGCTATGATCCGGCTTGGTTGAAATTGACGGCAGGATTGCGGTTCGACGGTTTTGAAATTGTCTCTGATCGAGTTCCAGACCCTAGCGGAAGGCAGTCGATCTTCGATAACGGCCCGCGAGAGATAAAAGTCGCGGTACTAAGGCGGATGCTGCCCGACGACCTGCCTGGCCTCGACTTTCGCGAAGCAGAAAGCGAGGTCGACAACCTGCTGCTGAAACACAAGCTGACGGTCGCCGCAGGGCATCTTAATCAGGCGACGTCGGCATTCCAACGCGGTGACTGGGCCGCCTCCAACGCGCAACTGCGGACATTCTACCAAGATCTGCTGGACCGCATTGCAGTCAAGCTGGGGTGTGATGAGTCAGAGCCTGACTTCAAGAAGCGTGACTATCTGGCGAGTGAAGGCTCTGGGCCGTTCCTTCTGGCGCATTACAACGAATGGGAAAATGATCGCGGCAAGCCAGCGTTTGTCCTGGGGCTTTGGGCGCGACTGCATCCCGAAGGAAGCCATCCGGGGCTGTCGGAAGAAGATGACTGCACGTTCCGCCTTCAAGTGACGCTGATCACGGCGCGTCTTTTCCTGCGGCGTCTTGACCAAAGGATTTCAGCGCAATGACGACGAGCGAAACAGATTTCTGGACGGACGAAACTTCGGTTCTGTTCACCTCGTTCTGGGGATGGACCCCGGAGACCTGGGGCACAGTCGGATGGTCTGGTGATCGGGGAAAGACGCGGCGCGCCAATCTGCTGAAAGGCCTGACTGATCCCTTCATCACAGTTTGCTACGTAACGAGCAACAAGACCTACATCGACCCGAAGCTGAAGGGGATGATCGCAGGTTTCATGCTGGTGACCCACGAGACGGGTGATCGGGATGAGTTCACGCACCCGATCCACCATGCACGAGATCCCGACCAGTGGCGACACTCGCTACGGGCCGTGCGCGCCTTCAGTTATCTGCCGGAATATCGGCTGCGGGCACAGGACGTGTTTCCTGAACTATCGCGGACTGCGCGGCACGTGTCGGCGATGGGCGAAGTCATTGCTGACAGCGCAGTGATCAACTTGCTGCGGCAGACCCCTTGGATAGAAGTTGCCGCATACTCCCCCGCAATCATGGATGTCTCGAACGCCAACGAAGAGGTCACGGCTGGTGGAGCGGTCCGCCCCGGACCCGACAACGAAGGTGGATATTCAGTTCCGCCAAGGTTTGGAAAGCTGGCTCGCGACCTCTATGTGCTGAAGCTGGAGGGCAATACGAATGCCTATCTCGGACGCTCTGCGGAAGGGCGCGCGATCTATAAAATTGGATTGTCAGCAAGCCCAGACATGCGCCGTCAGTTATTCCAGAAGTCGATGCCTCGAGGCGCGTTTCAATGGGTTACAGTGCGGACAAGCAGCGGATCCGGTTTTTCCGCCTTCAATTGCTTTGCCGATGCAGTTGCAGCTGAAAGCATAATCAAAAAGCAACTGGTCGAATGCGCTGAATGGCTGGGTGGAGAATTTTATCTGGCCAATGAAGATGATATTGAAACCGCGTGGCATGCTGCGCATGCGTCGGTGCATATTGGTGGCGGCAAGGTATAGATAATGCAGAAAAATAGCGTCCCGTCCGTCTCGGTCACCTATGCGCGGAACGGCAGTTCCAGCCGGCCCAATGAGTTGGGGATGCGCCCGATGCAGGAAAAGGCCTATGAGCGGCGCGGCGAGCAATATCTGCTGATCAAGTCGCCCCCGGCCTCGGGCAAAAGCCGGGCGCTGATGTTCATCGCGCTGGACAAGCTGCACAATCAGGGCCTGCGCAAGGCGATCATCGTCGTGCCGGAAAAGTCCATCGGTTCCAGCTTTGCCGATGAGCCGTTGACGCAGTTCGGCTTCTGGGCCGACTGGGTGGTGACGCCGAAGTGGAACCTGTGCAACGCACCGGGCGAGGACGGCGGCAAGGTCAGTTCGGTGCAGTCCTTCCTGGACAGCGATGACCGGGTGCTGGTCTGCACCCATGCGACCTTTCGCTTTGCCGTTGATCGCTTCGGGATCGAGGCGTTCGATGACTGCCTGATCGCGGTGGATGAATTCCACCACGTCTCGGCCAACCCCGACAACAAGCTGGGCGCGCATCTGGCCGCGTTCATCGCCCGCGACAAGGTGCATGTCGTCGCCATGACCGGTTCCTATTTCCGGGGCGATGCCGAGGCGGTTCTGATGCCCGAGGATGAGGCGAAGTTTGAGCCCGTCACCTATACTTACTACGAGCAGCTGAACGGCTATCGCTATCTGAAAAAGCTGGATATCGGCTATTATTTCTACAGCGGCTCTTATGCCGACGACATCGTGAAGGTGCTGGACCCGACTGAAAAGACGATTGTCCACATCCCCTCGGTCAATTCGCGCGAAAGCACCAAGGACAAGATCAAGGAGGTCGAGCACATCATCGAGGCGCTTGGCGAATGGCAGGGCACCGATCCCGCGACCGGGTTCCAGCTGGTGAAAACCCCCGAGGGACGCGTGCTGCGCATCGCCGATCTGGTTGATGATGAGGCTGTGAAGCGCGACAGGGTTTCGGCCGCGCTGAAAGACCCAGGCCAGAAGATGAACCGCGATCACGTCGATATCATCATTGCGCTGGGCATGGCGAAGGAAGGGTTCGACTGGATCTGGTGCGAGCACGCGCTGACAGTCGGCTATCGCTCCAGCCTGACCGAGATCGTGCAGATCATAGGCCGCGCCACCCGCGATGCCGAGGGCAAGACCCGCGCACGCTTCACCAACCTGATCGCGGAACCTGACGCATCAGAAGAGGCCGTGCGCGAGGCCGTCAACGACACGCTGAAGGCCATCGCGGCCAGCCTGCTGATGGAACAGGTGTTGACGCCCCGCTTCAACTTCACCCCGAAGGCCAGGGCGGGGGGGCCGGTCGAGGGCTTCGATTATGGCGCGGGTGGCTATGACCCGGACAAGTGCAATATCGGCTTCAACGAGGTGCAGGGGCAGTTCCAGATCGAGATCAAGGGGCTTGCGCCGCCGAAAAGCAAGGAGGCCGAGCGGATCGTCAGTCAGGACCTGAATGAAGTCATCACAGCCTTTGTCCAGGACAAGACCGCCATCGAGCGTGGCATGTTCGATGTGGAGCTGGTGCCAGAGGAGCTGACACAGGTTCGGCTGGGCAAGATCATCCGGGACAAATACCCCGAACTTGACACCGAGGATCAGGAGGCTGTGCGACAACACGCCATCGCGGCGCTGAACCTGACCCAGCAGGCCAAGGCGGCGATTACCGAAGCGGGGGTTGAGGGTGGCGGCAGCACGGCCTTTGTCGATGGGGTGCGTCGGTTCGCGATGAGTGTGACCGAACTGGACATCGACCTTATTGACCGGATCAATCCCTTTGCCGAGGCCTATGCGATCCTGTCGAAGACAATGGACGAGGCCAGCCTGAAACAGGTCGCTGCCGTCATCAATGCCCGCAAGGTGCAACTGACACCCGAGGACGCGCGCGATCTGGCGAAGCGGGCGCTTAAGTTCAAGCAGGATCGCGGGCGGTTGCCTGACCTCATATCTGCCGATCCATGGGAAAGGCTTATGGCGGAAGGGGTCGCTTTTCTGACCCGGATGAAGCAAGAGCAGAAGAATGGCTAAGACATTCACCGACGAAGACGATGCGCTGCTGGCCGAGCTGGGTGTCGAGGTCGAGACCAAGCCCGCCGCCGCTCGCACAGCGCGCGAAGAGCGCATCATTGCGGGGTTCGAGGAAATCCAGCGTTTCGTCGATAACCATGGTCGAGCACCGCGCCACGGTGAGGAAGGGGATATTTTTGAACGGCTGTATGCCGTTCGGCTCGATCGGCTTCGGGAACAGGCCGATTGTCGTCAGCTATGCCTTCCGCTTGATCATCAGGGCCTGTTCGACGCCGGTTCCGCGAACCTGGCAGGCATCGAAGAAGACCTGGACGATGACGCGCTTCTTGCCGAACTGGGCGTCGAGGCGAACATGCCGGCGATTACCGACCTCCGCCATGTCCGATCCAGCGCCGAACGCAAGGCAGCCGAAGACATTGCCAATCGCGAAGCCTGTGCCGATTTCGCGACGTTCGAACCGCTGTTTGAACAGGTGCAGCGCGACCTCGACAATGGCATGCGCGAAACCCGACCCTTTGAGTTGAAGGCCGAGATCGAACCGGGTCGCTTTTTCATCGTGGGCGGCCAAAAAGCCTATGTTGCCGAGAAGGGCGAACTGACGCTGACAGATCAGGGTCGCACCGACGCCCGCCTGCGCGTGATTTTCGACAATGGCACGGAAAGCAACATGCTGATGCGCTCGCTCCAGCGCGCACTGAACAAGGACGACGCCGGGCGCCGGATCACCGATCCGGTGGCAGGCCCGCTATTTTCGGGTGAGGCCGCGACAGACGATCAGGCCAGCGGCACGATCTATGTCCTGCGCAGCAAGTCGGACCATCCCATGGTCGCGGCAAACCGTGACCTGGTGCACAAGATCGGTGTGACCAGCAACGACGTTCAGCAGCGCATCAAGGGCGCCCGCCTGCAAACCACGTTTCTTATGGCGGATGTCGAGCTGGTCGCGACCTACAAGCTCTACAACATTTCCCGCTCGAAGCTTGAAACGCTGATCCACCGCATATTCGGTGCTGTGCGCCTGGACGTTCAGATTCAGGACCGCTTCGGGCGACCGGTTGTTCCCGAGGAATGGTTCATGGTCCCATTCTTCGTCATCGACGAGGCGGTCGAGAAGATCAAGGACGGGACGATAACGCGCTATGTCTACGACCCGCAAAAAGCGTCACTGGTCGAGCGCGGGGCTGGTTGAGGCCCTTGTTTTGACTCAACACTGACTCAACAGCCGAACGCCCTTTGAGCACCCTTTTCGCGCGGGGAATGCGTGTGAAAGTCGGCAAAAGCAGGAAAGAAATTTCGCGATAACAAAGGGATATACTGTAACCAGTTGTTTTTCAAGAAATGCCGCTTTTCCCGAGGTATAGCCTCATAACCTGAAGGCCGCAGGTTCAAATCCTGCCCCCGCAACCAAAAAATCTAACCTTTCCAAATGGTTAGAATCCGACAAAAACACTTGTGTATAGACACCGGCGTTTTACCTCAACGCCACCTCAACGTTTGACGAGTCCCCACTGAAAAGCGGGGGCTTTTCGCGTTTTCGGGGCGCGCGAACGCGCTTTGACGGAAAATCCCCACGCAAGTGATCCACATCAAGGTGCCGAGCACTGGCTTATGCGCAAATGCGCAAAAGCTGAGGTGTAACGATGATCCTACCCGTCTTGGCGGCGCTCGCTGAACCAACCAGACTTTCCGCTATGCGGATCCTTCACGACGGTTCGGAGCATTGCGTCTGCGAGCTGATGGGCAAGCTGGGCGCGACACAAAGCCGGATGTCACGGCACATGCAGGTGCTGAAGCAAGCCGGGCTGGTGGTAGACAGGCGCGATGCGCAATGGGTGCGCTACCGGATCAGGACAGACCTGCCGACGCATCTGAAGGCCCTGCTCACTGCTGCCTTGGTCGAAGAAAAGGTGATGGCGTGAACGTCTTCGCTTGGATGAACGATCAGCTTTTGCGGATGCAGTGGCTGTCCGACCTTGTGACGGCCGGGGTGCAGGCGGTGGGGCTGGACCCGGCCTCTCGCATTGGCGGCTCGGTGCAGTTCTTTGTCTACGATGTGATCAAGATCTTCATTCTGCTGTCAGTCCTGATCTTTGTCATCTCCTACGTGCAAAGCTATTTCCCGCCCGAACGCACGCGACGCATCCTCGGTGGGCGGTCGGGGATCGGCGCAAACATCCTTGGCGCACTTCTGGGCACCATCACGCCGTTCTGCTCGTGCTCGTCTATCCCGCTGTTCATCGGCTTTACCGCTGCCGGTTTGCCGCTGGGGGTGACGTTCTCATTCCTGATATCCTCGCCGCTGGTGGACATGGCCTCGGTCATCCTGCTGGCGTCAATCTTCAGCTGGCCCATCGCGCTGGCCTATGTCGGGGTCGGCCTCTTGGTGGCGATCATCGGCGGCACGATCATCGGCAAGCTGGGGATGGAGGATCAGGTCGCCGCCTTCGTGCGCAACGTGCCAGTCACGGATGCGGATGAGACGTTGAGCCGGGCCGAGCGCGTGGTATTCGCCCGCGACCAGGTTCTCGATATCATCCACAAGGTCTGGCCCTATGTGCTGATCGGGGTCGGCATTGGTGCGGCCATCCACAACTGGGTTCCAGCGGAAACCATCAGTGCGCTGCTGGGACAAGACAAATGGTGGGCGGTGCCGGTCGCCACGCTGATAGGCATCCCGATGTACGCCGACATCTTCGGCACCCTGCCGATAGCCGAAGCGCTGGTGGGCAAGGGCGTTGGCCTTGGCACCGTGCTGGCCTTCATGATGGCCGTGACGGCGCTTTCACTGCCCTCGCTGATCATGCTCAAACGCGTGGTCAAGCTGCCGTTGCTGGCCACGTTCACCGGCGTGGTGACCGTTGGCATCCTGACCATCGGCTTCACCTTCAACGCAATCACCCACTGGTTCATCTGAAAGGACAGATCATGATCATCAAGATCCTCGGCTCGGGCTGCAGGAAATGCGTGACGCTTGGCGAGAACGCCAAGGCGGCGGCCGAAGCAGCGGGCAAGGACGCCCAGATCGTCAAAGTCACCGACTTTGCCGAAATCGCGGCCTATGGCATCATGTCCACCCCCGGCCTGGTCGTGGATGAAAAGGTGCTGTCGGTGGGCAAGGTGCTTACCGCCGAAGAAATCGGGCGCCTGCTGTGACGGAGTATCGCGTCTCCGCCCGCCGCATCGACAGCCACGGCAGCCTTGCGGTGGCCAAGGAGGCCGAGGTGGTGCTGGATACCGACATGGCCGGGCGGCGTGATGCGATGAACCCGGTCGAACTGTTGCTGGCGGCCCTTGCCGCCTGCATGCTGAAAGGGATCGAGCGGGTGACACCGATGCTTGCCTTCCAGATCGAGGGCGCAGAGGTTGCGTTGGAGGCGATCCGCCAGGACGCGCCACCCAAGCTGACGCTGATCCGCTATCACATTACCGTGGACAGTGCCGAGACGGACCAAAGGCTGGACCTTTTGCACCGCAACATCTTGAAATACGGCACCATCTCGAACACGCTGTCATCAGCCGTGCCGCTCGAGGGAAGCCTGCGCCGCAAGGTGTAACAGGTTCATTTGGGGGCAAGCATGGTCGGATGGCCGCGGATCGTATTGGCTGGAGCGGCCGTCGGCCTTGTAGGCGGGCTGATCGGCCTTGGCGGGGCAGAGTTCCGCCTGCCACTCTTGATCGGTATTTTCGGTTTTGCCGCCCTTGATGCGGTGATCCTGAACAAGGCGACCAGTCTGATTGTGGTGGCCACTGCGCTGCCGTTCCGGGCGGGGACCGTGCCGCTTGACCAGGTTCTGGCCGAATGGCCGATCATCCTGAACCTTCTCGCGGGAAGCCTTCTTGGTGCATGGATCGGCGCCGGGCTTGCCGTTCGGATGAAATCCCGCACCCTCTATCGCGTTCTGGCCGGTCTTCTGGTGCTGATCGCGGCAGTCCTGGCGCTCAGCCACAGCATGACCCTTGCGCCCGCTGCCCTTGTCACCGGACCTGCGCAGATCGTCGCGGGCCTTGTCGCAGGGTTCGGCATCGGCATCGTGGCCTCGTTGATGGGCGTCGCGGGTGGGGAGTTGCTGATCCCGACGCTGGTCCTTCTGTTCGGGGTCGACCTGAAACTCGCAGGTAGCCTGTCGCTGGCCATCAGCTTGCCCACCATGCTGGTCGGGTTCGCCCGATACAGTCGGGACGACAGTTTCACGGTCCTCGCACGCAACCGGAGCTTCGTGCTGTTCATGGCCTTGGGGTCAGTGATTGGCGTCGCCATCGGCGGCCAACTTCTGGGGATCGTGCCCGAGGCTGTGCTGCTGCCGGTGCTGGTCGCCATCCTGCTGGTTTCCTCGGTCAAGGTCTGGCGTCACGGCTGAGTCAGGTCGCGGCCGACAGGTTCACCCGCTTCATCAGCGCCTCGGCGCTCTCCTTGCGTTCGGAATAGCGATCCACAAGGTAGTCGGCCCTGTCGCGCGTCAGCAGGGTGAACTTCATCAGTTCTTCCATCACATCCACGATCCGGTCGTAAAGCGGCGATGGGCGCATCCTACCTTCAGCGTCAAACTCCTGAAACGCCTTCGGGATCGAGGACTGGTTGGGAATGGTTATCAGCCGCATCCAACGCCCCAGAAGGCGCATCTGGTTGACCGCGTTGAAGCTTTGCGACCCGCCCGAGACCTGCATCACCGCCAGCGTCTTTCCTTGGGTTGGCCGAACCGCCCCTTCGGACAACGGAAGCCAGTCGATCTGCGTTTTCATCAGGCCCGTCATCGCGCCGTGGCGTTCGGGCGAGGACCAGACCATCCCCTCGCACCACGCCACCAGATCGCGCAATTCGCGCACCTTGGGGTGCGTCGCGTCCACCCCGTCATCGACCAGCGGCAGGCCCGAGGGGTTGAAGAACCGCACCTCCGCCCCAAGCCGTGTCAGAATGCGACCGGCCTCTTCGCCCGACAGGCGGCTGAAGCTGCGAGGGCGAAGCGAGCCGTAGAGGATCAGGATGCGCGGGGCGTGCGTCTTGTGCGGCGGGGTCAGCAGCGCCGCAGTGTCAATGCCCGGGAACAGGGTGTCGTCGATGTTGGGCGTGTCAGACAAGACGGTTTCCTTCCGCGTCGATGATCAATTGGCCATCTTCTTTCGCGAAGGGGCCGGGGGGTACTTGGTCCAGCAGGTCCAGAACCACCTCGGATGGGCGGCACAGGCGCACGCCTTTTGGGGTGCAGACGATGGGGCGGTTAACAAGGATCGGATGCGCGATCATCGCATCCAGCAGTTGGTCATCGCTGATGCCCGGTGCCGTCAGACCCATCGCCTCGGCCGGGGACCGCGCGATGCGCAATGCCTGTTGCGGGGTGATATTGGCAGCGGCAAACAGCGCCAGAAGCTGCGGCCGCGTCCAGCCGGTGGTCAGGTAGTCGATCACCGTCGGCTGATAGCCCGCCGCCCGGATGATCCCCAGCACATTGCGCGACGTGCCGCAGTCGGGGTTGTGATGGATGGCAACCGGAAAGCTCATTGCGGAAAACTTCCCCGCGTGCGGTTGGCAAAGGCCACCAGCGACAGCATCACCGGCACCTCAACCAGCACGCCAACCACCGTCACCAGTGCCGCGCCCGAGTTCAGCCCGAACAGGCCGATGGCCACGGCAACTGCCAGTTCAAAGAAGTTCGACGTGCCGATCAGCGCGCACGGGGCGGCAATCTTGTGCGGAAGCCGCCAAAGATAGGCCCAACCGTAGCCCAGCGCGAATATGCCATAGGACTGGATAATGATCGGCACCGCCAACAGAGCAATCAGCCCCGGTTGCGCCAGAATTACCGGCCCCTGAAAGCCGAACAACAGGACCACGGTCAACAAGAGGCCCATCATAGAGCCGGGCTTGATGCGGGCGGTAAAGGCTGCAACCGCCGCCTCGCCGCCCTGCCTGATCAGGGCAGATCGCGTCACCGCCCCGGCCACCAACGGGATGAAAACATAAAGGACGGTCGACAGGATCAGCGTCTCCCACGGCACAGCGATATCGGTGACGCCCAGCAGGAAAGCTACGATCGGCGCAAAGGCCACAACCATAATCAGGTCGTTCAGTGAAACCTGCACCAGCGTGTAATTTGCGTCGCCCTTGGTCATCTGCGACCAGACGAACACCATCGCTGTGCAGGGTGCAGCGCCCAGCAGGATCAGCCCCGCAATGTATTCGGATGCTTTGTCACCATCGATCAGCCCGGCAAAAAGGTACTGGAAGAACAGTACCCCAAGCGCTGCCATCGTGAACGGCTTGATCAGCCAGTTGATCACCACCGTGATGATCAGGCCCTTGGGCCGTTGCCCGACCGATTTCAGCGACGACAGGTCAACCGCCACCATCATCGGATAGACCATCGCCCAGATCAGAACCGCGACGATCAGATTGACGGACGCGTATTCCAGATTTGCGAGAGCGGTGAAAACACCGGGCAACAGGGCGCCAAGCGCCAGCCCGGCTACAATGCATAGCGCGACCCAAAGGGTCAGATAGCGTTCAAACAGGCTCATGGGGCGGCTTTCGGTAGGGGGACGCAGCAGGCGTCATTGGCGGGTAGATTGAGCGATGCGACAAAACCCGCCAGTAGAGACAGTGCCTCCGGGTTCAGCGCATAGCACACGCGGGGGCCAGAGATTTCGCCGGTGATCACCCGGGCAGATTTCAGGATGCGCAGATGCTCGGACACGGTCGATTGCGCGAGGCCGACGGCATCGACAATGTCGCCACCGATACAGCCGGGGGTGGCGAGCAGAAGGCGCAGAATGCGGATGCGTGCCGGATGCGCGAGCGACTTGGCCAGATCCGCCAGTCTCTGATCGTCCATATCTGCAAGGGGCGAAGAGTCGGCAAGCATCACCTGGCGTCCTTTCGTTTATCGTCGATTGCCGATAGATATGCCGTCACAGATGCATGGTCAATCGCGAAATCGACGCGTTTTCGCAGCAAGGTTCTGAGAGACAAATAGTACTTCAGCGAGCGTTGCAGACCCGCGCTTGATCACGCAGGACCGCGTAGTCACCAAGCATCCGGATGATAACAGCACTTTCTGGCAGCGCCTCGACCTCAACCGCCGCGCGTGTCTGATCGGCGACGCTGTAGTCCACGACCGGCGGACAGACCTGCCTCGGTCGATCAGAACTGGCCATTGCGCATGCGCTGAGCCAAAGCATCGCGATCAGCGGGACGGCGGCTGGCGGCGTCCAGCATCTGGCGTTGGATCTCATGAGTTCTCTCCGATGTTGAAAGGCGTTCTTCCAGCCGCCCCGCCCGTTCACCGGCGCGGCGGAGGTTCAGCAGGAACAGGGCGATGGAGAGAGCGGCCAGCAGCAGGCCCAGCGCTTTGCGCGCCGGGCCGGTGGTGAGGAGGGCGGTGATCCAAGCCATCAGCGCTGGCCCCGCTTCCAGTCATCGATCCGGGCATGGATGGCGACGGCGATGCCGATCAGCGCCACGGCGATGAAGACCCAGCGCAAGGTGTCGAGATAGGGCACCAGGGGAAGGATGGCGGATTGGGTTTCCGCCAGGACTTCCTGCGCCACTTCGACACCAGCAGCGCCGACAGTTGCGATGCCTGCCGCCCCGCCACCTTTCAGAGTGCGGCTATCGGCCAGAACTTCGTGGGCAGGCGGGGTTTCTCGCACAAAGGGTGTGGCGCGAACTGGAAAGGGTTCGCCCCAAGACCGGGCGGGCCCGAGGTCGATATGCATGAAGCCTGAGCGGGGATAGGTTCCGAAGCCGAGGAAGCCCACGGCGCGGGCGGCTTCAGCAAAGGCCACGGGATCGTGGTTCGACATGGCGATGTCAAAGGCGGTGCCCAGCATGTGCTTGGAGGCCGGAGCCCCACCGACAGCGCGGTTGTGTCTGGGGCTGCGATAGCCGGAGCGGACGATCAGCGGCTTTCCGAGGCGGTTGCGCAGGGACTGCAGCTTGTCCATCGCCTCGGTGTTGATCTTGATCGCGCCGGTGCCGCGGCAGGCAATCTCGGCCGGGGAAAAGCTGGGCCAGCGCCAGGCGCTTTCAGGCACGTCGCGGAAATGGGCATAGGTCGTAGTCTGCATGGCGGATCTCCAGAAATGCAAAACCCGCCTCGGGGGCGGGTGGGGTGGGTCGAAGTGGTGGTGTGGTGATCGTCAGTCGGTGCGGCCGCGCTGGAATGCTTCGAACATCACATCCCGCATTGCGCGGATATCGGTCTCGATGCGTTCCAGCCGGTCGGCATCGGCCTTGCGGTCATCTGCGCGCTGCTTGTCCGTTCGCTCGCGCTCGAGGTGCAATTCCCGGTCCAGCCGCTCCAGCATTGCTTCGTTGGTGAATGCCTTGCGGGTGACGGTGGCGGCGATGGCAAGGCTGCCACCGACCAGCGCGGTGATGGCAGCTGTCAGGCCGTTTTCGCGGAAGGCCTGGCCGACCTCCTGCAAGATGGTGGTGCGTTCGGTCATGATGGTCCTTTCAATAGTCCGTTTCGAGATAGAGGCCCGCGCAGTCGTAGGCGACAGCGGCGGCAGTCGCGCCGTTGTTGAGGTAGAGGCGCGGCGAGAGGAACTGCGTGTTGACGGGCAGGTCGGCGGTGATCTCCTGTTCAAAGACAGCACCCGTGACCTCGTTCACCGCCCTCACCCACACGGAACTGCCATTCGGCGGGGCCGCGATGAACAGGGTCAGCACGCCGCCGGTGGCGATGACAAATGCCGCGCCCATGTCCGTCAGGGTCGGCGCGCCGGTGCCGTCATTGGTGACCAGCTGCCAGTTGGCATGGGTGCCGCGCTGGAAACCGATGCCGACTGCGTTGATCACCGAAGCCAGCGTCAGCGTGGTGGCCAGCGCGGCGATGGAGCCGTAGAGGCCGAAGAACCCCATGCCGGTAGCTTGCAAGGTGGTCAGCGAAAGGCGTGTGACGAAGGTCCAGCCACCGAGGCCCGCCGCGTTGCCACGCCAGCATGCCCAACCTGCTGATCGCTGTTCCGCAACTGAATCCACCACGGCAGCCGAGGTCAGACGCCAGCGCCGCATGGAGGCCGCAAGGTTCGTCGCCGCCAGTGTCGGATGCGAGACAGTGCCGACGTTGGTGATCGGCAGACCCTCTGTGGTGATTGTGGTCGTGATCGAAGGCGACCAGTTGGCAATGCGGTTCACCCCGAAATGCGGCTGCAGCGGAAAATCCCGCCCCGAGGGCCGCATCACATCGATCCACGGCGCCCCAGCGCGGTTTCGTGCGTAGACCGAGGTCTTACCTGACGGCGGTGGGGTTGGGGCGGCGTTGAGCCCCGGCAGCACGGTGGGCTGGGGCAGCTCCACCTGACCATTGGTGCGATCCACCACGATGGCATCAAAGAACGTCGACCCGTTCGGGCTGACCTTGAAGCTAAAGTTGTCGTTGCCCAAGAGGCCGATCAGGGCGCGCACCGAGAACCCGGTCTTGAAGGCGAACGCCGCATCGTTCCCGGCCGCCGCCTTGTTGACGGTGGCTTCGATCCCTGCGCCTGCGTTGTTTAGCAGAACTGCGGGTGTATTCATCGACAGGCGGTTAAAGCTGTCGGCAGTCGCCCCACCCAGCCCGAGGAGTTGTGCCATCAGGTTCGCCTGCGGCATGCCGACCTGTGTCACGGCATTTGCAAAGGTCACTGTCGGCGTGTTCACCACCGTGGTGCCGCCAGCGCCTGCGGTCGCCGAGCCGATGTTGACGACCGTGGTCGATCCGGCAGCGCCGCCGGTGCCGAGGTTCACAGTCTTGGTGACGCCGGTGCTCGTGGCTCCGGTGCCCATGCCGTAGGTGGCGGTCGTCGTCGCTGTGCCGATGGTGGCCGCCGCCGCCGAAACTGTGACCGTACCCGAGGCGGTCAATGTGCCGGAGAAGGTCTTGTTCCCGCTGAAGGTCTGCGTGCCTGCGAGGATTGCCAATTCCGACGAGGTGTTCGGCAGCGTGAAGGTCCGTGTCGTGCCGGTGCTGATCCCTGACAGCGAAAACAGTGCCTTCTTTGTCGGATCGGCGTCGTTCACCAAGCTGAAAACGGCATCCGACACGTCGACCGGTTCGCCGACCGGATCCCAAGTGGCACCATTCCATACGGCGAAGACCGCCTCATCTGCGATCCATGCCAGCCAGCCGGGGCGTGGGACCAGGCGCATCCAGACGCCATCGACCCAGAAGGCCACGTTCAGATCCCAGCCAGCCCACAGGCCTGCCGCGCCCGATGCCACAATATGCCGGTCGCCATCGGTCGGGCTGACGGGTGGGGTGGAGCGGGTTCGGTCCAGGACTGATAGCTGGACCATGGCATCCAGCAGCCGCAGCGCCTCGTTGTGGGTGATATGCTTTTGCGCCTGCGATGCCAGGATGTAGGGCAGCAGGAGATGGGTGGTGATGTCGGACATGGGTGCGCTTTCAGAAGCTGAGCGTGACGGATCGCGCAGCGCCTCGGCCGATCAGGGCCGAGAGCTGGTAGATGCGGATGGCGAGGGATTGGCCGGGGCTGAGGGTCGCGCCCCAATCGGCAATCTGCTGGGCTGCGGTGTAGAGGACGCTGGTCGTCGTGGTGGTCAGTGTGCGTTTGACTGCCCCGCCATCACGGATTTCCACCTCAAAGGCTTCATTGTCCTCGGCCAAGGGCACATCGCCCGCGCCCCAATTGTCAGCGGCCAGCGACCGGGACCGCCGCATCCAGCGGATCGTCAGATCGCCGAGGCTGCGCGCGATGCGCCACGGCTGTTCGACATGGCCGACAGAGAATGGCCGCAACCCAGCGCCCTCGGGTGTGAAGGTGGTGGCAACAAAGGTCTCGTCGCTGACTGGTTTGGAAGCTGGGCCAATGCGCCAGTTCCATGGCAGGCCAAGGTCGGCCTCTGCGATGGGCAGACTGGCAACCGCCGGATCCAGCACCACGACCCGCGCGCCGGTCGGCACCATCGCAACCATGGCCCCTTCGGTTCCGCGCTGGCCGCGTAGCAATCGGGTGAGCCGATAGCGGCCGGGCGCGATCAGTTCGGCCGCGCCCGCCTGGACGATTTCCCACTGCCCAGCGACGGATTCGACCGCAAGCGCATTGGCCCCACCCAGCAAGGTGATGTCCGTGACGCTTTCCAGCGTTCCGGAATAGAGATCGACCACCAGCGCATTCCCCAGATCGAAGCGTGACACCGGCCCTGCATAGAAATCCGCCGCGAGGACGCCCATGCGGGTCCGGGTTCCAAAGGTGGACAGCAGGGCAAAACCATCCGTTGCGGCGCTGCGGTAGACCGCCATTTCGCCGGGCCATGGTTTGGCATGCGCCGCGATAAACGGGCGGTGCGCAGGCTGGTCCTCGCGCAACTGCGGCAGGTCCATCAGCACAATGTCGGGTGCGCCAAAGACGGTCGGCGTCGATAGGGACGCAGGTCGAGGCTCGCCGGGCGGCAGATCATAGACTGCCCGGTCTTGGCGGACAGCATCGATGCTGCGCATGTCGGAGTCCGCGATGGACACGAGGCGCATTTCTGTCAGGCGACCGTCATGGTCGAGCAGGATGACGTCACAGGGATCCAGCGCCAGACGTGAGGGCGGCAAGCGGAATACGGCACTTTCACGGCCCACCCACGCTTCCATCAGCGCGCGGCGGCAGCGGCGTTCTGCTTCCTCGGGCGGAATGGCCATCTGGAAGGACTCGGACGCAATGCGGGTGGTATCGACCGTGATGCGGCGTGCTTCCACTTGGGCTGCGTCATAGTCCTCGTCGGCGCGCGCGACCTGCCATTTCAGGGCCTGCGGCAGCTCGGTTTCCTGCGCGCGGGTCAGTTCTATTACGTCGCCCTGGGCCGAGGCGGGGGCCACCATGCTGTCGGGAATGATGGTGGCGCTGGCAATCCTACCGCGCATCAGGAACCTAATCCGGCCCTCGCTCTCCACAGCATCGAAGCCGAAATGCCGCGCCAGCGTGGAAATAGATGCACGCGGGGCTTCCAGCGCAGATATCACATACCCCTCGACCGCGCCCCAAAGGACGGAGACATCGATCAGGGCTTCCGGCATTCCGGCACGCAGGCAAAGGTGCCGCACCAGCGCCGCCAGCGACACCGCGCCCAGCCGCCCGGTCAGCCAGTGCCCGAGCCGCCAGTTCGGCCCGTCTGTCCAGACATTGGTCAGTTCGGGGAAGAACGGATAGGGCCGGGCATCCCATGTCCAGGCGGCGCATTCGGGGACATGGACCATCCGGTTGCCATAGACCGAGGAAGTTGGGTTGTTCGCACCCTCACCCCACCAGAGATATGTCGCCTCGAGATAAGCGCGCTGGATCGCATCGTCCCGCCAGCCCCGAGAGGAATAGGGCGTGAAGCTCTCCGAGGATTTCGGGTCGAAGAACACATTCGGCTGGTTGGTGCCGCGGTCAATCGCCGGGCAGCCCAGTTCGGTGAACCAGATCGGTTTCGACTGCGGCACCCATGCCGTCGGCGTGCCGCTTTCCACTCCGCCGGGCCGGTTGAAATGCGGGTTTTGCCACCACGCGCGCAGATCCTTGAAGCGGAAGACCCATGGTCTGGCCGCCGCACCATCGGTGATCGGGGTGCGGTTTTGCGCGGTTCGATCAAGGGCGCTGCCATAGAACCAGTCGAAGCCTTCGCCGCCGATGATGTTCGATTGCAGATAGCCCCGGTCATAGATCGCTGGGGCCAGCGCGGCATCGGCATGATCGAACCCGTCACGCCAGTCCGACAGCGGCATGTAGTTATCGATGCCGATGAAGTTGATGTTGGCGTCCGACCAGAGCGGGTCGAGGTGGAAGAACACGTCGCCCGACCCATCGGCCGGATGGTGGCCGAAGTACTCCGACCAGTCGGCCGCATAGCCGATCTTGGGTCCAACGCCCAGGATGGCGCGCACATCAGCCGCGAGAGCCTTGAAGGCGGTGACGGCAGGATAGGTGCTGGCACCGGAGCGGATTGTGGTCAGGCCGGGCATTTCCGAGCCGATCAGGAAGGCATCGACACCGCCTGCGGCTTTGCAGAGATGGGCATAGTGCAGGATCATCCGGCGCAGTGACCATTCGCCGACCGGGCCGGTCCAGCCGACAGTTGTGCCTGACACGCTGAAGCTGGCGGGCGTCGCGGTGCCGAACAGTGATGACACTTGAGTTGCGGCCGTTGGGGTTTTGTCCACCGATCCTGCAAAACCCGCAGCCGGGGAACAGGTGATACGGCCGCGCCATGGAAATGTCGGCTGGCCCGAGGTGGCGGCATTGGCGCTGTAGGGGTTCGGCTTGGTGTTGCCGGGCGGCACGTCCAACAGCAGGAAGGGATAGAAGGTCACGCGCAAACCGCGTGCCTTCATCTCCTGGATGGCCTGAACGACCGCGAAATCCGCAGGAGTGCCGCCGTAAACGGGACGGTCCTCCGCATCCCGGCTGACGAGGAAGGCATTGGCGCGTGAAACGCCATTCACAAGCCAAGCCGAGGGCGTGGTGGTCTTGGTGTCCACCTCGACGCCGGGCCGCACCTTGCAACTGCCAGCGCGCAAGTCATCGCCAAACCACGCGACAACCAAGCTGACGCTTTCCACCGCCGGAGCGAGGGACTGCAGCCGGTCCAGCGCCACGACGATGTCTGCCGTGTCGGTGATTGCGTTCAGGTTCTCGGCCACGGTTGCTCCACCGGAGCCGGTGGTCTTCTTGACCGGGGCGGTCGCATAGGTGAATTCGCCCGAGGCCGGGATCATCGTCACCGCTTTCACCAGTCCTTCGGCGGTGTCGGGATCCGCGAGCGGCCGGAAAACCTCGAAGCTGATTTGCGGCAGGCGATTGCCGAAGGCACTGAGGTTCAGTTCTTCGAACACGACATAGGCGGTGCCGCGATAGGCGGGGGTGCTGGCCGCGCCCATCTTGGCGGCGATGAACGGATCGGGGGATTGGACCTCGTCGCCGGGATACCAGCGCCAGGTAACGCCAGTCATATCCATGGCTTTGCCGTCGGCCCAGACGCGGCCAATCCCGGTGATCTCGCCCTCGCACAACGCGACTGCGAAGGACGCAAAGTAGAGATACTCGGTGGTGGTAACCTTGGGCCCGCTGCCCTTGCCGCCACCCTGGCTGGTCGTGTTGACCTCTTCGCGGAAATCCGTGGCCCAGATAATGTTGCCGCCAATGCGCATGCGACCGAACAGGCGCGGGATCACCGCCCCTTCAGTCGAGGAGGTGATGCGCAAGCTGTCGAGACGCGCGCCCTCGATCCGTTGCGCCGGGGCGAGGGACGACACGATCCAGTTGTCGACCACCGATCCGATGGTCGAGCCGATGAAGCCACCGATGGCCGCGCCGGAAAAGCCGAGGATGGCACCGCCAAATGCGCCGCCAATCGCGGAGCCGACGGCGCCGAGAACCAAAGTTGCCATGTGCGGGGGCTCAATCTCTGGGGAACAGGAATGCGAAGGCGATCTTGCGCGCCCACGTCGGGGTCAGGACTTCCTCGACAACGCCCAGCCGTTCATAGGCGTGGATGAAATGGTCGGGCGCAGTCAGGATCCCGACATGCTTGGCGATGGCGCGAGGGGCCATGCGAAACAGGATCAGTGTGCCGGGTCTGGCCTCGGCTGGCATGATTTCCGGCATCATCTGGCGCGCGCCTTCGGCCAGCACCTCGTGGAGTTCGGTCTCGCCCCAATCCCGGCTGTAGGGAGGGATCGGAAATGGTTCATCCCCGACCACCTCACGCCAGACGCCGCGCGCCAGGCCAAGGCAATCGCAGCCGACGCCGCGCAGACTGGCCTGATCATGGTAAGGCGTGCCGAGCCAAGACCGCGCGACGGCGATGACCAAGTCGGGATCGGCGGTGATCAAAGCACGTTTCCTTCATGGCCGCCGTCCTGACTGGCATAGCGCAGTACGGCGTCTTGGCCTGGGATGTTGGGGAAGCCCCGAAAGTTGTCGACATTCGCGAACTTGGCGTTGCAGGTTGCGATGCGCTTGTCGCAGCCCGCGCGGGCGATGAAGCTGTCGCCCTCGGCGATGGGCAGAACTGGCGCTTCTAGCAAGGTCATTGTGGCGATGGCATCGGCCAAGCCATGCGCCAGCACCTCGGTGACGCGCCCCGCATTTGCACCACTGGTCCAGGTCAAGGTGCCGGAGGTGAACCAGCCCGCATCAAAACCAGCCAGCCCTGACGCCATGAACGCCCGGTCGCGCAAGAGGTCGGTGACGGCGCCCGTACCCTTGTAGATGGCGTTTTCCAGATCGATCCCGCAGCGGGCATCGCCCAAGCGAGCGTCGCACCCCGCCTGAAACGTCCGCCCCACGGTCTGGCCTAACACATGCGCCAGCGAGCGAACCTCGGCGACGAACGCCATGCGGCCGCGCCGGATTTGCCCGACAGCACCCCGGCGCAACAGAACGCGCTGGCTGGTGTCGGCCCAATTGACGCGCCACAGCTCGACCGCCGCATTGTCCCAGTGGCCGTCGAGAATGTCGGTTTCGGTGATACGATCCGAGGTCAGCACGCCGGTGGCATCCTGCGCATCGACTGCCAAGTCTGAGCCAGCACGGATCTCCGAGGCGGCGAACCCGCTTTCCGGCTCAAAGTCGGTCCCATCAAAGGTCAGAGCGCGGTCGTGATCGGTGAAGCCCAGCGCCATTCCATCGCTGCGCGATATCCGCCAGCACCAGGACAGGGTTGTGGTGCCATCATCGAGATGAGCCTGCAGCGCGGGCGAGAGGTTTTTCATCTGCGGATCTCCAGCAGGGGGATGGACGTAATCGACCCCAGCCGTTCAAAGTCGAGGGTCACGTCGAGGGTGTCGCTGTCGAAGCGGACCGGCACATCGAATTCGAAGCCAGCGCGGACGATGACGCCACCCGCAGGGGCGGTGGTGAAGGTGATGACGCCGGTGGTGGCATCGAGCGTCCAGCCCGATATCTGTTCCACCATGCCGAGCGCCACGCGAACGGTTCCGGTCACGGGTTTTGCGATGGTCCTGACCCATGTTTGCGGGCCGGAGGTGTAGCGTTTTGCAAGCTGGAAGGCTTGCAGACTGCCGGTCCCGGTGCCGATCTGCTGGTCGGTTGCGGTGATTACCTGCGACGGCAGGCTGGATTTGTAATCGGCCCAGTCCTTGTAGCGGAAGCCGTGCAAGCGGCCGTTTCGGGCCTCGAAGAAGGCCACGACTGCCGCCAGATCATCGGCGCGGCGGATGCCATAGGCCACATCATAGCGGCGACGGCTGTTGGCCCAGCTGGCGTTGCGCTCTTCATCGCCGCTGGCCAGCTCTACGATCTGGGTGCGCCGTTCTGGTCCACCACGCGCCCCGCGGCTGATGTTGTCGGGGAAGCGCACCTCATGAAACGCCATCACATGCCCCTCCGGCCAAGGGACACGGCGCGGGCGATATCGGCTGCAACCTGCGTGCGCGATTGCCGGAAGCTTTCGGCGTCACGCGCCATGATGGTCACACTGAGAGCAGGCGCAGAGGACTGGCCCTGGCCATAGCCAGCGGCCTCGCGGCGCGACAGAACCCGTTCTCCCCGCTGCAGGATCGCCGGAACCTCGTCGGGTTTTATCCCGGCCCAACCACCGGAATGCATCCGTGGTGCGCCCGCAAAGGCCACGGCTGGAACCATGCGACCCGGGCCCGGCGATCCAACCATGCCACCGGCGTGCAGGATGTTGGCGAAGATGCCACCGGCACCGCCCAGCGCGCCCGACAGTGCATTGGCGACCCGACCGTTGCATCTGCCACGTCAGCTGATCCAGCACGCAGCCGGAATACATCGCGAACCGCGGCACCTCGGGCATCGCCGTTTCGATGGCCATGCTGGGCAGGGTCCAGTTGCCTGACTGGAAGGTGTGGGTCTTCGGCGTGGTGCCGCTGGTGACCGGCTGGCCGAAGGCGGCCTTCAGCCAGAACCCGAAGGCTTCCACATCGATGGGGATCACCACCTCGCCGTCGGCTGTGACCGCATCCTTGATCGGGGCCAGAGGATCGCGTCCATAGCCGAGCAGTTCGGATTCCAGCAGCGGCTGTTCCGATCCGAGCGTTGTCCGGGCAAAGGGCATCAAGCGGAACCCACTCACCGGCGGGGTGCCGTAAACCGTCTCATACGCAAGCGCCATCTGCGCCCGCGCGCCTTGCGCACGTGCCATGGGGGTCTCCTTTGTGTGGGGGTGTCAGGCCAGGGGGCCGGTTGTGGTGTAGTGCAACACGACGGTGATGACCGCCGCCTTCAGCGCCGCCGCGCCCTCGATGGGCAGGTCGACAGACGCCGGGGCTTCGGCTTCGACCCAATCGCAGAGGCCGCCTAGCGTGCGGTCGGTTTCCAGCGCGGTGCCGATGGCGGCAATCAGGGTGTCGAAGACGCTGGCCCGGCCAGTGCCCGCTTGGACGACAACCTCCAATTCGGCCCGGTGCTGATAGTGGTAACGCAGGGGCGACAGCGTCACATCCGGCTCTCCCGGCTGGCCGTCGCGCAGTATGATTAGCCCCTCCGCGGGGATCCGCTCAGGCAGAACTTCGTCTCGCAAGGTGAGGGCGGCAAGCGGCTGCAGCCGCGCGTGCAGCGCGGCGAGGATTGTTTCGCGGGTGGTTGGCATGCTTCGCTCTCAAGTTTGAGGCTTTGCCGAAGGCAGATTGGAGCCTATCGCGTACGGATATGCCAGAATAGAACCCTTGCCTATCGGATCAGCCCAGTAATGCGCAAGGGTCAGGAGGTGGCAGATGCCCAATCGTAATCGAGAATACACATAACGCTGTACCACGGCGTTCATGGTGGAACAGCCGAACGAAACTGCGAGCCACCCGAAGCAGGCCGCAATTGAAGATCTGGGGGCCGCGCAGCGACTGGACAAAGAATCGCGTCAGTGTGCTTTTAGCAGCCCCCCAAAAGCGCTGCAGCTGGTGGCCATGATAGTTCTGCTAAATCTGGATTAGCCTTCGTTTTGGCTGATCGGTTCTGGCGTATCAGGGATCGGCGCGTCATGGCAAATGTCCCTAGATGGCGGCACCTCAGTATCAACCTCAAGATCAGGCTCCAAGTCGGGATCAACCTCGTCTGGCTGAAAATCCAACTCTTTTGCCGTCTTCTTGCCGCCCAAAACATTTTCCATTAGGGAGAAAAGGTCTTCAGTGGTCCCGGACGCAAGGGCGAATTCGATCACCTGAAGGGCACGTGCGGCATCAAGTGTAGTATTGACTCGCATCAATCTAACATATGCGAGAGAGTCTATCCAAGCGCCGTATCGTCCACGTTTCGTCCTGATATTCCATCGAAAGTGAATGCTTGAATTTGTATGAGCTCGGAAACGGTAAAGTGCGCTGAACTCCTTGAGAAAATTTGAATAATTCGCCGATGCATCGCCTTCAAAAAGTTTGGCACCTTTCCAGGTTAACTTGCCTCCTAACATTCCTTCTTTGATCTTCTCGGACAGCTTGGCTGCAACGCCGTGCTCGAAAGAAATTGCTCCGGCCTGCACCGTCTTTACCCACCACGTTGCCGAATTATTTCCGGTATGGACGATGTCATGGTCATAGATGACGATGCCTGGTGGAGCCTCGTAGAACACAGGTTCATTAAGATCCTTATCCGCTGATCTGTATCGTCCCTTATGCATATCAATTTTTATGGTTATGATCTCGCCAGGATTGAGATTTTCGACTGTTTGCGGGTTTACTCTGTCTGGTGAGTTATGTGGTCTGAAGGTCATGTCGTCTCCTCTGTCTAGAGGACCTGTGGCTAAATGCACAAATCCGTATGCTTCTGTTTGGATGACAGGCAGATATCGGGATAGATCACGCTAATAGAATCTCACTTCTCCTAAGGCACCGGTGTCGCAAAGAATAGTGAAGCTCAAAGTTATAGTGCCTGCACCGATGAATCCGTAAGGTATTTCAAGCCACTTACCCCATACCAAGGGAGGGGCATGAAACTCGAACGGAGAAGCCTCCCCGGCCTCGAAACGGACGGCACAAAAGCCAGGCCCTAACGACTTGGCCCTAACCTCGATATTTTGAGCGAAGTCGCCTAGCGGGACAGCCATACCATCTATGACCGGTAGTACCCTTCTTTGCGGCGAAGCAGCCAAGAATCATCCCTCCACGGCCAAGAAGAAAACACGACTGAACTTAACACATGACGGGCGCCTTGTCGTCACCCCCATCGTGACGCAGGCTATCAGAACTGGCCTTCATCAGAAGCCAAGCATAGTCTTAGGACGTCATTGATTTCGATCGGCTGTGACTGCTTGGTCCGCATTTCAGATGTCAGTCCAACTTGCCCTGTCCCCATCTCGCCACAATCAACTCCGGCACGCCGTCCACCACCCGTTCAGCCTCCTGCTTCAGATCCAGTCGCTTGCGCAGTTTGACCTGTTGCACCAGCAGGAAGATCGGGACGGTCGCCACGCCGCGCCCGGTCTTCGATCTGGACGCCACTGCCCGTCCTTTGGAATTCAACCGCCCTTCGGCTACCAGCAGGCTTGGCCCCCGGCGGCGGTAGATGAACCGCAGGCGCAGGCCGGTGCGGCGTTCCCATTCGCCGGGGGTGATCCGGCCGCCTCTCGTGCTTTTACCTGCGGCTGGGGTGGGGATGGCCAGCCAGAACCCGTCCTTGGAGCGGATCAGTGGCCCGGTGTCATGCGCGCTGATGATCACCGGCGCGTTGGACCAGACCAGCGCGGCCGCGTTCAGGCTGTCGCCGGATTTGGGGAAGCTGGCGAGGCGGATGCTGTTGCCCAGCCGCGTGCCGAGGCCAGCACCAGTGATCTGGCCGCGCCAGGCGGATTTCAGGGAGGTGCTAGCTTCGCGCATGACGGCGGACACTGCCTTCTCCCCGGCGGCGATTTCGGCCTGCATCAGCGCGACGAGGTCGGGATCGAACGCAATCTTCAGCTTCATGATGGGCGCAGGTCCAGCGCCCAGATCAGGCGTTCACGGTCGCGCACCGGTTCGCCCTGAATGGTGAAGCTGTCGGCCCCGATCACGATCAGATCGCCGGGGCGGGGATCGGGCAGGTCGGAGACGCGGACGTCCACCATCATGGTGTCACTGACAAACCGCCCAGCGCCGAATTCGGTGATGCGATCCGGGGCACGGCGGATGACGCGGATGGGGCGTTCCTCTGATTTGGTGGCGGAAATCCAGACAGCGGCCGCCGCCATGGAGGGGTTGGCATAGATGCGGTCCATGGCAGCGACGAAGACGTTCATGGCCGGTCAGTTCGAGGTGTGAATGCGGATCGCGATGCGCGGCCGCTTGTTCACTGGCAGGATCGAGGCTTCCGTCATCAGGTCGATCCAGCGGCCCTTTTCGTCGAGATGCTGGCGGGCATAGAGCGGCAGGCCGAGGGTGTTCGCCGCCTCCAGCAGGTTGGCCGGGCCGCCGTAGGTGGTGAAGGTGTCCATCGTGCCCAAAGGGAACGCGATGCCTTCGCTCGCGGGAACCAGCCGTTCGGTGGCCTTGGTCGAGAGAGTGACGGTGCCCGCGTATTCCTCGAACACGATGCCTGCGAAGGGGAAGTTGCGGCGGACATCCTGGCGCAGGGGCTGCGCGCCGGTGGCGGCGTAGAACTTGTACGCCTCCTCGGTCTTGGGATGCGCGATCAGCTTGTCGAAGAATTCCCGGCTGACGAGGGCATGCACGTCGGACATGCTTTCGCCGAGGAGGTTGTCTTCGATTGCCCGCAAAACCTCGCGAACCTTGCTTTGGACGAGGGTTCCTGCCGTGCCCAGCAGGAAATCGACCGAGATTTGCGCCAGCCCGAATTCGGTGAAGTAGTTGTAGAGGGTCGTCCCGGCCCCGTCCTTCACGATGCCGCGCAGCGCGTTCATCTCCATGTATTCGCGGGTCTGGGCGTGCTTGCGGCGCATCAGTTGCAGCTTGCGGTTCATCACCTCGACCAAGGGATCGGCCGCATCGAAGGCGCCCAGCGCGGGTTGGCCCTGAATGTCGCTAGGCAGGATGACATCGTCATGCGGGATCCACGGCAGCGCGAAGCTGCGCATCGAGCGCCCCTCGCGCGTTCCGACGGTAGCGGGACCGCCCAGCGGAACCGAGGGTAGCAGGTTCAGCACGCCCTCGTATTGCTCGATGATCACCGACCGTTGGGTGACGCCCTCGAAGCGGAAGAGGCCGATCTGGCCGAGGCGGGTGTAGAGGTTGGGCAGGATGTTGATGGCCTGCGTCATCTCGGCCAGCGAGTAGCCGCCAGCGTCAAAAGGATTGCGAACGATGGTCATGGGGTGCTCCGGGGGATGAAGGGGGATCAGACGCCGTCGCGGGCGATGATGCCGACGGCGGCAAGCTGGCCGATCTTGGCGGTGATCTTGGCCGCGTCGTTGACGGTGCCCTCATAGGCCAGGCCAGCGCGCGACACGATCGAGGGGCCCCGGGCGACGACGATACCGGTGGCGTCGGCCAACGTGGCATTGACCGGATAAAGCAGGACCGCGACGGCGACCTGCGCGCCATCGGCCCCGGTTGCGGCGGACAGGGTGTATTTGCCACTGGCGGTGATGCGGCCGAGGACGGCACCGGAGGGGTAGGAGGTACCGATCAGCAACGTGACCACCTCGCGGGTGTAGTTCGGGTTGACCTCATATTTGAGGACATCGCCCATGCTGGGCGGTTCCGTCAGGACGGGCATTGGTCAGTCTCCATGGTTTGGGGATGGGGCAGGTGAGGGATGCAGGCGCTGGTTCAGCGCTTGGCGTCGGTCGCGGCCTTCTTGGCGGCAGCGATGATCGGGCTGTCTTTGGTGGCAGCTGCGGCCGGGGCGGAGGCGATGATGCCAGCGGCATCGCTGCGGGCGGCAAGGTCGGCCAGCACGCGGGCACGCAAGGCTTCAGGCTTCAGCCCCTTGGTAACCGCATCGGCGGCGTCGATGATCACGCCGAGCCGGGCAGCCTGCGCGCAAACCTGCGCCACCTCGGCGGCTTCGGCGCGAATGGAGTCTGCGGTCATCGTGGCCGGATTCTTCGCAGTGGTGGCAGCATCCACAGGCGGGACTGCAGGGGCTGATGCGACAGGTGCAGGCGTTTCGATGGGAGTTTCAGGCGTGGTGGTCATCTGTGGACCCTTTCTGCTGGGGGAAGTGGTGCCGCGGGTTGCGGCGGCGAAGGCGTGGAAGGCAGTGACGGGATCTGCCAGATCGTCGGCCAGACCGGCGGCGATGGCGTCGGCGCCGCGGAACACGGCCGCTTCGGTGGCCAGTGCTGCTGTCTGTGTCAGGCGATCCTCACGACCGGCAGCGACAGTTTCCGCGAAGAGGAAGCGCACGACCTCCAGTTCGCGCTGCATCTGGTCGTGCACCGCTTCGGGCAGCGGCTGATAGGGGTTCGCGTCGATCTTGCGGGCACCGGCGTGGATCAGCGTGACCGCGATCCCCTTTTGGTCGAGGGCACCGCTCATATCGGTGTGCAGCGCCACGACGCCGATGCTGCCGACAGCACCGGTGCGCGGAAGGATGATGCGCTCGGCTTGGGAGGCGAGGACATAGCCAGCCGACAGAGCATGTTCTGCCACGAACGCTTGCACCGGTTTTTGCAATCGTGCCGCCCGAATGCGATCTGCCAGGTCGAACGCCCCGGCTACCTCGCCACCGAAGCTGTCGATGTCCAGTGCGATGCCACGCACACCGGGATCGGCCAAGGCCACCTGCAGCTGTGCGGCGATGCCCTCATAGGAGGTCAGGCCCGAGGACTGCCCGATCCAGGCTCCGCGATGCACCAGCGTCCCGGCAATCTCGATCACTGCGATGCCATCCACCAAGGTATAAGGTTGGCTGCCGTTCCGCTGGTGGCGCTGGGCCAGATCGTTCCCGAACAGCGATGCCCGGGCGGGCAAACTGGCGGCAGTCTGGTCATCGGCTTCCACCGCCAGCCCTTGGAAGCTGATCTCCTGCCCGGCAATGCGCGGACCTAATCCAGACAAGAATGCCAGCGCCTTGGCGGGGTCCACCATCAACGGCGTGTTGAAAGCGCGCTGGGCGATCTGAGCGTGGTGCATCATGCGCCTTCCTTTGTGTCGGGTTTCGCGGATTCGTCGCCCGCATCCTGTTCGTCGTTGTTGGCGCGCTGATCTTCGCCGTCACTGT
Organism: Paracoccus methylovorus; assembly: GCF_016919705.1. Classification (NCBI taxonomy): domain Bacteria; kingdom Pseudomonadati; phylum Pseudomonadota; class Alphaproteobacteria; order Rhodobacterales; family Paracoccaceae; genus Paracoccus; species Paracoccus methylovorus. Next base: position 344,224 of record NZ_CP070371.1, read on the forward strand.
CATCATCATTGCCGGTAACCGCGCCGGGCCCCTGCGCCGGGGATCCCGGCCGCCGGAAGTCAAGGCCCAGCGCCGCTTCCCGTTTGCGTTCGGCGGCGATTTCGCGGTCGACCTGCTCGGCGTCGTATCCCCGCTCGGCCAAGGCTTGCGTCCGAGACTTCAGGCCCGCCTCGATCTGCAGGATCTCTGCCGAGGCGTCCTTCATCGGGTCGATCCAGTCCCACTTGGTCGGGAGCCAGGCGCAGGCCTGATATTGCCGTCGCTGGCTGTCATAGCCGGGCAGGTCCAGCACGCCCGACAGCACGGCGGTGTCCATCCAGCGCACCCAGACGGCGCGGCAGAGCTGATAGACCAGCACGCCATGTTGCCAGGCCGAGATGCGGCGCCGGAATTCGATCAAACTGATCCGCGTGTTGGAGAAGTTCCCCTTCGCCGTGTCGCCGGTCAGATAGCCATAGGGCACGCCCAGCGCGGCCGCGATTTGCAGCAGGGTGCGATACTGGAACGGCTCGTAAGTGCCGCCCGAGTCTGGCGTCGCCGGAGTCGATACGTCCTCGCCGGGATCCAGCCGCACCACCTGTCCCGGTTCGACCTCAAGATCCTCCTCGGTTGGTTCCAGCGGGGTTTCCGGGGCGGGCGAGGTGATGAACATCGCGAACATCGCCGCGATCTTCTTCCGCTCCAGTTCGGCGTCGTCGTATAGGTCCAGCGTGAACAGCTTGACGATGGCGGCCGCGAACCGCGACACGCCGCGCAGCTGGCCAGCCTCTACGGGGTCGAGGACATGGATCACATCGCCAGCCGGAACGCGGACGGTTTCGCCCGCGAGGCCAGGATCGGTCAGATCGCCCGGATGGCGGCGCAGGAAATGATAGGCAACACGTCGGCCGATACCGTCAAACTCGATGCCCTGACGGATCCGACCGGCACCGGGCAAGGTGCGGTTAGTATCCAAGGGCAGCATTTCTGCGGGCAGCATCTGCAGTTGCAGAGGCACGGTCAGACCATCTTCTGCCCGGCGCGGCCGGATGCGGATGAACACCTCGCCAGACAGAAATACCTCACGCGCCGCCCGCCGCTGCAAGCCGTAGAAATCCGTCAGGCCCTCGGCATCGGCATCGTCGGTCCAGGCCAGCCAAAGCGCCTGCAGCTCTTCCTTCTTGGCGGCATCCGCGATGGTCGACGAAGGCTTGATGCCATCGCCGACGACATTGCTCGCGAAGCTCTCCACCGCGTTTGCGGCATAGCCGTTGTTGCGGACCAGCCAGCGCGCCCGGGCGGTGATCGTGTCGCCCGAGGCGGCGATCAGGGTGTTCACATGCGCGCGGCTGGCGCGGAAACCCCGAAGCCGCCGGTGGGCCTGAGCCGCGTCAAACCCGCCGATGATGCTGCCGATGCGCTGGCGGAAAGCCTCGAACGCCATGGATCACAAGCCCTTCGAGGCCACAGTGCCCCAGCGGCGGCGCCGGGGCGTTCCGGTCGTGGCGGTGGCGATCCGGGTTTCCAGATCGCTGATGGCGTTCGCGAGTTCCGCGTCCGAGCCATAGTTGATCGATTTGCCGTCATAGCTGACTGACCGGACGCCCGCGTAACGCGCCTCCTGAAGTGCTGCCAACAGGGCGCGCAGGGCACGAAATACCGGCGCTGATCGCTGGCATCAAACTCCCGTTCAATGCGGGACAATCCCCGGATCGTCGGAGTCGAGACCATGAACACCTTGCGCCGGTGCGAGAAGGTGGTGGTCCGCGCTTCCGCCAGCGTGACCGGATCACCTTCCTCGTCAGCAGAAGCTGGATAGGCGTCGACTTCGTCGAGAAAGATGTAGCGCGCAGGCATGGACCGCAGGCCGGTGGCGCTGTTGGCACCGGTCAGCACCAGGATGCCGCCGGGGAATTCCTTCGACAGCATCGAGTTGCCCGCGTCGCGGGACCGGGCCGGGTTCACCCGTTCGCGCAGGGCCGCGCTGTCCGCGATCAGCGGATCAAGACGACCGCGCGACGTGCGCTTCGCCAGTTCCAGGGATGGCAATACTGCCAGCATCGGCCCCGGCGCATGGTGGATCACGAAGCCGATCCAGTTGTTGCCCGCCTCTGTGGCCCCGACCTGTGCCGCCTTCATGAAGGTCACACGCTGCGCCGGGTGACGCGGCGACAGCGTATCCATGATCTCGCGCAGATAGGGCGCACGGGCCGTGCGGTAGCGCCCCGGTTCGGCCGCACCGCGGGAGGACAGCCAGCGATGTTCATCCGCCCATTCCGACACTGTCAGGTCCGGATCGGGACGCATCCCCTTGCGCCAGGAGCGCAGGATGTCCTCGGCCCCGTCAAAGCCGAGGTCGAGCCCGTCTGTCAGCTGGTCTGCGGTCAGATCATCGCTATCCGAGGGAAACTCGGAGATCGGCGAGGTCGTCGAGGTGCTGTCTGACATGGGCTTCCAACACCCTCTGCAGGATCGCGGCCTCGATGATCACCGGCGTTCCGGTTTGTTTCTCCACTCCCAAGGCCACTTCGGCCGCCATCAACGCCGCGACTCTGTTGGGCCAAGTGACCCAAGTATCGCGTTCCTGTCGGGCCAACCGGAACACCAGTGCTTCCGCCCGGGCCCGGTCGACCAGCGTGCCCTTCTTCTTCTGGATGCCAAGCTGCTTGTCCTGCGCCTGGTAGACTGTCAGCGCGGTGCGGGCCTTCAGATAGGACGAGCTGTCTGCGGGACCGCTGAACCCACTATCGCCGCCAGTGCTGCGTCGTTGCTGGTCCGGGTCGGTCATGTCGGCGCGGCGTACATCAGAAGCAGCCGCGTTGATCGACCCGTCGCTGTAAACCACCAGCCGACTGGCTTTTCGGGCCTTCTGGATCGCCCCGCGAGAGAGGCCGGAATGGGCGGAATACTCCCGCTCGGACATACCTTCCATGCTGTTGCCCGCCACGCCTAAAGCAATGAAATTGCTTGTTATTCAGTTGATTACACTTCGGACAAGAGCGATTCTGATAGCACCAGAACGATGCAACTCACCGAAGGACGACCACGCCATGACCACCCGCCGCGCGACCGACAATAGTGAGACCGGTTCCGCCACCGGTTCGAGGAACCGTTCGAACGCCCTCGATGCCTTCATGACCGCCAAGTTCCAGATCGACGCCATGCTGGAGCGCCTGAAGGCCCTGAGCGACGATCACTTCGAGACCCACCCCGACGGGATCAACTGGGGCCACGTCGGCACCCTGAACCACTATGCCAGCCTGTTGCGCCAGATCACCGACGCCGCGTTCAAGGAGGGCGATCATGCCGCTTGATCCCGCCCAGCGCCACCAGATCGAACAGGATGCCATCACCGCCGAATGGGAGGCAAAGCGACTGGCCGCCTGCGACGAGGCCATCGCGCTGCTGCGTGAGATCGCCGATGTGGACCGCGACGACGACGGGGACGTGATCATCGGCACGGATGCTGATGGCCACAACGACCTGATGGCGCGCATCACCGCCTTCCTTGCCACTAACGACCAATAGGGGAACGCCATGACCAAACTGACAGAAACCCAGACCATCATCCTCAGCGCTGGGGCCCAGCGCCCCGAAAACATCGCCCTACCGCTGCCCAAGGGGCTGGCCGGGGCGGCGGCGAAGATGGCCGTGACCAAGATGATCGAACACGGCTGGCTGCAGGAGGTCGACGCCAACCTGCGGCGCAACGAACCGCTCTGGCGCGAGACTGGCGATGGCCATGGCACGACGCTGGTGGTCACTGACGCCGGTCTGCTGGCCATCGGGATCGAGCCGGTGGCGGTCAAGGCGGTGGTTACAATCGGCAAGCATGCCACTGAGGCGCCCGCGCCCAAGGTGCCGGTGATCCGGGAGGGCACCAAGCAAGCCACGCTGATCGCCATGCTCCGGCGATCCGATGGGGCGACCATCGAGGAGATCATGGCCGCCACCGGTTGGCTCGGTCACACCGTGCGCGGCGCGATGGCCGGGGCGCTGAAGAAGAAACTTGGCCTCGAGGTTAGCTCGGAGAAGGATGAGGTGCGGGGAAGGGTATACCGGATCCCTGAAGTTCTGCCTTGAGGACGGTTGGCATCATGCGGTCCTCTGGATTTGAGACAATGAATGGATATCGAGCATTTTAATCGGTTGACGACACAGGGCCTGCCCGCAGCAGTATCGATCCAAATCATTGAAGGGAAGCTGGATGAAAAGCGTGAATTGGAACGCCTAAAGGAGGGGAAACTCGCGGCCGAGTGGTGCAGGTCGAAGGCCAACCGCCTGCTCCGTCCCTGTCCAGTTTGGGACTTCGACCCAGGAAACTTCCACCTCGCCGGTGACGGCTTGAAGGTCAGCGAATTCAATCACGCCGAGCACACGGTCCTCTTTACCACCACTAGCGAAATATGTGAAAATCTGCTTGGACGTGAATGGATCGAAGCCGATCCTTGGTTGCAGACCTACAGATCCAAGACGGCGGTGATCGCGTTTCGTTGGTGCCACGGCCTTCCTGTTACGCCTCCATTGATTGCCGTTCATGACGGGAAGTTGGTCGTGGCTGGTGGAAATCATCGTCTTAGGTATGCAAATTTCTGCAGAGCTGATCGAATTCCATTCTTGGTGGCTCGCGATCAAACGTCTCGGGTCAAGGCGATGTTGCGTTCCGCCTCATCAACTGAATAAGAGCAAAGACGCTTCTTTACCGGTCACCATCTCCCATCGCCGCACAGCAACGTCGCAATAGGCCGGGTCCAGTTCCATCGCATAGCAGCTCCGCCCAGCGCGTTCGGCGGCGACGATCTGGGTGCCGGAGCCGCAGAACGGTTCGTAGATCAGGTCGCCCGGATCGCTGAACGCGGTCAGCACCGCCTCGACCAGCGCCACGGGGAATACGGCTGGGTGCGATCCGGCCGCGCCGAGCCCGCCCTTGTGCCGCATGATGCGGAACACGGAGTCCGTAATGCGGTGGCTCTGGATCGCGTTGCCGGTGCCGGTCTTGGCGTGGACGGTGCCGTCGGCCCCGCGCAGCCCACCGCCGCCCAAAGTTTCGCCCGCGTGCTTGGACGGGACGGTCTTGTGGGGCTTGCGAGGGCTGCGGTTGAAGTGGAAAATGAACTCGTGCGACGGGGCCAGGCGGCCGTTCCAATCGCCCGGCAAGCCCGGCCCCTGGTCCCAGACATACCAGCCAAACCGTCGCCACCCAGAGGCGCGCATCCATTCCACCCATCCTTCCCAATAGGGTTGCCATTCGCTGTCGCGATGCACGAGGCCGAGGTTGATCAAGAGCTGCGCGTCCGCTGTGACCGGCGCTGCGGTGAACACGCCTTTCATCAGCGCATCCCAATCGCCGACCTTTTCTTTGGCCGCGCCATAGTCGCGCTGCTGGGCGTAGGGCGGCGAGGTGAACATCAGCGTCGCCTGATCGCCCTGCATCAGCCTGGCGACAGCGGCCGGATCGGTGGCGTCGCCGCAGCAAAGCCGGTGCTTGCCCAGCGCCCAGATGTCGCCCGGCTTGGTGATGGGTTCGGCAGGTGGGGCGGGGATGACATCGGCCGCATCGTCGTCGATCAACGCCCTGTCGTCGTCGCCCGCGTGCAGCAGGGCGTCCAGTTCATCCTCCGGAATCCCAATCAGCCCGAGGTCGAAATCCTCGGCCAGCAGCGCCTGCAGTTCCTGCAGCAGAAGGGCCTCGTCCCAGCCGCCCAGCTCGGTCAGTTTATTGTCCGCGATGCGATAGGCCCGACGCTGCGCCTCGGTCAAATGGCCCAGCACGATCACCGGGGCTTCGGACAGCCCGAGGTGCGCGGCGGCGAGGATGCGACCATGGCCAGCGATCAATTCCCCGTCGGCCGCCACCAACACCGGCACCGTCCAGCCGAACTCGGCCATGCTGGCGGCGATCTTGGACACCTGATCGGCGTCGTGGGTCTTGGCGTTGCGGGCGTAAGGTTTCAGCCGCGCGAGCGGCCAATGCTCGATGCGGCCCGGCAGCAGGGGCGCGTTCATGCCGTCAGCCTCTTGGCCTTCAGCTCGGCGAAGGTTTCTCCGGTGTCGGCCAGAACGGCATTTGCACCGGTGAAGGACTGCCAGCGCTCGATGGCTACATCGACATAGGCCGGGTTCAACTCGATCCCGAAGCAGACACGGCCCGTGGCTTCTGCTGCGATCAGCGTGGTACCGGATCCCATGAAGGGTTCAAACACCGCCTGCCCGGGGTTGGAATTGTTCAGGATCGGGCGGCGCATGCATTCGACAGGTTTTTGCGTGCCGTGGACGGTGGCGGCGTCTTGGTCTTTGCCGGAAATTTGCCAGAGCGTGGTCTGCTTCCGGTCGCCAGCCCAATGACCCTTGCCGGTCTTCTTGACCGCATACCAACAGGGTTCATGCTGCCAGTGGTAATCGCCGCGGCTCAGCACCAACCGATCCTTGGCCCAGATGATCTGCGACCGCACAGCGAAACCCGCCGCAACCAGACTTTCGGCAACGGTCGAGGAGTGCAGCGCGCCGTGCCAGACATAAGCCACGTCGCCAGGGAATAGCGCCCAGACCTCGCGCCAGTCGGCCCGGTCATCATTCAGCACCTTGCCGGTGCGTTTGGTGTTGGCCGCGCCCGCCTGGTTGCGCCAGGAGGGATCGTATTCCACGCCATAGGGTGGATCAGTGATCATCAGCAGTGGGCGAACATCGCCTAGCAGGCGCGCGACCACATCAGCGGAGGTGCTGTCACCGCAGATCAGCCGGTGCGACCCCAGCTGCCAAAGGTCACCCGCCACCGACGTCGGCGTGACCGGCGGTTCGGGGATGTCGTCCTCACCCTCGATTGCACCGCCTTCTGCCTGATCCGGTTCGCGCAGCAGGGCGTCCAGATCTTCGTCGGTGATCCCGAGAAGCGACAGGTCAAAATCCTCGGCCAATAGCCCCGCGATCTCGTCGCGCAGCATCGCCTCGTCCCATTCGCCCAGCTCGGTCAGCTTGTTGTCCGCGATCCGGTAAGCCCGGCGCTCGGCTTCGTCGAGGTGGCCGAGCCGGATCACCGGTACGTCGGTCAGCCCCAACATGATCGCGGCCAACACCCGGCCATGCCCGGCGATCAGTTCACCATCGTCGGCCACAAGGCACGGCACGGTCCAGCCGAACTTGGCCATGCTGGCGGCGATCTTGGCGACCTGGTCCGTGCCGTGGATCTTGGCATTGCGCGCATAGGGGCGCAGCCTGTCGATCGGCCAGGTTTCAATCTGGCTCGGCGCAAAGACCAGGTCCATCGGGTGGCTTTCATGTGGGGTAGAGCGGACATGCCGATGCGCGCTGGGCGATGCCAGCGTCAGGATCAGGATCCGCGATGTGGGAAAATCAAAAACGCCCGCGAGGGGGTTCCTCCGGGCGCAATTCTTCGATGATCAATGGGTAGGTCAAGGGGGGCAGCTTTGTCAAATGAAAAATGCACGCAGATTCAATAGCTTCCCTGCAAGTAGCTTCCGCTGGCTGGCGTCCGGCAAGGTGGCTTCCGCAAACTGGCTTCCCTGGATTCCGCAAAGAATCCAGCGCGCCAAGATCGTGATTCCGCAAGCCCTTGATAATGAGTCGCTTTTCCCGAGGTCACCGGGCAGGTGGCTTCCGCCTGGATTCCCCGGTGAAACTGCCTGTCGCTAGCGAAATGCCGCGCTGCGCCCCCCCGTATATGATCAGCGCGGGGGAGGAACCATGGCAGGGGGTACTCTCGGCCCAGAGCGGGCCTCCAAGCACAGGATGACGAACGACTGGTCTCGACCGAAGCGTTCACTACGACTAATGTCGACCGGCGATAGACACACTGGAGCGTCATTCCGCCATTATATATTGTCAGGCGAAATCTCGATGAACCTTAGCGCCACATTGTACTGCATTGCACGCAAGTCACTGGCTTCGTCTCGCAATGAAATCTTGCTAAAGAAGGGAATGTTAAAGTCGCCATTCCTTCTAGGAGCGTCTGCGATCCAGAACTCGACTGTCCAACCCTCACCTGGATTACCCATCTGCTTCTCCAGTAGATTGGCCTCAAAGTCGTGTCCAGCTTCGCGCACTAGCTCAATGAGCCGATGCCAGGTCGCTGGAACCTTGCGAAATTGTTGCCCGGAGTTTGATCCTTGCTTGAAGAAGTGGCTGAGAATATTTGAGCGGCGGGAGTTTTTCTTAACGTGGATGAAGCGCCTATTCGCGACATCCAGTAGATCACAAGGCTCAAAGCCCGACCTAACCACATTGGGAATTACTATCTCGGACTTATCTAGAAGCACCAATCCTAGGTCTTGGGCAATGCGCGCATTGTAGTCAGCCTCTGTTTCAATGCGACCATTCCTATCTGCATCGTATATCTTTCTGATTGGATTCGGCTTTGGAATGTCCCATCTCCTGACGAGATCCGCAAAGCCATTCTCAATTGATATCCGAAATGTATCGTCTACTCTATACCATCGACCATCGTTGATCGCGTATCTTTCACCGTTTCTGGAAACGGATCCCAGCAAAGCTTTCTTCAGCGGCCAAATCATAGGGGGGCGGTCATCATCAAATTCTGTGATAATCTTATGGTCTACAAGAGTTCGAGCCGTGATATCATTAATACTATCACCCATCGCCTCTACATAATGCCTGAGAAGTAGGTCGGGGTAGGACCGTCGCAGGCCTGGCCCCGAAAACCTGAAACTTACTCCCTCGGCCTCAGAGTTCGCTGGGAGACCAAGCTCAAACCGGTCTTCGTCTGCCATTATGCTTGCAACTGCTATATCGAAAAGCTCATTCTTCAGAGGTCCGTCTGTTACAGGTCTAACAGAGTCAATAATACGAAATGCCGTGTTTTGATATGCTGTGGAGAAAAATAAGCTTACAATATCTCCGGACATCGCAACCACGTCATCAATAGTGAAGTCACCGGTAATCTTGAGAGAGCGGGCCCCTGTAACGGTATCCAGCCCACTATCATCTTGAGCTGCGCCGCTCAGTTTCTTTACCAGGTCCAGCGCATCATCCATTCCAAACGAATTGAAATCTCTTTGAAATGGAGATTGTGAAACTCCCTGAAGAGCATCGCCGAGATTGGAGCGCTCCAAGCGCTTCAATTTCTCTGGATCAAGAGAATTGATCGCGACTAGTAGCCCAAAATCCGACTCGAACATGCTTTCATTCAGCAGCATCCATCCGTGCGAGTAAGAAATGACGAGCACACATTGCCCTACGTGGACAAACAATAATGCTGCAACGGATCGTCGGGTTACGAGTTGGAGTTCGGGTATTCTTTGCGCCAAGCGCCTCATCCAAGGAGGCGGCACAGAACTACCACGGAAGACATGCAGAACCGCGAGCTCTCCGAGATCGTCGACAACAACCACTTGGTGGCCATCAGTTCCAATATGAAGCCTGGCATTCTCGGTCAGGTACGCCTCGAAATCTGTGCGTGCCTCCTTTGCCAGAAAGATCGTATATGAGTACCGTGGCATGTTTCGCCCAGTGGAAAACTATCAGTTATACCCTGCCCTCTTTCACGCAACCTGTCTACTGAACTAGCCCATGTAGCTATTTGGAAAGATAGCTTCCTCGCTCCCGGCAAAGCCATGCAAGCGCCGCATCCTATACAAAACGGACGTTTGCTTCGGCTGTAGCGGACAACTTCCCTGACTCAGGGGGGCCGCCCGGTGCCACCAATTTCTTCATGGTCATGATCAACCTGCGATCTCTGACAACATGGCCTCCGCTTGCGCCAACACCCCCCTGACTGCGGCTTCCTCTAGATCCGGCGGATACCCGTACTTCCGCAAGATTCGCTTCACGAGAACTCGCAGTCGCGCGCGGGCGCTGTCACGATGTGCCCAGTCGACGCTGACATTGGCCTTGAGCCCCTTGAGCAGCTCGTGTGCGATGATCTTCAGCCGGTCGTTGCCGAGAACATCGACGGCGCTCTGGTTATCGGCCAGTGCGTCGTAGAAGGCGATTTCCTCGGGCGTCAGCCCGGTCTCTTCGCCCCGGTTCCTGGCCTCGCGGACCTCCTTGGCCAGCGCGATCAGTTCCTGCAGCACCTCGACCGTGCTGATGGCGTTGGTGTGATAGCGCGAAATCGCCTCTTCCAGCCGTTCCGAGAATTTCCGGGTTTCAATGACGTTCGAGCGGCTGCGCGATCTGATCTCGTCATTTAGCAGCTTTTTCAGCGCCTCAAGGGCGAGGTTTTTCTTCTCCATCTGCCCGACCTCGGCCAGGAACTCGTCCGACAGGATCGAAATATCCGGCGACGATAGCCCGGCCGCCGACACGATATCGACGATTTCGGTTGAAGCAACAGCGCCATTCACGATCTGGCGGATTGCGAGGTCGCGGTCGGCAGCCGACCGGCCCGATGTGTCAGCCGCCTTGACCATCGCGGCGCGCACGGTCTGGAAGAACCCGACCTCATCCCGAACCTCGCGGGCAGCGTCGCTGGCCGAACAGAGCGCAAAGGCCTTGGACAAACCGAGCACGGCATCCTGATACCGCCGGTGTGCGGCCTTCTTGGCTTCCTTGTCTGTTTCCCGCTGCGCCGCCTCGTCTTGCTTTGCCAGTATCCAGTCGAGCGCCTCGGCCAGCGTGACAAGGCGCTGCTGCGGGGTGCCGGTCAGCCCTTTGGAATAATCGAACCCGTGATACATGGCACGCACGACATCGAGGCGTTCCAGAAGGGCCGCGACGGCCTCGGGCTCGTCGATCCCTGCTTGTTCCTGGTCCGACTTGGAATACTGACCCAGCGCGGATTTCAGGTTCTGGGCGATGCCGATGTAATCGACGATCAGACCGGCCGGCTTGTCGCGGAACACCCGGTTCACCCGCGCGATGGCCTGCATCAAGCCGTGGCCGCGCATCGGCTTGTCGATATACATCGTGTGCATCGAGGGCGCATCGAATCCGGTCAGCCACATGTCGCGCACGATCACCAGTTTCAGCGGATCGCCTGGATCCTTGGCCCGTTTGGCCAGCAGATCACGCCGGGCCTTGCCGCCGATATGGGGCTGCCACTCTGCCGGGTCCGCGGCCGAACCGGTCATCACGATCTTGACCGCCCCAGCGGCATCATCATCTGAATGCCAGTCCGGGCGCAGCGCCACGATCTGGTTATAGAGGTCGACGCAGATGCGCCGGCTCATGCAGACCACCATGGCCTTGCCATCCATCGCCTCAACGCGTGCCTCGAAATGCGCGACGAGATCCGCGGCCACCATCGCCAGTCGCTTTTCCGATCCGACCAAGGCCTCGACCGTGGACCATTTGCGCTTCAGCCGCTCCTGTTCGCTGACGACCTCATTTTCGGTCAGTTCCTCGATTTCGGCGTCGACCTTCGGCTTTTCGGTATCGGGCAGTTCAATCCGCGCCAGACGGGATTCGTAATAGATCGGCACCGTCGCCCCGTCTTCGACCGCGCGGCTGATGTCATAGACGTCGATGTAATGGCCAAAGACGGCGGGTGTGTTCACATCGTCCTGCTCGATCGGGGTGCCGGTGAAACCGATGAAGGAGGCATTGCGCAGCGCATCGCGCAGATGCTTGGCGAAGCCATAGGCGATTTCGCCGGTCTTCTCGATCCGCGCCTTGAATCCGTATTGGCTGCGATGCGCCTCATCAGCGATCACCACCACATTGCGGCGGTCCGTCAGCAGGGGATATGCCGCGCCCTTCTCGGGGGCAAATTTCTGGATGGTAGTGAACACTACGCCGCCCGAGGCGCGGGACAACGCCTTCTGCAGGTCTTCGCGGCTCTCCGCCTGCACCGGGGTCTGGCGGATCAGGTCGCGGCACATCGCGAACGTGCCGAAGAGCTGGTCGTCCAGGTCGTTGCGGTCGGTGATCACGACGATGGTCGGGTTTTCCATCGCCGGGTCGCGCACCAATTGCCCGGCATAAAACGCCATCAGCAGGCTCTTGCCCGATCCCTGGGTATGCCAGATCACCCCGGCCTTGCGGTCGCCACCCGAGCGGCTGGCGTCAATGGTGCTGGCCACCGCGCGGCGGACGGCGTGGAACTGGTGATAGCCGGCGATGATCTTGACGATGCCGCTGCCGGTATCGCCAAAGACAGTAAACTCGCGCATCAGCGACAGCAGCCGGGACCGCTCGAACACGCCTTCGATCAGCACCGACATCTCGGGCGCGCCCTTGGGGGCGACATCGGCGCCATCGGTGGTGCGCCAGGGCATGAAACGTTCCAGATCGGCGGTCAGCGAGCCGACGCGGGCCTGCAATCCGTCCGTGGTGATCAGCACTGCATTGGTGCGAAAGAGCGAGGGGATCTGCGCCTTGTAGGTCTGCAACTGGTTGAAGGCCGCGCCAAGGGTGGCGGCCTCGGCGCCGGGTTTCTTCACCTCGATCACCGCGACAGGCAACCCGTTCAGAAATGCCACCACATCGGGGCGGCGGTTATTCCCGTTCTCGATCACGGTGAACTGTGCAATGGCTAGCCAGTCGTTCAACGCGTCCGCGGCATCCACCAGCCGCACGGTATCGCCGCGGATCGAGCCATCCTCGGCCCGGTATTCCACCGGCACGCCCTCGACCATGAAGCGATGCAGCCGGCGGTTTTCCTCGATCAGCGAGGGGCGTTCGCTGGCCACGACCCGGCGCAGGGCATCCTCGCGGGCGTCCTCGGGGATCTGCGGGTTCAGGCGCTCAATGGCCGTGCGCAACCGGCCGGACAGGATCGTGTCGGAATAGGCGTCACGCTCTGGGTTGCTGCCGTCCGGGCCAGATATGGCGTCGTTGATGCAAGCATAGCCCAGCGCCCCAAGCTGATCGAGGAGGACGGCTTCAACTTCGGCTTCGGTCAGCATCGACTGGCAACCTCCGGCTTGGGCGGTCTGGTGGGCTTGTCGATCACTTTTGTACCGCAAGACAGTTTGTGGGTCAGTTTGTCCGTTATTTCGACCCGCAAACCAGTTTGACGCGAACAAGTGATCCTCAAAACGCGTCCCGCCCTTCGCAGATGTTCAGCAACTCCGGGAAGGCCAGCACGGCGGGCCGCCTGCCGCCGGACGCGCGGATTTCGCGCAACAGCCCATTGTCGCGCACCAGCCGCAGGATGCGCTTGGCGGTCGGACCGGGAATATCCGCCTGCGCCACGAAATCCGAGGCGACAAAAATCGGGCGACTGAAGAACCAGTCCAGCGCCCGCACCCCGTATTGCGAGCGGGTGGCCGCGACCATCCAGTCCTTGCGTGCGCTGTAGAGCGCGTGGATCGCCTGCGCCTTCCTCTGGTTGGTGCCTGCCTGTTCAATGATCGCGCGCAGGAAGAACCCGCACCAGCCGGTCCAGTCGCCATCGCGCGAGACCGCCAGCAGCCGGTCGTAATATTCGTCCCGGTGGCTTTCCAGATATTCCGACAGATAGAAATTCGGTGCCGACAGCAGGCCCTTGGACTTAAGGAACAGCGGGATGATCAGCCGCCCCAGCCGTCCGTTGCCGTCCAGAAACGGGTGGATCGCCTCGAACTCGGCATGGAGCACGGCAAGCTGGATCAGCGCATCGGGGGCCGGGTCGTGGATATAGCGTTCCCACGCATCCATCGCGGCGGGCAGGGCCTCGGCCGAACAGGGGACAAAACGCGCCTGTTCAATGGTGCAGCCTTCGGGGCCGATCCAGTTCGGAATGCGGCGATATTCGCCCGGATCTTTGTTGCGGCCGCGCACGCCCTGCATCAGGCGTTCATGGGTCAGCCGGATCAGGCGCTGCGACAGCGGCAGGGTTTCCAGCAGGCGCGATGCCTCGGCCAGCGCCGCGCGATAGTTCAGCACCTCGTGGATATCGGCCTTTTTCGGCGTGCTTTCATCCCCCGGCTCGCCCTCAGCCTCGAACTCCAGCACCTCGCCGATGGTGGCCTGCGTGCCCTCGATGCGGCTGGACAGCACGGCTTCCTGCGTGGTCAGCGGCGAGAGCAGCACATTGGGGTTGGGGATACCGTGCAGCACGCCCTCGTATCGGGCGACGGCGGCATTGGCGGGGCCGATCAGCGGCAGAAGCTGCGGCCAGTCGAGCGCACCGGGCGGGAACCGCCCCTGATGATAGAGAACCGCCATCACGCCACCTTGCTGGCGAGGGATTCTGCCTCGGCCACCCGCAACTCCCCCGACATCAGGCGCGGCAGCAGCAGGTCGCGGGTCTGGGCGAGGGTGCGGGATTCCATTTCGTTATGGATAATACGATCAATCAGCGGTGCCATCGTTTCGCCCATTCGTGCAACTATATCGTCAGGGGGGCAGATCGTCTTTGCCGCCTTCAAGTGGCCGCGCTGAATATGCCCCATCGTCGTGGCCTTCGATGCGGCGATGATCTGGAATTCTTCCAGATGGTGCTGAACCCATTCGCTGAAGAACCATGCTGGGTAGCGGTCAGAAGTGACCTTGAACAGATGCTGGTTCAGCGCACCTTCTCCTCCGGTCCAGAACTTGGCGAGCAGGCTGCCGGACCACGAAAATAGAAAGTCGCTATCCTGCACCACGTATTGGGGCGGGACCTTCCGGGAAGCGCGATTGGATTTGGCTGTGATGCCGTTTCGCAGTTCGGCAATCTTGATCACCGGCAGGCTGTCCGCCTCATTTTCGCCGGGAAATTTCTGCAAGGCGAGACCATTGAGAAAGTTGGCGATTTCATCCAGCGGTTTTTCCTCCCACCCCTCCGGCTTGCCGTCACTGTCGAGGCGGTCGGGGAAGAGGGCCCAGAGGTCGGGGGAGAGGTAGGGTTTGCTGCCCTCCATCTTGGCGCGGGTGGGGCCGAAATCCACGAACCAGTCGCGAAACAGCGCCCGCGCCATGGATTCCAGCGTGGCGTTCATCCTGCGGTTCAACTCGATCTTGTCATCCAGCACCCCGAGCGTGGCGGCTATGGCTTCGCGCTGTGACGGATTGATGGTTGGCAACTCGTATTCTGCTATCGACCGCCAAGCGACGCGTTGTCGGCCAGACGTCCCAGACATTTGCTTCTCGGCAAAGCGCCGAAACTCTGGGTCCCTCGTGATGTAATAAACAAATAAGCCGTCAGCCTGCGATCTTGCACGCATGACAATAAACTCAGTCGAGCCATGGGCTGCTTGACCAGCTTCTAAGGTTGAAACATAGCCGCCTTTGCCGTTCTCTAAGCAAGGCGTAATGCGCGCGAAAAGTGTGTCGCCGTTCTCGAATTTCGAGCCTGAGCCCGAAAACTCGCGCGCTCCTATTTCTGGAATATCACGTGCATTGGTTGGTAGCGCTGCCATCTCGATGAATGGCGCACTTTCGCCTTTCCTCAGCCGAACCGAAGGGTTGAACTCGATCAAGTCGTTCAGCTTAATCACGCCACATCCCCCGCCTAGCCTTCCGCGACAGCTTTTCTTGGGTCGTCGTTATTAGCATGAGCCCCTGATAAAAGCTTTTTCTCACACCCCGACCCCCGCCAACCTTGCCCGGATCGTCGTTGTCAGTTCCTCGGCCTCGGCGAACTGCGCCTCCAGCTGCTCCTGCAAGGCGGCGAAACGGTCGGTAAAGGGTGTCTCGTCCTCCTCTGCCGCCTCGGCCCCGACATAGCGGCCCGGGGTCAGAACGTGGCCGTGGGACCGGATTTCCTCGATGCCGGCGGATTTGCAGAAGCCCGGCACATCCTCGTAGCCCTCGCCCAGCCGCCAGGCGTGGTAGGTATCGGCAATGCGGGCGATATCCGCGTCGGAAAACTCGCGCCTTGTGCGGTCCACCATGAAACCAAGCTTGCGGGCGTCGATGAACAGCACCTCGCCGCGCCGGTCGCGCAGGGTCTTGTCGCGGGCGATGCCGTTGGATTTGTCGCGGGCCAGAAACCACAGGCAGGCCGGGATCTGGGTGGAATAGAACAGCTGCCCCGGCAGCGCGATCATGCAGTCGACCACCTCGCCCTCGATCATCGCCTTTCTGATCTCGCCCTCGCCCGACTGGGTCGAGGACATCGAGCCATTGGCCAGCACCACCCCCGCCGTGCCGGTGGGCGACAGGTGATGCAGGATATGTTGCAGCCAGGCGAAATTGGCGTTGCCGGCGGGCGGGATGCCATATTTCCACCGGGCATCGTCGCGCAACCGCTCGCCGCCCCAGTCCGAGATGTTGAAGGGCGGGTTGGCCAGGATCACATCGGCGCGCAGGTCGGGCAGTTCGTCCTTGTGAAAGCTGCCCTCGCTGTTCCACTTGATGTCGGCGTCGATGCCGCGCACGGCAAGGTTCATCTTGCACAGCCGCCAGGTGGTGTAGTTCGATTCCTGCCCATAGATGGCGATATCGCCCAGGCGGCCGCCATGCGCCTCGACGAACTTTTCCGACTGCACGAACATCCCGCCCGAGCCGCAGCAGGGGTCATAGACGCGGCCCTTGTAGGGCTCCAGCATCTCGACCATGGTGCGCACCACGGAGCGCGGGGTGTAGAATTCGCCGCCGCGCTTGCCCTCGGACCCGGCGAACTGGCCGAGGAAATATTCATAGACCCGGCCCAGCAGATCGCGGGCGCGGTCCTTGCTCTCGCCCAAGGCGATGCCGGAAATCAGGTCGATCAGTTCCCCAAGCATGACGGCGTTCAGCGCCGGGCGACCGTAATCCTTGGGCAGCACGCCCTTGAGGCTGGGGTTGACCTTTTCAATGGCGATCATCGCCTCGTCAATCAGCTTGCCGATATTAGGCTGCTTGGCATTGGCCTGAAGGTGCGACCAGCGGGCATCAAGCGGCACCCAGAAGATATTGTCGGCGAGGTATTCGTCAGGGTCCTCGGCCCCTTCGGGGTATTCGGACATGAGTTCGGCATGTTTGGCCTCGAACCCGTCCGAGATGTGCTTGAGGAAGATCAGGCCAAGGGCGACATGCTTGTAATCCGACGGCTCCATATTACCGCGCAGCTTGTCGGCGGCTTTGAACAGGCTGGTTTCAATGCCGAGATCCGAGCCGTTGTCGTTCGATGCCATTGGTCGATTTGCCCCTCGGAAAGTCTTTTCGGAACCGTATGGCAGCTGATCGGCGAAATCCAGCCGCTAACCGGGGCCTCGGTGCCCACGGCGCTGGGCATCGCCACCGTCCCCATTCGTTCCCTGGCATGCCCTGCTGTGATGGCCAGGCACCGGTCATTGGTCGTTCCATGGGTTGATCAGACGAATGCCGCAGCCGTCGAAATCCTTGACGTTGCGGGTGGCGACGGGGGCGCCCATGGCGCGGGCGATGGCAGCAATCTGACAGTCGGCCTCGGCGATGGGGCGGCCGGCGGCGCGGCGCTGGGCGGTGATGTCGGCATAGGCTTTGGCGGCAGGGCTGTCGAACGGCAGGACGCGCGCCTGGAAATCCTGGTCGATCATGGCGTCGAGGGCCAGTTGCAGCCGGTCGCGGCGCTGGCCTTCGGGCAGGATCGCGACGCCGGTGCGCAGTTCCGCTTCGGTGACGGCCGAGATGAAAAGATCAGCCGAGTTATGTTGGCCGAACCAGTCCAGCACGATCCGGGCCGGCTCAGTGCGCATCAGCTCCGAGATCACGTTGGTATCGAGGAGGATCATCGCTCAATCGAAGCTGGGTGTGGGGCGCATCGGGCCGCGCTGCACCGGGGCCAGGTCGATGCCGCCTACCGCCGCGAACCGGGCGTGAATGGCCTCGCCGAGGTTGCGCGGGGCGTTGGGCTGGCCGACAACCTGTCGCAGAATGTCGCGAGCCTCTTCCTCCATCGAGCGGCCGTGCTCAGCCGCGCGTACACGCAGGCGGCGCTTTACATCATCGTCAAGATTGCGAATCGTGATGCTGGCCATGGTGCCCTCCGGTTGCAAGTCAAGGATAAGCAATGATAGCATTGCAATCAAGATGCGGCTATGCCGATTGGACCGGGTGCGACCAATCGGCTGAATGATGATGCTGGAGGGACAGCTACTTGCACGGCGAGGCCAACCAAGGCCGCGCCTTCGGCATCGCCGCCGTCACCTCGAACTCGCGCAGCATCCCGCCCGCGATCAGCCCGTCGCGGATCCAGCCCAGCGCCTGCCACCAGTCGTCATAGGCGCGGCGGGCGGATTCGATCTGGCGCGGGTGGGGCGAGAAGGTGACCGGGCAGGCCAGTACCTCGATCGTCCGCCACCTGCCGCGGGTGAGCAAGCGCGCCGTGCCGACGACGATGGTGGTGGCCCGTTCGCCATGCTGGTTGCGTTTCACCTCGACCGGCACACAACGCGGCACGGCACCGGGCATCCAGTCGGGGGTGAGGCCGGCGCGGGCCAGTTCGGCGACCCGGATCGCCATGCGCTTGCCGCCCATCGCGTCGGGGATCCCGGCGACGCAGGCCGCGATCACCTCGGCATCCTCATGGGTGTAGCTGCCGATCTTGTGCTGGCCGCCGTCGATCTTGCAGCCGAGGATGGCGCGCTGGATCAGGACATATTCGAGGCCGAAACCGAAACCTTCCTCGGTCACGTCCTGTGGCAGCGGCAGTTCCAACTGCGCTTTCTCGACTCGGAACGCCCATTCCAGCGCCGTCTGCACGCCCAGCGCGCGTTTGATCCGCGTGCCACCGGCACGGCTGATCCGTCCCTGCATGCTCATGGCTGCAATCCTTCAAGGAAATCCATCTGCGCCGGGCGCTGGGCCGCATCCGCCGGCCGCCAGATCCACGGGCCCGAGGCCATGGGCAGCTGCGAGAGCGCGCCACGCATGTGCTGCAACCAGAGGATGAACTCCGTTGCCGAGCAGGCGCAGAGCGCGTGTCCGATGGGCCAGCCCATCAGCCATCCGACGAAGAGCGGGTTCAGCCGCCGCCGCGCCCGGCCCTTCAGGATCCGCCGCGAGACGGCGCGCCCATGCGAGGCAATCATGAAAGCCCAGGCCGCCGCCGAGATCATGCCAGTCGCCGCCCATGGCGAGGGCCGAGGCACGGATCGAGCCGCCGAAATCGAAGGCGAAGATCTGCGAGCGTGCATAGCGGCGGAACTGCAGCGCCGTCAGCGCGAGCAGCACGGATTTACCCGCGCCGGTCGGGCCGACCACCAGCGTATGGCCGACATCGCCGACATGGAGACTTAGCCGGAACGGGGTTGAGCCTTCGGTCTTTCCAAAGAGCAAAGGGGGTGCACCGAAATGCTCGTCCCGTTCCGGCCCCGCCCACACCGCTGAAAGCGGGATCATGTGGGCGAGATTCAAAGTGCTGATGGGTGGCTGCCGCACATTCGCATAGGCATGTCCGGGCAGGCTCCCGAGCCATGCATCGACCGCATTTACGGTCTCGATCATCGCGGTGAAGTCGCGGCCCTGGATCACCTTCTCGATCAGGCGCAGCTTCTCATCGGCGAGACGAGGGTCATGGTCCCAGACCGTGATTGTCGCGGTGACCCATGCCATGCCCGCGACATCGGCCCCGAGTTCCTGCAGCGCCATATCGGCGTCCAGCGCCTTGTTGGCGGCATCGGTATCGACCAGCGCGGATTGCTCATTGCTCATCACCTCCTTCAGGATGGCGGCGATGGACTTCCGCTTGGCGAACCACTGGCGGCGGATCTTGGTCACCATCCTGGTCGCATCGAGTTTGTCCATCAGGATGGCCCGTGTCGACCAGCGATAGGGAAAGGCGAGGCGATTCAGATCGTCGAGGATGCCGGGCGTGGTGGCGGTCGGGAAGCCGGTCACCGTCAGCACCCGCAGATGAGCGGGGCCAAGGCGCGGCTCCAGCCCGACCGCCAGAGGCTGATCGGCCAGCAGGGCATCGAGATGCATCGGCACTTCGGGCAGGCGCAACCGATGCCGGTTCGTGGAAATGGTGGAATGCAGATATGTGAGCGTGCCCGCATCGTCGAGCCAGCGGCATTCCGGCATGAAGCCGTCCATCAGCGCCAGCACCCGGTCGGTGCGGTCGATGAAGCCGCGCAGCATCTCATGCGGGTTCACGCCCGAGGTCTCGCGGCCCTCATAGAGCCAGCTCTCGGCGCGCGCGGCCTCTTCCGCCGGAGGCAGCCAGAGGAAGGTCAGGAAATAGCCTGATACGAAATGGCTCCCCTCTTCCTCGAAGTCTGCCCGCCGCTCGGCCTCGACCAGCGCGGAAGCCGGATCCGGGAAGCTACTCGCGGGATAGGTCGAGGCCTCGGACCTCTGCGCCTCGACGAATATGGCCCAGCCGGAGCCGAGGCGGCGGAAGGCATTGTTCAGCCGCCCGGCCACCGCGACGAGTTCAGCGGCAACGGCGGAGTCCAGATCTGGTCCCCGTAACTTCGCCGTGCGCTGGAAGCTGCCATCCTTGTTCAGCACCACGCCGGGCGCGATCAGCGCCGCCCAGGGCAGATAATCGGCAAGCTGCGCGGCATGGCGGCGATACTCGGCGAGGTTCATCATCGGCGAAAGCCTCCGGTCAGACCATGAAATTTCCGGGCAGGCGCAGATGCCTGCGCCCGACCTCGGCAAAGAGCGGATCGTGCTTTGCGGCCCAGACCGCGGCCATATGACCGATGGCCCAGATCATCAGGCCGCCCAGCCAGAGTTGCAGGCCGAGGCCGACGGCCCCGGCCAGCGTGCCGTTCAGGATGGCGATGGAGCGCGGTGCGCCGCCGAGCAGGATCTGCTCGGTCAACGCTCGGTGGACCGGAACGGAGAACCCCGGCACCGCGTCGAGGGCCTCGAAGCTCGTTGCCATCAGATCAGTGCCCCTCCGCCGAAGCTGAAGAAGCTCAGGAAGAAGCTCGATGCAGCGAAGGCGATGGAAATACCGAAGACGATCTGGATCAGCCGCCGGAAGCCGCCGCCGGTATCGCCGAAGGCCAGCGTCAACCCGGTGACGATGATGATGATCACCGCGACGATCTTGGCGACCGGGCCTTCGACCGATTGCAGGATCGACTGCAACGGCGCTTCCCAGGGCATGGAGGAGCCGGCCGCATGGGCGGCGGGTGCCAGCATAAGGCTGACATAGCCGAAGGTCGCAGCGCTGGCGATGTGGCGGCTGATGGTGAAGGCATGACGGATCATGCGGAGTCTCCCTGTTCTGAACTGGAGGTTGCGGGTGGAAAATCTGCGGAGGTGACCCGATAGTCGCCGTCCGGCCCCAGGCCCTCGACGAGGGCAAGCTCGACAAGGCGGCGGTTGCTGCCGCGCCCGGCGAGGACGGCAACCAGGTCGATGGTTTCGGCGATCAGGGCGCGCGGCACGGTGACCACGGCTTCCTGGATCAGTTGTTCGAGGCGCCGCAGCGCCCCGATGCCCGATCCGGCATGGATGGTGCCGATGCCGCCGGGATGGCCGGTGCCCCAGGCCTTCAGCAAATCCAGCGCCTCGGCACCGCGCACCTCGCCGATGGGGATACGGTCGGGGCGCAGGCGCAGCGAGGAACGGACAAGGTCCGAAAGCGTGGCGACACCGTCCTTCGTTCGCATCGCCACCAGATTCGGCGCCGCGCATTGCAGTTCTCTGGTGTCTTCGATGATGATCACCCGGTCGCCGGTCATCGCGACCTCGGCCAGCAGTGCATTGGTCAGCGTGGTCTTGCCGGTCGAGGTGCCGCCCGCGACGAGGATATTGGCGCGGGTGGCGACGCCCAGCCGCAGCGCCTCGGCCTGCATCCGGGTCATGATCCCGGCGCTGACGTAATCGTCGAGGGTGAAGACCGCGACGGCGGGCTTGCGGATGGCGAAGGAGGCCGCAGCCACCACCGGCGGCAGCAGGCCCTCGAACCGCTCGCCGCTCTCGGGCAGTTCGGCGGAGACGCGGGGACTCCGCGCATGGACCTCGGCGCCGACATGATGCGCGACCAGCCGGACGATGCGCTCGCCATCCTCGGGTGACAGGTGCTCGCCGGTATCGGCGAGCCCCTCCGCGAGCCGGTCCACCCAGATCCGCCCGTCCGGGTTCAGCATCACTTCGATGACGCCCGGATCCTGCAAATACGCGGAAATGGCAGGCCCGAGCGCGCTCCGGAGCATCCGCGCGCCCCGCTGCCTGCTTGCCTCAATGCTGCCTGAGCCTGCCATTCCGTCCCCGTTCCACCGGGGAGGAGCATGAAGGTCCCCGGATGGGGATGACTAAGGAAGCGTCATGTCAGCGGTCCGCAACAGGCTTCAGGGCGTAGTAGGGCCATGGCGTGCAGATACAGGAAAACGGCGGGATGACATTTCGTCATGCGATTACGCGGCCCTGACGAGGTCAAGGAATCCCCGAACTGACATCAGCCAGTTTTGCTGGTCTGTGTGATATGTGGCGTGAATGCTTTGTGGCAAGACGAGCTGCAGCGCCTGCGCCTGCATTTCGCCGGTCTGTGCCCGGGAGATGGACGGTTCGAGCGTTAACAGATGCTTGGCCGTGATGCGTTCTGCCTCTGCCAGCACCTGTCGCCACCGATCCTTGCAGGTGGTCTTGACTGCCAGCATACGAAGTTTGTCGGTCGGGAAGGTGGGATCTGCATACTCAGCTTCACCTGGAAACAGGAAATCGGCCGCATTTCTCTTTTCGGTGGTGGCCTCTCGCTTGTATCGGACATTCCATTTGGTCAGCAGCGCCTCGACATGATGCGCAAAAGCATAACCGGCGCGGGATTTGCGCCTGTTCTGCACGCTCAGTGAGAAGGACAGAAATCCGTCGACATCTGCCTGTTCCCCGTCCAGAAAGCCTTCCTTGAGCCGTTCCGCCACGATGATACGCTCCAGATGCCGGAACAGGGCTTCCTCATGCTCCATCCAGGCGACAAGGGCTGCGTCGGGATCGGCCAGCGGGTCGACGCCTTTAACAGACTTACGCGCAAAAGCCGAGAAGGCAGCAGTGCCGGGAAAAGCCGCACCAAATCGCCCGACGAGCTGGTCAAGCGCATCAGGTTCCGGTTCTTCAGCCTCAATGCCAAGCTCATCAAGGATAAACTTTGCGGCAAGGTCGATACCGCGACCGCCGTCCTCACCGATATCACGCTGGCTGAGGGCGTAGTCATCCGTCAGTTGCAACCCGAAGAGCCACAGCAGTTTCTGCTCGGCAGAGCTGCCGGAAGGACACAGGATTGCAAGCACTTTCCGCTCTGAGGTCATACAGAGAAACAGCGTATCGCCCGCTTGCGCCCGGTGGACGACACTTTCAGCAGCTGCCGGATAGTAAAGACGGTATTCCGGCGCGCGATGTAGTTGCGCCTTGCGGCTGTTGTACCATGTCCCGGTCAGTTCCAGCCGGAGGGGTGCCTCCTGCTCGTCATCCATCCAGATATAGGTGACCGGGATTCTCTCCCGTTCCGCCGGTGTTCCGACAAATGCCCGGAACACATCGACGCCCTGGAACTCATGTCCCCGGGATACGGCAGGATCCACCTCTGTGCCGCGCAAGACCTTTGCGCCGGCTCCAACGAAATATCCTGAAAGATAACCTTTGCCCGCCACGTCAACCCTGCCCTTCATTTCCGGCGGAATCCCGTCCGCGCAGCTCGAGAACCGGATCGTCAGAGGAGAGCCACAGGCTGACTCTGTCAATCACCTCTTCATCCGGCCACCGCAGCTTTCCCTTCAGCGCGCATTCCCAGATAAGGGACACCCGCCAGCCCGCTGCCCGCAAGGCGGTAATATTTGCTGTGTCACGGGCAACATTTCCGGCGATCTTCCGGCGCCAGAACTCTTCCCGGGTTGCTGGCCAGCGAAACAGATAGCAGTCATGTCCATGCCAGAAGCAGCCGTTGACCAGCAGGACGGCCCGGTATTTCGGCAATACCAGATCCGGACGACCGGGCAGCGTCTTCTCGTGCAGCCGAAACCGGAAGCCACGCGCATGCAGGCCCTTCCGCAGCAGCATTTCGGGCTTCGTGTTGGTCCCGCGGATCGCCGCCATATTACGGCTGCGGGTGGCACTGTTGTGGACGTCAGCCAACTTTTCGCGCGCGCAATCCGGCATCGGACATGACGGTCAGGACATGTGGCAGCATGATCTTTGCGACTTCCGCGAAAACCGGAACAGCGACCGAATTGCCAAACTGTTTGTATGCCTGCGTGTCGGAGACCGGGATGCGGAAGCTGTCATCGTAACCCATCAGGCGGGCGCATTCCCGTGGCGTCAGCCGACGTGGGTTTTCTCCCGTGCCCCTGCTGACGAGGATCTCCGAGCCGTCCTTATAATAGCGCGCCGAAAGCGTGCGGGCGATGTCATCCGGGCCGACCAGACCGAATCCAAAGCCATTTCCCCTGGCGCGGTGCTTGGCCGCGTAGTCCTGCAGGTATTGCCAGAGCTTGTCGGTGAGCGTGTATTTCGCGCTGACTTCTGCGTCGGGTCCGATGGTAAAATGCCCCTCCGGCGCCTCCGTTCCATCTTCCGGGTGGAGAATCGAGCGCAGGCGTCTGGCACCGTAGGCCGGCAGATGCAGATCATCGAAGCTGAAGGGGACCGGATCACGAAAGCCGACGATGACGATCCGTTCGCGATGCTGCGGAACAAAGTGGCCCGCATCGATGATCCGCGTGTGGATCGAGTAGCCCAGCTCTTCCTCCAGCTTCCTCCGGATCACGCTGAACGTCCGCCCCTTGTCGTGGCTCCGCAGGTTCTTCACGTTCTCCAGCAGGAAGGCTGCCGGGCGGTGATGCTTCAGGATACGCAGGACGTCGAAGAACAGCGTGCCCTGGGTTTCATCCTGAAACCCATGCAACCGTCCGAGCGCGTTCTTCTTTGAGACACCAGCGATCGAGAAGGGCTGGCAGGGAAAGCCCGCGACCAGAACATCGTGATCGGGCACATCTGCGGCCCCGACCTCGCGGATGTCGCCGGCGATGGGCCGGTTGTCCGGATAGTTCGCCAGATAGGTTTTCTGAGCATAACCGTCCCATTCGGAGGTGAACACGCAACGCCCTCCCGCACTTTCCATTGCGTGCCGCAGCCCGCCGATACCGGCAAAGAGGTCGATGAAGGTAAAAGCGGCGTCCTTTGCCGGACGGGCATGGCTTTCCGCCTCCGTCTGCAGAACCCGGATCACCGCCTCGCGCGGGGTTTCCTCGCCTCGTTTCCAGCGATAGATATGGCCTTCGGAGTAGCCCAGCTTTTTCGATGCTTCGGCAACCGACCACCCTGCCCGCTGCAGGAGGCTGTCGAAATCTGTCTGCATTCTGCTCTCCACTGTCCGCACGCCATCGGGGAATTTTTTTGACACTATGTCTGCATGTCGCCCCTCCTGCAAGAACATAGTGGAAACCTGATGAAGTATTCCGCTTGTGCCCTTGCGCCCCCCTCGCCGTTGCCGATGATATGGCACGAATTTCTGGGCAAGCGCAGGCTGCCGTCGGTGAGTCAGGGCTATGCAGACACCTCTTGGAGAACTTGCCGGGCTGGACCTCTCGGATCACGATCTCTGTCAGCGCATTCTTGCCCTCGACAAACACCGGCTCGCCGAAGGCCTCGTTGTCGAAAGCCTCTTCGATCAGTATCTGGCCGCGTTCCCCCGGAAGGACGAAGACGTACCGGTACTGATTGATGCCGATACGGCAATCGCCAGGAATCCGGGTCGTGATGCCTCTTATGCCTTCGTATGGGATCGCGGCAGCGCGAAGGGGCTGGGTCGATATCTTCGGGCGCTTGGATCCAGGTATTCTGCCTGGCTGGTCCGGTTCGACGAAATCATGCACGACTTCGTTGCCGCCAGAACAGAGGAAGGGCGGCGTGCATCGGACTGGTCGCCTCTGCACGAAGTTGCGCGATCCCTCTCAGGGCTGAAGACGGCGCGTGATGTCGGTGTCGACCGGTCGGTCCGGGACACAAGGCGTATCAACCAGAGCTTCTGGGGGTATCTCTCGGCGCACTATGGAAATGACCTGGGGCTCCGGGTCGTTCTGCCGCGGCTGTTCATGAATTTCGGTATTCAGCCATGGTTCAGGTATGTCTGGAATATTGACAGGATATACCTTCAGGGCGATCAGCTCTGGCATCTGGAGATCAAGCACAAATATCCGATGCAGGGGAACCCGCTTACCTTTGGCCTGAATGACGGAGAGCTTCGGCTGATCGGGGATCTTGCCCGTTGTGGCCTGCGCTCGCTGCACACGATCATCGTCAAACCGCGCTGGAATAAGGAAACCAGTTCAATGCTTCTGACGAATGATATGTCGGCGCGGGCAGCGGCGGCAGTTATCGGTCGGGAGATCAGCGCCGAAGATGCGCGCCAGGCGCTGTCACAACGTGCCGGACTGTCAGGTGCGGACACCTCGTTTAGCGGCCGCAGTTCACTGGTATACCGATCTTTGCCTGCCTCGGGCTTTTCGTCTTTCGGGACGCTGGGCATGCCTTATACCGAGGTCGCCGGGCGAATCGACGATTTCATGCGTGGCAGGCAGACAGAGCGGGTGACGGACGGGTGGTTGCGAGCCCTCCGACAGGACGTCTGACCTTCAGGCGCTCCGGGGCTTATGCCTGCATTGCAGCAACCGGGAAAATGTGGTTGCCGCTTAATCATCGGTCTCGTTGGTGGAAGTCGGCCCCACGTCCTCCGGGATCTCCCGCAGGAAGCTGCGTCCGGACTGCAACTGCCTTCCAAGGGTGGTGACGAACCCATCGAAGCGCTCCCGCCCCTTGGCTTGGGCCGCCGCGTATCCTTCCGTCGGGACCGGCGGTGTGACGGTCAGCCAGAAGCGGACAAAGAGGCCGAGGGTCTCCGCCGATATGCTGAGGTCGCGCTCGATCCGGGCGACCTGCCGCGACAGCCGGTCGAGCCGCCGGGTCAGGGCGGCTTCCTGCATCTGGGCCGTGTCGGGCGAAAGGAAGGATTCCAGCGCCGCCTCGACCACCGAGGATCGCGAGACGCGCTTGCGGTCGGCCAGTTCGGTGACGCGGGAGATCAGCCCTACCGGCAGCGAGGCATTGAGACGATCACGCATATCCGGTCCTTTCAGATATCCATGCCGTTGTCCGGGGTGAGGGACGCCCGCCGGGCGACACCTGCCACCTGCCGGCGCATCGCCTGGCGCTGGCGCGCGACATCCTCCTGATCGTCGCCGAGCAGGTTGCGGAATTCGTCCTCGGGCGCGGGTTCCTTTCTCTCATGGACGATCTCGACATGCTCGGGCAGCTCCGGTTCCCGGCGCAGGCTGGCATTGGCCTTGTCTTCCTCCTTTTTCGCTGAGGGCTCTGCAGACGCGGCATCCGGCTCCAGCGGGGCCAGCGACGACCAGTCGTCGGGCCGCGTCGAGGCGGCGATCTTCGCGGGATCCGGCGGCGGCAGGATGCGCTCGTTCAGCCGCGCATCCTCGAAATACCGCGCCTTCTTCGCCCGGATCGGCGCGGTGCCAGCCACCATCACGATCTCCTCGTCGGGCGGCAGCTGCATGATCTCGCCGGGGGTGAGAAGCTGGCGCGCGGTCTCGGAACGCGAGACCATGATATGGCCGAGCCAGGGCGCGAGGCGGCTGCCAGCATAGTTCTGCATCGCTTTCATTTCGGTGGCGGTGCCGAGGGCATCGGAGACGCGCTTGGCGGTGCGCTCGTCATTGGTGGCGAAGCTGACCCGGACATGGCAGTTGTCGAGAATGGCGTTGTTCTGGCCATAGGCCTTCTCGATCTGGTTCAGCGATTGCGCGATCAGGAAGCTCTTGATGCCGTAGCCCGCCATGAAGGCCAGCGCCGATTCGAAGAAGTCGAGGCGCCCGAGCGCCGGGAATTCGTCGAGCAGCATCAGCACGCGGTGCCGCCGCTTCTCGCTGTGCAGATCCTCGGTCAGGCGCCGGCCGATCTGGTTCAGCACCAGCCTGATCAGCGGCTTGGTGCGCGAGATATCCGAGGGCGGCACCACGAGATAGAGCGTCGAGGGCCGCGTATCCGTGATCAGATCCTCGATGCGCCAGTCGCAGCGCGAGGTGACGGTGGCGACAACGGGATCGCGGTAGAGTCCGAGAAAAGACATTGCGGTCGATAACACGCCCGAGCGTTCGTTGTCGGATTTGTTCAGCAGTTCCCGCGCCGTCGACGCGACCACCGGATGCGGTCCCGCTTCGCCGAGATGGCTGGTGCCCATCATCGCGTCCAGCGTCGCCTCGATGGTACGGCGCGGATCGGAGAGGAAGGCGGCGACGCCAGCCAGGGTTTTGTCCTTCTCGGCATAGAGCACATGCAGGATCGCGCCGACCAGCAGGGAATGGGAGGTCTTTTCCCAGTGGTTGCGCTTTTCCAGCGAGCCTTCCGGATCGACCAGCACGTCAGCGACGTTCTGGACGTCGCGTACTTCCCATTCGCCGCGTCGCACCTCCAGCAATGGGTTGTAGGCGGCGGAACCCGCATTCGTCGGATCGAAGAGCAACACGCGGCCGTGCTGCGCGCGGAAACCCGCGGTCAGCTGCCAGTTCTCGCCCTTGATGTCATGGACGATGGCCGAGCCCGGCCAGGTCAGGAGCGAGGGCACGACCAGACCGACGCCCTTGCCGGATCGGGTCGGCGCGAAGCAAAGCACATGTTCCGGCCCGTCATGCCGCAGATAGTCCCGATCGTATTTTCCGAGCACCACGCCGTCGGGGCCGAGGAGGCCTGCCTGTTCGATCTCATCCCGCCCTGCCCATCGGGCCGAGCCATAGGTGTCGATATCGGCGGCCTCTCTGGCGCGCATCACGGACATGGTGATGGCGATGCCGATGGCGAGGAAGCCGCCCGATGCGGCGATGATTCCGCCCTCGGCGAAGATCCGGGGCGCATAGGCGTCGTAGAAATACCACCACCAGAAGATCGCCGGCGGATAGTAGACCGGCCAGCCCATCAGGTCGAACCAGGGCGGGCCGAGCTGGGGCTGAAAGCCAAAGCGCCAGGCGACCCATTGGGTGCCGGACCAGACCGAGATCAGCACGATCAGGAAGACGATGCCGATCTGGCCCCAGAGGATTTTCGTGCCGGACATGGGAGGCTCCTTTCGTCAGAGGCCGAGGTCGCGCTTGCGCCCCAGCGACCAGTCGATACCGCCGCCGGGCTGTGCGACGCCGGTGATGTGCTGGCCGAGCTTGTGCTCGATCTCGCGCGACCAGGGCACGAGCTGGAAACAGCGCCCGCCATCGGGGCCGATGCCCTCGATCATCGCGAAGCGGCCGGAGGTGAGGGTCAGCTGGCGGCGCAGCGTGCCCGACACATACTCCCCGGCCTGCGCTTTCATCTGCGGCAGGCCGGTCTCAGTCGCGAGTTCCGCGCTTACGGCATCCAGTTCCCGGCGGCGCAGGGTGTTCAGGAGATTGCGCTGCAGGATGATGCGCTGCCCCTCGCGCCGGGCGAGGCTTTCCTTGGCCAGATGTTCAGCGCGGGCGTCCATCGCCTCGCGAACCTCTTTGCCGAAACCGGCAGATGCCAGCGGCATGGGCTCGCGCTCGACCAGCCGGTGATCGAGCCAGGTCGCGCCCGGTGCGGTGATCTGGGCCTGCAGATCGAGATCGGAGCGGTTGGCCAGCACAAGGGTCGGGCGCGCATCGTCCGGCCCGCCAAACCGCCGGAGCTCAACGATGCCGCCGGAAGGTGGCGCGTCCCGAAACGCCTCTATCCCCCGCAAACGGACATGATGGGCGCGGCCATCGGTGCCATCGATCACGACATAGGCTTCGCCTGTCAACTCGTCATGGAGGCCCTTGTCGACCAGCCGCCCGATGATCGGACGTGCCCCATTCTCTCCGCCGATCACGAAATCCGCGAATCCGCGATCCTCGCCCCGGCTGGCGAAAGCCCGATGCATGGTTTTGATGATATCGCCGCGCTGCCCGAGATCGCGCAGCACCTGTTCAGCGCCCTCGGACATCACCCATTCGCCCGGCGCCAGTTCCGTGGCGAGTTCCAGCTTCCGCAGATGCTGGAGGCGGCCGATCATGAGGCGGCGCAACTCGGGATCGGAGGGGCCTTTCACCTCGGGGCGCAGATCGGCCAGACCGGAATCATCGGCATGGAAACGGATCTCGCGGTCGAGGCGGGTCCAGCGCTCTGCTGTCACCTCGCGGGCGAGGGAGGAGCGGATCTCGTGCTCCTGTTTCGGGCCGAGTTCGATGCCGACCAGGTCCTCGGCACGTGAGCGCAGCCCGTGGCTGATATAGTCGCGGGCGATGACGAGATCGGCGCCGGTCTGATCGATGCCACGCACCAGCAGGTGGGCATGAGGATTGTCGGTGTTCCAGTGATCGACGGCGACCCAGTCGAGTTTCGTGCCGAGATCCGCTTCCATCTGCCGGACCAGATCGCGGGTGAAGCCCTTCAGATCCTCCATCTCGGCCGCGTCCTCGGGCGAGATGATGAAGCGGAAATGATGCCGGTCATCCTCGCAGCGCCGGGCGAAACCAATGTCATCAGCATGATCGGTATCGGCGCCGAACATGATGCCCTTCTCGCCGTCGCGGCTGACACCTTCGCGCCGGAGATAGGCAAGATGCGCAGCCATCGGCGCCGAGCGGAAGGACCGGCCTTTGTGGCGCACGACCCGCGCCTTTGCCACGACGCGGCGCGTGGGGGTGAAGAGGCGGGAGCGCGCGAACTTGCCGTTGCCCCTGCCGAAGGTCGAGCGGCCGATACCGCTGGATCTGTCGCCGGATCCGGAAGCTCGCTGCCCGGCGGGTTTGGCCCCCGGCGCTGCCGTGTGCCCGGCCTTCTGAGCGGCGCGCAGCACCTGGTTGACGAAGCTCTTTGCCCGTGGCGCGCGGGACTGGCGCGGCTTGCCCGGGCGGATGTGGAAATCGGGATCGCGGTCGCTCATAGCCACCACCCGCACCGGGCGAAGACAGTGCCTGCCACACCGGAGGCCTGATATCCCTCAGAAAAACCGTGCATCCTGCACACGACCGACCCGCCTGCCACGCAAAAGCCGAGCCGCATCAGCGGCTTGCGATGCATGTGGCAGGTGCTTTTACCTTGCCCTCCTTCTGTCGCGTGCCTCCCTCCAGCACGCTCTTCCGCTTTTCCTTTCCGGTACTCCGCCATTCTGCGCAATCCTGCGATTCCGGTCATGGTGCATCTCCCGGCGAGGATCGGGACGCGAACAACTCGTCTGCGGGAGCAAGCGCGTGCGGATGGGCTGGGATCGTGGGCGCGGACCGAGCATCACTCGGGATGCGCCCGATTTGCGGATCGGCTGCGAAATCCGTGGCCTCGGCGATGCGCTTGATTTGCGGATCCCGCTCGGAATTCCAGCCATCCGCCTGCGCGACAAAGAGCGATGCCTCGCGCCAGTCCGAGGCGCGCGGAGCGACAGTCGCAAGGCGCGTCAGGGAGCCATCGCCGTACAGCATCGGTGCTAATGCGGCGACATAGGCACGGGTCTCGTCGGGCAATTCCCGAGCGCCGGAGAGGTAGTGGTCGTAGCGCCCCGGCCCGGCGTTATAGGCCGCGAGCATCGCACCGATATTGCCGTAGCGGTCCAGCATTTCGCGCAGATAGGCGGTGCCCGCGAGGAGGTTGTCGCGCGGTGCGAAAGGATCATCGCCGAGACCATGGCGGCGGCGCAGCGCGGCCCATGTCTCCGGCATGATCTGCATCAGCCCCATCGCACCGGCGGAGGAAACCGCCGTGCTGTTGCCCGCGCTCTCGACCTGCATGACGGCGCGAATCCAGTGCTCCGGAATGTCGAAGCGCTGCGCGGCTTCGGTCACATGAACGGCAATCAGATCATCTGTTTGACGAAGTTCTACCGCTCCGCTCTGTGCATTGATCGGCAGTGCCAATGGCAGGGCCAGCAGCAGGCCGGAAAGAGAGAGAAGTGCATTGCGTCGGGCAGCGCGAAGCCACCCGGAGAGCACGATGGCTGCATGGAATGGGTGCCGGGACCGCATGGTATCAGTCCCGGGTGTCGCGCTTTGGTGGACGGTTCCAGTGCAGCGACCAGGAGGTCGCGTCGCTGCCGTTCTGGAACAGATTGGCGCGGATCGGATGCGGGAAGGCAGGATCGTCGATCAGCACCGACAGGTATTCACCGGCCCTTTCGCCGGTGCGCGTCCAGGCCGCGCCGATTTCCGGACCGTCGGCATCGGGGCCGAGATGGACGCGGTGGTCCGGGGCATTCTCGGCCTCGCTGTGTTCCGCGGGCACGATGACGAGCTCATGGTCGAGGAGGACCGTCCGGATGCGCCCGGCAAAGCCGGTATCCTCGCGGGTGAATTCGCCGATCTGGGGCATGGGTCTGATCCTTTCCATTGCGGTTCGAGGGGTGGTTCAGTGCGATGGTGGCGCGACCTCCGCACCGGCAGGTGCGCGGTCGGACAGCGCATCATCGGTCCAGAGCGGGATCGCGCGGCCGATGACGGAATGCGCGGGCAGGGGGCCGAAATAGCGCCCGTCGAGGCTGTCCGGGATCCCGGCGTTCAGGAGGAAAACCTCGCCCGGCATGAGGATCCGGCAACCCTGCCAGACCGGCAGATCGCGCCCCAGCCTGTCCTGTGGCAGCGCCTCGGAAACGGACGTTTCGTCGATGGTGATCGTGCTGCCGGAGCGGCAGACCCGCTGACCCGCCAGGGCGGCGACATGCTTCAGCAGCGGCACGCCGACTGCGGTATAGCCGCGTTCCGTGATGAAACCGGCCAGAGATTCCGGCGGATCGACGGCAACCAGGTCGCCGACGGTCAGGTCGCCAGCGGGCCGCAGGACGTAGAGGCCGAGCGGCACACTGGCCGAGGCGTTCCAGATCAGCCGGGGCGTGATATTGGTGGCGGAGATGCTGCCGATCTGCAGCACCGCAAGACCGGTGACGGCGAGATATCGGCGGCGGCACATCCGCGTCATGACGCATCTCCGCGATCATCGGCTGCGGCATTGTCCGCAGAGAAGCTGTTTGCATCCGGGGTGCCGGACCACTCTTCCGCAGTTGTGGTATTACCCGGTGATGCACAGCCCATCACCACATTCAGCGCGGCCTCGCTACGCAGGATGGCGCGGCCGATGGCCTCGGAAATCTGCGGCACCACCGCGTCGCCGAAGGCCTCGACGATCAGACTTGCCGCAGACGTCCCCTTGCGGCTGCCGAGCGCAATGCGCGTGCCAGCCAGCCAGGCGGAAATCCCTGCATCCAGCCGTAGGTGATGGGCAAGGCCGCCGTTCCAGTCAGGCCATGGCTCCGCAACATCGCCGCCAGCATCCGCGCCCCGGCCCATTTGTCGGGCGCCCGGCCCGTCATCGCCCCGTCCATCACCGCATCCATGGTCGGGGATTTCCGGCGGTCGTAGGCCGGACTCCAGCCGTCCATCCGGCTGTCCCGTTTCGTCGGGGTCGGCAGGATTTCCGGCGCCTGTGACATCCCCGCATGGCGGCTGTTGTGCCCCTGCAACTGGCTCAGCAGATCGCCCCGACCACCCCGATCCGCATCCGTCTTCCTCGGTGTGGCGAGGATCATCCGCAGCGGATATGTCGATCCCGCCCCGCCGCCGGCGCCGTCCTTCATCCCGTCCGAGGCCATCGGCGTCGGCAGCAGGCGGTTGCGGAACAGATCGTAGATACCCGATTCCTTCATCGCCCGGCGCGCACCCGATCCTCCTTCCAGCCGGATACCACCCTGCTGGGATTGCGAGACGGGTGTCGGCAAGTTGCCGCGGATCGCAGCCAATGAGCCATGATCGCTTGCGGACATGGTTGGCGCCGATATCCGCAGCACCCACCACGCATGGCCAGCAGGCGTAGCCGTGCGCTTCCAGCTCGCCGAGCAGCCGGTCCGCGCCGCGAGTTCTGAGATTAGCGCTGTTTTCAAAAGCGAACCAGCGAGGGCGGCACTCGCTGACCAGCCGGATGGCCTCCAGGTAGAGGCCGGAGCGTTCGCCCTCGATCCCTTTGCCTTTGGTATTGGCGCTTGAGATGTCCTGGCAGGGCGGCGATCCGACGATGATGTTGGGCAGGGTTCCAAGGTCGGAAACAAGTCGAGCTGCCGTGAGGTCGCGGATATCTTCGTAAAGTCTGACATGGGGATTGTTCTCCGCGTAGAGGATGCGGCGCCATTCGATGATCTCGCAGGCGGCGATGGTAATGAACCCGGCGCGGTGCAGGCCGAGCGACCAGCCTCCTGCAGCGGCACTGAAGAGGTCGAGCGCGCGCATCATGGCAGGATGTCCCGGCGCTTGAGCCAGGCCGCGTGCTGCGCCTTCGTATAGCTGCAGAAGGGCTGGTCGGCCGCGAGGCGGTTATGGATATGCCGCCAATGCTCGGGCGAGACAGTGCAGGGATCGATCTTCAGCGCCTCGATGGCGTCGATTGCCTGCAACACGCGCTCGACCTTCGGCCAGCCGACGGCGCTTAGCAGGATCTCAGCGCCGGGGCGGATGAAGGGCAGGGTCTGGAACGGCTCTGCGCGGGTGACGGCGCGCAGGATGTCGAGGTTTGAGGCCACGGTGCCGTAATCGTTCCCGGCCCAGCGGACCAGCGCGAAGATGCTGCCGGGCGCAAAGCCGACAATCCGGCGGCTGCGGTCGATCCGCGCATCATGGCAGAAGCGACCGAAGCGCAGCCAGCGCTCGTTCTTCTTTTGCTGCCAGATCAGCTCCACCAGCGTGAGGGCAGGAGGCTCCGCGCCTGTGGTATCGTGATGCGCGGTGCTCATTCCTCGCCTCCTTCCGCAGCCGGAAAGGGCGAAAAATGATGCGAGATCCCGGCGGCCGGGCGGTGGTTGTCGTTTTTCCAGGTTTCGTGAATCGAACCGTCAGAAGAATCTCGCTTTTCCAATGGATTGGCAGAGGGCGACTGGTTCCATGTTTGTGAATCGGGCTCGTGGTAATCCGGGTTTGCGTACTGGTTTCTGTGCAGATCTTGCGCCACCTGATCGTCGCTGATCGAGTGGTCCGGCTTGGAAACCAAGGGGTTCTGGGCAGTATTCGGTTCCGGGATCGCGAACCCAGTTCGCGTATCATGGAGCGAGTTCATGAAACCTCGCCCCGGTTCGCGAAACCTGGCACCCCGACAGCGGTTATCCACCGGTCCGCGCGCCCCTGCTATGTTAGATTTCTTTGGGTTATATAAGTTAAGGGGCGGATTCGCGCTGTCAGGCCAAAGGTTTAGCTGCGATCCGTGCGTGTGATGTACAGATGGTCCTGCGTGTGATGTACAAATAGTGGGTGCGTGCGAAGTACAGATGCCTTTCACAGCTTTTCCACAGGACGCGCCGGTCATCGCGACGGGCGTGATGTGAAGACATTCCCGGCCCTCGCATATCAACCGTGACAGCCGGTAGCCCGGCAGAGGCTGGCGCAGGATCAGGCGGCGCATTTGCAGCGCGAAGTCGGATGGCCGTGCGAGGCTGCCGGACTTTTGGTGCAGATGCGCGAAGTCGAAGCGCCACCCGTCCGGCTGGTGGCCGGCATGTTTGCGGGCGACGCGGTAGAGCCAGCGTTCCAGCCCGCCCTTCAGCCGGAAATAGGCCGGATCGATGGCCAGCACGAGCGTGCGGTCGATGACGCCGCGATAGAACCAGTCGGGCAGCACGAACTCCATGCCCTCGACACGGCCGTCCTGCCGGGTCAGCAACTCCCATTCGTTGATCCAGGAGAACCGGTGCTGCCGCCAGTGCTGGCCGTGGCGGATCGTGGTGCGGATCGAGGTCGATTGCAGCCGGTCGAGCGCGCCCTTCAGCAGGTCGTAGGCACGGATGCCCGTCCCGCGCCCGGTTGCGGTCAGCAGTTGGTAGGGCATGAAGCGCAGGAAGCGTGATGTGTTGAGGCCATAGTTCTCGGCCTCGACGATCTGGCTCGCTGCCCAGATCAGGACATCGGCGTCCCAGATCGTCGCCATGCCGTGCTCGGGCACGGCGAGAACCTCGACCTGAACATCCCCGGCGGCATAGCGGATCGGGATCGTGCGGCGGCTCTTGGCGAGCGAGAAGAACGGGCGTTCCATCAGGTCGCGCTGATCGCGCGGGCTGGCATCGCCGGTCGCGATCACGAAAGGATCGAGACGGGCGCGCTCGGAGCCGGGCAGGGGGCGGCGTGACATCGCGGCCTCAGCGCAGGGCGCGGCCGAGGGTCGGCGCGGGCTGGCGATTGTGGGGCCGTGCGGGCAGGATGCTGCCGCGCGGATCCGAGGTCGAGGCGACGGTGCCCCGCTCGGCCCAGGCCTCCAGCTCTTCGATGGCATAGACGACGCGGCCGCCGAGCTTGCGAAACAGCGGGCCGGTGCCATAGGTGCGATGCTTTTCCAGCGTGCGCGGCGACAGGCCGAGGAAATCGGCGGCGTCGCGGGTGCGCAGGAAGCGCGGCGGCAACAGGGCGGAATTGGCGTTCATGGAAACCTCCGTGGCGCAGGATGAGGCCGCTCCGGCGGGGCGGCGGATATGGGCCACGGTGGCGAAACAAACGGGCCGGGACGGAGGGGGAATGAAGGGGGGTGTAAAATCCCCCACCCCGGGCGGATCGCTGGTCGCTATCGGCGGCGAAAGCGCAGCAGCCTGCGATAGCCGCCGGCGATCATGGCGGCGCTGTCCTTCAGCAGGTCGCGGACGGTGTCGCGCAGCGGCGAGGTCCGCCAGTGCTCTTCGGCAACCCGCTCGATACCGAAGACGACCGCCGCGATCTCGCGCTGGCTGGCGCCATGCTCCCGGCCGTCGGCGGCGCGCAGCATGGCCTTCAGGCGGCGGCGCTGCTGCCCGGTGATGCGCCGGTCGGGCGGCACCTTGTAGCCGTTGAGATGGCGGAGCAGCCGGTCCAGCGCCGCGAGCCGATCGAGCCCGTCGCGGTCGAGCGGGATCATCACCGCAAGGGGATCGTCCGCCTTGCAGGCCACATCAGTGATCAGATGCAGGTCGGGTCCGATGCCGCGCAGCAGGATGTGCAACTCATTGGCTGCGATCCTGAGATCGCCGGACAGGAAGGCGCGCAGATTGGCGACGCCGGCCCGGGATGGCGGAGCGACGGCGACAAGACGCAGGACGGCCGTATCCGCGGCCTCGCTCCAGAGGACCGGCTGTTCAGTGGCGGCAAGGCGCGGCCGGGCCGGGAAATCGCAACCCCCACCGGCGTTCGAGCGGTTCGGGAAGCGGCTGGCCGAGATCGCCCGCCCGCCGCAGGGCGGCGTAATCCTTCTGATAATCGCCGTTGCGCCGCAGGCATTCCCAGGCAAGATGATCGACGCCCGCATGGTCGATGGCGTCATAGGTGGAGTCCGCGCGCCAGCGCGAGGTGTCGGGTCTCATGGCATTCCTCCCGCTGCACGGAGTGACACACGTCAGGAGCGAGAATGGTCCGGGCAATACAGCCGCGCGCGAAGCCCTTGTGCCGGAAACCGCCTTGCACCGCCGGCAATGCGCGGGATTGTCCGGAGATCAGTTCGGACGGCCCAGCCTCAGGATCCTGTAGCCGTGTTCCGTCATCCAGTGCGCCCGGGCAAGATGGCTGTCATAGACCCGGCGTGCGCGTTCAGGCTCAGTCGCGGGGTCGATGCCGAACAGTACCTCGACGGCTTCTTCCCAATCCGCGCCATCGGCCTCGGCATCGAGCAGTCGGAGGTAGAGCTTGACATGATCGCGGTCGTAATCGGTGAGCAGATCGCCGGTCGGCGCGTCGTCGCGGAAGGAGAGGGCGGTCATGCGGTCCTTTCCTGATGCTGAGGGTTCCCGCACCATAGCGTAAGGGCGGGACCGGTAAACCGGGATTTGCCTCCCGTTGCCTGCTTGCGCCAGCTATCGTCACCGGGAGGTATCCTATCCGGCTGAATTCGCCAGATAACATATTATAGTTGATAAACTTATAGTATGTAAATCGCGATCTTGCCGCGCATGGATATGCGCAAACTGGTCGGCCGGAACTTTGCCCGCCTGCGTCGGGAGAAGGGCCTGACGCAGGAGGAGGTGGAGGTACGTTCGGGCCTGAGCCAGCAATATCTCAGCGGCCTGGAAAATGGTCGCCGCAATCCGACGGTGATCACGCTCTATGAACTGGCGCAGGCCCTGGGCGTCAGCCATGTCGAGCTGGTCGCGCCCGACGACCAGAACTGACGGCGGGTTCGGAGAGATATGCAACGCAACGACTGCCGATCCGCGAGGACCGGCGGCACGTCGATGTCCGGGCCTCACGGCCTGAGCCAGCGCCAGGGCTGATTGGCTCCTGCGCGGCGGTAGGACAGGCGGCGGCAGCGGAAGGCATTCCAGAGGTAATGCAGCGGCTCGTAGCCATGCCACCAGTCGGCGTCGATATCGCCGCAGCGGCCCTCGAAGAGCAGCGCGCCGCTTGCGTCATAGAGGCGGAACTCCATCGGCAGGGCGTCGCCCTGATCCGGGGTGCCGCGGGCGGGAGCGCCGTCAGCGGCTTCGCCGAGGCCGAGGCAATTGCCCCAATGATCGGTGGTGATGATCCAGCGCATGGTCGTATTCCTTTCCGGTGAAGCTGGAGGGGGAGGCGCCCGCCCTGTCGGCGGGGCGCCGGTGTGAGGAAGGGGGGGCGGCTTATGCCGCCACCCCGCGGTGCCGACGGGAAGCGAGGCGCTTGCTGGCCGTGGCGTGATGCTCGGCGCTCAGCTCGATGCCCAGCCAGTCGCGTCCGAGGGACTGCGCCGCCGCCAGCGTCGAGCCCGAACCGCAGAACGGGTCGAGGACCAGATCGCCCGGCTGCGAGAAGGCCCGGATCAGCGGCATCAGCGCCTCGACCGGCTTCTGCGTCGGATGCAGGCGGTTGCCGGTATAGGGGAAGTCGATCACATCCGGGATCGGATCCTCGGGGCGGGCGACATTGCCCTTGGCCAGCAGGTAGGCCTGTTCGTGCTCGTAGCGCAGGAAGGTAGCCGAGGAGGCATAGCGCTTGCGGAAGACCAGATGGCCGACGATGCGGAACCCCGCCGCCTTCCAGGCCTCGAAGAACAGGTCCACCTTGTTCCAGCCGTAGAAGGAGACCGCGAAGCCGCCGGGCTTGAGGACGCGGTGCGCCTCGGCGAAGGCGGGCTTCAGCCAGCGGGCATTGTCGTCATTGGCGACGGTGCGGCCGTCGCGGCCGCGATAGCGGGTGATGTAGGGCGGATCGGTCAGGATGAAATCGACCGAGTTCGCCTCCATGCCGGTCATCAGGCGGGTGCAGTCGCCGTTCAGGACGGTGTTGCGGGGTGTGGTGAGCGGGGTGGCCGGGGCGTCGCCGCGTGGCTGGCGGGAGAAGGCAGAACCGGAGGAAGCGGTGCTGGTGGTATTGGTGAAGGTTGCCATCGTCGTGATCCTTTTTGCTCGACCGGGCCGCGCCCGTCGCGGCCCCGATGGCGGTCGCAGGACCGGAGGCGATCGGCCTCGCACCCGGAACGGGCGCAGCGCAGCGCCCGACGGCCCGGGGCCGGTTCTTTTTGCAGCGCAGAGGCCGCGAGGAGCCCGGCTGGCCCGGGCGGGGAAAAAGGACCGGCGGGACGTTGCGTTCGGCGGATCGAGCCGCAGGCGGTCTTCGGTCAGACCAGCCAGTTGTTCGGGGTTGCGACGGGTATGGTCCCGTGTCAGGCAATGAAGGAAGGATCGCGGCGGTGGTGACCGGCACCGGCCAGCCCGACATATGAAGGGTTCCAGCCCCCGTCGGTTGCACCAGAGGTATAACCGGTCCCTGCGATGAGCCCCAGTCAATCCCGACTGGCGATGCCCCGCCGGATATATGACCTGCATGGAAAGAACCTAGCGATCATCCTGACCAGCTTGGCATCACCCGCAGCGCGGCGCCAGGCAGAACCAGAGGCAGGACGCCATTCTGCGCCCGGCAGGCCGTCCCGCCTTTGCCGAGGTGCATTCCGTCCAGCCCGGCGCCGAGGTCACCTTCTGCCGGACTGGAATCTGGACCTGTTGAAGATGGCGGAAGGCGTGGGGTTCGCGTCCGGCCAGATGTCGGGATCCGCAATCGCTGCGCCGTTCCCGCGACTTTCCTCTGCTACGAGCACGAGCAGTTCACCAGAACCTGCCGCAATAGCCCTCCCGGATCATGATCGCGGCGAGATCCTCCCCGTCCGGCAACCGGCAGCTTCCGATCTTGCGGTCGTGGCTGCTCCTGCCGTTCAGGGCGCAGCTCAGGGTGAGATTCTGGTCAACAACCAGTTCGCGCATTCGGGCCGTGGCGGTCTGCCCCTCCTTCGTATCGCGCTCGGCGCAATCGAGCGAGCCGAAGCGGATCGGCCTGCCCGCGACCTCGATCGTGTCGCCGTCGCGGATATGCGTCACCGGCCCCTCGACGGATTCCAGCGCGGTGAGGTCGGGCAAGCGCCCGAGATATTCGGGGAAGCGTTCGATGGCGAAGAACCCTAGGGTCAACGCGGCCGCCATCGCGCCGAGAATCCTGCCCGGTGAAACCCGCATGGTCCGGTGGGAGCCACCTGTTCTGGCCCGGTTCCGCGATGCCCGGTATCGGCGAGGAGGTGATTTTCTGCTCATGGGGCGGTGTCTATCCGGCCCTGCCGGTCCGCACCACGTCTGATGCCTACAATTGCCCCGATAGCCGGTCTGCATTAAACCTGCGGCATAACAAACGGGGATACCGATGACCGATATCGATCTGACCGCCTTGTCGCTTGCCGAGCTGAAGCAGCTGGAAAAGAGCGTCGCCAAAGCAATCTCCAGCTTTGAGGATCGCCAGAAGGCCGAGGCTTTTGCAAAAGTGAACGCGCTCGCCAATGAACTCGGCTTCCCTCTGGCCGATCTGGTGGGCTTCGCTCCGGCGCGGAAGCGGTCCGAGTCTATCGCGAAATATCGCCATCCGGAGAACCCGGAGATTACCTGGTCGGGTCGTGGGCGCAAACCGGCATGGATCGCCGAAGCCCTCGCCGCCGGAAAATCTCTCGAGGATTTCGCGATCTGATAGGAGGGTGCGGCTTGTCTCAGCTTTACAACGCAGTTCGTCTGCATGTGTCCCTCGCGGAAATCGAGCCGCCGATCTGGCGGCGGTTCGTGGTCCCGGCTGAGTGGACGTTGGATAAACTGCACCTGGTTCTGCAGGCCGGATTCAGTTGGACCGACAGCCATCTGCATGAGTTCCGCATCGGCGGGTTGCGCTATGGTGATCTCGACTTGCTTGATGACGGATATGGCGGGCCGAGGATCTTCGACTATACCGAGGTCCGGCTGGCAGATTTTGTCGGGGGAGATTCCACCTTCACCTATCTCTACGACTTCGGCGACGACTGGCAGCATGTCATCAGAATCGAGGAGTGGCTGTCGCTCGATCCAGTTCCCCGCCATGCCGAATGCCTCGAAGGCGCTCGTGCCCGGCCACCCGAAGACGTCGGCGGTCCGTGGTCATATGGCGACTTCCTGGAAGCGATCCGCGATCAGGACCATGACGATCATGAAGCGAACCTCCGCTGGGCGGGTGGGCATTTCGACCCGGAATGGTTCGATCTCGACCTGATCAACAAGGACCTACGGAATACGTTCCGTGCGAATGTGCGCCGGCGGCTGCACCAGCCGAAGCCCAAGACATAGCACGATGTGATTAACGGCGCGGCGGTTGCATTGGGCGGAGAGCGGCCGTTCGCTGCGGGTGCGAAGAATTGATTAGTGGTTCGCAACAGCAGACCTTCAAAAGTTGATCGCTTAGGGACCACCAGCAGCAGTGACCCACCACTGAACAGCGCTTGCCGTTAAGCTGCCGACGATACCAAGTGCCAGCGCAACCAAGACATAAACGCCAATGATTATCAAACTGGTCTTTCTCGTCTGTAGTTTCACAAATGCTGAAAAGCCTTGTAGCGAATTCTGCGCTTTGCCTTCGAACTGTTTTCGCCAGTGATAGACTACCATTCCGTCTTCTAAGCCGTGGGGGACATAGTCCTTCCAGATCTGGGTCTCGAGCAAACGGCTTTTATGCCACTCGGCATGGGATGATGTGATAGACGATGTCACTGGGACCACGGCCAAGAATACGATACGTGAAACATCGGCGAGACCATATGGAGCAGCATCTGCTGCTGCTTCAATTGCTGTCGGAAGTGTGCGTGCCTCATTTAGGCGACAATCGATATACTCAATTTCCTCAAAGCCGCTGGCCCAAGCTCTGTCTTTTGGTCTGATCGCGGTCACAAATGGTCGCGTATCGTGCTTGGGCGGCAGTAGACGCAGGCGGAAATAGCCACATTCTGGACTGCCGTTGCATTGTCTCGCAAGTGATTCCAATGCCATCGACGTAATCGAGATTAAAGTTCCTCCCTCTTTCTCCTTGACGTCGAGTTCACTGGGGTCGATCGAGCCGTTTTCGGGCGAGAAGAGATGGACGTGGCAATAGGTGTTGGTGCCGATTCTCAGCTCTACCGATTTGCCGCTCGGCTTTTTTGTTGATGATAGGGTTTCGTTGAAAATACCTTGAGCGAGTTCAGTCGATGCAAACTCTGGTCCAAGGTCTACAATATTTTCACGTCGCAATGGGAAAGGAACAAAAATTCGGATCGCCGACAACGCCGACGGATCGCTCGGCATCACTCCGATCTCTACGAAGTCTCGGCGCTTCGTGCCTGAAAAGTGCCAGAGGTTGACATGAAACTCCGTCCGGACGTCAACGTCGGCGGCTGAACGTTCGCACCAGAATGCGATGGATTTGTTGTCAGACATCGGGTTCGGCCTCTTGCACAGTGCTTAGCACTCGGGCTAGCGCTTCTTCATCGCCGCCGTCTACAAAATGAATGGGTATGCTCAAGTTATCTGCAATTTCGCGCGCGACTGTAATTGCAATCTTTTGTTGCTTGGCTAGAGAATCGACACTCCGCTCGGGCCGTACGCGACTCGCATCGCGTTCACGGTTGCGATGGATGTTTTGCGGTTTATCCTCGATAAAGATCACGAAGTCAGGATTGATCTCGCGAAAAACATCTGAGCCGATATGAACCAACCCATCAGGGGTATCAATGACAACATGTGCATCCAGAATAATGAGGGTCTTACCAGGATCAATGTATCGGTTGAACGCTTCGAGCAGAGCCGCCTGGTTGTTGTCAATGTCAAGAGCGCGAAGGTGGTCCTGAGACGTTACTTGTCCGTCCGTTCGTGCGAGTGAGTCTCGGATCAGTGTGCTTGCAGAGAGAATTTGCATTGGGACGGCCGCGCCTACTCTCTCGAGCAACCACGTCTTCCCAACACCGGAAATGCCAGCAACAATGCCCACTCTACGCGTCAAAGCGGGAACCCAAAGTTGCAGCGATCCAAGGCTTTGCGAAGTCGTCCGCCCTTTAGCTCGATGATGGATTGTGGCGGGTGCCCGGCAAAAATCCCTGTATCCTGCAACTCGTCCAGCAAGATCGGCGGATCGATGTAATCGACGAGTAGGTAATTGATGACTTTGACTGGATCATCGACTGTAGCTTGATAGTCCTCCAGTTCTTTTTCGCTGTAAACAGAGCGTCCGCCAGTCAGCTTCATAAGGTCTTTGGTAGACGTTGCGAGTGAGACATCGTCAAGAATACCAACCGCCGTCAATGCTTGGGACGGGTTCTCGATCGATTTGCCTTTGTAAAAGAACAGGACTGACCCCGGCGGGCCAAGGTTTGATGGCGCGCGGCAGAGGTAGACCTTTCGAATGGTGTTGCCTGGCCGTTTTGGACCGGAGCCGTGACCGGTGTCTCGAAACATGTCCGGCTGACGCGCGTCGCGGAGATCTGGATAAAGAACGTCATGGTAGTCTTCTTTGATTGGGATGACAAAACCACGTACGCCCGCATCGGCAACGAAACGCGGATAGCTTCTTCGGTCTGTTTCGTAGACCGAGGTCCCATCAATGCGGGTCAGTTGTGTATTCGAGAACGAGCGCTCGAGAACAAGTTCACCATCCGAACCCTTGGTTCCAGTCTTCTCGAACCCATAGAACTCTAGCAGCGCGATCAGAGCATCTTGATCTGGGTAGGCCGTCAAATATGCCAAATCATAATCGTTCTTTTGCGCGAACCATAGTACCTTCTTGAGCAGCAGCTCGCCCAGTTTAATACCCCGTTTTTCTGGACTTACCTTGAAGGTGCAAATTTTCAAGATCTTTTGAGCTTTGTGCGTTGCGTCGGTATTAGCTCCAGTTTCGTCCTTACGAACAATCAGACCGGCAATCTCATCGTTGTCGTATACGACCCAGCAGGGGCGCCGTTCCGCTACACATTTGGTTTTCCACCACTCATTGAACTCAGGATATCCCTCACGAAGACTATCGAAAAAACTGTCGGTAATCGGTATCGTGTGGGCAGAAACATCCGCCACATGCCGAATAGGTACGGCGCGCGGTTCGTAAGTTGTTGTGAGGAGTTGAGCCGCGTCGGCGATGAACAACACGCGGTTTGCGAGGTCCGGTGCGTGTTTCTGCGCCCGTTCGTGTAGCCCCTGATCCTCTGTGACAAGAAAGTCTGAGGCGTTAATCGAGAGCGCGTGCAGCAGGGTGGCATCGACCTCATCATTGTGTTTTCGTATCCTGCCGAATGCCTGCTGAAGGTCGTCTTTGGTGACGCCCTTAACCTTTTCGAGGATCTGAAACTTGTCGACCTTGCTCAGCGAAATGGTGCGGCGCGCAACATCCTTATCGCGATTGATATCATCGCGCGCGGCTTCGTGAACTAGAACATCAACCTTGTGCTTTGCCGCCAGTTGAGAAAACTTAGCGTATGCAGGTTTGACGGTGTGATTGTCTTCGAGGCCGATGATGATGTTCGTATCAATGAGATACGACTGAGTGCTCATCTTTCAGGGCCTTTCTAAGATCGCGTTTCGCATACAAAAATGACTGGGGCGGCTCAAAGCCAAATCGTTCTCTTAGGTCGGTAAGCTCTACAGGTGTTTCGAACGGTCGGGCATTTGAGAATTCCAGAGCAAAGCCCTCGTCAAGACCTTCAAAGTAGCGGTCGAATTCCGGTCGCTCGATAAATGCGACATCCGCGTAACGTCGCCAAATTTCTTCAATGGCCAACTTCTTGACAGACGAAATCTCTGCTACGCCGACCATCGCGC
Source organism: Paracoccus methylovorus (assembly GCF_016919705.1). Classification (NCBI taxonomy): domain Bacteria; kingdom Pseudomonadati; phylum Pseudomonadota; class Alphaproteobacteria; order Rhodobacterales; family Paracoccaceae; genus Paracoccus; species Paracoccus methylovorus. Next base: position 388,949 of record NZ_CP070371.1, read on the forward strand.
GTTCCGGGGATGTCGAGTAAATGTAGGCGATCGTGCCCTTAGGTGCCGACGCTGGGAACCTGCGCCGAAGCTCAACAGTCTTCTCACCCGACATGATCCGGCTGCTAAATTGCGGCCGAATACTAAGCACAATATCCCTGTGAGGTCGAAATGGCTCTTCCGTAAAAATCGGGAGTACAAGTTGGTCTTCATGGTCGAGTTCAACGTCAAACGCTTCGCGCACTTGGAGACACAACGAGCTACTAGCATCAAAGGCCGCGCTAACTTGAAGTGTTCCGCCAAGCGCTTCCACGTACTTTTGGACTGTGGAGAGCTGCATGTCAGCGCGCCCCTTTTCGAACTTTGATACGGATGCCTGTCCAACATTGAGCAGTTCGGCCATTTCTGCTTGCGTCAGCCCAGAGAGTCTTCGAATCTCTTTGAGTGCTTCACCTATCTTCGGGGATTGCTCATCCAAGCTTGATGCCCGAACCTCTACGACCTTGCCATGTAACTTGCCCATACTGCTCACCCCTCTTTTCCTTCAGCTTGTAGTAGCAATGAGTATGCCTTACAAGGAATATCTGAGAAGCGGTGTCAAGATGTTGTGGAAACCTGCACTGGTGTCAGCACTCCTAGTCGGGGAGTGCACATCTTGGATCCATCATGCAACGGTCGGTCGCATTAAGCTAACCATTCATTTGACAGCCATCTGCATTGCCCTGGCTGCTCAATGTCTGCGATGACAGACCGCGCTGCGGCACTCGAGAGCCTCATTGGAAGGCAGCAAAGGGCCGTCTTTTCATCCCTCCGCCAACACGGCTTTTGCATACCGCCCCGGCGGTTGGCCAGTGTGGCGGCTGAAAGCTGTGCTGAAGGTGCTCGCCGAGCCATAGCCGAGGCCACCGGCTGCGAGATGATCGAGACGCTGACGGGCCGCCAGATCGTGACGGATGAGACGAAGGAAACCAGCCTTCCCGGCATCTTCGCCTGCGGCGATGTCGCGCGGGCGCCGCATTCGGTGTCACTGGCGGTGGGGGACGGGGCATGGGCCGGGGCGCAACTGCACCGCTCGCTGGTCTGGCCGGAATGAGCGGCGCGGCCCATCCGGGCGATGCCGCCAGCTATGCCGGCCGCGTCGCGCGCCATGTGCCGGGATTGCAGGACCTGCACCGCATGGCGGCGCTGCTGCTGGCCGAGCATGTGTTGGAAAATGGCCGGGTTCTGGTCCTTGGTGCGGGCGGCGGGCTGGAGTTGCGAGCCTTTGCACAGGCGTATCCGGGCTGGCGCTTCGACGGGGTCGATCCTTCGCCCGACATGATCGCCCAGGCGCGGGATATTCTGGGTGCAGCGGCCACGCGCGTTACCTTCCATCAGGGCTATATCGATGCAGCGCCCGAGGGCCCCTTCGACGGCGCGACCTGCCTTCTGACCCTGCATTTCCTGCCTCGCGAGGAACGCCTGCGCACCCTGCGCCAGCTGCATCGCCGCCTGCGCCCCGGCGCGCCCTTCGCCATGGCCCATCACAGCTTTCCGCAGGCGGACGGCCAGCAGGATCTGTGGCTGCGGCGCAATGCGGCCTGGCTGGTCTCGGGCGGCGTTCCCGAGGCGCAGGCCATGGCCGGCATGGCCACGATGAAGGAACGCCTGCCGGTGCTGACGCCCGAGGAGGATGCCGCGCTTCTGGCAGCGGCGGGCTTCCGCGAGGTCCAGCTGTTCTATGCCGCTCTCACCTTCAAGGGCTGGATCGCCCGGGCGTGACAGTGCCAGATCATGCTGCGGCAATTTCATCACCGTCCTCGGTGACCGGTTGCGCCAGTGCCTGCGCCACAGCGTCGGAGACGGCGTCCGCCGCCGAGCGGACCGGATCGGTCTTGAGATGCGCATAACGCGCCGTGGTCTGAACCTGCGTATGGCCGAGGAGCCGCCCGATCATCGTCAGGTCCTGCCCGAGCTGCAGCGCATCCGAGGCGAAGGAATGGCGTAGATCATGGATACGAAGATCGTCCAGCCCGGCGCGCTTGCGCAACCGCCGCCACGGCTTCTGCATGTCGGTCAGATGCTGACCCTCCATCCGGCCGGTGATGACATAGGGGTTTCCGTCGATCTTCGGGATGGTTTTCAGGACCTTGATGGCCGCCTTGCCGATCGGGACCAGCTTGGCGCCGGTCTTGGAATCCGGCAGGCGGAGAAGGCCGTTGCGGTAATCGACATAGCGCCATTTCAGGGTCTGAATCTCGCTGAGGCGGCATCCGGTCAGCAGCAGGAGGCGGATGCAGAAGGCGGCCTCGGGTTCGTCTTTCGCCTCATTCAGCACCTTGCCGAGGCGTGCCAACTCGTCCGGGGTGAGATAGCGCTCGCGCTTTTCCTCCCGGTATCGCTTCACCTTCCAGCAGGGGTTCACTCCGTCGGTGCGCACGCCCCAGGTATGGGCCACGGTGAACATCACCGAGAGGACGCCGAGGGTCCGGTTCGCCTGATAGGGGATATGCTTCATGGACTGGTGCAGTCCGACGACGTCGGCCCGGGTGATGTCGATGATGCGATGACTGCCGAACCTCGGATTGATGAACAGATCGATGGATCGCTCGTACTCGCCATAAGTCGAGGCTTTGCAATGCAGCGCGACGTGATCCGAAAGGAAGCGTTTGCTGAACTCTTTGATGGTCGGGGAGGCCTTTCGGCGGTCGCGCTCACCGGCGGGATCGGCGCCGAGCCGCACATCCGACAGATATTTCATTGCCTCGGTGCGGGCCATTTCCGGCGTCATCGCACCATGCAGCCCGATGTTGACACGGCGCGAACGGCCGCCGGCGCGGTACTGGGCCAGATACATCTTTCGCCCCGATGGATAGACGCGCAATCCGAAGCCTTTCAGCTCTTCGTCCCAGAGGAAGAACTCCTGCCCGGTTGGCACCGCCGCGTCGACGGAACGTTTCGTGATTTTTGTCATCTTCACCCCTCCAGTTCCGGAATCTCCGGAAGCAAATCGGAAGCAACAGGAAGCAAATCATTGCGCTGCTGTGGCGAAGAGAAGGGTAGGGGGGAATTCGATATAAATCAATATTAACAGTCAGTTGTGCGAGTATTGGCGCTTTCTTCGTGCCATGGCGAAAGGTGGCGAAAATGCCCAGACCAAAACTCATAACCTGAAGGTCGTAGGTTCAAATCCTACCCCCGCAACCATTGAAACCGACACTCCCGCGCGAACCCCGCCGGGAGTGTTTGTTTTTGTAGCCTTTCCAATGCTTTGACGCTCCGTCCATTCGAGGATCGTCCGCAGTTCGCCATGCAACGTGGCGAAAATCTCGCCCCGTTCCGGGCCGGGCGTCAGCACGATCTTCTCGATCAGCATCCGCAACGCTGCCGCTGCCTGGGGCCGTTCGTCGGGGTGAGCGAGGGCACCAGTCAACGCGGCGACCTTCTTCGCATAGATCGCTGAGGCGCTTGGCAGAATGTCTGGTGTGTCGTCCGGCGCGTCGGCGAGCAGTTCGGCCAGTTCGGTCTTGCGCGCCTCCAGCGTGTCCATCTCGTTCTTCATGCTCGGATGGAACATGCCTTCCTTGATCGCCTCGATGATGCCCCTGATCTGCTTCTCGACCTTCACCAGCTCCGCCTTCCAGGCGTCGCCGTTGGAGCGGCGCTCGCGGTTCAGCCGGTTCGTTTCCTCGGCATAGGCCCGCATCGCTGCCGCGGCGACTTCGGGCGCCATCATCCGCTCCTTCAGTCCGGCGAGTACACGCCGCTCCAGGTCTTCGCGCAGGATGGTGCGAGTGTTGGAGCAGGCGCCCTTGGTCACATGCGTCGAGCACGCGAAGCGGTCGGAACCCCGGATGGAGAAGGGGCCTCCGCAGCAGCCGCAGAACACCAGTCCCGAAAGCAGGGTCTTCGGCCGGTGGGTGCCATTCAGGCGGTTCTTCTTGTGGTGCTTGCGGACGCCTTCGGCGACATTGGCGTATTTGGCCGAGGTGGCGGCCTGCCGCGCCTTCACCGCCTGCCAGAGTTCGTCGTCGACGATGCGCAGGTCGGGAACGTCCTTGACGATCCATTCCGATTCCGGGTTGAGGCGTGAGACGCGCTTTCCCGTCGACGGGTCTTTCAGATAGCGCAGCCGGTTCCAGATCAGCTTGCCGATATAAAGCTCGTTGTTGAGGATGCCCGTGCCGCGCTTCGCGTGACCATGGATGGTGGTGTCGTTCCAGAGCCGTCCTTCGGGGCCGGACACGCCTTCCTCGTTCAGCGTCCTGGCGATAACGCGCGGGCTGATACCTTCGGCATAGTCGCGGAGGATGCGCCGCACGACATTGGCCTCGGCTGCGTCGATCTCGCGGTCGCCCCGGATCGGATCGCCGCGCGCATCGAGCTGCTTCACGACCTTGTAGCCATAGCAAAGCCCGCCGCCCGACTTGCCATCCTCGACGCGGCCACGGATGCCGCGATGCGTCTTGGCGGCGAGGTCTTTGAGGAACAGCGCGTTCATCGTCCCCTTGAGGCCGACATGAAGCTCGCTGATCTCGCCCTCCGCCAGCGTGACGATGGGAACGCCGGCGAACTTGAGATGCTTGAACAGCGTCGCCACATCGGCCTGGTCGCGGCTGATGCGGTCGAGCGCCTCGGCCAGCACGATATCGAACTGTCCCGCCTGCGCGTCCTGCAACAGCGACTGGATGCCGGGACGCAGGATCATGCTCGCGCCGGAGATGCCCGCGTCCTTGTAGGTGCCGACGATCTTCCACTGTTCGCGCTTGGCCTGCTCGCGGCAGATGCGGAACTGATCCTCGATCGAGGCGTCCCGCTGATTGTCGGAGGAATAGCGGGCATAAAGGGCAACGCGGGTCATCGGCAGTCTCTCCTATGCAACCTTGTCCATCCGGCTCGGCCGGATCAGCACTTCGGCCGAGATGCCGAGCCGGGCGTGCAACTGCCGGATCATGTCGATCGAGAGGCTGCGCTTGCGGTTCAACACATCCGCCACGCGGTTGCGCGGGCCGATCATCGGTTCCAGATCCTTGCGGGTCAGCCCTTGCTGTTCCATGCGGAAGCGAATCGCCTCCACCGGATCGGGCGGGTCCATCGGATAGTGCTTCGCCTCATAGACGTCGATCAGCGTGGCCAGCACGTCGAGCCGGTCGCCTTCCGGCGTCCCGCTCTTTGCGCCCCACAGCCGTTCGACCTCGGCCAGCGCGTCTTCGTAATCCGCTTCCGTGCGGATCGGCTTCAGGTCAGTCGCCATGCTCGATCTCCTTCACGTCGATCCTGTCATAAGCCTTGTGCGTGCCGAGCCACTTGATCCAGACGATGCCCTTCTCGAAGTCCGCCGACACGACGAGGCGGTAGTCATTGCCCTTGATGTTGAAGACGATCCGCTCGGCGCTGACGATGCTCGCCGTCGCATAGAGTCGCTTCACATCGGCGGTGCTCGCCCATTCCGCCTTGCTCACTTCGTCAAACCAGGCATCGAGCGCGGCTTTCACAGCCGGCTGCTCTTTCTGCCCGGCGAGGCTTTCGACAAATTCTCGCAAGGTGCGGCGAGCAATAATCCTCATGGATCACCTATATCACGGGACCAAAATGGTCACAAGAAGAATATGCGAATGCCCCGGCGCGGGTATAGCGTCGGGGCGATGACCGACCTGCCGGGTGCTCCGGTCGCTACCCGAGCAGGGCGTCCAGCGGCGTGAACCGGGCGTCCATTTCCGCACGCTCAACCGCGTCAATGACGATATCGACGGCTTCCGCCGTGCGGCGAATGGGATAAGGGCGACCGTTCCCGCATCAGGGCGGTCAACCTCCACCTGCTTGCCCACTGTCGTGGATCCAGGTATGACGCCGCGAACCGCAAGGACTCGGGTGCGATTCCCGGGTGGCTCTTCCGGCCGCCGATCCGCCGGACCATTCTGAACAAACCCGATCCCACAGGCCCGCCCTTTCCCAGGCGGTCTTCGTCCCGGGTATGGATCACGCATGAATTCTCTTACCTCATACCGGCACGAATGGCTGGGCAACATCCGCGCCGACCTGCTGTCGGGCTTGGTCGTCGCCCTGGCCCTCATCCCCGAGGCCATCGCCTTCTCGATCATCGCCGGTGTCGATCCGAAGGTGGGGCTTTACGCCTCCTTCTCCATCGCGGTCATCACCGCCATCGCCGGCGGGCGGCCCGGCATGATTTCGGCCGCGACCGCGGCAACGGCGGTGCTGATGGTGACATTGGTGCGCGACCACGGGTTGCAATACCTGCTGGCCGCCACGGTGCTGGCCGGGCTGGTCCAGATCGGCATGGGGCTGCTGCGGCTGGGCTTCGTCATGCGCTTCGTGTCGAAATCGGTGATGACCGGCTTCGTCAATGCGCTGGCGATCCTGATCTTCATGGCGCAGCTGCCGGAACTGGATCCCGCCCGCGTGCCGCCGCTGACCTACCTGCTGGTGGCGGCGGGGCTGGCGATCATCTACCTGTTCCCGCTGCTGACCCGCGCCATCCCTTCGCCCCTGGTCACCATCGTCGTGCTGACGGCGCTGAGCCTGGCCTTCGGCTGGGACGTGCGCACGGTGGGCGACATGGGCGCGCTGCCCGACACGCTGCCCGTCTTTCTGCTTCCCGACGTGCCGCTGAATCTGGAAACGCTGACGATCATTCTGCCCTATTCGCTGGCGGTCGCCGTGGTCGGGCTGCTGGAAAGCCTAATGACCCAGAACCTGGTGGATGAGTTGACCGACACCAGGACCGACCGTAACCAAGAATGCATCGGCCAGGGACTGGCCAATACGGCCACCGGCTTCATCGGCGGCATGGCCGGCTGCGCGATGATCGGGCAGTCGATGATCAACGTCAAATCCGGCGGGCGCGGGCGGCTGTCCTGCTTCGTCGCGGGGGTATTTCTGTTGATCCTCGTCGTGGGTCTGGGCGATCTGGTGGCGCGCATCCCGATGCCAGCGCTGGTGGCGGTGATGATCATGGTCTCGGTCGGCACGTTTTCCTGGTCCTCGATCGGGAACCTGCGGACGCATCCGCGATCATCCTCGGTGGTGATGCTGGCAACGGTGGCGACAGTGGTCTGGACCCACAACCTGGCCATCGGCGTGCTGATCGGTGTGCTGCTCTCGGGCATCTTCTTCGCCGCCAAGATCGCGCAGCTTTTCCGCGTCACCTCGGCCCTGTCGCTGGACGGGCGCAGCCGGACCTATCGCGTCGAGGGGCAGCTTTTCTACGGCTCGGTCGAGGACTTCATGGCCGCCTTCGACTTCCGCGAGGCGCTGGAGCGGGTGGTGATCGACGTTTCCGCCGCCCATATCTGGGATATTTCCAGCGTGCAGGCACTGGACATGGCGGTGCTGAAGTTCCGCCGCATCGGGGCCGAGGTCGAGGTCGTCGGCCTGAACGAGGCTTCCGAGACCATCCTCGACCGCCTGGGCAGCCATGACAAACCGGGCGCGCTGGACAGGCTAAACGCACATTGACGAGGATGGAGATGAGCGATCGTATCGTCGCCTTGGTGGACGGGTCCGACTATTCCAAAGCACCTGCCGTCATTCCGGCGAGCTGTCCAAGCCGCTGTGGCCCCTATTGAGATCCCGCAGGTGCTGGGCCGGCCTAGAAACAGGGGATCGATGCGTCGATGACCAGCCCGGCCAAGATCCGTTGCTTTTACGTTCTGTCGTGCCGACAAGGAAGTCGTTGTTGCCACGCCATTTTTCGTGGCGCACTGGCTCCGTTCCGGGTTGATCCCAAACGCCACATTCGTCCACTCTCGTCCTGAAGAATTCGTTGTTAAAGAAGAAGAACCAGACTCAACCCCAGGACCAACTTAAACAAAGGAAAACATTTACCGTAGGGGTTGGGCGGCAGGGCCGGCATTTTGCTTTTCTCGGTCGACCCCGGAAGCTGGTAAACGGCCTCAGTTCTGCCCAGCCGCAAGAGGACCAGGGACGTGAAATTTCCCATTCACGCAGCACCCTCGCGCCGTCGCAGCTTGAGGGCGTCCGCCAGCCACAGCCGGGCCAGCCCGTGATACAGCGGTTCGGGCGACAGCAGGCGCGACACGCCAAAGCCAAGCATCGCGGCGGCCATGATGGGCAGGGCATGTTCCTGCGTTGCGGTCATCTCCATGACGATAACGAAAGCGGTCATCGGCGATTGCACGACACCGGCGAAATAGGCCGCCATCCCGAGCACCGCCGCAAAGCTGAGCGAGGCCGAGAACAGGCCGCCGATCAGATTGCCCAGCCCCGCACCGACCGAAAGCGACGGCGCGAACAAGCCGCCCGGAATACCCGATACGGTCGAGGCCAGCGTCGCCAGCAGCTTGGCCAGGAAAAAGCTGGCGGGCAATTGCTCACCCTGCACCGCCAGCCGCGCCTCGCCGTAGCTGGTGCCAAAGGCCATGCCGCCGCTGAGCAGCCCCGTCACCGCGACCGCCAGACCCGCCGCGCCGGCGACGACGACCAGCTTGCGTCCGGGCGCCAGCTTCCAGCGCCGGATGCGCCGGGTCAGGGACAGCACCGACCGGCTGAACCCGGCACCAAGCGCACCGCCGGCAATTCCCACCACCCCGACCAGCAGCCAGTCGCGCGGGAAATTGCCATAGGCCACGGCCTCGCCGAAATAGGTGTAGCTGCCCGAGATCGCCAGCGCCGCGATCCCGGCGATCACCACTGTCGAAAGCACCAGCCCATTGGTGCGGCTTTGATAGGTGCGCGCCATTTCTTCGATTGCAAAGACTATACCAGCCAGCGGGGTGTTGAAGGCGGCTGCGATTCCGGCGGCCGAGCCCGCAAGGATCAACCCTTTGGCCTGGGCCAGATGCCCGACGCGCGCGCTGGCCAGCATGATGGCGGCGCCGATCTGGACGGTCGGGCCCTCGCGCCCGATCGAAGCGCCGCAGAGCAGGCCCCACAGCGTCAGCAGGAACTTTCCGGCGGCGATCCTCAGCGTCAGATACAGCCTCCGCTCCTCGCCCTCCAAGGCGCGGGCGGCGATGGCCTGCGGGATGCCGCTGCCCTGCGCGCCGGGAAAATATCGTTGCGCGACCCATCCCGAAGAGATGAAGCCCGCAGGAAGCGCCAGAAGCAGCCAGGGCGAGGTTCCCCCGGCCGAGAGATGGCGGAACGTCTCGGTTGCCAGGTCAGCGAGCTTGGCGAAGGCGGTGCTGACCAGCCCGACCAGCAATGCGCCGCACCAGAAGACCATCCGCCCACGCCATTGTTCCCGGCTCGTGATCAGCGCGCGCGAGCGTCGGAGGATGCGAAACCGGGGGCGAGGCATGGGCATGTCGGATCCTGTGTCGCCAAGCAGGCAGAGAGCAGAAGGCCGGAATGAGATCTTCCCTGCATTCCATAGACCTGGTGGAGAAGACAAATGCAAACCGGGCCGGACATGACCGCCCGGCCCGCCCAGCCTCAGGTCAGTTCCCGCTTTTCGGCCAGCAGGCCCTTGAGAATGGCCCAGCAGGCGCCCAGCAGCACCAGCGTGAAGGGCAGGCCGGTCGAAACCGCCATCGCCTGCAAGGCCGTCAGCCCGCCACCCAGAAGCAGGGCGATGGCGACCAGCCCTTCGAAACTGCACCAGAAGATGCGCTGCGGCACCGGCGCGTGGATCTTGCCGCCCGCCGCGATGGTGTCGATCACCAGCGAGCCGGAATCCGAGGAGGTGACGAAGAACACGATCACCAGAACAATGCCGATGAAGCTGGAAATCGCGGTCAGCGGCAGCTGCGACAGCATCTGGAACAGCTGCAGTTCCAGCGCCGCATCGGTCACACCCGAAAAGCCGGCCAATGTCTCGGAAATCGCGGTGCCGCCAAAGGCCGTCATCCACAGGACCGAGATCAGCGAGGGCACGATCAGCACCGCGGTCAGGAACTGCCGCACGGTCCGCCCGCGCGAGACCCTGGCGATGAACATGCCGACAAAGGGCGACCAGCTGATCCACCAAGCCCAATAGAAGGCGGTCCAGCCATGGCGGAAGTTGTCGTCGGTGCGCCCGAACGGGTTGGACAGCGGCAGGATCTTGGCGCCATAGGCGGCCAGATTGCCGAAAAAGCCGGTCAGGATCTGCCAGGTCGGCCCGGTCAGGATCACGAAAAGCAGCAGCAGGACCGCAAGGATCATGTTGATCTCGGACAGGCGCTTGACGCCCTTTTCGACGCCCAGCACGACCGAGGCCGTGGCCACCCCGGTGATGATGACGATCAGCACGATCTTGGCGGTCAGCGCGGTGCTCCAGCCGAACAGGAAATGGAAACCCGCCGATGCCTGCTCGGCGCCGATCCCCAGCGAGGTGGCCAGCCCGAACAGCGTCGCCATCACCGCCAGCACATCCACGACATGGCCCGGCCAGCCCCAGACCCGTTCGCCCAGAATCGGATAGAACACCGAGCGCAGCGTCAGCGGCAGCCCCTTGTTATAGGCAAACAGCGCCAGAGCCAGCGCCACGACCGCATAGATCGCCCAAGGATGCAGGCCCCAGTGAAAGATCGTCGCGGCCATCGCCAGCCGCCGCGCGCCCAGTTCGTCCCCCGGCGCGCCGTCCAGCGGCGCCCAATCGGTGCGCACGCCGTTTTCGACCACCGGCCCGCCCAATGCGGCGGTGAAATGGCCCAGCGGCTCACTGACGCCATAGAACATCAGGCCGATGCCCATGCCGGCGGCAAACAGCATCGAAAACCAGCCGGTCAGCGAGAAATCGGGCGTGGCCTCGGGGCCGCCCAGCCGGACCGAGCCCAGCGGCGACAGGATCAGGCCAACGCACAGCAGCACGAAGACATTGCCGGCGATCAGGAAGAACCAGTCGAAATTGCTGGTAACGACGTCGCGCAATCCGCCGAAGAACGGCCCCAGCACCGAGGGGAACAGCAGCGTGGCCGCGGTAAAGACCACCACCGCGACGCCGGAGATCATGAAGACGGGGTTGTGGATGTCGAAGGCGACCGGCTTGACGCCTTCGATATTGTCCTGTCCGATCTCGTAATCGGTCGCGATGATCTGGGTCGGGCCCTCGGGCGGCGGCAGGGCCTCGATGCCGGCGTCGGCGATCAACGGTTCGGATGGGCTTATCTGTGACATGCGTCCCTTTCTCATTTGGGTTCGATCGGGCGCCGAAAGCTTCGACTCGACGCGAAATGCGCCTGGGGACCCAGAGTTTCACAGTTTCTTTATGATTGCCATCCGCAGCCGCCTGACAGTTGAACTGGGACATGGCGATGCTTGCATCATTCGAAATTCTTCCGCTGGCAGATCAAGATCGTCGTTTCTTCGAGATCCGCGAGGTGGTTCGTCCCAGGAATCGGTATTTAGCCTTGGGGATATGGGACCGGCTGACAAAATAAGGCGTTCGATCGCCGAAAGCTCCGGAGGACCGCAGCGTAGCCCAGGCGATAGTGGATTGCGATTGGCGGTGGGCTTTGCTGTAGTCAGGCGAAGGCACTTCTGAGGGAAGCAATGACGTCTTACTGGAATGGCCGACAGGCACGGCCCGACAACCTCCGGCTGTTGACCCATGAGGGTGCCTGGAAGGCGTGGGCAGATGCTGAAGAACCGATGCCGGCGGATCCAGAGCATCGGCTTCGCGGGTGCCGCTCCATCGTGACGCAGGCACTTCAGGACGTCTTGCACTCGACTAATGTGATCATCCTGCTCGGCTCAGGCGCATCGTTTTGTGCGCGAAATACGACAGGTCCTAATGCTCCGGGCATGCGGGATTTATGGGTTGGGGTGCGGGCAGCTTGCGAAGCGCACCGCGCCGGTGAATTCGATGCGGTAGTGAGGGCGCTGGTTGGAACGGCACCCGGAGTAGATCCGGACGGCAACCCGAAGACTGGCAACATCGAACGACTGCTCAGCCTGTGCAAAATGCGCCTCGAGCTTCTGTCGGTGAAAGAGGAAACCTTGAAGAATGCGCGATCGCTGGTGGACGATCCCGGGCCAGAGGAAGCCGCCGCCGTTGCGGAAATGGAAAGTCTCTCAGCGTTCGTGTCGCTGGCAGAGGAAGCGGTCCTAACCAAGGTCGGCTTCGTGAATGCGACGACGGAGCTTTCGGCGCATACGGAACTTCTTACGAAATTCGGTCGCAGGAGTGCTGACAAGCCCCGGGTCAAGATTTTTACGACGAACTACGACTTGTGTATCGAGGAGGCGGCACTCCGGCTCAATGCGGTTCTCGTGGATGGATTTTCGCACAGCGCGCGGCAGCGATACAATCGAGACAACTTCGATCATGATATCGTCCGCCGGCGCAACGGCACCGCACGCGCAGACTTCGTCGACGGTGTCTTCCAACTCTACAAACTGCATGGCTCTGTCGACTGGAGACGTGTCGGCGACCACGTCTTCCGCAGTTTGGATATGGATTTTGAGCACGGCGCACCCGTCCTGATCTACCCCCGGTCTACGAAATATCAGGAGGCGTTCGATAGCCCCTATCTCGATATGTTCGCGGCATTGCAGGCCGGGTTAAGGGAGCCCGATACGACACTGATCATCGCGAAGACCCCGCCCCACCGGACGGCGCTGTTGCGCAAATCAGCCGATGACCGGACTTCCCCTTTCCCCGGGCACACCTATCCTGCAGCCACGGTCATCGGGATACCGAGTGCTGTGAAGCGGTTGAGGACCGCCGCGCGGATCTGGACCTCTGCCACCTGGCGGTCGAAGTCTCGCGACATCAGCCGCTGGCCGAGCAGCTTCACGCAGTTCATTTTTGTTTCGACCCTGCTGCGGCGGTGATACCCGCTCCAGTTCCGCCAGAGCGCCCGGCCCAAGCGCTTCGATGCTCGCAGGATCTCGTTGCGCGCCCGGGCTCCGGCTGTGTCCGGCTTCCATGGCCTCGCATTCTGTCTCGGCGGTATGATAGCTGCAGCATCGCGGGCGGCGATGGCGTCATGGCAGGCACGGGTGTCATAGGCACCGTCGGCGGTGACGGTGGCGATCTCCTCCTCCGCCGGGATCTGGGCAAGCAGGTCCGGCAGCATCGGCGCATCGCCAACACTGCTGGAGGTGACCTCGACGTAAGCGTTTGCAGGGGATCACGGGCGGCTTAGCTTGCCGGCCTGAAGTTCCAGGGCAGCAGGTCGTCGATGCGGCTTTGCGGATGACCGCTGGCGATGGCGGTGAGCGTGGCCTTGAGGTAGGCGAAGGGCTCGATGCCGTTGATCTTGCAGGTTTCGATCAGCGAGGCGATGCGGCCCCAGGCGATGCCGCCTTCGTCGTGACCGGCGAAGAGTGCATTCTTGCGATTGAGGGCCATCACCCGTTCATTCTGCCCATGTCGGGCAATTTGTTGAGGTGCATTACCGGTGGCACGCGCTTTTTGGCCGACAGTTTCGGGTTGAGCGTGTCGACCGACGCAAGTCCGGTCAGTTTGTCCATATCGAGGTTCTGCCTGGCATCTTCATGGTCGTGGCCGCGTGGATGCTCGACCCGGCGGCTTGCACCGGAATGGACCTCGGCACGCCGCGCGTATCGCTCGCGGCCCTGTCGGATCTCGATGACCTTCTGACTCGGCGCGGTCTTCGGCGAAGCTCTTCCGGTGATATCATCGCCGGAAAGGAACAGACCGATGCAAGACCTGCCCACCGGGCCGTCGCGCCCCAGGCAATTGCAGATGCAGTTCGACTCGGAGCGGTTGCGCGGAATGAGCCCACGGGAGCGCCAGCAGGTATTGACGCGCCTGGCCATTCTGCTGGCCGAAGCAGCGGGAGCGAGCGAGCTGGAGGGAGGCGATGATGGACGGTGATGTTCTTCCACCGGCCATCCTGCAGCGCAAGGCGGTGGTCTATGTGCGCCAATCGACCCCGGCCCAGGTGGAGCTCAACACCGAGAGCCGGCGACGGCAGTATGAACTGGTCGAGATCGCGCGTCGTCGTGGTTTCAGGACCGTGGATGTGATTGACGACGATCTTGGCCGCTCCGCCAGCGGCATGGTGGCCCGGCCCGGCTTCGAGAAGCTTGTCGCCGCCTTGTGCGCCGGGGAAGTCGGCGCCGTGCTCTGCTTTGACGCTTCGCGGCTGGCACGCAACGGCAGGGACTGGCACCACCTGCTCGAACTGTGCGGGCTTGTCGAGGCGCGTGTCATCGACCTCGATGGCATCTACGATCCCTGCCTGCCGAACGACCGCCTGCTGCTCGGCATGAAGGGCAGCATCAGCGAGTTCGAGCTTGGGGTGATCCGGGCGCGCATGCTTGACGCCGCCCGGGCGAAGGCGCGCCGTGGCGAACTTCGGATCAGCGTGCCGATCGGCTATATCTGGCATCGCGAGGCCGGCCTCGGCCTCGATCCCGACTTCCGGCTCCAGCAGTGTCATCCGGCTGGTCTTCGAGCGATTCCGCCAACTCGGCAGCGCACGGCAGACGCATCTGTCGCTGGCGGCGGAGGGGGTGTTCTTTCCGCGCCCCTCGGACGGCAAACGCCTGACCTCCTTCGATTGGACAGCGATCCGCTATCGCAACGTCATCGGGCTGCTGAAGAACCCCTTCTACGCAGGGGCCTATGTCTATGGAAAGAGTGAGAAGCGCATTGAACTGGTCGACGGTCGCGCGCGTAAGACCTACGGCCATGGCAAGCCGCCTGAGGCGTGGGACGTGTTGATCCGTGATCATCATGCCGCCTATATCGATTGGGCGGAATACGAGCGGAACCAGATGCTGCTCGCAGCCAACGCCTATGGACGTGCGGGAGGACAGAAGTCCGGGCGGGGCGGCCGTGCTCTTCTTGCCGGCATGCTGACCTGCGGGCGCTGTGGCCGCGGTCTGGCCGTCGCCTATGTCGGCGCCCCGCCCGGCCGTCCGACCTATCGCTGCGATCGGCCCAATCTCATGCTCGGCCTGCCGCGCTGTCTCAGCTTCGGTGGATCCCGTGTGGACGCCGCGATCGCATCGGAGATACTGCGCGTGGTCGAGCCGATGGCGATCGAGGCCGCACTGGAGGCGGAGCGGATGCACAGGGAAGGAGAGGCCGAGCGCCGGCGCGTAGCCGAACTCGACCTGCAGCAGTCAGAATACGATGCTTCGCTGGCGGAACGGCGCTATGCTGTCAATCGGCGTTGAATGGTGCCCCCTTATCGGCGTCCAAAAGTGACCCCTTTGGCGCGCGGGTGAGCAGGCCCGTGGCGGCGTAGCTTTCCAGCTGGCGCAGCCGACGCGGGCCTGCGTTTTGGAGGGCGGTCAAGCTCGTGTTTTGATGCGCCAGCTGTCGTTGCCGGTTTCGACGATGTCGCAATGGTGGGTGAGACGATCGAGCAGCGCGGTGGTCATCTTCGCGTCTCCGAAGACGGTCGGCCACTCCCCGAATGCCAGGTTGGTGGTGACGATGACGGAGGTCTGCTCGTAGAGCTTGCTGACCAGATGGAACAGCAACTGACCGCCGGACTGTGCGAATGGCAAGTATCCGAGCTCATCGAGGATGACGAAGTCGAGCCGCATGAGATGCTCGGCCAGGCGGCCCGCCCGCCCTGCACGGGCCTCGGCCTCGAGCCTGTTCACGAGGTCCACAACATTGAAGAAGCGGCCGCGAGCGCCGTTGCGGATGGCAGCGCGCGCGATCGCCACGGAGATATGGGTCTTGCCGGTCCCGGTGCCGCCGACCAGCACGACATTGCGCTGCTGGCTGAGGAATTCCCCGCTGGCCAGCCCGATTTCAGATGCCGCAGGAAGGGGCGGTAGTTCACGGCGATGTGGGCGCCCGCACCCAGCACGAACAACCACGAAAGCCATTCGTGGACGAAGGTGACGTAGCCGGGCACGATGTCGAAGAACATCATGACGCCGGTTCCGAACATCAGAACCGAGGCGCCGATGGTCAGCGGAGTCGCCCAGCGGCGCATGGTTATGGCTTCGGCCATGTCGGAACCTTTCGAGTTGGGCGGGTGCAGGCCGGGGAGCAGGCGTCAGGCCAGCCTTTCCCGTCCTGCGGATGGGCCATCCGCAGCGATCCTCGCTATTTATCACCGCCTATTGTGTATTATGCACATAATTGAGCATGCGGCCCACGTCAAGCTGAAACGTGCAAAATACGCATATGTGGCATCACGGGTCAGCTCTCTTTGATGAATCCGATCCCGCCGGAGATAGTGCCACGACGGCAATACCGGCCAAGGCCAGCCCGACAAGGGCCATGGCCCACCCGGTGAAATGCTGGCCCTCGATCAGCAGCCCCCCGGCAATCGGTGCGACGATGTTGATCAGCGCGGCCATGGACTGGGCCATCCCCATCGCAGCACCCTGCGAGGTGGCGGGCACGATGAGTGAAAGTGCGGCGACAAGCGTGGGCCGGGCCAAGGCGATGCCTGTTGCGGCCATCACTATTCCGGCCGCCAACGCCGGGACCGTGCCGACAAGGCCGATGATCATGAACCCGATGGCGAGGAGGCTGAAGGAGGCCATGGCCAGCGTCCTCTCGCGCAGGGCCTTGCCAAGGAGCGGCATCACGACGACCTGCACCAGAATATTGATCGCTCCGGCCGCAACGAACACGAACCCGATCTCTGTCGGACCGAAGGGCCGGCCTTGCCATTGGAAGCGGGCGTGCAGCACCAGGGCGAATTGCGATCCGAACAGGCTGAACGCCATGAACAGCAGGGCGAGCGCCGCAAGAAGGTGCTTCACCTGCGGCAAGGCGAGAAGACCGCCGATCTGCGCCAGGAAAGGTGCTGGCGCTGGCTTGTGGATCGGCTGCTGTCCTTCGGCGGGAAGCAGGAGGCAGGTTGCCAGGATGCTGGCCAGGGAAACGACTGCGGCGACTCCGAACGGCACGGCCAGTCCCATCGGTGCCAGAACACCTGCCAGCGCCGGTCCGACCATCGTGCCGACACCCATCGCGGCACTGACGAAGCCGATGGCCTGTCGCCGCTTGTGGGGCGCAGTCCGGTCCGACACATAGGCGGTCGCGATCGAGATGTTGCCTGCCGACAGGCCGCCGAGGATTCGAGCGGCGAACACGACGGCAAGATTGGGGGCCAGGGCGAGCAGGAGGAAGCTCGCACAGGTTCCGATCTGGCTGGCCACCAGCAGCCGCTTGCGGCCGAACAGGTCGGAGGCTTTCCCGAGGATCGGCGCGGCCAGCAACTCGCACAGCGAAAAGCTGGCCAGCAGCAGGCCGATGGTCAGGGGCGTGGCTCCGAACTCGCTTGCGTAGAACGGCAGCAGGGGCAGGATCATGCCCAGACCAGCACTTTCCACCGCGACAACCGCCAAGATCGGGGGCAGGGGACTCCGATCCGGCGCGGCGGGCTCCTCGGGCATCATCGGACTGTTTCCTTGCATGGGAGATCAGTCGGCCCGCGCCGCCGTTTCCGGGTCCACCGCCGGCAGATGTCGCCAGGCGATGGCTGCGGTCAGTGCGACGAGGGCGATGATCACGCCGGTCCAAAGGCCGTAGAGCGCCTGTCCTATCAACAGCCCGGCGAAGACCGGGGAGGCGACATCGGTGAGCGCGATCAGGGATTGGGTGGTGCCGATGACGATCCCTTGCCGTTCCTGCGGAGCATGGACCGACAGAGCCGAGAAGAACGTCGGGCGCGCCATCGCATCGCCGAAGCTGACGCAGAGGATAGCGAGAACGAGGACCGGAAGCGTTGTCGCAAGACCCACCGTCATGTAGCCGGTGGCGACGATGGCACAGATGAATATGATCAGGCGACGTACGGTGAAGAACCGTCCCAGCCAGCGCAGCAGGAACAGTTGCACGAGGATGTTGATCGCTCCGTCCGCCGCCAGCACATAGCCAAGCTCGCGCGGGCCGAAGGGATTTTCCGGTGTGACGAAACTCGCCTGGAGGTAGTTGGCAAGCTGCGAGCTATACATCCCGTAGGCGAAGAAATAGCAGAGCAGCACGACGACCAGCACGCGGATCAGCGGCGAGCCGACGATTGACCTGAACGAGACCTCGCGCGATGCGTCGGGGGTTTGCGATGCGGCCGGGCTGCGCTTCAGCCAGAGTGCCGTGACGGTGAAGCTGACAGCAGACAGCACCATCGCGGCGTAGATCGGTGCGGTCAGCGAGATGTCGGACAGATAGCCGGAAATGCCTGCCCCGACGATGCCGCCCAGCCCTACCCCAGCGTGGAGGGTGCCGATCGCCTGTCTTCGATTGGCGGGCGAACTGTGGTCGGCGGCATAGGCGGCTGCGGCGGCAAAGGTTCCGCCGGTGAAGCCGAACAGCATCCTTGCCAGCAGGACAGGGATAACGGCCTGAGCCAGGCCCAGCAGCAGCAGGCTGACGAAGGCTGTGGCTTGCGTGGCGAGCAAGATCCGCTTGCGCCCCAGCCGGTCGGAGAGTTGGCCGATCAGCGGTGCCGCGACCAGGTGGGTCAATGCCTCGGTGCCCATGACGATGCCGAGGATCAGCGGTGTGCCGCCCATCTCCTGGATATAGAATGGCAGGATCGGCAGGGTGGAGGCGGCGCTGGCAGCATAAAGGCTGACGACCAGGAAGACCGGCAGCATCAGCCGCCAATCGAGTCTTTCCGGGGCGGCATCGTCCGCAGTTGCTGCGTCGTTCATCTCGCGATTCCTTCTGTTGGCGCGCATCTGCGTCGCGAATGAGCGTCGGGAAGTCGGTTGCTGCCGCCCGCTCAATGTGTATCATGCACATAAATGTGGCATGCCTCCGGCGTCAACAGAAAACGTGTATCATGCACATTATATTGACGCAGCGCTTCCCGCCATGATATGTGCTTTATACACACATCAAGAAAGGAAGCCGCCATGAAGGCTCTGGTTGTGCAGGACTACGGCCGGTCGCCGGCCTATACCGATTTCCCCGATCCGGCCGTAGGGCCGGGCGAGGTTCGGGTTGCCGTCAACGCCGCCGCGATGAGCCAGGTGGTCAAGGGACGGGCCGCAGGCAGCCACTACAGCGCATCGGGCGGGCTGCCCTTCGTCGCTGGCATCGACGGTGTTGGTCGCCTTGATGACGGGCGCCGGGTCTGGTTCGTCCTGCCGCGCGATCCCTTTGGCAGCATGGCAGAGCAGACGGTGGTGCCAGTGGCGCAGTGCCTTGTCTTGCCGGACGATCTCGATGACCTGACGGCGGCGGCCATCGCCAACCCGGGCATGTCATCCTGGGTCACCTATACCGAGCGGGCGCGGCTTCAGCCTGGCGAGACCGTTCTCGTCAACGGCGCTACCGGAACCTCGGGCAGGCTTGCCGTCCAGATCGCCAGGCACCTGGGGGCGGGGAAGATCATCGCCACCGGCCGCGACGCCGAGGCTTTGCGCGAGGTCGCCGCTTTGGGCGCGGACGTGACGATCCCGCTTACGGAGGATGCGGCTGCCCTCGAGGAGAGGTTCAAAGAGCAGTTCGCGCAAGGCGTCGATGTGGTCGTCGACTACCTTTGGGGGATGAGCGCGGAATGCCTGCTGATCGCTGGGGCCAAGACCGGACGGCCCGGCACTCCGATCCGCGTGATCCAGATCGGCTCGGTCAGCGGCGCGACCATCACCCTTCCGAGCGCGGTTCTGCGGGCTTCCGCGATCGAACTCATGGGCGCCGGTCATGGCGCCGTCCCGCTCGACCGTCATCTTGCGGCGGTGGAGGCGCTGCTGAAGGCGGTGGCGCCCGCGAACCTGAAAATCGCGTTCCACGCAGTCCCGCTATCAGACGGCACTCGAGCCTGGGATCGGGACGACAGCCGCAACCGCACGGTGTTCGTGGTCTGACATCCGGCTCGCTCCGGGCCTATCCTACTCGCTTCGGGTAGGCTCGGCGCTCATGCTGTCGGCGAGCATCTTCATCAGCCGGATCAACTCGTCGAAATCGTCACGTTTCCAGTCCTTGAACAGCGAAAGCACCATCTTCTCCCGCGCGGCATCAACCGCGTCCGTCGCGGCCTTGCCTTTGGTCGTGATGACTGCCTCGCGCACCCGCTTGTCAGAGGGGGAGGCGCGGCGTTCGACCAGCCCGATCTCCTCCAGCCGGGCGATCTGGCGGCTTACGGTCGTGTAGTCGCGCCCGACACCATCGGCCAGTTCGACCACCCCGATCGGCCCCCGCCGCTCGACCGTGACGAGCAGCGGAAACAGCGCCCTCTCCAGCGTAAGCCCCGCGATTTCCAGCAGTTGCGCATCCCGCTCGGGGCGGTTCATCAGGCTGGCGATGTCCATCAGCGCCCGATGCAGCTCGGGCAACATCTTCCTGATATGTGTATGATGCACTTTTATCGTTGACACGCGCAGACCCTCCATAATATGTGCATCATACACATTGGAGAGAACGATGAAAGCGCAAAACCCTGTTGCGGTGCTGATCTGTGGCGCCGGTGCGTCGGGTCTTACCCTGGCGGTCGATCTGGCCCGTCGTGGCGTGGCCTTCCGCATCATCGAGAAGATGGACCAGCCCTTCGCCGGCTCGCGGGGCAAGGGCATCCAGCCGCGGACGCAGGAAGTGTTCGCGGATCTGGGCGTCCTCGACCGTGTGGTGGCGGCAGGCGGTATCTACCCGTCGATGCGGGAATATCGCGCGGATGGCACCTGGATCGAGAAAGACATGGCTGAGCGGCATGACCCGACGCCCGCCGAGCCCTATCAGATCGCGCTGATGGTTCCCCAGTTCCTGACGGAGCGGGTGCTACGCGAGCGTCTGGCCGAGCTTGGCCACCGCGTGGAGTTCGGCACCGAACTCGTCGGGTTCGAGCAGGACGAGAAGGGCGTCACCGCGCGGCTGGTGGGTCCGGATGGCGAGGAGACCTTAACCGCCCGCTATCTCGTCGGCGCCGATGGTGGCCGCAGCTTCGTGCGGCGCACGCTTGGGGTGGAGTTCCCCGGCAAGACGCTGGGCGTGCGCGCCATCGTCGCCGATGTCGCGTTGACCGGCCTTGGACGCGATGCCTGGCATCAGTTCAACGATGGCGACATGCAGCGGATGGTGGCGATCTGCCCGCTTGCCGGGACCGACCTGTTCCAACTTCAGGCGCCCATCCCGCCGGAGGGCGAAGCCGATCTCTCTGCCAAGGCGCTGGAGGGAATGATACTGGATCGGACAGGCCGCAGCGATATCCGGGTGCATTCCGTGGCCTGGGCTTCCGCCTATGCCATGAACGCGCGGCTCGCCGAATGCTACCGGGTCGGCCGGGCGTTCCTGGTGGGGGACGCCGCCCATATCCATCCGCCGACCGGCGGTCAGGGCCTGAACACCAGCGTGCAGGATGCCTGGAACCTCGGGTGGAAGCTGGCAGCCGTGCTGCATGGCGCGCCGGATGGGCTGCTCGACACCTACGAGGCGGAGCGGCGCCCGGTGGCCGAAGCGATGCTGGGGCTTGCGACCGGCCTTCTTGACGCGATGAAACGCGGAATGACGCGGCGCGGCCGCGAGACCCGCCAGCTCGACATCGGATACCCCGAGTCGCCGCTGGCCCTCGATCCCTCCGGACGGCCCGGTATCCTGCTCGCCGGGGATCGCGCGCCCGACGCTCCGCTACGCGGCGCTGCTGGACTGTCCCGCCGCCTGTTCGACCTGTTCAGCGGCCCTCACTGGACGCTGATCGGCTTCGAGGCTGAGCGCGACATCATTGCGCCGAGAGGCGGGCTGCACATCCACCGGGTCGGCCCCGGCCAGGAGTTTGAGGACGAGGACGGCCACCTGCACGCCGCCTATGGCCTGGCACCCGGCGAATGGGTGCTGGTGCGTCCCGACGGCTATGTCGCCGCGATCGTGTCCATGCAAGATGTGGCTCTTTTGGAGAGTTTCCTTGCCGAGGTAGGAGTGGCGGGAGCACGCTCTGGAGACCTGAAATCGTAGCCCCGTGATCTGTTGACATTGATCGCTTGAAATTCAGTTCATGCTGGTGGTTTCGAGCGCAAATATGGGCGTTTGCCTACGCGGCTGTTCGAAATATCTCTCGAAGTATTTCTGGCTCAACCTGGCGGAGCATGGGAAAGATGAGAGTGCTTGGTGGCAAGTGAAGATGGTTGTCCGCCCCCGCAACCAGAAAACACAAAGATATCAGCGTGTTAAGCCTCCCTCGGGAGGCTTTTTGCATTTGGGCTTCCTGAAGCCCGGAAGCATATCGGAAGCAATCGATCGGAAACCACAGCGGGAAATCGGCGGTGTCACATTGCCGTGATTAATGGCTTGCCGTCGCTTGATCCATATCCGCCACTAGGCTCTTGAGCTACTCCTTCTCGTCCACGAGCCGCGTTAGCGGCTTGCCGTCGGGCAAAACAATGCCGACAAACTTCGCCTTCGGCTTGTAGAGTGCGGCGAGGCTCAACTCGTGCTTTCGGCAGACCGGCCCCCCCATTCTTTGATCATCCCGATAATCTGCGTCTCGGTGAAACTGCTTTCATGTCATCCGCTCCCTCTCGGATGTCCCGCAAGCTCTACGTCGCAGCGAAGGAGCTTCTGGGGGTAGGTCAGCATGCAGAGAGAGCAAAGACATAGAATTATAAAATAGTGATAACAATATAAATATATTGACCATTTTGGGGTGGGCATCTAGCATCAAGTTAACTGAAAGCTCGGCGCAGGGAGAATAGAGTTGCCCGCACCTCTCACCGATACTGACATCGAATTTCTTGTGAGTTCTTACGAGCGGATGTACCGCATCCGTCAGTTCGAGCAGTCTGCGCTTGATCTTAGCACCAGCAAGGAAGCTCTTATCGCGGGGTCGGTGCATCTGTGCGCCGGTCAGGAAGCGGTGCCTGTCGGTGCAATGGCCGCACTCGGCCCGTGTGATCGCGTTATCGCAACTTATAGAGGTCATGGCTGGGCGTTAGAAACGGGCGTTCCCGCCCAAGAATTTTTTGCTGAGCTTTGCCACCGTAAGGCAGGTGTGAATGGTGGACGAAGTGGCTCTGCCCTGGTCACCGCGCCGAATCAGCGTTTTATCGGTGAAAACTCTATAGTCGGTGCGGGCGGGCCGATTGCCTGTGGCATCGCCCTGGCGGCAAAGATGGAGGGCGCGGACCGCGTCTGCCTTGTGACATTCGGTGACGGGGCCACCAGCCAGGGCGCTCTGCATGAGGCTTTCGTCTTCGCCGCCGCCTATAAGCTTCCCGTGATCTTCGTCTGTGAAAACAATGGTTGGTCAGAGATGACCCCGACGCTTTCAATCACGGGGCTCGACCGTCTGGCCCGGCGCGCGAATGGCTATGGCATGGCATCCGCCACGATTGACGGCACCGACCCGATGGCGGTCAAGGACAGCATTGCCCTTGCGCGGGCGGCTGTGCTTGGCGGCAAGGGGCCTGCGCTGATCGAATGCCGGGTGCCGCGGCTCTGGGGGCATTACAACCGCGATATCGAGCATTACCGGCCGAAATCCGACCGTGAAGACAGCCGCGCCCGCGATCCGCTGGCGCTGCTGGAGGCCCGGCTCTGCGCTCTCGGTGCCAGCAGCGCGGAAGAGCTGGCGATTCTGCGGGGGCGGCTCGACCGTGACTGGAGCGCGGTTCTGGACACTGTGAAAGCCATGCCGCTGCCCGATGCCGCCTCTGCCGCAGATCATGTTGTGGCACCGATCCCCGCCGCCCCGTCCGCGCCGGATCAGCAGGGGGAGAGCCGCGAGATCACCTATATCCAGGCTGTGAATGAGGCCCTGAAGCGCGAGCTGACCGAGCACTCCGAAGTGATGGTTTTTGGCGAAGATGTCGGCCATGCAGGGGGGATCTTCGGTGCAACCCGCTATCTGCAAAGGGATTTTGGCGCGGAGAGGGTCTTTGACACCCCGATTGCCGAAGCCGCGATTCTGGGGTCGGCGGTCGGGCTGGCGCTCGAAGGCAAGCGGCCTGTGGTGGAAATCATGTGGGCCGATTTCCTGCTGGTGGCGCTGGATCAGATCATAAATCAGGCCGCGAATATCCGCTATCTGACGCGCGGCACCCGGACTGCGCCGATTGTCGTGCGCGTTCAGCAGGGCGCGACGCCCGGCTCCACCGCGCAGCATTCACAATCGCTGGAGGCGATGCTGGCCCATGTGCCGGGCCTGCGGGTGGGGCTGCCGTCGACAGCCGATGACGCCTATCACATGCTGCGCGCCGCAATACATGGCGCGGATCCGACCGTCATCATCGAATCCCGTGCCCTTTATCAGCGTACAGGGACGGTCTGGCCGGATGCTGCGCGTCAGGCCACCGCAGGGGCGACCCTGCGCCGCGCGGGGACGAGCGTGACCCTGCTCGGCTGGGGCGCAGTCATGCCCGCGGTCGAGGCTGCCGCCGATGCCCTGGCCGAGAATTGCATCGACGTTTCTGTTCTGGATCTGCGCTGGCTGTCACCGGTGGACTGGGGTCAGCTCTGCGCCACCGTTTCCGCAACGGGCGGTCGCGTCGTGGTGGTGCATGAGGCCAATTTGACCGGCGGTTTCGGCGCGGAAATCGTCGCCGGGCTGGCGGAACGGCTGGGACCAGGGGCGCTCTCTTTCCGCCGGGTCGCGACGCCGGATGTGCGGATGCCGGCTTCGCCGGTCCTTCAGGCCGCGCTGCTGCCCGATGCGGCAAAGATCATGGCCGCCGCGAAGGATCTTCTGCAGTCGAATCTCCTGCCCCAGAACGAGGAATATGTCTGATGACCGGCAGCAAAGAGAAAAGCGGACGTCTCCAGATCAACTCCGTGGTGCGCGGGGTCAATATCCTGACCGCCATCGCGCGCAGCGATCAGGGGCTGAGCGTGCGCGAAATTGCCGAGGCCATTGGGGTTGAGCGGCAGACGGCCTATCATCTGGTACATACGCTTGAAGATACAGGATTTATTGCTCGCGATGATCAGCGTAATTACCGCCTTGGCCTGCGGGTCGGGGCGCTCGCCGAGGCTTTTGGCCGACAGTTTTCTGCCCCTGATTATATGCTACCGCTGGTGCGCGGTTTGGCCACGGAAACCGGCGAGACCTGCTATGTCGTCGGCTGGTGGCAGGGCGAGATCGTGATCATCGAGGTGGCCGCTGGTGCCAATGCGATCCGCGCAGCCGAGATGCCGCATGGCCAGTATCTGCATGCCCATGCGCGGGCAGCGGGCAAGGTGCTACTCGCTTATGCGGCCACGGCCCGCATGGCGGAATATCTGCTTAATCATCAGCCGCTGGCAAAGCTGACCGAGAATACCATGACCGATTTCAAATCCCTCCAGGCCGAATTCACCCGTATCCGGGCCGAGGGCATCGGTTATGACAATGAGGAATTCGCCCGCGGTACTTCCTGCATGGCGATGCCGCTGGAAGCTGGCACCGCCCCCTATGCTCTGGCCTTGTCCGCACCAACCGAGCGCTTTCATGCCTTCCGTGAAACCTACCAGCAGAAACTGGCCGCGCTGGTTCAGCGCAACTGAGAGACAGATCCCATGACCATCACGCTTTTTGATTGTAAGGATGTCGCCGCCGCTTTCGGGAATTACGCGCATGGCGTGGTCATTCCGCCAAGTGCCGTCACCATCCATCTGGCCGGTCAGGTCGGGGTGCGCCCGGATGGCACGATCCCCGGTGATGCGGGAGAACAGACCCGCATCATCTTCGAGAATTTCAGGATTATCCTAGAAAGCCGGGGCTTTGCTTTCAGCGACATCGTCAAAATGAACTACTTTGTTGTCGAGGCTGAAGATCTCCCTGCAATCCGTGCGGTGCGAGACAGTCTGATCCCCGCGCCCTTTCCAGCGGCCTCTCTGGTGTTGGTCAAGGCGCTCGGGCGGCCAGAATGGAAACTCGAGATCGAATGTATTGCGGCCCGGACCGGGGCGGAATGATGCGCAATTCTCTGGCCCATACCGATCTGAACTGCCTGCTGCATCCCCAGACCGACCCCGCCGCGCTGGTGGCGCAGGGGCCGCTGATCCTCGAAAGTGGCGATGGCGTTTTTGTCACTGACAGCAGCGGGCGCAGCTATCTGGAGGGGATGTCCAGCCTCTGGTGTGCTTCCCTTGGCTTCAATGAGCCGCGTCTGGCCCGCGCGGCGGCTGATCAGATCAGCCGCCTTGGTACTTACCACACTTTTAACCGGCGCTCGAATCCGGCGGTGATCGAACTGGCGGAGCGGCTTCTGGCGTTGTCTCCGATGCCGGATGGCAAGGCGTTGTTCGCCAATTCCGGCTCGGAAGCGGTCGATACGATGATCAAGCTGGCCTGGCTCTACCATAGCGGGCGCGGTGCGCCAGAAAGGCGCAAGATCATCAGCCGCCGCCGCGCCTATCATGGCAGCACCGTTCTCGGGGCGACGCTCAGCGGGCTGCCCTCGATGCGTGGTGCCTTTGCCTGGCCGGATCCGGGCGTGATTTTTGCCGAGGCGCCCCATTTCTACACCTGCGCAGAAGCGGGCGAGAGCGAGGAGGCCTTCGTCGACCGACTGGTGGCCGAAGTCGCGGCTCTCATCGCCGCCGAGGGGGCTGGCAGCATTGCGGCCATGATCGCAGAACCGGTCATGGGGGCGGGCGGCGTCATAATCCCCCCTTCCGGCTATTTCCCGAAACTGGCGGAGCTGCTGCGCGAGAAAGGTATCTTGCTGCTCAGCGATGAGGTGATCTGTGGCTTCGGACGCACCGGTGAATGGTTCGGCTGCCAGACCTTCGGCTTTCGGCCCGATATGATGAGCGTCGCCAAGGCGCTGTCTTCGGGATATCAGCCGATCGGGGCAACCTTGCTGACCGCGGAGATCCACGATGTGGTCAGCGCCGAAGCCAGCCGTCTGGGCGTGCTTGGCCACGGCTTCACCTATGCCGGGCATCCCGTCACCAGCGCGGTCGCGCTTGAGACGCTGAAGATCTACGAGGAAATGGATCTGCTGGCACAGGTTCGGGCGCGGGCACCGGCCTTTCTTGACCATATCAACGCGCTGGCTGGGCATCCGCTTGTGGGCGAGGCCCGCGCTGTCGGCCTGATCGGTGCAGTGGAACTGGTTGCGGATCGCGCCACGCGCCGACCCTTCGCGTCAGAAGCCGGTATCGGCGCGCGTCTGGTCACGCTGGCACTGGATCAAGGTCTGATTGTTCGCAATCTGGGCGACGCCATAGCCATTTGCCCGCCGCTGATCGTCACGACAGCCGAACTGGAGCTACTTTTCAACCGCCTGCGACAGGCGCTGGATGCTCTGGCCCTTGAAACCGCCGCGAGCCAGGTGGAGGACCGGCATGATCAGTGACATTCTTGATCTCGATGCGACAGCGCAGGCTGCGGCCGTCGCGAAGGGCGATGTCAGCGCGGCAGAGCTGGCCCGCGCCGCGATTGCGAGGATCGAGGCCGGGGAGCCCGTGCTCAATGCGGTGACGCAGCGCTTTTTCGATCAGGCGCTCGATATGGCATCAGCCGATCTGCCGCCGGGGCCGTTTCGCGGCGTGCCCTTTCTGGTGAAGGACTTTTACTGCCATATGGCGGGAACCCCGACCACCGGCAGCGCAAAGCTGCTGGAGCACAACTTGATCGACCATGACAGCGCACTGATGGCTCGCTATCGCCAGGCGGGGTTTGTGACGCTCGGCAAGACCAATGTGCCGGAAATGGTCACCATGGGCACGACCGAGCCGGTCTGGCGCGGCCCCACGCGTAACCCCTGGAATACCGGTCATACGCCGGGCGGGTCTTCGGGTGGCTCGGCGGCGGCGGTCGCGGCGGGATATGTCGCGGTGGCCCATGCCAATGATGGCGCCGGATCCATCCGCATCCCGGCCTCATGCTGCGGTCTCTTCGGGCTGAAGCCTTCGCGGGCCCGGGTCACGCTCGGGCCGGATGTTGGCGAGGCCATCGGTGGCATCACGGCGGAACATGTGGTTTCGCGATCCGTGCGGGACAGTGCGGCGGTGCTCGACGCCACCGCCGGAGCCCTGCCGGGAGACCCCTATATCGCCCCCGAGCCGCCGGAAGGCTTCCTTGCCGCCATCGCCAGACCGCGCAAGGGGCTGCGGATCGGCCTGACGCTCGATGCGCCGGACGGCACCAGCGCCGCGCCGGAATGTCAAGCTGCGGCTCTGCGGGCGGCGGTGCTCTTGCGTGATCTTGGTCATCAGGTCGAGGAGGTCACGTTGCCCTTCGACGGCGCCGCCTTCCGCGCGGCGCTCTCCACCTTCTGGCCGATGACCGTGACCCGGGGCCTCAGCGCGATTGCGGAGGCCCGGGACGCGGACCCCGAAGTTCTGTTGCGCGAGCTTGAGCCCTTTAACCAGCATCTCTTCGCTCTTGGGATCTCGCGCCGGGCGGTAGATTACATCCGGGATCTTGTGATCTTTCAGGGAATGGCGCGGGCCATGGGGCAGTTCTTTGCCACACAGGATATCTGGCTTTCGCCGGTCCTGCCCTTCACGCCGCCCCGGCTTGGCTATTTTGATGCGGGTGTCCTGGGCGGGGAAACGGCCTGGAACCGGGTGCTCGACTCCTTCATGTTCACTGCGCCCGCCAATGTCACCGGCCTGCCTTCTGCCAGCTTGCCGATGACCGTGTCGAATGAGGGGCTTCCCATAGGCATCCAGTTGACGGCGAAGCTGAATGACGAAGCGCTCATCTTCAACCTCGCAGCGCAGCTTGAAGCCGCAAACCCCTGGGCGATGCCTAGGCACAAGATCTAAACAAAAACCAAACACAACAGGGAGTTACAACATGGGTCATCGCATCCATCGGAGAGGCATGCTTAAAGGGTCGGCCTGGCTGGCCGGGGCTGCCGCAGTCTTGTCGGGCGCGAATGCCGCCCGGGCAGAGGCCTCGGGCGAGCCGGTCCCCATTGGTCAGGCTGCGCCGCTGACCGATTTCGCCGCCGCTGACGGCGTGGAATTCCGCAACGGGCTGATCATGGCCTGCGACGAGATCAACGCGCTTGGCGGCATTCTTGGCCGCCCGCTGGAGCCGCATTTCGAAGACACGAAACAGATGGGCGACGCAACCAATGTGCAGGCCGTGCAGCGCCTGATCGACCGCTACGGCGTTCATGCCGTGATCAACGGCTATAATACCGGATCGGGGTCTGCAGTGCAGGACGCTATTGCGGATGCCGGCATCATCTATATGCACAATGACACCTCCAGTGGGCATGGGGTGCTGATCGGCTCTGACCCGGAGCGCTATTTCGGTTCCTTCCAGACCGATCCGTCGGAAACATGGTATGGCTCGGGCCTGCTGAAGTTTCTATCCTCCCTGACCGATGGCGGAACATTCGCGCCCGCCAACCGCAAACTGGCGATCATTCTTTCAGCGGGGACCTATTCCTCGAACATTGCCAATGTGGTGCGAGAGGGCGCGGCGGAGCTTGGCTGGGAGGTCAGCCTCTATGAGACTGTAAATGTGCCGATTTCGGAATGGGGGCCAACGCTGTCCAAGCTGCGCCAGGACCCGCCCGGCGTGATCGTGGTCACGCACTATTTCCCGGCTGATTTGGCGCAGTTCATGGTTCAGTTCATGACCAATCCGACGCCGAGCCTGATCTATATGCAATATGGCCCCTCGGTGAAATCCTTCCGCGACATCGCCGGACCGGCCGCCGCAGGGGTAGTCTTCTCGACCGTGATCGGCGCGCTGCAGGACGAGATCGGCCTTGATTTCGAAGCCCGCTACAAGGCGCGTTTTGGCGATGACGCGGGGCATAATTCCGGGGTCCAGTCCTATAATGCGGCTTGGATCTGGGCGGCTGCGGCGGCACTCGCCGGTGGCTCCGGTGCCCCGGGGGAGGAGGAGCAGAACCGCAAAGTGGCCGAACGCATCCGGGCGATGATTCACCGTGGCCCGAACGGCACGACACGTTTCATGCCCGGCGAGCAGGCTGCGGCCTCTTATCCGGGCGGCACGGATGATCCTTCGCTTGGGATGCCACATCAGTTCCTGCAGATCCAGGACCATACTGCAGAGCCGGTCCTGATCGCCCCTTGGCCCTATGCAAAGGCCGGTTTCATCACGCCGCCCTGGATCAGGGGGTGAGAATGTTTCAGGTCAGGGAAACACCTCTCCTGTCCTGCCGGAATGTCACGAAGAAGTTTGGCTCGCTGGCTGCTGTCAGCGAGTTGAGCTTCGACCTTGCCGCCGGTGAGGTCCTTGGCATCGGGGGGCCGAATGGGGCAGGAAAAACCACGCTTTTCGAGATGATCTCCGGGCAGACCGCTGTCACATCCGGCACGATTGCGCTTGAGGGCCGCGATATCACCGGGCTGTCGCCTGTCGGGCGCTGCCATGCCGGACTGGCCCGGGTGTTTCAGCTAAATACCGGTTTCGACAGTCTGAGCGTGCGCGAGAACGTGCTGGTCGCGGCCTATTACGGCAGGGCCCCGCGCCGGATCCCCGGCTTTCGGGTGCCCTCAGAGGTCAGCGACCAGGTGCAGGATGCGCTGTGCCGCGTGGGCCTCGAGGCAAGCGCGGATCGCGCGGCGGCCAAGCTTCCGGTGATCGACCGCAAGCTGCTGATGATCGCCGGAGCGCTGGCGATGTCACCGAAACTCCTCTTGTTGGATGAACCCGTCGGCGGGCTGACACAGCGCGAGATCGACCAGGTGGCCGATGTCGTGGGCCAGGTGGCGGCGGATGGGGTGACGGTCGTTCTGATCGAACATGTCATGCGCTTTCTGGTGCAGCTGTCCACCCGTGTGATGATCCTGCACCATGGCAGGAAGCTTTACGAGGGCGATGCGGCGGGTATTTCCCGCGACCCGGATGTGGTCGAGGTCTATCTTGGCCAGAGCGCCGGCAAGGATGTCGCGCGCCTCGCCGCAGACCGGACGGAGGCGCGCCATGCCGGATGAACTTGTGATCTCGCATCTGACCGCCGGCTATGGCCATCAGTCTGTCCTCCAGGATCTGAGCTTGCGGGCAGAGGCGGGCCGGCTGACCGCCCTTATCGGGCCCAATGGCCATGGCAAGACCACGCTCTTAAGAGCGATTTCCGGGCTGATCCGGCCGAAGTCCGGTGAAATCCGCCTCGGGGCGGAACGGATTTCCGGGTTGGGCGCCGAAACCATCGTCGCGCGCGGGATTGTCCATGTGCCACAGGGCGATTTGCTCTTTCCCGATATGACGGTTCTGGAAAACCTGCGCATGGGCGCCTTTCTACCTGCGGCCGCCAGGCAGGAAAAATCCGTGCTGGAGGAGGTCTTCACCCTCCTTCCGAAATTGCGCGACCGTCAGAGCCAGATTGCGCGCACTTTGTCGGGCGGCGAGCGGCGGATGGTTGGCATCGGGCGCGGGCTGATGGCCTCGGGGCGGGTGCTGATGCTGGATGAGCCCTCGCTGGGGCTGGCCCCCATCGTCATTGAGCAGATTTACGAAGTCATCGCGGGTCTGCGCCGCGCCGGGCGCAGCATTCTCCTCGTCGAGGAAAACGCCATGCGGGCCGCTGTCATCGCCGATCAGGTGCATCTGCTGGACCATGGCACTCTCGCCTGGAGCGGCACCGGCGCTGAGCTTTCGGGCCGATCCGAGCTTCTTGAAACCTATCTGGGGGTATGAGCGATGGATGTTCTTTTACAGATTCTCGCCTCGGGCCTGACGCTGGGCGCGGTCTATGCGATTTCCACGGTTGGGCTGGCGCTGGTCTTCGGCGCGATGAATATGCTGAATATGAGCCATGGCGCGCTTATGGCTCTGGGCGGCTATATGGCCTGGTTCATGGTGACCGGTTTCGGCCTGCCGCCGGTTGCCGGAATGCTCGCGGCGGTGCTGGTCTGTGCGGCGGTGGGGGTGCTGATCTATCTGCTGATCGCAAAGCCCATGCTGCAGTCCGAGGGGTTCGAGACCCGCATCTTCATCGCGACCATCGGGTTTGGCGCCATGCTGGAGAGCGTAATCCTGATGGCCTTCGGGCCGCAGCCAAAGCCGCAACCGTTAGCGGTGCAGGGCGGGTTCTCCCTCGCAGGGGTGCATCTGCCGATCCAAAATCTGCTGATCCTTGTGCTGTCGATGCTGCTGATGGCCGCGCTGGCGCTGCTTTTGCAAAAGAGCCGGATCGGCAGGGCGATCCGCGCCACAGCGCAGAACCGTGATGCCGCGCGGCTGATGGGGGTGCGGATTGGTGTGGTCTATGCGCTGGTGCTGGGAATTTCCGGCGGGCTTGCCGCGATTTCCGGAATCACCGTGTCATCGCTGTCCAGCCTCCTGCCGAATATGGGGGGTGATCCGATGCTGAAAGCCTTCATCATCTGCGTGGTCGCCGGGCTTGGCAGGGTGCCTGGCAGTGTGATCGCTGCCCTGTTCATCGGTCTCTTCGAGGCAGTGGTGCAATATACAATCGGGGTTCGCTTCAGCTTTGCGCTTTTGCTTCTTCTCGTCATCGTGGTGCTGATCTGGAAGCCTCAGGGCGTGTTCGGGCGCCAACAGGGGGTTCGTCTATGACTGCCATGCGTCGTGATCTTCTTCTTTGCGGCCTCTTCGCCTGTGTTGCGCTTTTCTGGCCTATGATTTCTGGGATGCGTTACTCGATAACCCAGACCACCTTTTTCTTTATTTGGGCCACGGTGGTGGTGCAGTGGAATCTGGTCTTCGGGATCGGCGGGATCTTCTCGCTGGCCCAGGTCGCGATCTTTGCCATCGGCGCCTATGTGACCGCGATGCTTGGCTATTACCTCGGTACATCTATGCTGCTGGCAATGCCTGCAGGCGCGGTTGTGGCAGTGGTCGCGAGTATCATCCTCGGCATCGCCTGCCTGAGGCTCTACGGCCCCTATGTCGCGCTGCTGACGATCTGCGTTTCGCAGGTCCTCTATGTGCTGATCGTGAATGATACCGATTGTTTTACCAATCCGCCGGCGGGCTGTATGCCGCTGATGGGCGGGGTGCGCGGCTTTTCCCGCTTTGGCGATCTGGGGTTTCGCGACTGGCTGGGCGCGGGCTTCTATGTCGGCAACTACTATGTTGGGCTTTTGTTGCTGAGCGCCGCGATCCTCTTCTCGATCATGATCATCCACAGTCCTATGGGGCTCGCCTTCCGGGCCTTGCGCGACAACCCGGTCTATGCCGCTGCCCGGGGCGTTGACCGCTTGCGCTATCAACTCTGGATCTTCGGTCTCTCGGCCTTCTTTACCGGCCTTGCCGGTGCCTTCTATGCGGTCAATACGGGCGTGGTCGGCCCGGTGGTGTTTTCCTTCCAGCACCTGCTCTTTTTGCTATCGATGATCATCGTGGGCGGAATAGGCACGGTCTGGGGGCCGGTGATTGGCGCGGCCGTGCTGATGCTGGCGGATGAGGCTATGCGCGAACTTGGGGACTTCCGCGATATCGGCATGGGGCTGATCCTCGTTGCCTGTGTCGTGTTGATGCCCAGGGGCCTGACCGGCCTGTTCCACGACATCTCGACACGTCTTGCAAAGTCATCTGGGACCGAAGGAGAGAAATCATGTCAGCGCTGAAGCCCGTGACCATGACAGAGCAGCTCCGCCAGCTGCGCAGCGGTGAGACGACTGCAGAGGCCATGATGACCCGCGCGATCCGGCGGGCCGGAGATTTAGGTCATCTCAATGCCTTTTTGACCGTTGAGCCTGACCTGGCGCTGCAACAAGCCCGAGCCGTCGATAGGGCGAGAACAGAGGGGGCGCAGATGCCAATACTGGCGGGACTTCCGATCGGTGTGAAGGATAACATCGATGTCGAAGGATGGGTCACTAGCGGTGCCACACCCGCATTGGCCCAGCTGCGTGCAAAGGCGACGGCGCCGGTTTTGCAGAAGCTGCTTCAGTCTCAGGCAGTTCTGCTAGGTAAAACCAATCTGCACGAACTGGCTTTCGGAGTCACGAATACCAACTTTACCCCTATACCGGCGGTCCGAAATCCGCATGATCCGGCCCGGATTAGCGGGGGTTCCTCGGGTGGTACAGCTGCCGCTATTGCGGCGGGTATTGTCTCTGCCGGGCTTGGAACAGATACCTCTGGTTCTGTTCGCATACCTGCCGCGCTTTGCGGTATCGCGGGCCTTCGGCCATCGGTCGGCGCGGGAGGCACTGAACGCAGATATTCCTCGCAGGGGGTTCTGCCAATCAGTCACACCAACGATACGCCCGGCCCGATGGCGGTGTCTGTCGAAGATTTGGCGCTTCTGGACGCTGTAATAACTGGAACTGATCCGGTCACTGCCAAATCGCTCAAAGGCGTGCGCTTGGGCGTCCCCGATTGTTTCTGGATCGACCTTGATCCTGATGTTGAACGTGTCTGCCGTGAGCTATGTGGCAAGCTCGCGAAGGCGGGGGCTGAGCTGGTTTCTGTTAGCCTGCCTAGGCTCCGTGATGTATGGCGGCAGGTATCCGCGCCGGTTGTGCTGCATGAGCCGCGCGAAGATATTCCCGTTTGGCTCGCTGCAAATGGCCGATCAGACATCTCTATCATGGATATTTTTCGTCAGATTGTGAACCCTGATGTGCGAGCCGCTTTTGAGGTTGTAACCTCGGAAAGCTCTGACAAAAATTATCGTGATGCAATTCAAAATTATCGTCCTGAGCTGTGCCGGATTTATGATGGAGCGTTTCAAAAAAATGGCCTCGCGGCTTTGATTTTTCCAACGGTTCCAATTCCAGCAACATATATCGACATCGAAAGCGCGTTCGGAAAAGTAAAGATAAACGGTGAAGATCGGGAGATTTTTGATACGCTTGTTCGAAATACTGATCCGGGTGCTAACGCTGGATTGCCGGGATTGAGTATTCCTGTTGGATGGACGCAGAGTGGTTTGCCGGTTGGAATTGAAATTGACGGGCCGGTTGGTTCGGATCGGGATGTTCTCGGAATTGGAGTTTCAATCGAGCGTGAAATTTCAAATCAAGTGTAAGTCTGTCGGTTATTTTAATGTGAATTTTTGGTAAAAAACTCAAGGGTGTGGCGCTGAGTGTGCGGCATGACGCATGAATTGTTTGTCATGAATTTAATTTCAAGAGATGCGGCCAAAATAATTATATTACTATCAAGGGATACGTGATGATAGTGTGGGCCGAGTATGGTTTCGGAAATCGATGATGAGATATCCTCCGGGGCTGGTTCGCAGAAGTGGCCCGGTCCCGGACTACCTTTCGATCTTCGCGCCTTGCGTTATGCAATTGCTGCTGCGGAACATCTGAGTTTTAGGTCATGTTGACAAATGGCGGACCCAAAGGCGTATCGGCGTGATATCGATGAAGCCCAGGAAGCTCTCCGCAGTCTTGTCGTAACGGGTGGCAACGCGGCGGGCGTTCTTAAGCTTGTTGAAGCACCGTTCGACAAGGTTTCGAAGACGATACAAGGACCGGTCGACGGCAATGCGTTTTTTTCGTGATTTGCGCATGGGGATGACGGGCAAGACATCGCGTTTTCCCATGGATTTCCGAATGCTGTCAGCATCATAGCCTCGGTCGGCCAGCAGAACACTTGGTGTCGGCAGATTGTCGGCCATGACCAGATCGAAGCCGAGATAGTCGGAGGTTTGCCCCGCGGTGATCTCCGTCCTCATAGGCAGCCCTGCTGCGTTGACGAGGAGGTGGATCTTGGTCGTGAAGCCACCACGCGAACGGCCAAAACCCTGTCGCGGAGTCCCCCTTTAGCGCCCGCTGCCTGATGATGGGCGCGGACCACGGTGCTATCGATCATTTGCAGTGCATGCGGGACCGCGGCACGATTGAACTGGTCGGCATGGGCAGTATCGAAAACTCGTCGCGGGTGATCGTGGATGGCGCGCTTGATCTTGAAAACAAGGGCAACGAAATCGCGTTCTGGGGGGTGTCGGATGCCTATAATGATGCGAAGATCCGCAATCTGGCCGGGTCGGGTTCGGTCTTTATCTATGATAGCGATCTAGTGCTGACTGCGGCACAGGACACGTTCAGCGGGACTATCAGTTCTGTCGACAGCGAGGGGAGGCACCTTAAAGGCGGCCTGACGGTTCAGGGCGGTGTGCAGACGCTGTCGGGTGCGAATGTCTATTTCGGCGCGACCAAGGTCGACGCCGGTGCTGGGCTGGTCCTGACCTCGACAGGAAGCCTTGCAAGCGACGTGCTGGTTTCCGGTGGCTTCGTCAACGATGGCGATGTCGCGGGTGATACCATCGTGCAGGATGGCGGTATGACCGGCGGTTCCGGCAGCTATAGCGCGCTGACGGTCCTGGGCGGCGGCACGGTGGCCACCAATGGCAAGACGCCCCTGACGGTCGGAAGCGAATTTACCCAGAAGGCCGGCTCTACGCTTGTCTTCGCGCCGGTCGAGAACGGCATCCAGCCCGCTATCGCTGTCGGGGGGCGGGCCGTGATCGA
The DNA here is from genome assembly GCF_016919705.1 of Paracoccus methylovorus. Classification (NCBI taxonomy): domain Bacteria; kingdom Pseudomonadati; phylum Pseudomonadota; class Alphaproteobacteria; order Rhodobacterales; family Paracoccaceae; genus Paracoccus; species Paracoccus methylovorus. Next base: position 425,001 of record NZ_CP070371.1, read on the forward strand.
AGACGGGGCAAGCATCACGCTGGACCGCGTTACGACCGGTCGGCTGGCGGTGGGGCGCGAATATGCGCTGGTTACCGCTGCGGGTGGCCTTGTCGGCAACTATGGCAGCCTGACCGGCGATCTGGTCACCGATGCGCCTTTCCTGTCCTTCGCGCTGGACAAGACTTCTTCCGGCGTCGCGCTGGGGGTTGAACGGTCCGATATCGTCTTTGCCGAGGTTGCGCACAGCGCCAACCAGATTGCCGTCGCCAACGAGCTGGAGGCGCTTGGCAGCGGCAATGAGTTGCATGACGAGGTTGCCTATATGACCGCTGCCGAGGCTTCGGATCTGCCTGCGGCCTTTGATTCGCTCTCGGGTGAAATCCATACCGCGATGCTGGGGGCAGTGGCCGAGGAAAGCCACTTCCTGCGCGATGCGGTGAACGGGCGCTTGCGGGCCGCCTTTGGCACGGTTGGCGCATACAAAGGGGGCGTGCAGGCCCTGACCGCATATGGGCCTGTCTCTGCCGAGGCGACCACCGACGGCCCGGTCTATTGGGGCCACGCCTTCGGCGGCCGGGGTGAGGCCGATGGCGACGGCAATGCGGCACGTCGTGACAGCCGGACCAACGGTGTGGTTTTGGGCTATGACGCGCCGGTTCAAAACTGGCGTCTGGGTGGCGTTCTGGCGATGAGCGACAGCTCCTATGGGTTGGACGGCCGTGCCTCGTCGGGTTCGGGCCGGGGTATCCACCTCGGGGTCTATGCCGGCACGCAATGGGGGCAGACCGCGCTGCGCAGCGGGCTTGTCTATTCGACGCTTCGGCTGAAGGCGAACCGCAGCACCAGCCTTGGCACGATCAACGAAAGGCTGTCGTCCAAATATAACGGGCATGTCTGGCAGGCCTTTGCCGAGGTCGGCCACCGGCTCGACCATGGCACGATGGCGCTGGAACCCTATGCCGGGCTTGCCCATGTCTGGATGCGCACCGACAGTTTCGCCGAAAACGGCGGTGAAACGGCGCTTGCCGGTGCGGAAGGCAAGATGGACACGACCTTCGCCACAATCGGGGTGCGCGCGGCCACGACCATCGAGGCGGCGACCCACAAACTGACCGTCAGTAGCGGCATCGGCTGGCGTCACGCCTTTGGCGACGCGCGCCCGGAGCTGGCGATGGCCTTTGCAGGGGGCACGGGCTTCAACGTGGCGGCGGCGCCGATTGCCCGCAATGCGGCGGTGCTGGATATGGGGGTCGATATGGAACTTGGCCGCAATACCAATCTGAGGCTGGACTATCAGGGCCAGCTTGCCACGGATGCGCGCGAGCATCGGCTGGGCGCCACTCTCGGCATGCAGTTCTGACGCCGTGTCTGAATACCAAGGAGAAAGCAATGGCATCTGGTTACATAACTATCAGAGGGGGGCTGTACCCCCTCCCTCTGGCCGCTTTGCTGGCCGGTCTGTCCGCCCTGCCGGTTTTTGCGACGGAAAAACACGCGCTGGGATTTGATGTCGCCATCAGCCTGTCGTCCAAAGCCGAAGCCGCGCTCAAGTCCACCCATGAGGGGATCTCGTTGTCGGCCACTTATTATGGCGAACCCCATCCCGGTGATGAGAAACACACCAACGCAATGGGGATGGTAGATCTGGGAGCCGAGGATATCAATCTTCCAGACGGTGCGCGGACGGTTCATGTGACCGGTAAAACGGTCAGCGCCGATCGACTGCGGCTGATCAGTGGCGGGCCGATGGTGAACGTCAATCTCTTTTCCTCGCGCAAAAGCCATGATGACAATATTTTGGCCTGCGATTTCATCGACGGTGCCGTTTCCAGCTTGAGGTCCGGGCCGGTGTATCTGCGTTGCGGCCTGATCACGGAAAACCCGGAAACCGAGGTCAAGCCATGACTCCGGCAGGCAGAGATGAAACGGGGCGGAACATGCACCGAGGCAACCGACAGTTCCTTCAATAGTAATAACAGGAGACAATAATATTATGCGCAACTGGCTTCTTGTTCTGCTGCTTGCAATTGGCCCTTTGGCGGCCTGCGACGATTCCGGGTCTGATGGATATACCGGCGGTCATGGTGTCGGCCTTCTGGTGGACGATCCCGATGATCCCAATAACTGGCCGCTCTGTTCGGATGGTGCGCGGCATCCGGATTGCAGCTACGCGCCGCTCGGCTATTGACGAAACCTGCGTATACGCCGTCGCCATGAGTGGCGGCGTATCGCGGCAGTCGTCGCGGTGCGGGGTGAATACATCAAGCGATTAAAGGAGACGGCATGCCCGGGGCATATTTCACGCAACAATGGAACGGTGTGGGAATGGCACTAGGGGCGCTTATACGGAGCACCCGGACTGAAGGCTGCGTAATTCTTCGGGGCCGGTCGGTTCTGGTCTGCGCCGTATCCGGTCTGGCTCTGATGACCTTTTCCTTTTCAGCCGGCGCTGATCCGGTTCAGCCCATCGGGATTCCGCTGAAGCATGTGCCGTCGGATGACGACGCAACGGATTTCAATTCACTTGGCATAATGGTCGGAGTTAATGACGCGCATCCGCGGCTTTATCAGTTTGATACCGGCTCTGATTTGTTTGTCGGGCAGTTTGACGAGGCCATGTCCGATGTGCAGCCGCTGGCGGGGCACAAGCCCGATCTGTATGCCTATGGTGACGGCTCTTATGGCTATTGGATGCAGGAAATCCAGTTCGGAAGCATTGCCTACTATGATCCGGACGCGCCGGATAAACCCGTGGCGGTCATACCCGGCAAACATGTTGCCGGGCGTATCATCGACTGGGTCTACAGTCAGGGTAGCGACGGTTACAAAAATCACAAGGTATCGGCCACGCCGATCGGGCACAGTGACGGGGTCGCGTATTACGCCGATATGGAGGTGCGTGACCGCATAATACATGATCAGCCAAGCGATCACCCACCATTTTACGGCACATTCGGCGCGGGAAATTTTACAGACGACAAAACCTATATTTCGGCCCCCGCCAGTCAGACAAAAACTGGCTATGTCATAGCCGCCAATGCGAATATGGGGGATAGTAAGACGCCGGGTTGTGCGCCCTGTCTTTCCCTGCATCTCACCCCGCAGATACGTGCGCAATTCACGGCGCTGATGCCGTGGGGAAAGCTGGACTATGAATTTTCCATGCGGCAGTTCCCCGGTTCCGGCGCAAACGCTTCGAATGTGCATGACGGGAACTACCGCTATACAATATCTGTTCCGGTTGGGAAAAAGAAGCGGGCCATTGACTTCCGTGGGCCCATTCTCTTTGATACAGGAACACCTGAATTCATTTATGTTGATTCCGATGGGATGCTGGCGAAATTCCGGTCTAAAGGTTATCGACTTGAAAAATATGGCGATGATACCGTTGATATCAAGTTCTATGGCTTTGACGATAAGCTGAACGATCTGGAATATGACGATGTTGATATCAGCCGGTTGTCCGATGAGGGCAGCGGGAATTCTCTGACCATCGGGTTGCCTTTTTTTCAGTCGAACTCGATGATGTTCGATCTGGAAAACCGCATAACCGCCTTTACGCCTTATTTCGTCACTGCCAGCGATTTTTCAACTGACGCCGGTGTGAATATTCCACATCTCGGTGTTGTCAACGGGGATGTCGGCAGCGTTGGATGGGTTGGCCTGGCCGGCAATCTGTCCGGGCAGGGTGATTTCACGATCGAAAAAGATTCGAATGTGCGCATGACCGCCATCAACACCTATACCGGAGCAACACGCATTGCCAAAGATGGTTATCTGCATCTGGCCGGGCTTGGCAGTATCGAGAAATCTGCGCATGTTTTCAACGAAGGAAATTTATTTATCGACCAGAAGGGCGCTTACATGACGCAATGGGGTGTGGATAAATCCTTCGGTGACGCCGTTATTCGCGATATTTCGGGTGGTGGTGACATTGTTCTTGGCTCCAGGCGCCTGGTCGTGACGGCAGCAACAGGGACGATAGGCGGTTCGATTACCGACTATGATGACAATGGCAAAAATCTCGGCGGCGGGCTGGTGCTTGCCGGAGGTAAACTGACCATTGCGGGCGACAATGATTATTCCGGCCTGACGGAAGTGGCCAGCGGCGCCGAAATGCACGTCACCGGCCAGCTTGCCGGCGATGTCTCGGTCCACGGGAAGTTGAGCGTGGACGGGCAGGTGTCCGGCACGGTGACGGTCCACGAAGGGGGCGAGCTTTCCGGGAATGGCGCGATCAGCGCTGTCCACCGGGTAAGCCGCTGAACTCGTCGTCGAGCGCCTCGGCCATGGCCGCCAGCCATTTCGGGCTGCATTCTGCATGCCGGTGATGGCGGCCGCCGACACGGTTCGGATTCGATCCTGTTAGCTGTTTGATCCAGTGGTTTGCAGGTGAACCTGAAGCGGCGCCGATGCCAAGCGAGAATACAGAAGAGTTCGAGCGGGTTCTCACCCAGCACTGAGCCGGCTCAGTGCTGGGTGAGAAACAACAGCCGGATTCACTACGACTAAATCACACAGCGCATCGAAGCTCAGGTAGGTTGCGGCGGTTGCGCGCCCCCGCAACAAAAAATACACGTAAGATCAAAGACTTCAAAGCCGAGCATAACGCTCGGCTTTAGTCGTTTGGATTTCTTGTCAACACCTGGTCAACGTTTTGCGAGCCCCCTTCGACGGGGCGGATAATCGTCGCCGGAGCCATCCGTCACTTCGGAACATCATCCCGAAACCTGTCCATCTGGTGCATTCGCTCGTGCAGGATCGTCACGATGCCGACGTCCCCGTTCGACAGACGCCGCCAGTACACGAAATGATGCGCGTGCCGGAAGTAGAAGCCTTCGACCCCAAACTCGGCCGGGATGGGGCGTGAAACAACGCCATGGCGTTCGATCTGGTCGAACGCCGCGAAGAGGTCGGTGATGTACCGATCCGCCTGCTCGGCGCCCCACCGGTCGCGCGTGTATCTGTAAATCTCGTCAAGCCGCAGCGATGCGGCCTCCTGGACGCGAATGGCCACGTGGTCAGCCCCGGTTCCGGGCGATGACCTCGGCCGCCGTCAACGGGCGATAGCTCTCCTCCGGAGCAGCGAAGGCGCGTGTCAGCTCAGCCTTCAGGCGATCAAACGCCTCCCGCTCTGCCCGCTCCTTGTCGCGTCGGATCAGGTCGCGGACGTATTCGCTGATGTTCTCGTAGGCCCCGTTCTCTCCGACGTTCGACGCCACGAACTCGCTCAGTGCGCCGCTGATGCGGACTGTCATGGTCGTGGTCTGGGACATGGTGGCCTCCATCTGCTTGTCTTCAAGATAAACAAGGATGAACACGTAGGCAAGGCACGCCATGTAGCCAATCTCCGCATCACCTGCGGAGATTGACATTTCTAATCTCCGCAAGTGAGCTCGGCTACGCTATCAAAATCGCCGCGCTGCGGCTATCAACCGATTGAAGCAGCCTGCTCCGGAAGGCCCCAGACAGCGCGAGCGAGCGTAACAAGTGAACGCTGACGCTGATGAACGGCCCCTTCATTCCAAGTGGAGTACGGCTCGACCGAGGCGACCGCCCGGTCAATGCGAGTGTTCGCACCGACCTTTGAGCGGGGCGAGCTATCGCGAGATCGCCGGCGCGATCTACGGCGCAGACCGGGTCCGCGCAGAGGCCTGGAAGACTTCCGCGCTGCGTGACGCGGTCATGGGCTTCGTCAGGGATGCCCGCGCCATGATCGGGGGCGGTTATCGCCGCCTGCTGCGGCGGCGACGGCGGAAGTAGCTGTCGGGACTGTCGGGACGGTGGCCTTCCAATCCTTCGCGCAACGTCGCAAGGTCTGCCCCGAACCAGATGCCCGCCTCAATTCCGCTTCCCGAGAACGATCATGACCAATACGCCGGATTTGCTACGACTGATCGCGACAGTCTTCATCGCGGTGACCTGCGTGGTCATCGGAGATACGGCGGGCAAACTGCTGACCGGCGGCGGGGTGGATCCCTTTATCGTGGCATGGTCGCGGTTCCTCCTGGCCGCGCTGATGCTGCTTCCGTTCAGCGGATTGACCCGGCAGGAACTGCCGGCCTTGCTGGACTGGCGCGTTCTGCTGAGGGCGGGATTCATCGTTTGCGGGATCTGCTGCATCCTGACGGCCCTGAAGACGGAACCGATCGCCAATGTCTTCGGAGCCTTCTTCGTCGGCCCGGTCGTGTCCTATGTCCTGGCGATCCTGTTTCTGGGCGAGCGGCCATCGGCGCAGAGAAGTCTCCTGCTGGGACTTGGCTTCGCCGGCGTGATGCTTGTGGTGAAACCCGGTTTCGGCAGCTCCGCCGGCATGGCTTTCGCCCTGGCGGCGGGAACATTCTACGGCGCCTATCTGGTCATGACCCGCACCCTGGCGGGAGCCTTCCGGCCGCGCTTCCTGCTGATCTCGCAACTGCTGATCGGAGCCGTGGTCCTGACGCCCTTCGGCCTGCAATCCGATTTTCCCGTGCCGGACATGCTCCTGCTTGCGCTTCTTCTGGTCAGCGCCGTCGGCTCGGCCCTGGGCAACTTCCTGCTGGTGATGGCCAGCAGGAAGGCCGAGGCCAGTCTGATCGCGCCCCTGGTCTACAGCCAGCTGATTTCGGCCACGGCACTCGGGATTGTCGTCTTCGGCGATTGGCCCGATCTCGTATCACTGGCGGGGCTGGTGCTGATCGCGATCTCGGGGCTGGGCTCGCTGCTGGTTCACCAGCGTGCGGGCAGGGGGCGCCTATCGACCCCGCCTTACCCGCGTACGCCGTGATGTCGCTGGACGTCTGGAACCGTCGGCATGGAACCTCGGTAATCCTGCGACGGCGAAAGTAGACGCGGTCCCGCTGTCTTCCGCAGGCGCCTTTGCGCGATCAATCCGAAGCAGTCCTTGCCTGAATGAACCCTCCGGCGGCGATGCCCTGCTCGTAGGGGCGGCTGGCCGTGATCCGTTTCGGGCTCTATGCTTCGGAGGACTATGTCCGGCGAAACGGCTACCCGGATGTGCCGGAGGATCTGCATCGGCACCAGGTCATAGGCTGGACCGAGGACCTGACCTATCTGGCCATGGCCAATTGGCTCGCGAGCCATTGTCCTGGGGTTCGCCCATCACTGCGCCTTACATCCTTTGCCGCCCAGGCCGAGGCAGTCCGACAAGGCGCCGGCTGGGCGGTGCTGCCCGACTTCATCGCCGTCCCTGCCGGCTTTGCGCCGGGAATGCCCGATTTGTTCCGCTCGGAGTCCGAACTCTGGCTGCTGACCCATGCACAGTCTCGGGCGCTCCAGCGCGTAAATCTGGTGCGAGATCGTGTCATCGTCGCGATAAGGGAGGAATTGAACCAGCTACAACCGCAACACTCGGCGTGAGCCCGATCCGTGGCGCGGATACGCTGTCCCTGCTTTCACGATACCGTATTTCGCGACATTGCGGATCTGGTCGATCGGGGGATGGTTGAGAAAGAGGATGTAAGTAGCCGCAGCACCAGCTGCAGAGTGGTTGAGCGGACAGCGACCCCATGACCGAGCATGGCCTCAGCGCATTTTTGAGAGGCTCCGCCACTGGGGGACGGTGCTGCATCGTGCTGATCAGGTCCGCAAACTGGCTGAGAAGCTGGCGGCCCGCGGGGAGCGGCTGCATTTCTGCTATGAGGCGGGTCCCTGCGGCTATGGCCTCTATCGTCAGCTCGTCGAGCTGGGGCACGATTGCATCGTGGTGGCGCCGTCCCTGATCTCGATGAAGGCGGGTGAACGGGTGAAGACCGATCGCCGCGATGCCGTGATGCTGGCCAAGCTCCACCGGGCCGATGAGTTGGCGGCGGTCTGGGTGCCGGATGCCGCGCATGAGGCGATGCGCGATCTGGTGCGGGCACGTTCGACGGCGATGCAGGTAGCGGGCAAGGCGCGCCAGCACCTTCAGGGCTTCCTGTTGCGACACGGCCGGATCTATCCCGGCAAGAAGGGCTGGACGGGTGCGTATCGGCGGTGGCTGGCGATGGTGCGCTTCTCCGCACCACCGGATCCCTTCGTTGGATCAGTTAGCCGCCTCGGCCCGAGCCGCGCGGTCGAGGATCAGCGGCATCAAACCGTCCTTGGCCAGCGTCTCGACCTCAATGCTGGTCTCGATGGCGGCGGTGGCGTCGAATTCCTCGACCGTGCCCGAGGCACGATGGATCGCCACCGCGACAGGCGCGCGCGGTTGCAGCCGCGACGGATCGAGCGTGATCCCGATCCGGTCCGAGACCGTCAGCGCCAGGGACTGCGGCGATATTCCCGCGGGTAGGCGCAGCGGCAGGATGCCCATGCCGATCAGGTTCGAGCGGTGGATGCGCTCGAAGCTTGTCGCCAGCACCGCCCGCGTGCCCAGAAGCGCCGCCCCCTTGGCCGCCCAGTCGCGCGACGAGCCCATGCCGTAACGCTTGCCCGCGACGATGACGACCGGGGTGGAGCTCTCGCGGTAATGCTCGGCCGCGCGCCAGAGCGGCAGGATCCGCCCGTCGGGCAGGATGGTGCTGCCGGGCGGGATGTCCTCGGCCAGCAGGTTGCGCACCGATTTGTTGGTGAAGAGCCCGCGCAGCATCGCCTGCCAATTGCCGCGCCGCGAGGAGAAGACGTTGAGGTCGTCGGGCCTTTCGCTGCGCTCGATCAGGTAGCGGCCGGCCTCGCTGTCGGCCGGGATGGCGCCGGCGGGCGAGATGTGGTCGGTGGTGATGTCGTCGCCCAGCACCAGGATCGGCGCTGCCACGATCTGTCGCGGCCGCGTGCCGGCGAAACCCGCGAAGGGCGGCCGGCGGATATAGGTCGAGGCCGGATCCCAGGGAAACAGCGGCGCGTCCGGGGCGTCGAGGTCGCGCCAGAGCCCGCTCGCCTCGGCCTGGTCATAGGCGGCGGCATAGTCGTCGGCATCCTGCGCACGGGCCAGAGCCGCGTCGATCTCGGCCCCCGAGGGCCAGAGATCGGCCAGCCCCACGCCCGGCGCGATCTCGTCGTGCAGGATGTCGCGTTCGATGTCTCCGGCCAGGGCGAAGGCGACGACCAGCGGCGGCGAGGCTAGAAAGCCTGCCTCCAGCTGCGGATGCACCCGGCCGGGAAAGTTGCGATTGCCCGACAGGACCGCGACCTGCAGCCGTCCCGCGGCCTGCGCCTCGACGGCCGTATCGGGTAGCGGACCGGAATTGCCGATGCAGGTGGTGCAGCCATAGCCGACGATGCCGAAACCGACGGCCTCCAGATCCTCCAGCAGGCCCGCGCGCTCCAGATAGCGTTGCGCGGTGGGCGATCCCGGCGCCAGCGAGGTCTTGACATGGGCGGGCGGGCGCAGCCCCAGGCCGCGGGCCTTGCGCGCGACCAGGCCCGCGGCGACCAGCAGGCGCGGGTCGCTGGTATTGGTGCAACTGGTGATGGCGGCGATGGCGACGGCGCCGTCCGGGGCCTGGCCCGGCGGGGCGGGGAGGGGCGCATGGCCGCGCATCGCCGCCGTGGCCTGGGCGGTGGCCGAGGCCGGGATGCGGTCCTGCGGCCGGCGCGGACCGGCGACGCTGACCTCGACCGCGCCCAGGTCCAACGCGACCACTTCGGTAAAGACCGGGCTCTGGCTTGGATCGAACCACAGGCTCTGGCGGCGGCAGTATTCCTCGACCAGCGCGCAATGTGCGGGCGTGCGGCCGGTCTGGTGCAGATAGGCGATGGTCGCCTGATCGACCGGGAAGAAGCCGGAATTGCCGCCGAATTCCGGCGTCATGTTGGCGACGACCGCGCGATCCCCGGCCGAGAGCGCCGAGACGCCGGGTCCGAAGAACTCGACGAAACGGTCGGCCAGGTCGATGCGGCGCAGGGTTTCGGTCACGGTCAGGGCCAGGTCGGTCGCGGTCACGCCCTCGCGCAGCCGCCCGGTCAGGCGCACGCCCACCACTTCGGGCACGCGCAGCATCACCGGCATGCCGAACATCACGCTTTCCGCCTCGATTCCGCCGACGCCCCAGGCCAGCACGCCGATGCCGTTGATCATCGGCGTATGGCTGTCGGTGCCGATCAGCGTGTCGGGCATGATCCAGCCGTCGCGTTCCGTCACCACCGTCGCCAGCCGTTCCAGGTTCAGCGTGTGCATGATGCCGGTTCCCGGCGGGTGGACGCGGAAATTCGACAGACTGTTCGTGGCCCATTTCATGAAGCGGTAACGCTCGGCATTGCGGCGGTATTCGTTCTGGATGTTGCGGGCCATGGCGCCGGGCGCGGCATAGGCGTCCACCGCCAGCGAATGATCGGTCGAGACATCGACCGGCAGCACCGGGTTCAGAAGCTGCGGGTCATGCCCGGCCTCGGCCAGGGCCGAGCGCATGGCGGCGATATCGACCAGCGCCGGGCCGCATGTGGTGTCGTGCATCAGCACGCGGCCGGGCAGGAAGGGGATCTCGGCCTCCGAGCGGCCGGTTTCCAGCCAGGCGAGGATCGCGGCACGGGCGGCCTGCGGGTCGGGCGCATTGCGCAGCACGTTTTCCAGCAGCAGGCGATGGATATGCGGCAGGCGGATCAGGTCGGCACCCGCGGCGGCGGGCAGGTCGATGATCTTCTGGCCCCGAATCGTGCTGGCGAACGGCATGCGCTTCCTCCCTGCTGATGAGAGAGGGATAGCATTATCTAATTATGAAATGCAATTACTCAAACAACGCCGCCTTGATGTTCCCGGCCTCGCGGATATGGCTGTAAAGGAAGGTCGCGGCGGCCTGCATGTCGCGCTGTTCGATCAGGTCGAGGATCTGCAGATGCTCGCGGCATTGCTGCGGCAGGCGCGAGCGGTCGTGGGTGATCGAATATTCCATCAGCCGGCGCACCCGGTTCACCCGCCGCACCGCGTCCAGGAAGAATTCGTTGCTGGCGCAGGTCATCAGCATCTCGTGGAACTCGATATTGGTGCCGAACACCTTTTGCCGGCTTTCGCTTTCATAGCTCGCCAGCAGTTCCTGCTGGTGGCGGCGGGCATCGGCAAAGGCCGCTTGGTCGATGCGGAAGCTCGGCAGCAGCAGCGCCTGCATCTCGATGGCGGCGCGGAACTGGTAGGCATCGGAATAGGCCTTGCGCGAGGTCAGGATCTCGCGGAATTCCCAGCCGTTGCCGGGCAGTCGCTCGATCCAGCCCTCGTCGGCGATCTGGTGCAACACGCGCAGCAGCCGCCCGCGCGCCACGCCGTAAAGCCGCATCAGCTCGTTCTCGCTGAGCCGGTCGGGCAGCCGGCGGGCCAGGCAATCGGCGGCGATGCGGTCGTAAAGCGCGTCATCGGCGGCCGCATCCGTGTCCATCTCGGGGATTTCATCGGCATTGCAGGCCAGGAAATAGCCGCGGTTCGGCTCGGACTGGACGATGCCCATCTGCTCCAGCTTCTTCAGCGCGCTGACGATGGGCTGGCGCGAGACCTTGAAGCTGTCGGCCAGAAGCTGGGCCGGCAGGTGCTGGCCGGCCTGCATGTTCTGCGCCCGCGCGTGATCGACGATCCGGGCGATGATCTGGGGGGACAGGCTGACGCGCGCCATGGGCTCTCCTTCGGATTGCCCGCAATATCAGGGGCGGGATACCGTCATGCAAGAGGCGCGGCCCTGCGGCCGCGCCTTGTCTGCGATCAATCCTCGTCCTGCCGGAACCGGGCCAGGCCCTTGAAGAGGAAGGGGGCGACCAGCGCCAGCGTGGCAATGGCGATCATCGTGGCCGAGCCGGGATGCTGCAGCAGGATCATTGGGTCGCCCAGGCTCATCTGCAGCGCGCGGCGTAGCTGGCTGTCGGCGAGCGGGCCCAGGATCAGGCCCACCACCACCGGCGCGACCGGATAGTCGTATCGCCGCATGACGAAGCCCAGCAGGCCGAAACCGACCAGCAGCATCAGCTCGACCACCGAAGGATTGGCGGCGATGGTGCCCATGCAGGCAAAGACCAGGATGCCGGCGTAAAGCCAGGGCAGCGGGATCTTCAGCAGCCGCACCCAAAGCCCGACCAGCGGCAGGTTCAGCACCAGCAGCATGATATTGGCTATGAAGAGTGAGGCGACGAGGCCCCAGACCAGCGCCGGATGCTGCACGAAAAGCAGCGGGCCGGGTTGCAGGTTGTATTGCTGGAACCCGGCCAGCATGACTGCCGCCGTGGCCGAGGTCGGAAGGCCCAGCGTCAAGAGCGGCACCAGCGTTCCCGCGGCCGAGGCGTTGTTGGCCGCCTCGGGGCCGGCCACGCCCTCGATGGCGCCCTGGCCGAATTCCTCGGGCTTTTCCGCCAGCTTCCGCTCCATCGTGTAGCTGAGGAAGGTCGGGATCTCGGCGCCGCCGGCTGGCAGGGCGCCGATGGGGAAGCCGACCGCCGTGCCGCGCAGCCAGGGCTTCCACGACCGCCGCCAATCCTCGCGCGACATCCAGATCGAGCCCTTGATCGCCATGGGCTTTTCGTCGTTGAACAGGTGGCGCGAGGCGACGAACAGGCATTCCCCCAGGGCGAACAGGCCCACGGCCAGCGTCGTGACCTCGATCCCGTCCAGCAGGTTCGGCACGCCGAAGGCCAGCCGCGTCTGCCCGGTCAACTGGTCGATACCGATCAGCCCCAGCCACAAGCCGATGCCCAGGCTGGTCAATCCGCGCAGGGGCGACGAGCCGAAGGTGGCCGAGACGGTGACGAAGGCGATCAGCATCAGCCCGAAATAGTCCCAAGGCCCGAACTTCACCGCCACCTTAACCAGGATCGGCGCAAAGAACGCGAGCCCCGCCGTGGCGATCAGCGCCGCGACGAAAGAGCCGATTGCGGCGGTCGCCAGCGCCGGGCCGCCGCGACCGCGCCGGGCCATCTGGTTGCCCTCGAGCGCCGTGACGACCGAGGCGCTTTCGCCGGGCGTGTTCAGCAGGATCGCGGTGGTCGAGCCGCCATACATGCCGCCGTAATAGATGCCCGCGAACATGATGAGCGAGCCGCCCGGGTCCAGCTTGAAGGTGATCGGCAGCAGCAGGGCGACCGTCAGGGCCGGGCCGATCCCCGGCAGCACGCCGACGGCAGTGCCCAGCAGGACGCCGATGGCCGCGAACATCAGGTTCATCGGGTCCAGCGCGGTGCCGAAACCATGCATCAGGTGGATGAGCGAATCCATGGCGCCCCTCTCAGAACAGCCGCTCGAACGGGCCCATGGGCAGGGCCAGCGTCAGCAGCTTGTTGAACAGCAGGAAGATGACCGTCGCCAGCACGAAACCCAGCGCCAGATCGGCCGGAAACGCCTTGCGGCCAAAGGCCCGGGCCGTGAAGGCGAAGAGCAGGGTGGAGCCCAGGATGAAGCCGGCCCCGAACCATAGCGCTGCGACCAGGCTGCCAAGGCCGAGCGCGACCCAGCCCACCGCTTTCCAGTCGCTGGGGCTGGCGTCGCCCTGCCAGCGAAAGGCGGCAAGGATGTGGCCGGCGCCCATGAGTGCAAGGAAGGCCGCGACGAAATAGGAGGCGGCATCGGCCCCCATGCCATAGCCAGCACGGATCTGCATGGTACTGGCGTCGCGCCAGGTGACGAAGGCCAGCGCAAGAAGCGCTGCGCCGATGACGAGCGTGGGCCTGTGCAGGCTGCTGGCGGTCGGTGTGGACAAGACGTTGCCTCCCATCGTCAGGGGCACGGGGGCGCAGGGCCCCCGCTGCGGTCAGTCGGCGAGGCCGATGGAATTGAGGATCGAATGGACGCGCCCGGTCTCGGACGTCAGGAAACCGGCGAATTCGGCCGAGGGGGCGTAATAGTCCGACCATCCGCGCGCCTTGATGAGTTCCTGCCACTCGGGCGACTGCACGGTCTTGCCGACAGCCTTTTCCAGCACGGCCTTGTCCTCGGCGCTGATGTCGGGGCCGGCGAAGATGCCGCGCCAGTTCACCAGCTCGATGTCGATGCCCTGCGCTTTCAGCGGCTGGGCGGCGATGCCCTCGATGGGCTCGGGATAAGAGATTGCCAGCGCCCGCAGGTCGCCGGATTCGATCTGCCCCTGCCATTCGCCATATCCCGAGACCCCGGCCGTCACCTGTCCGCCCAGCATGGCGGCCAGCGATTCGCCGCCGCCGGAATAGGCGATGTAGTTCACCTTGGCAGGGTCGATGCCGGCCGCCTGGGTCACAAGTGCTGCCAGGATGTGATCCGCGCCCCCGGCCGAGCCGCCGGCCCAGATCGTGCGCTCGACATCTTGCCTGATGCCCTCCATCAGGTCCGCCATGGTCTGATAGGGGGACGACGCCGGCACGACGATGACCAGCGGATCGCCGGTCAGCCGGGCGATGGGCGTGACCTTGGTAAGGTCATGGGGCGCCTTGTTGGTGATGATTGCGCCGACCATGGTGATGCCGCCGACCAGCATCTGATCCGGGCTGCCCTTGGCGCCCTGGACGAATTGCGCCAGCCCCACCGTGCCGCCCGCACCGGGGACGTTGACGACCTGCACGCTGCGCGCTTTGCCGGTTGCCATCATCACTTCTTGCAGCGACCGCGCGGCCGCGTCCCAGCCGCCGCCGGCACCGGCCGGGGCGGTGATCGTCAGTTCAAGATCCTGCGCTTGCACCGACGTTGCGGGCAGAACGGCAGCAGCGGCCATCATCCAGGCTGCCGCCAGCCCGGAGTGAAGATATGTCATGGTTTCCTCCCTTGAGTCGCCGTAACCGGCTCGACTCCATTAATGCATGATGAGATTATAAAATGCAATAATGCAAATCGGGAGCGGTAAGAAGGGCTCTACCGGTCCGGCATCACCAGCCGGGCAGCCACTGGGGTATCCCGCGCGAAGAGCGTTCCTCGCGCTGGACCATGGCCGATATCTGCTGTCTCGCCATGACCGGCAAGAAGCCTGACCCGACCGAGGCGCTTTATGTTCAGATCCTGATCGGCCTGCTGATCTCAAACGGGCCAGGGTCGATCACGGCGCAGGGTGCCAAGGGCGCGGTTTCGGCGGATGGGCCGCAGACGCCGGACCGGGTCCAGATCAACAAGGCCATGGTCGGTTTTCTGACCCATTCCGGCTACAGCCACGGCGGCAACGGATTCGAGGGCATGGCCTTCCTGCTGGATCAGTTCCGCGACAAGGGGCTGAAGGATCCGACCGATCCGAACCACGGGCTGGACCTGACCGCGATGGCACGCGACTTCGCCTTGGCCTACAAGCGCGACAAGGCGACGGCCAAGGAGCTGGGGACCGAGGTTCGCGCCTTGCCGGGGGTGTGAACCGCGACGATCAGGACCGCCCGGTCTATGGCGGTACACCCTCCGACTTCGCCGTGGTGCAGGCGATCCAGGAGATGAAGGCGCGCAGGCTGCGGGTAACCTTCTATCCCTTCATCCTGATGGACGTTCCGCCCGGCAACACCCTGCCGAACCCCTATTCCGACAACGCCGCCGAGACCGGCCAACCTGCCTTCCCGTGGCGGGGCCGGATCACCTGTTCTCCGGCTGCGGGGTTCGCGGGGAGCGTCGACAAGACCCCGACGGCGGCGACGCAGGTCGCGGCGCTATTCGGCGGGGCTACACCCGCGAACTTCTCCGTATCTGGCGAAACCGTCAACTGGACCGGCCCTGCCGGTGACTGGGGCCTGCGCCGGATGATCCTGCACTATGCCCATCTCTGTGCGGCCGCCGGGGGCGTCGATGCCTTCCTGATCGGCTCGGAGATGCGCGGGCTGACCACCATCCGCTCGGGCGCCAGCAGCTACCCCGCCGTGCAGGCCTTCCGTGATCTGGCGGCAGCCGTGCGCGCCATCCTCGGGCCGGGCACGAAGATCAGCTACGCGGCCGACTGGTCGGAGTATTTCGGGCACCAGCCAGGCGATGGCAGCGGCGACATGTTCTTCCATCTCGATCCGCTCTGGGCCGATCCCGAGATCGATTTCGTCGGCATCGACAACTACATGCCACTGTCCGACAGGCGCGACGGGTTCGAGCATGCCGACGCCGCCGATGGCTGGCCTGCCATCTACGACCGGGCCTACCTTCAGGCGCACATCGCCGGCGGCGAAGGGTTCGACTGGTTCTACTCCTCGGCCGCCGACCGCACCGCGCAGGTCCGCACCCCGATTACCGACGGCGCCCACGACAAGCCATGGGTCTTCCGATACAAGGATCTGCTCGCCTGGTGGTCTAACCCGCATTACAACCGCCCGGGTGGGGTCGAGAGCGGCACGCCGACGGCATGGGTGCCGCAGTCGAAGCCGATCTGGTTCACCGAGCTCGGCTGCCCGGCCATCGACCGCGGCACCAACCAGCCGAATGTCTTTTTTGATCCGAAGTCGTCAGAGAGCTTCACGCCGTACTTCTCGCGCGGCTGGCGCGACGACGCCATCCAGCGCGCCTATCTGGAGGCGACGTATCTCTGGTGGGGTCAGGGCGCGAACAACCCGCTGTCTACCGTCTACGGAGGCCGGATGGTGCATGTCCCCGAATGCGCCGCCTGGACCTGGGACGCGCGGCCCTATCCCTTCTTCCCGGCACTGACCGGCGTCTGGACCGATGGTCCGAACTGGCGGCTCGGCCATTGGCTCACCGGGCGGCTGGGCGCGGTCTCGCTCGCGGCCCTCGTCCGGCACCTGTGCCTGCGCGTCGGGTTGCCCGAAAGCCGCATCGACGTCACCGGCCTGTGGGGCGCGGTCGAGGGCTTTGTCATCGGGGCGCTGGAAAGCCCGCGTGCCTCGATCACCACGCTTGCACGGCATTTCGGCTTCGATGCCGTCGAGACCGAGGACGTGATCCGCTTTGTCATGCGCGGCCGGGCCTCCATCGCGACCGTCGCGCCCGACGATCTTGTCGCCACACGCGAGGGCGACGTGCTGGAACTGACGCGCGGCCAGGAGACCGAGCTGCCGCAGGCGCTGAAATGGCAGCTGGCCCGTGCCGACGAGGATTACGACGCCGCCCTCGTCGAGGCGCGGCGCATCACGGTGGACACGACCCGGATCGCCTCGGAATCCTTCCCGATGGCGGTGCCGCCCGAGGAGGCCGAGCGCCGCTGCCGCCGCGCACTGATGGAGGCGTGGGTGGGGCGCGAGACGGCGGCGTTCCGCCTGCCGCCCTCGCGGCTTGCGCTCGATCCCGCCGACGTCATCCGGCTCGCCCATGACGGGCGGGAGATCGAGTTCCGTCTCGTCTCCGTCGCGGATGCCGAAGCCCGCGGTATCGAGGCGGTCCGCCAGGACCGGGCGACCTACGACCTGCCGCCCGGCGATCCCCGCGCGGCGTCGCTGACGCGCGCTGTCGTGTTCGGGGCGCCGGATGCGGTGCTGATGGACCTGCCGCAGCTGACCGAGGACCAGCCCGCGCATCGGCCGCTGGTCGGCGCGCACGCCGTGCCCTGGCCGGGCGAGATGGCGGTGTTCCGCAGTCCTTCGACGGACGGGTTCGAACTGCTGACCAGCTTCGGCGCGCGAGCCCGCCTCGGCGCGCTGGTCTCGGACTTCTACGCGGGGCCGACGTCGCGCTTCGACCTTGGCAACGCTCTGGTCATCGATCTGCTGACCGGCACGCTGGAGAGCGTCACCGACCTGACCTTGTTCGGCGGTGCGAACGCGCTCGCCGTCGAGAGCGCACCCGGCGCTTGGGAGATCGTGCAGGCGGGCGTGGCCGAACTGCTGGCGCCCGGTCGCTACCGCCTGACCCGGCTCCTGCGCGGCCAGCGCGGCACCGAGGGTGCGATGGGCAACCCGACCCCGGCCGGTGCCCGCATGGCGGTGCTGGACGCCTCGTTGAAACCGCTGCCCATCGCCGAGGCCGATCTCGGCATCCCCTGGAACTGGCGCATCGGCCCGGCGAGCCGCCCGGTCAGCGACGAGACCTATGTGGCGCAGAGCTTCACGCCGGTGGGCATGGGGCTGCGGCCGTTCTCGGTCGCCCATGTCGAGCAGCCATGGCGCACGCCGCGCACACCGGCCGACCTCACAATCCGCTGGACGCGGCGGTCCCGCGTGCTCTCGGCCGACAACTGGGGCGCGGTCGAAGTGCCGCTCGCCGAGGAAGTTGGAGCTTACCAGGTCGAGATCCTCGACGGCGCCGCCGTGAAGCGGGTGCTCGGCACGGGCACCACCAACGCGCTCTACACCGCCGCCCAGCAGACCGCCGATTGGGGCGCACCGCTCGGCCCCGGCAACACCCTCACCATTCGCATCTTCCAGCTCTCCGCCCTCGTCGGGCGGGGCGCGGCGCAGATCGTCACCCTCACCTTCTGAAGGCCATCCCATGTCCGACGCCACCACCCATCTCCTGCTGCCCTACATTCTGGCGGCGCAGGCCCAGAAGCATGTCACCCACAACGAGGCGCTGCGGCTGCTCGACGGGCTCGTGCAGCTCTCGGTTCTAGACCGGGATCTGACCGCGCCTCCCGGCAGCCCCGCCGACGGTGACCGCTACATTGTGGCGTCGGGCGCCATCGGGGCGTGGACAGGCTGGGACCTGAACGTCGCGCTCTGGACCGACGGGGCCTGGCTTCGCCTTCCGCCACGGACCGGCTGGCGGGCGTGGGTCGAGGACGAGGGGCTGCTGCTGGTCTACGACGGCGCAGGCTGGGTCGGGACCACTCCCGCTGCGCTGCAGAACCTTGCGTTGCTGGGGCTGGGCACCACGGCCGACCCGGCCAATCCGTTCTCGGCCAAGCTCAACGCCGCGCTCTGGACCGCGAAGACTGTCGCGGAAGGCGGCACGGGCGATCTCTTCTACACCATGAACAAGGAAGCCGCCGGTCGCGACCTCGGGCTTACCTTCCAGACCGGCTATGTCACCAAGGCGCTGATGGGCCTGTTCGGTTCGGACAGGTTCCGGCTCGCGGTCTCCGCCGACGGCAGCACCTTCTTCGATGGGCTGATCGTCGACAACGCGACCGGCATCGTCGACCAGCCCCGGCTGCCGCGCTTCAAGGGCCATACCAACTACGACAACTATGTCGCCGTCGACACCTGGACGAAGATCGGCATCAACAACACCGACTATAACGACCAGAGCGCGTTCGACGCCGGCAACAACCATTTCGTTGCGCCCGCCGCAGGCACCTACCTCTTCGGCGCCACGCTGCTCTACAAGGTCAACGCCAGCACCAATGCGCGCATGCGCGGGCGGCTGGTGCTGAACGGCTCGACGGAGATCTGGGGATCGCGGGGCGAGGTTTCCGGGGCGCACGCCTCCGAGGCGACGGCGCTCTGGCTGCAGACCATGGTCCCGCTCGCGCAAGGCGACACGGTCGAACTGCAGGGCACCTTCCGCGCGGCGGACGGGTATTTCGCTGCCGATCACACGAGCTTTTGGGGCGCGAAGATCGGCTGAGCGGCGGGAGGGGGATAGGTGAAAGACGGGCCGAGGATCTTTCCGCAGGAGACATGAGGCGCCTCGACCGCAGCGTCACGCCCGGCCCGGTTCACGGATTCACGGTTTCAAAAAGCGGCAGGGATTCGCTGCAGGCGGATGATCGCACGGGATGCCGCGTCTGTCCCGCGTCGAAACGGGCACAATTGTGCCCGGCTGCCTATGCCGGGGATCTCGGACTCTGTGGCCAAGCAAAGTGAATTCACGAGGAGAGCAAGAAAGCCGATATCATTGATCGGCCCCTGTGCTCTCTGAGTTTATGGAACTGTTGAGTATCCACGTCTGGGTACAACCCTCCGACTTCCAGTCGGACCTGCTTCAGCGCGAAGAATCGGCTTATGATCCTATCCTCCCGAAATGAGCCGCAGCCGGGGCAAGGGCTCATTTCGGGAGGATAGGATCATGCACTATGACACCGGCAAGCACTGCGTTTTCTATCATCGCTATCACATCGTCTGGTCGACGAAGTATCGCTACAAGGTGCGGATCGGGCCGCTGCGGCTCAGGGTGCGCGACATCTGCCGCCAGGTGTGCCGCGAGAACGGGGTCGACATCTTGCGCGGGGTGCTGTCGAGCGACCACGTCCACATGTTCGTGTCGGTGCCGCCCAGGCTCGCCATCTCGGATCTGGTGCGCAAGATGAAGGGCCGTTCGTCTTATCGGGTGCAGCGGGAATTTCCGCAGATCCGCAAGCGCTACTGGGGCTGCCGGTTCTGGGGTAGGGGCTATTTTTCAACCACCAACGGCGCCATCACCGAAGACATCGTACTTCAGTACCTCGAAAATCACATCGCTGATCCTACCGGCGCCAGCCGGTAGTCGTTCAGTGCTTCTGGTACCTCGCCTTGGTCCGCCTCCCAATCAGCAAGGTCCTGCCATCTGGAAGCTTCCAAGAGTTTCGCCCGTTCACGCTGCTTCCACATATGGCAGCTGCCGCCGCTGACGCGGAAGAAAAGCTGTAATCGCTGGTAAAGTCGAGGAAATCCTCTTCCTGCTTCAACACGCCCGAGTCGAGCAGCGTCTTGCGCAGGGCACTGGTTCCGCGCGGAATCGTGGCGGCTGTATCGACCCGCGCTCGGGAACCCGCAAGAACAACGAAATCACCGGAGGCCCCGAGCTCCATCTCGGCGGCGAAGCCCGCACCGCGGAAAAAGAACAGCAGGCCGGGGGAAGGGCTGAGCGCAGGAACGGAGGGAGCGATAGTCGCCAGGTCGGCGATGCGCCCCCTCATCTCTCGAAACAGATCCCAGCCCAATGCGCCGACCAGCGTTTTGGTCTGATCCACGAATTCGTCCATTGCCGCCCGGTCGGGAAGTGGCAGTTTGCCAGCATCCCCGGCGGGAAGCTTGCTGTTCGGATGCGACCAGCGTGGATTGCTGCCTGTGCTGCGGATCAGGCAGGCCTCGACATAGCGCGCATGGCTTTTCGTCAGGTTCTCGTCCTTGCTGATCTACCATCGCCCTGAACGGCACACCGCTGCTATCGGGCTGAGTCCGATTGTGGCGTCGGTTCTGTGCAAGGATCCGCTTACCGACACGGAGCTTGCCGTCCGCTTCGTCGGGGAGGCAGGATGGCGCATTTGTCGTATTATTCGTCCGGATCGTCGACCAGGCAACCCATGCCATGACAGCCTTGATAGTTGCCGTCCTCATCAAAGTTTGGCTCTCCCTGCGCATCAAATTGCGGCCTGGGGTCGATTTCATCGTCCGCGTCCGGATTGTCGACATAACAACCGATCCCGTGACAGCCGCTGTAATCATTGACCTGGTAATAGTTGTTGGTGGTCGTGTGGGCGTGACCTCGGTGGTTGTGCTCATCGCTGGTCATGCTGCCGACAAGAGCGCCGATAACGGCGGCGCCGACGACAGCACCGACGTCATGGCCGTGATCGTCATAAGCACGAGCATTTGCATCGTGACCACCACCACGGCCATGATGATAGCCGGCGACATCGGCAAAGACGCCGGCGCAGCCTTGGGCAACCCAGATGTATTGGCTTTTTGGATTGTAACCCCAAGTCTTGTTCAGAATGCACGAAGCGTTCGATATTTGATGGATGAGTTGCGGCTTCTTCAGCGGTCCAGCCCAGCATTCATCATATTTATGATTCCTCGAATGACACTCTACCGTGGCCTCGGCCATCACTGGAGCGGCTGCGGCGATGTTTATCCCCGCCCCCAACAGCGCAAAAATGGCGTAGCGGGCAATCAGATCGCGCCGCACAAGAGAAGCTGATTTTTTCCGTAGCATTTCCATGTCCTTATCGTCAGGATCGAAGCTCTGGCACCATCATGCACCTGATCGTTTCCTGCTTTGCTGACCGCGCCCCCGCGTGGCACCTTCAGTGGAAACCTGAAATCACCCGCATGTCGTGCCTCCCCCAACCATCGGCGGAGGAGGCATTGGAAGCGACTGTTCAGTAACCGAGGGGCGCGTTTCGGCAGTCTTGGCGCTGCGCCCCGTCCGAGCAGATCGGCCAATTGTCTGGATCATCGGGGTTATCGACCAAGCAGCCGACGCCGTGACAGCCATCATAATCGTCATAGCCACTGGATTCGTCACAGGCCGCCAGAGGGGCGATTGCCAAAAGCACAATAAGAAGTCCGGTCCGCATTGATGTTCTCCTGAGGTGGTATTCGTGTGAAAGCAGGATGACGCTGGCTGGTCTTATCGCGTCATCTGGGTTAGCGTCTCATTCCGGTCCTTCGGATGTTCCCGTCTCTAGAAACGCATACTGAAGGTGGCGCCAAGGCGGTGCTCGCGCGCGTCCGAGGCAAGCTGGCCCTGATAGTCCAGTCGCATGATTGCCTTCTTTCCAAGGTTCATGTCGACGCCCAGGTCCAGCACAGCCGCGTTGCGGGCAATTGCCGCGCCGGCGATGTCGAAGTTTGCGCCCCCGGCAAAGGCCATTGCCAGTTCCGGGTCAACGTCACCGAAGGCATGGCGCCAGCCGATTCCGCCGCTGACCGCGAGGTCATGCTCAGCAGATCTGATCGTCGTAGCCGCGCGCAACCCGATCATGGTGAAGGTCGTGTTCATCACCCCTTCTGCACCCCCAAGCGCCATGCTGCCGCCACGTTCGGCGAAGCTGTCTGTGCGCAACCGGACATGGGCCAGCCCGGCATAGGGCTCCAGTGCCATGTTGCCGTGATCGACACGGTGGCCGACCTCCGCAAACGCTTGCCAGACATGCCCATTATATTTCGACGAGAGCGGCGCGGCCATTTCACCGATGGCGGCGTGGCGATCTGTCTTCAAGCGGTAATCCGAATAGGTCAACCCGGCACGCAGGGCAGTCTGCCCCCATTCCGTGCCGGCATAGGCCCCGAGATGGATCCCGTTTCCTGATCCTGAGGAAACTCGATCATCCACGTCATACGAGCTGTCGCTCATCGCCAGCACGCCGCCCAGCCGCCAATCCTCGACTGGCGCATCATAGCCAAGGACAAGGCCGTGGGTTCTGCGGTCAAGCTGCGCAGCATTGCCATCGCCATCTGTCCGACCCCGGGCGCCAAAGGCATGGCCCCAATAGACCGGCCCATCAATCGTGGCGACGGCATCGACCGCCCCGTCGGCGGTCAAGGCCATTACGCCACTCTTCGAGGCGCCGACCGTCCCGAATGCTGCGCGCAGACGTCCGTTTACCGCATCGCGCAGAAAGTGGCTTTCGTCGATCAACGCCCCCTGCATTGATGCATGGATCTCGCCCGAGACCGAGTCGAAGGCGCTCGCCGCCTCAGAGGCACCTAGATAAAGTGCCTCATCATAAAGCGGGTTGCCGCTGCCCAGTGACTCCAGCCCGAAAGCCGAAGAAGCCTGGTTCGCGCTTTGTGCCACATCGGCGAAGGCGATATCCGAACGCCTCACCTCCAGCACAACATTGGCAGGAGAATTGTTCAGCGCAAAGCTGAGGAACGGTGCATCCGTCACCAGATCCCCCGCCAGCATGTTATAACCACCAGAGACGCCGCCAGTTGCGTCCAGCAACAGATACTCGCGTCCCAGCGACAGTCGCCCAGCCGTGGCGCGGTCAAGTGTTACGCTTGCGCCATTTTCGATCAACGCCTGATCCGAGACAGCGATACCGGGTTGGGCACCCCCAGCCACCGGACCGAATACGAGGGTCGAGCCTGCCTGCTGGGTAAAGCTTCCTTCAACCTTCAACGGTACCGCGCCGCCTGTGGCTACCGCGCCGCCATCGGCTACCGTCAAGCCGTGGAAGGTGCCCGTGCCGCCTGCCGTGCCGCCATTCTGCACGGTCGTATGATCATTCACGGTGCCGTCATTGGCAAAACCGCCGGAAACAAGAACCTTACTGGCAAGCGACCCTTTCGAGGTCAGGACCAATCCTGCACCGGTATTGATCCTGGTCGCACCGGTATACTGATTGTTGCCGGCCAGCGTCTGCACGCCACCCTGAACGATCAGGCCGCCGCCGTGATGCGTGTTTTCCGCGTCAAGGTCGGTGATCGTCCCTCTGAAACTGTCCTGCGCCGCCGTCAGCACCAGATTGCGGTCGTAAAGCAGCACCGTGCCAGAGCCGGACAGGCTGCGAATCCGCGCATCATTATACGCATCTGACACCCCCCAGAATGCGATGCGATTACCCTTGTCGCCGATGTCCAGCGTGCCATCCGCCACCACCCGCGACGAGGTTTCGATGCTGCCGATGCCGGCCAGTTCGAGCTTGCCATCCGTCTCAATCACGGTCTGACCGGTATAGGTGTTGGCATTGGAAAGCCGCAATTGGGCGTGTTTTGCCACCGTCAGATCGCCAGCGCCCGAGATCACCCCGGCCGCGCCGAAATAGCCAACGGTGTATTCGGTCCCGTCATCATCCTTCATGGGAAACGGGCTGCCCATCTCTGCCGTTACCCGCGACAGCCCGATTTCGTCCACAGCAGGGGTATCCGTGGTGAAATTGTTGGCGCTGACAAAATATGGCGTATAGGCGGTGGACTGGTTTTCCAGGTCATACATGACCGACTGGCTCACAAAGAAGTCCATACCAGCTATGAACTGCACCGGCGTGTCTGCGTTCCCCTCGATCTCGACGACATCAATGTTGGAAAGACCGACCGGCATACCCTCCCCCGCCACAAGATTCAGCGAAGGGATCGTCTTGTTGCCATCCTTGTCGATGTCGACCCTGACCCCGGACGCGACAAGGGCATTCAGACGCGCCGTGCTGATGGTGATCTGCCCACCGCCTGGTGTTCCGGTGTCCAGCAACGTGGCAACCTTGGTGAGGCTGGGGGCGGCATCATCGTCACCGAATGCCAGGGTGTAATTCCCCTCGAACTCGGCAGAGGCAGGTGCGCCAGATCCGGGGAAGTTAGGCAAGGTACCCTTGGCGTCGTCGCCATTCTTGTCGCCCCAGGGCATGACCGAGGTGAACTGTGCACGAACCGCAGAATTCACATCCACGATCAGGCAGGGGGAACAACCCGGTGTAAGACCCTGCTTGCCCGACTCGGTATTGCCGTTGGCGGCAATGACATAGCCCGTCTTCGTCGCCCGCCCGATCAGCCCCGATGTGCTTGCCCATTCGCGGCCCAGGTAGTCGCCGGCACCGAAGGTTCCCCAAAGGGTTCCGCCATCGTCAATGGGCTTGTCCTGTGCCATCTGCTTGCGGGCATTGAGGTCGGCATAATAGGCTGTCTTCGACCCATCCTCGTTGGTAACGACATAGACAGGATCCGCGCTCAGCATCGGCTTTTCCGGCCCCGTGTAATCGGCCGTGTAAATGACATCGACGATCCGCGCCACCTGATAGGTGGATTGCCCCGCAACCGGCAGGGTAAAGCTCTCGGAGCCGTCTGCTGCATGATAGGCGATGTCATCTACATCGACCTGCTGCAACAGGTAGCCATAGGTGCCGTCACCATAGAAATAGCCTCGGGGCTCAGTGCCCGGTGTCGGTTTCACCCCGCTGACATCGGAACCGAGCTGCATATTGGCGCTATCCGAACCGGTGTCGAACAGCATCTGCCGTCGCTGACCATCATTTGTGGAAACCCAGATGGTGATGCGACTGAGCTCGTCATTCCCCTTGTCGTCCTTAACATACAGGTAATCAAGTGGGACTGACCTTGGATCGGATAAGGCCGGAGATGATGCCAGGCCCAGCCCGACAAGCAGAGCCAGCCCAGCCGTCGACCCGCCAAGCCGTCTGAGCAGGAACTTGCGATTCCCAATCGTATTGCACGTCACCATGTCGCGTCTTTCCTTATGCGAAATCACCCGGCGCGGATGCCGCGACGCGCCCCGAAGTCGCACCCCGGTTTTCCACCGGTGTTCAACATCGTCTTCGCCAGCAGCCGCACAGCCAGGATCCGGTCATACCAGCAAGACAATACATATTCCTGGCGGTCGTCATCCCGCTATGACTATCATGATTCGCACATTTTATAACGGAACGCACATATTCGGCGGCTGTGCAGGTGCTCGAGGTTGCGGCTCGATGCTGTGGGATAATATGCCCGGACAAAGGCAGAGTGGGGGGCTATCGGCCTGTTTCTGTATACTAACTATTTGGAGAATAAATGATGAAACGACTTGGTGTCATGTCGATTGCAGCGCTGGCCATTGGCGGCGCGGCAAATGCTGGTTCGTATACGGCTCCGGTCATTGAAGCGCCCGTGATCGCGCCCGCGGCGCCTGCGCTGAGCCACAGCAACACCTGGACCGGTTTCTATGCCGGTATGCAGATGAGCTATTCGGATTTCTCGGTAAATCGCGACGGCGTCGATGACGCGACCGGCGGCGTCTACGGGATCCATGCCGGCTATAACCACCAGCTTCACAACAACATGGTCATCGGTGGAGAGATTACCTTCGATCACTCCAGCGCCGACAATGATGTCTGGCAGGTCGAACGTCTGATGACGGTTCGCGCCAAGGTGGGGTATGCCCATAATAATTGGCTGGTCTATGGCTTGGCAGGCTATGCGCATGTCCGGACCGAGGGCGCCGACCGTGCCCATGGAAAAAGCGGCGGTGCAGTTTTCGGCATCGGCGCCGATTATGCCGTATCCGACAAGTGGCTGGTCGGCGGGTCCTGGGAAGGCTATCGTTTCAGTGACTTCAAGAACGATCCCGACAACATGGAAGTTGATGGCGGGTCCGTTCGGTTCCGCGTGTCCTACCGATTCTGAAACTTTGCTCCTTGCGGAGCATCTTGGAAAGGAAACACGATGAAGCTCAAAATGCTATCCGCTATTGGCGTCGCTTGCACCCTTGCGGCATGTGCCGAGAACCCTGACAATATTCGTGCGGGCTATACTTCGGCTGCAACCTATCAGAACATGTCCTGCCAGCAACTGGCATCCGAGGCTATCACTGTCTCGAATCGCGCGCATGATGCGGCGAATGTCCAGCGCCGCCATCAAACCCGCGACGAAGTTGCTATGGCGGCGGGGCTGGTGGTGTTCTGGCCGGCACTTCTGTTCGTTCACGGGAATGACCAGACCACATCGGAGGTTGCACAACTGCGTGGTCAGATGCAGGCGATCGAGCAGGTTTCGGCCGCCAAGAATTGCGGAATGGTCTTCCAGCGGACATAACGCCTGGCCGGTCAAGGCAGGCACGACAAGCCGCTTGGAGAAGGCCCCCAAAGAACCCGCAGGCTCGCTTGCGCAGAGGCGAGCCTCTAACGTTATCGCGATTAATCTGGTTTTATAGGTTATCACTTGGGTTAATATTTCTCTTGCCGGAGATGCGAGGAATGCTGTCACTAAGAATATGGAGACGTCTATGAAACATATCGTCCTGGCAGCGATATTCTGCACGTTATCCCTGTCTGCCGCGCAGGCGGATCAGTGCATGGATAAGGCGGTGGACCAGGCTTCAATGAACCGCTGCGCGGCGCAAGCCTATGAGAAATCCGACGCGGATTTGAACAAGTATTTCCATGAAATCAGACAGCGACTGGCTGATGACGTGGACGCGCGGCATCTTCTGCGCGATTCACAGCGCGCCTGGATCACGTTTCGCGATGCGGAATGCGCCTTCGCCGCTTCGGCAACAGCCGGTGGCAGCGCCTATCCCATGGCGCACGATCTGTGCCTGGCCGACCTGACGCAGAAGCGCGCATATGAACTGCGACAGTATCTGGAATGCGAAGAGGGCGATATGACCTGTCCCGTTCCGTTCGCCGATTAACAGCTTGGGAGTGTATACAGTGAGAATGACGGCCTGTTTCACAAGCATCGTGATAGTCCTTGCCGCAACCGCCGCACCTGCCCTGGCTGAGGGGGTTGATCCCTGCGCGGGTATCGACACCAATCTGACCGATAAGCGCGCCAGAGAATATGCCCACCTGATCGTCGACGCCTTTTCCAAGGATCTGAAGCCATCCGAGCGTTTCAAACCCTCAGATGTCGAGGTTGAATCGTTCCTGGGAAGCGGTCACTGGAGCGCTGTGAACGCATCCATTCCCACTGCTGATATGGGAATGTTCTTTTTCCAAGAGGTTGGTGGCAAGAAGCAGTTCAAGGATGTGTGGGGCGGCATTGCCGAAGCTTCCGAAGTCCCACAAGTCATAAAATGGGCCGAAGATCTGGGGGCGCCACATAATCTTGCGACCTGCTTCGCCGACCAGGTCAGCTTCGACGATAGTGCAGATTCTCCATTCGGTTTCACGGTCGATCTGATCTTCTCGACCAAGGCAGAGGAACGTCTGACCGCGCTGCATGAGGAGGTTGTCGTATCAGCCTCCTACTATGGCGATCCTTCTGAAAAAGGTAAGGAATTCTCTGATGATGTCGGGCGATTTGACCTTGGCACGGAGACCGTGCAGGTGCCGGCTTCGCCGGGAATCGCTAAGATCAGCGGCAATCAGGTTGGCGAAAGTGACCTCGAATGGATAGAGGGCCGACCTAATGTCAATGTCAATGTTTTCACTGCTCGCATCAGCGGCGACGACAATCTCATAAGTTGCGATTTCATTGACGGCCCACTTGACGATGTCATTCAGTCCATGCCCGTCGCGCTGCACTGCACGCTGATCGAAGAGGAGGTCGATGCCGAGCTGAAGCCATGACATGCGCGCTTTGGGAAATCCCCCGGTTTCTCTGGCCACGACTTCTCATCGCAACCAATCGCACGCGTATCAGAATGGAACTGCCACCAACAGATCACCACCAAATCTGAGTTATGGTTGTCGGCGGCTGCTTGCAGGTCCTTCGATACCCGGAACTGCTCACAGCGACCCCGGCGACCACGATGGATCTCATGACCTCGAGGAGGATAGCCGGTTGACGCGTATATCGATGCCTGTCGTGATGTCACTGCTTCTGGCATTACTTGCGGCGCGCAGCGACGCGCAGGATGCGCCGCCGGAAGAATTGGTGGTCGGAGTCTATGTCAGCCCACCTTTCGTCGAGGAACACGACGATGGCAACTATTCCGGCATGGCAATCGATCTCTGGGAAACTGTTGCCGACCGGATGGATCTGGCTTTTCGCTATGCCACTTATCCAACCTTCGGCTCACTGGTCCGTGCCACGGCCAGTGGCGAGGTGGATGCGGCCGTTACCAATCTGACCATTACCCGTGAACGTGCCGAGCTCATCGCATTCACCCAGCCGTGGTATGATGCCGGGTTAAGGATCATGGTGCCCAGTCAGGGGGGGGGCGGGTTTCGAGGCATGCTGAACGGGCTTCAGAATGCCGGCCACCTCCGCGCCTACATATTTCTACTGTCAATGATCCTGATCGCTACTGTTGGCCTGTCACTTTTTGATCGGCGATTTGATCCGGATCATCCCAGACGATGGCGTGAATCCATCGCGGAAAGTTTCTATCAGGTGATGTTGATTATCACCTCGGGACGAACTGCGCGCAAGAACCTGTTCGGCTGGGTCGGGCGCATCTGGCAGGCTCTCTGGCTTATCGTCGGCGTCGCGGTCATCGCCTATATTACTTCTTCGGTGACGAGCGTCATGACCACCGTGTCACTGACCCAAGGCATCTCCGCGCTGTCGGACCTGCCCGGCAACACGGTTGGTGTCCTTTCCGGCAGCGTTGCTGAGCAATATATGCGTGATATGGGTATCGCCACGCGTTCATACGTCAATATCGATGCTTCGGTTGTCGCACTGCGCGAGGGGCGACTGGACGCGGTGGTGGGAGACGCGCCCATCCTTGAACATTATGTCCTTACACATCAGAAGGATAACCTGGCGGTGGTCGGCAACTTGTTTCATCCGGACAAATACGGCTTTGCCTTCCCGCATGAAAGCAACCTGACGACACCGACTACACTGGAGCTTCTGGACCTTCAGGAAGACGGTACGTTAGGGAACCTGAGGTTGGAGTACTTCGGCAGCAGAAATTGACCTTCACCTGACGATCAGCCAATCGTCTCGAACAGGCTAACAATCCAAATTGCCTCGAATATGATGGCAAATACGGCGAAAATGGCATGATAGCGGTCTGATCTCCATGCCAGTGCAGCTAAGGTGCCGGCGATCAGGATTGCTTGCCTGATTGGATAATACCAACCGTATCGGTGGTAATAATAATCGCCGCCTTTGATCAAGGTGTCGACAACGTCAACTGTCAGTAACATCAGCAACAGGATATAAAAACTACGCCGACGCTTCTTGAAATAGTCCTCAAAGCCAAGATACTCATCCATCTTATCTGGAAGGATGACGGCCGACATCGCGACGAACAAGAAGGCATAAAATATCAGGAAGATATATATGTTGAATGACCAGTCCTGGCGATGAGCGAGCGCGAATTCGAACCACCAGAAGTGGATGATGAACAAGACAAGAAACAAGGCCCATGTGAAGTGTGGAAGGTATATCCTCTCTCGGCCAGGGTGTTGTATGAAACGTGTCATCCCCGTGATTAAACGACTAACACTGAGCCCTAACACCATACCAAGAATAATGCGGACATGAGTGAAGACCTCAGGACCATTGATCGTGCCATGAATGTCGTTCATGCTATTTCACAATTATGAAGTTATGATCTCATATGCAGGGCGTCGTTATCGCTTCCGCCTCAACTCTCCCGGTGTTGTGCCGAAAAATTTCTTCATGACAACCATCATGTGAGACTGGCTAGAGAAGCCATGCGCGTTCGCTATCTGCGAGATGTGCGAATCTGTATTGGCAATAGATGACATTGCACGCTCGGCCCTCAGTTTCATAACGTATTGATGCGGGGACACA
The DNA here is from genome assembly GCF_016919705.1 of Paracoccus methylovorus. NCBI lineage: Bacteria > Pseudomonadati > Pseudomonadota > Alphaproteobacteria > Rhodobacterales > Paracoccaceae > Paracoccus > Paracoccus methylovorus. The sequence continues at coordinate 455,472 of NZ_CP070371.1, forward strand.
CCCATCTCCACGCCGAAACTACGCGAAAAATGCCCGCAAGACATACCGGATATGTCGGAAAGTTCACTGATCGTTATCCTGCGATGGATGTTTTCGTGTATATGCTCGACAACCCTGCGCCGAATATGTGATGCCAGTCCGCCTCGCTTCGGGTTGTGATCCACTCGGTTGTCGGCATTGGTCATTCGTCTGATGAGGTGGGAAAGCAATGCCATGCTGAGGGACTCCAGGTAAAGATGATTATCCCCGTCATTGATGATTCCATTCCTTAGCAACATGGCTATTTTGTGTGCAATTGGATCCACATCTCCAACCTTGAACAATGGGGGATCTGATAATTCAAGATCGTATTCCCTGATGCTCAGGTTGTTCAATTTCTCAGGCGTGACAGAAAGAAGTATGTTCTCTTTCGGCTCCGACCATTCTGCTGTGTAGTTTTCTCCGGCTGGCACCAATTCCACCGTGCCCGGAGATGCGGAATATTCCTGACGGCGAGATGAGCTCAGCATGGTTTTCCTCCGTGCCTGCGGCGTCAGGAGGACGAGGATGAAATTCGAGCTGGCGGCAAACTCTATCTTGCCTTCCCTTGTTTGTGTTAGCATTAGGTCAACGTATGGGCTATAATATTTCCGACCCCATTGCGGGGGAAAAATATCAATCGCTCGGGGAGGCAAGCAATCTGATGAGTTTTGCCGGCTCTCAATCTTCATTTTCCATCCAGACAGTTCGGATGCGTCCCGGGCATCCCGGTGGTGGTTCCATTTGGGTAGCTACATTCGCACTTGGCGATCCGTTCGTATGATGCGTGGCCGTCCGTGCAGTGCACGACGTTGCGAGCCATGATGGGCCGCAGGGCAGCGAAAATCGCCGCGTGGCCTTCGCCCGCTCTCGCGCCTCGCCCTTCCCGGCCTGTCGAAGCTCTTGCGGTGTCAGTCGGGCGAGCAGACGGCCCAGCTTGGTTGGATCGAACCCAGGTCATGCCAAATCTCCGAAAGCTTGAAATTCTCGCATCCTACCCCACGGCGCCGAGAATGGCAAAAAGCAAGCCAATTGCTGACACCTTTTCCTGGCAGGTGGCATGCTGCTTCCAGGATAGGTCCAGCATGAGCGTGGTGCGCCAGGCGAAGAGCGTCAGATCGCAGCCGTCCTCGATAGTGACCCGGTCGAACTGGGTTTCGCCTTTGGCGAAACGGTCCTCGTGCAGGCGGATCGCGAACTTGATAATGCCATTATTCAGGAACTTTACGCACTCGGTCCCGACGAACTCGCGATCCGTGACCAGAAGCTGGAGCGTCGAGACCGGGAAATGCGCGAGACAGCGCGATCCGGGTCGCGGTCGTGCTGTTGCCCGGACCGTCGAGCTCGGTCCTGAACAAGGGAGCCCGGAAACGCCGGGAGACGACCACGAGCACGAGACAGTGCACGTCGCGCGCGGATCTTTCAGTTCGTCCAGACGAGCGCGAGCGTCCATGCTCCCGCCGGCCCGGTCAGTCGCGCGACGATGGGAATCACCCCTCCGGATCAATCCCGCCGCCCTCGGTCAGGACTGTGTCGCATAGCGTGATCCTTCGAGCCCGAGCTCAACTATCCCAAGGATTGTCGCAAGTTCTGCGCCACCGCATCGGCGGCCATCTTCACCGGCTCGGCGGCGAGATGGGCGTAGCGGGCGGTGGTCTGGGCCTGCGTGTGGCCGAGCAGCTTGCCGATCATCGGCAGGCCCTGACCGGCGGCGACGGCCGTCGAGGCGAAGGTGTGGCGCAGGTCGTGGATGCGGACGTCCTTGACCCCGGCGCGGGCGCGGACGCGCTGCCAGAAGGGCTGCAGGTCGCTCAGCCGCTTGCCGGGCAGGGTGCCGGGGATCACCCATGGGTTGCCCTTGATGCGCGGGGCGTCCCGCAGCAGCTCCACCACCGGCTGGCCGAGATGAACGATCTTGGCGCCGGTCTTGCTGTCGGGCAGGCGCAGGGCGCGGCCCTCCAGATCGACATGGTCCCATTGCAGGGTCATGATCTCGTTCAACCGGCAGCCGGTCAGGATCAGCAGCCGCGCGGCGAGGATGGCCGAGGTCAGCTCGATGCCCTCCGTTTCCATCTCGCGCAGCACCTCGCCGATGCGACGCAGCTCCGCCGCGCTGAGGAAGCGCTCGCGTTTTTCCTCCGGATACTTGCGGATGTGCTTGCGCGGGTTGGTGCCGTCCGGACGCAGGCCCCACATCTCGGCGTAACCGAACATCTTCGAGACCACCTCGAGGCAGCGGTTCGCCTGATAGGGGATGTGGCGCAGGTCGTGGTGGAACTTCGCCACATCCGCCCGGGTGATCCCCGTGACCGTCAGCTGTCCAAGTGCAGGCAGGATGAAGCGGCGCAGGTTGCGGCGATATTCACCGGCGGTGCTGGCCTTCACGCGGATGGCGATGTGTTCGCGGTCGAACCGCTCGGCCAGTTCGCGCACGGTGATCGTTTTGCGCCCTGCATCGCGCTCGGCGGCGGGGTCCTCGCCATTGCGCGCTGCGGCGACTATGGAGATGGCGCGGTTACGCGCCTGCTCGCAGGTCAGCACCGTCGCCGGCCCGAGGCTGATCCGCCGCGACCGGCGGCCCGCGCGGTATTGCACGACGTAGCCTTTTCTCCCGCTTGGCAGCACCCGAAGTCCGAAGCCGGGGATGTCGTTGTCCCAGACGAAGTATTCGGCGGCTTGGGCTTCTGCGGCGTCGACGATGCGCTTTGTCAGTTTGGGCATGGGAGATCGGCTTCCGGGTTCTTTGGCTTCCACAGTGCGCAATGCGGAAGGCTAGTCAACGAACACATTGATATTGCGTGTAAAAAGGAAAATCCACGTAATGCCACGCAGGGGCTGAATTGCAGTCGTGGGCGGAAAGGATGGTCCGCACGAATCAGAACGCAGGTTCCGGTCTTTCGACAGCGCTGCTAAGGTCCGCGAAAAGAAACGGAATCCCGATGGCATCGAAATCCACCCTCAATGCAAAGAACCTGGAGACGCTCGGCGCTGAGCGTCTGGCGCAGCTGCTGATCGAGATCAGCACCGGCGATGCCGCAGCCAAGCGCCAGCTGCGGCTGGCTCTCGCCGGGGCGGAAGGGCCGAGGGAAGCGGCGCGGGAGATCACCAAGCGGCTGACCAGCATCGCGAAGGCCCGGACCTTCGTGAACTGGCAGAACCGCAAGCCGCTGGTGAAGGATCTTCAGACCCAGCGTAGCGCCATCATGGAACAGATCGCCCCGCATGATCCGGGTGAGGCGCTGGCGCTTCTGTGGCGGTTCATGGGACTGGCCACGCCGGTGTTCGAACGCTGCGACGACAGCAGCGGCACCGTCATCGACATCTTCCATCAGGCCTGCGCCGATCTGGGCGAGGTGGCGAAGGCGGCGGGTGCGGCGCCGGAGGCGCTGGCGCGGCAGGTTCTCGACGCGCTGCAGGACAACGGCTTTGGTCAGTATGATGGTTTGATTGCCATGATTGCCCCGGCGCTGGGCCCCGAGGGCGTCGCGCATCTGAAGACACTGGTCGAGGAACTCGGCCGCACGCCGGTGCCGGTGCCGCCAAAGAGCGAATGGCAGGCTGTCGGCTGGGGCAGCGGCGGCACGCGCTACGCCCACGAGATGGAGGAACGCGCGCGGCAGAGTACGGTCGAGATGGCGCTGAAGGACATCGCCGACGTGCAGGGCGACGTCGATGGCTTCATCGCCCAGTACGACCCGAAGACCCGCAAGGTGCCAAAGATCGCGGCCGAGATCGCGCAGCGCTTGCTGGCGGCGGGCAGGGCAGGGGACGCGCTTGGTTTCATCGAGCGGGCTGAGGTGGACAAGGCGCGCTGGATCCCGCCCGAGTGGCAGGACGCCCGACTTGCCGTGCTGGAGGCGCTCGACCGGAAAGACGAGGCGCAGGCATTCCGCTGGGCGTGTTTCGAGCGCGACCTGTCGGGCGAGCATCTGCGGGCCTATCTGAAGCGTCTGCCGGATTTCGACGACATCGAGGCCGAGGAACGCGCGATGGCGCATGCTGCTGGCCATCCCGACCTGCTGGCTGCACTGGCCTTCTTTCTGAATTGGCCATCGCTTGGCCACGCCGCGCGAATGCTGATCGACCGGCAGGACGAGGTCGACGGCGATCACTACGAATTCCTCGCCCCGGCGGCAGAGACATTGGCCGAGAAGCATCCGCTCGCCGCGACGGTGGCGCTTCGGGCGATGATCGATTTCACGCTGATCCAAGGGAGGCAGAAGCGTTATGGCTATGCCGCCCAGCATTTGGCAACCTGTGCCGACCTGGCCGGACGGATCGAGGACTTCGGACTGGTCGAGCCGCACCCTGCCTATGCCGCGCGCCTGAAGACCGAGCATGGCAAGAAGACCGGCTTCTGGTCGCGGATGGACGGATGATGGACGTGCTACCGGAAAATCATTCCGCCACCCAATGGAAGCATGGTGGAAGCACGAGGGGAAAAACCGCTGCGCAATCCTGACAATCCGCGCGCAGTTTGGGCTTGTGGCCCTATCTCGCAACTGGCAGGATATGCGAAAGAAAACGCGATTCGTCGCGCCTGATCGTGTTTGGTTTGACACGACTCATAACCTGAAGGTCACAGGTTCAAATCCTGTCCCCGCAACCAGAAATCCTGATAGATATCAGTGCATTAGGCCTCCTTCGGGAGGCCTTTCGCATTTGAGCCCAAAACGCTCCGGAAGCATATCGGAAGCAGTCGCGCGGAAACCACGTCGCAAGATCGGCGGGGTCACATTGACGTGATGGAAGTCGTCGACGGGTAATTGATGACCCCACTTCATTGAATTGATGGGTTCCTGACGCTTGATGCGTCCGCGAGAAGGCCAGCGAGCGCAGATAAGTCGTAGTCCGTCGCCCGGGTGCAGCATAGGCTTGGGATACTACCAGGCTTGACATGCAGGATGGAAAGATGCGCAAGGAGGGGAAGAGGATTGCAGATGCCACGGGCAATGGACGCAAAGGACGACAGGGCGGGTGCTGCGCTGACGGATGCGGCCTGGTCCGATGTGCTGATTGCGGTGGATCGCACCTATGCCGAGCTGATCGAACATCAGGAGCGGCTTGAGGCCCAGAACCGCGAGCTTGAGGCGCTGCGTCAGTTCCTGTCCTCGGTCATCACCTCGGTTTCCGATGTGCTGATCGTGCTGGATCGCGACGGGCGGGTGGATGAGGTCAATGCCTCGACCTGTGTCTGCACCGGGCTGCCTGTCGCGGCCCTGGTCGGCCGGAGCGTGGCGGATCTGGTGCGCGAAGAGGATCGCGCGGGTCTTTCGGCCCTGATTGCGGAGATTGCGCGCACGCGGGCGCCGGGGCGGATGGAGCTTTCGCTTGTGAGTTCGCGTGAGCCGGCCCCGGTCGAGGCGGTCCTGTCGCCGCGCCTCGATGATCGCGGCCGGATCGAGGGGCTGGTGCTGACGGGGCGTCCGGTGGGGGAATTGCGCCGCGCCTATGCCCAGCTTGAACGCAGCCATGCCGAGATGAAGGCCGCTCAGGCGCAGCTGGTCCATGGCGAGAAGCTGGCCTCATTGGGGCGTTTGCTGGCCGGGGTGGCGCATGAGCTGAACAATCCGATCAGCTTTGTCTATGCCAATGCCCATGCGCTGGAACGCTATGCCGCCAAGTTTGAGACCTATTTCGAGCGGGTTCAGGCCGGGGCAGACAGGGATGAACTGGTCCGCCTGCGGGAGGAATTGCGGCTGGACCGCGAGTTGCGCAACCTGCGCGAGGCGGTGCAGGGCGCCCGCGAGGGGGCCGAAAGAGTGCGCGATATCGTCGAGGATCTGCGCCGCCTGTCCTCGGACGGGGGCGGAGAGATGGCGGCCTTCGACCTGGTCGAGATCGCCCGCACCGCCGCCTTCTGGATCATGCGCGGGGCCGGCCACAGCACCGTGCCCGAGATCCATGCCGAAGGGCCGGTGATGGTTCTGGGGCATACGGGCCATATTCAGCAGGTGGTGATGAATCTGGTGCAGAACGCGCTGGATGCGGTTTCGGAAACCGCAGCCCCGCAGATCGCCTTGCGGATCATGCGCGAGGAAGGCCGTGGCGTGCTGGACATCCACGACAACGGTCCGGGCATCGACGAGGCGACGGCCGCGATGATCTTTGACCCGTTCTTCACCACGAAACCCGTGGGGAAAGGCACCGGGCTTGGCCTGTCGATCAGCCTCAAGATCGCCGAGGATCATGGCGGCAGGCTGAGTTACAGCCCCGCCTCCGGTGGTGGCGCGCTGTTTCGGCTGGAACTGCCGCTGGCAGGAGATGGCGCATGAACATTCTGTGGCTGCAAAGCGCCGGTTGCGGTGGCTGTACCATGTCGCTGCTATGTGCCGAGGGGCCGAATGTCTTTGACCTGCTTGCCGGGGCGGGGCTGACCTTCCTGTGGCATCCGGCGCTGAGCCTTGAAAGCGGCACCGAGGTGCGCGGGATTCTGGCCGGCCTTGTTTCGGGCGAGGTGCCGCTGGATATTCTCTGCGTCGAGGGCGCGATCGCGCGCGGGCCGCGTGGCACCGGACGCTATCAGATCCTGTCGGGCACCGGGCGTCCGTTGCTGGACTGGTTGCGGGATCTGGCGCCGCTGGCGGCCCATGTGGTGGCGGTGGGCACCTGTGCGACCTATGGCGGCGTGACCACGGCAGGGGGCAACCCCTCGGATGCGGTGGGGGTGCAATATGACGGCGCCCATCCGGGCGGCGCCCTGCCGGCGACGTTCCGCGCCCGTGCCGGCCTGCCGGTCATCAATATCGCCGGCTGCCCGACCCATCCCGATTGGGTGACCGAGACGCTTTTGATGCTGGTGGCGGGCAGGCTGGGGGCCTCGGATCTGGATGCGCTTGGCCGGCCCCGGTTCTATGCCGATCATCTGGTCCATCATGCCTGCCCGAAGAACGAGTTCTACGAATACAAGGCCAGTGCGCGCGCATTGTCGGAAATGGGCTGCATGATGGAGCATCTGGGCTGTATCGGCACACAGGCGGTGGGCGATTGCAATATCCGGCCCTGGAATGGTCAGGGCAGTTGCACGCGCGGCGGATATCCCTGCATCAACTGCACCGCGCCGGAATTCGAAGAGCCGCGCCACCTGTTCACCGCCACGCCCAAGATCGCCGGCATTCCGGTTGGCCTGCCGACCGATATGCCCAAGGCCTGGTTCATGGCGCTGGCCTCGCTGTCCAAGGCCGCCACGCCCGAGCGGATCGCGAAGAATGCCGTGGCCGATCGTATCGTCACCCCGCCGACGCTGAGAAAACCCCGATGAGCGGGGCAGGGGGCGAGATGGGGCAGGGGCAGTTGATCGTCGGTCCGTTCAACCGGGTCGAGGGCGATCTGGAGATCCGGCTGGACATCGCAGAGGGGCGGGTCAGCGCGGCGCGGATCAACTCGCCGCTTTATCGCGGGTTCGAGCGTATGCTGCCCGGCAAGGATCCGCGCGACGCGCTGACCATCGTGCCGCGGATTTGCGGTATCTGCTCGATCAGCCAGTCGGCGGCGGCGGCGCGGGCTCTGGCCATGGCAGTGGGCGAGGTCCCCGAACCGCAAGGAGAGCGGATGGCTGCGCTGATCCACGCGGTCGAGAATGTCTCGGACCATCTGACGCATTTCAACCTGTTCTTCATGCCTGATTTCACCAGACCCCAATATCAGGCGCGGGGCTGGTATGATCGGGCGGTGGCCCGGTTCACGGCGATGGAGGGATCGGCCCTGAAACGCGCGGTCGAGGCGCGGGCGGGGTTGATGCATGTCCTTGGGCTGATGGCCGGGAAATGGCCGCATACCCTGGCGATCCAGCCCGGTGGTGTCACGCGCGCCCCGTCCGAACGCGACCGGCTGCGTATTCTGGCCAGCCTGACGGCCTTTCGCCGCTATCTGGAAGATACGGTCTTCGGGGCAGCGGTCGAGGATTTCGCGGCCCTTTCCTCGGTCCCGGCGCTGATGGGATGGCAAGGGGGCGATGCCGGCCTGTTCCTGCGCATCGCCGCCGATCTGAATCTGGCGGATCTGGGGTGCGGCTCGGGGCGCTATCTGTCCTTTGGCGCCTATCCGCTGGAGGGTGGCCACGGCTTTGCCCCCGGCATCTGGGATGGCGGGGCGCAGCCTCTCGACATCGCGGCGATCAGCGAGGATTTGTCGCATAGCTGGATGCTGGGGCCTGCGGCTCATCCGGCCCAGGGCGTGACCGATCCCGACGAGGATATGCGCGACACCGCCTATAGCTGGTGCAAGGCCCCCAGACTGGCCGGGCGCACCATGGAAACCGGCGCGCTGGCCCGGCAGGTGATCGACGGCCATCCGCTGGCGCTGGATCTGGTCCGCGATGGCGGCGGCGGGGTGCTGGCGCGGGTGGCGGGGCGTTTGCTGGAACTGGCGCGCAGTCAGGTTCTGATGGAGGATCTGGCGCGCGGGATCGTGCCCGAGGCCCGCTTCATGGCCGGCCCCCTGAAAATCAGCGACGGGATCGGCGAAGGGCTGGTCGAGGCCGCGCGCGGCGCGCTTGGCCATTGGCTGAGGATCGAAGGCGGGCGGATCGCCTCGTATCAGATCGTCGCTCCGACCACCTGGAACTTCAGCCCGCGCGACGCCGGCGGCGTGCCCGGCCCGGTCGAGGCGGCGCTTGAGGGGCTTGTGGTGCAGCCGGGCGAGACGACCCCGCTCAGCGTGCAGCATGTGGTGCGCAGCTTTGATCCGTGCATGGTGTGCACCGTGCATTGAGGAAGGAGTGCCCGCCGGACATGACTTTGCCGACCATGGAACAGGGCTTCGCCATCCGGGTGCGCGGGCAGGTGCAGGGGGTCGGCTTCCGGCCCTTTGTCTGGCGGCTGGCGCGGGCGGCAGGGTTGCGCGGCGAAGTTCTGAACGATGCCGAAGGGGTCCTGATCCGTCTGGTCGCGCAGGATTGCGGCGACTTCATCGCGGCCTTGCGCGCGGATAGGCCGCCTCTGGCCAGAATCGACGCGATCGAGGCCGTGCCACAGGTTTTTGCCGCGATGCCCGAGGGGTTTTCCATCGTGGCCAGCACGGGCACAGGCGCCGAAACGCGGGTCACGCCCGATGCCGCGACCTGCCCGGAATGCCGGGCTGAGGTCTTTGCGCCCGGTAGGCGGCAGGGCTATGCCTTTACCAACTGCACCCATTGCGGGCCGCGCTATACGATCCTGCGCGAACTGCCCTATGACCGGGCGCGAACCACGATGGCGGGCTTTGATCTTTGCCCCGATTGTGCCGCCGAATATGCCGATCCCGCCGACCGTCGCTTTCACGCGCAACCCATCGCCTGCCCGGCCTGCGGCCCAAACCTGTGGTATGAGGCCGGGGGAAAAGAGGTCGCGGGCGATCCGGTCGCATTGGCGGTGGCGGCGCTGAAGGCGGGGCAGGTCGTCGCGGTCAAGGGGCTGGGCGGCTTTCACCTTGCCTGCGATGCGGCCGATGCCAGGGCCGTGGCGCTGTTGCGGGCGCGCAAAAGGCGGCCGTCGAAGCCCTTTGCCCTGATGGGGACCGAGGCGATGATCTGCGCCCATGCGACGCCGTCCGAGGCTTGCTGGCGATTGTTGCGCGACCCGGCGGCGCCGGTGGTGCTGGTGCCCGCCCGGGGCACATTGCCCGAGGATGTGGCGCCGGGGATGCGCGCGCTTGGCGTCATGCTGCCCTATACGCCTCTGCATCACCTGCTGATTGCCGCTTTCGGGGGGATGCTGGTGATGACCTCGGGCAATCTTTCGGGCGCCCCGCAGGTCACCGGCAATGACGAGGCGCGCAAGGCGCTGGCGCGCTTTGCCGATGGTTTCCTGATGCACAACCGCGAGATTGCGCGGCGGCTGGATGACGGGGTCGAGCGCGCCGATCCGCCAATGGTGATCCGCCGCGCCCGTGGGCGGGTGCCGGGCACGCTGCCCCTGCCGCCGGGGTTTGACGGAGCGCCTCGGGTGCTGGCCTTTGGTGGTCAGATGAAGGCGGCGATCTGCCTGACCAAGAACGGTCAGGCGATGGTGTCGCAGCATCTGGGCGATCTGGACGATGCCGAGACCGCGCTGGAATACGACCGCACCCTGCGCGATCTGGCGGCCCTGTTCGACCATGCCCCCGAACTGGCCGCCTGTGACCCGCATCCGGGCTATCGCGCCACGATAGCGGCCGAAGGCGCGGGCCTGCCGCTGATCCGGGTCTGGCACCATCATGCGCATCTGGCCTCGTGTCTTGGCGATAATCTCTGGCCACTGGACGGCGGCAGGGTGGCGGGGATCGTGATGGACGGGCTTGGCCTTGGACCGGAAGGCGCGATCTGGGGCGGCGAGGTGTTGCTGGGCGATTATACCGGGTTCGAGCGCGTCGCGCATCTGGCCCCCGCCCCCTTGCCGGGCGGCGACAGCGCCAGTCGAGAGCCCTGGCGCAATGCGCTGGCGCGTCTGGATCAGGCGGGGCTTTCAGCCGTGGCGGATCGGCTTTTCCCGGCCGCGCCCCGCGCTCTTCTGCGGCAGGCGGCCCGTGCGGGGGTGAATGCGCCACAATCATCCTCGGCCGGGCGGCTGTTCGATGCCTTTGCGGCGCTTGCGGGCTTTGCCGGGGCGCAGAGTTACGAGGGCGAGGCCGCGATGCGGCTGGAGGCCATGGCGTGCCCTGCTTCGCCCTATCCGTTTGACTGCCGGGATGGGGGGGTGATTGACCCCGCGCCGATGTTTCGCGCCGCCGCCACCGATCTGGCGGCAGGGCGCGATCCGGGCGAAATGGCGGGGGCCTTTCATGCCGGGCTGGCGCGTGCCTTCTGCGCGCCGGCCCGCGCGCTGGTCCAGAGCGGCAGAGCGCAGGCGGTGGCCCTGTCGGGCGGTGTGCTTCAGAATGCTTTCTTTTTGCGCGAATGTCTGGCGGCGCTGGATGGTCTGCCGGTCTTGCTGCATCGCCAGATACCGGCCAATGACGGAGGGCTTGCTTTCGGTCAGGCTCTGGTTGCTGCGGCGCAGCATATGGCTGCGGCGAAAAGCTTGTAACCGTCAGGCGCGTCCTCTGGCTGGATGCTGGCCATCCGGCCAATGTTGAAAATATCTCATGGCATTGAAAATGTTTAAGAAAATGTAATTCTCCATCTGCGACATTCTGTCATTGCCCTGGGCCCTCCTGCCTTGGCATGCCTTGAAAGACCACGCGAAGGTCCGCGCAGCCGGGCCGCCAGGCTGAGAGGAGGAGGACGTCTTGTCGCAAATCGAGACTTTCTACGATGTTATGCGCCGGCAGGGGATCACCCGCCGCAGTTTCATGAAATACTGCTCGCTGACAGCAGCGGCGCTTGGCCTTGGCCCGGCTTTCGTGCCCAAAATCGCCCATGCGATGGAAACCAAGCCCCGCACGCCGGTGATCTGGGTGCATGGTCTGGAATGCACCTGCTGCTCGGAAAGCTTCATCCGCTCGGCCCATCCGCTGGCCAAGGATGTCGTGCTGTCGATGATCAGCCTTGACTATGACGATACGCTGATGGCCGCTGCCGGCCATGCCGCCGAGGCGGCCTTCAAGGACACCATCCAGAAATACAAGGGCCAGTATATCCTTGCCGTCGAGGGAAACCCGCCGTTGAACGAAGACGGGATGTATTGCATCACCGGCGGCAAGCCATTTGTCGAAAAGCTGCGCCATGCGGCCAGGGACGCCAAGGCGATCATTTCATGGGGGGCTTGCGCGTCCTATGGCTGCGTCCAGGCGGCCGCGCCGAACCCGACGCGGGCGACGCCGGTCCACAAGGTCATCCTCGACAAGCCGATCATCAAGGTGCCGGGCTGCCCGCCCATCGCCGAGGTGATGACCGGCGTCATCACCTATATGCTGACCTTCGACCGCATGCCCGAGCTTGATCGTCAGGGCCGGCCGAAGATGTTCTACAGCCAGCGCATCCACGACAAATGCTATCGCCGCCCGCATTTCGACGCCGGCCAGTTTGTCGAGCATTGGGACGACGAAAACGCCAAGAAGGGCTATTGCCTTTACAAGATGGGCTGCAAGGGCCCGACCACCTATAACGCCTGCTCGACCGTGCGCTGGAACGAGGGCGTTTCGTTTCCGATCCAGTCGGGCCATGGCTGCATCGGCTGTTCCGAAGACGGGTTCTGGGATCAGGGTTCGTTCTATGACCGGCTGACCAATATCAAGGCCTTCGGGGTCGAGGCCAATGCCGACAAGCTGGGCGGCATCGCGGCGGGTGCAGTCGGTGGGGCCGTCGCGGTCCATGCCGCGATTTCGGCGCTGAAACGGGCGCAGAAGAAGACCCAGGACAAGGTGGAGGCCTAGGCCATGACGATCAACACGCCGAATGGCTATACCCTCGACAATTCCGGGCGCCGCATCGTGGTGGACCCGGTCACCCGGATCGAAGGGCATATGCGCTGCGAGGTCAACGTGGATGATCAGGGTGTCATCCGCAACGCGGTCTCGACCGGGACGATGTGGCGCGGGCTGGAGGTCATCCTGAAAGGGCGCGACCCGCGCGACGCCTGGGCCTTTGTCGAGCGGATCTGCGGCGTCTGCACTGGCACGCATGCGCTGACCTCGGTGCGCGCGGTCGAGGATGCGCTTGGGATCATGATCCCCGACAATGCCAACTCGATCCGCAACATGATGCAGCTGGCGCTGGAGATCCACGATCATATCGTGCATTTCTATCACCTGCATGCGCTGGACTGGGTGAATCCGGTCAATGCCCTGCGCGCCGACCCCAAGGCGACCAGCGAATTGCAGCAGATGGTCTCGCCCTCGCATCCGATGTCATCGCCGGGCTATTTCCGCGATGTGCAGAACCGGCTGAAGAAATTCGTCGAATCCGGGCAACTGGGGCTGTTCAAGAACGGCTATTGGGACAATCCGGCCTATCTTCTGCCGCCCGAAGCCGATCTGATGGCGACGACTCACTATCTGGAGGCGCTTGATCTGCAAAAGGAAATCGTCAAGGTCCATACGATCTTTGGCGGCAAGAACCCGCATCCGAACTGGCTGGTGGGCGGGGTGCCATGCCCGATCAATATCGACGGCACCGGATCTGTCGGCGCGATCAATATGGAGCGGCTGAACCTCGTCTCCTCGATCATTGATCTGTGCGACGAGTTCAACAAGAACGTCTATATTCCCGATGTGATCGCCATCGGCGGCTTTTACAAAAGCTGGCTTTACGGGGGCGGGCTGTCGTCGCAGGCGGTCATGGCCTATGGCGACATTCCCGAGAACCCGAATGACTTTTCGCCCGAGCAACTGCATTTGCCGCGCGGCGCGATCATCAACGGCAATCTCAACGAGGTGCATGACGTCGATCCGCGCGACCCCGAGCAGGTGCAGGAATTCGTCGACCACTCCTGGTATTCCTATGGCGAGCCGGGCCGCGGCCTGCATCCTTGGGATGGGGAAACCAATCCGAAATTCGAGCTGGGGCCGAATCACAAGGGCACAAAAACCCGCATCGAACAACTGGATGAATCCGCAAAATATTCCTGGATCAAGGCGCCGCGCTGGCGGGGGCACGCGATGGAGGTCGGCCCGCTTGCGCGCTATATCATCGGCTATGCCAAGGGACATGAGGATATCAAAAATCAGGTCGATGGCCTACTGAGAACCATGGATCTGCCCTTCGAGGCGCTGTTCTCGACTTTGGGGCGCACGGCGGCGCGGGCGCTGGAATCGGAATATTGCGGGCGCCTGCAGCGGCATTTCTTCGACAAGATGGTGCGGAACATCAAGAATGGCGATCAAAGCACCGCCAATGTCGAGAAATGGGACCCCTCGACATGGCCGAAAGAGGCCAAGGGTGTCGGCATGACCGAGGCGCCGCGGGGCGCGCTTGGCCACTGGATCCGCATCAAGGATGGCCGGATCGAGAATTATCAATGCGTGGTGCCGACCACCTGGAACGGCTCGCCCCGCGACAGTCAGGGCAATATCGGGGCCTTCGAGGCCAGCCTGATGAACACGCCGATGGAACGCCCGGACGAGCCGGTCGAAATCCTGCGCACGCTGCACAGTTTCGACCCCTGCCTTGCCTGCTCGACCCATGTCATGTCACCGGATGGCGACGAGCTTGCCACCGTCAAAATTCGCTGAGAAAGGGACGATCCAATGAAAAAACTGACGCTGGCCACGCTGGTCGCACTCATGGGCTCACCCGTTCTGGCCCATACCGGGGTCGGAGAGACCTCGGGCTTCATGGCCGGGCTCTCGCATCCGATCTTTGGGCCGGATCACCTGCTGGCGATGCTGGCGGTGGGGCTGTGGTCGGGCTTTGTCCTGCCGCATCGCTTCTGGCTGGGGGCGGCGACCTTCATGGGCGCGATGGCCGTGGGGGCGTTGATTTCATGGGCCGGGCTCCCGATTCCGATGGTGGAAACCTGGATCGTGCTGTCGGTCGTGGCGTTCGGTCTGTTGACCGCGCTTTCGCGCCGCGGGCAATCCGACCAGATCACCTTTGCCTCGCTGGCCGCGATCGCCCTGTTCGCCATGTGCCACGGCCATGCTCATGCGACCGAGGCGCATGGCAATGCGGCAGGCTATATGCTTGGCTTCCTGATCTCGACGGCGGCGCTGCATATCGTCGGCATTTTCATCGCCCGCACGATCTCGAACGCCACGGCGGCCAGAATGGTGCAGGCGGCAACCGGCACCGGGATCGCCATGGCGGGCCTTGCCCTGATGGCCGCCGGGTGATGCCATGAGCGACATCCATTCCGGCGATGATCCTGTCTTCGAGGGTCGCCCCCTGGGCGCCCCTGATCGGGCCAGCCGGCAAACCTCGGTCTATGTCTACGAGGCGCCGGTCCGCATCTGGCACTGGATCAACGCGGCCTGCATCATGGTCCTGTGCGTGACCGGCTGGCTGATCGGCAGCCCGCCGCCCTCGATGCAGATCGCCGAAGCCTATGACCAGTTTGTCTTCGGCTATATCCGCTTTGCCCATTTCGCGGCCGCGATGATCCTGACGGTCGGCTTTTTCGGCCGTCTCTACTGGGCGCTGATCGGCAATCACCATGCAAAGCAGCTTTTCTATGTGCCGATCTTCTCGCGCCGGTTCTGGGCAGAGCTGCTGTTCGAGCTGCGCTGGTATTTCTTTCTGGAAAAAGAGCCAAAGAAATATGTCGGCCACAACCCGTTGGCGCAGCTTGCGATGTTTCTGTTCATGACGGTCGGTCTGACTTTCATGATCGTCACCGGATTTGCGCTTTATGCCGAAGGGGCGGGCAAGGACAGCATGTTCCATGCCGTCTTCGGCTGGGTTCAGGACCTTGTTCAGAACACCCAGCGCCTGCACACGCTGCACCATATCGGCATGTGGTGGATCGTGATCTTCATGATCATCCATATCTATGTGGCGATCCGCGAAGACATCATGTCGCGCCAGTCGATGGTCTCGACGATGATCTCGGGGCACCGCACCTTCAAGGATGATCGCCCCGACTGAACGCGGCTGGCGGCAACTGGAAGGATCGTTTCCGGTTTCAGGACAAGTCGGCAGGTCACTTGCCGCACCATATCCAGAAATCCCGCCCGCATTGGCGGGATTTCATTTTTACATCATCATCTTGCAAGGAATTTCGAGGGTTGCGACTTTTTGTCTCTGCTTTCGGAACTGGTGGCTATACTTTCGGCTCATAGGGGTGGGGCACATGACCGCACCGCCTGCCAGCAATGCTTCGGGGAGGGGGCAGATGCCAGCGGAAGCGCCTGCAAATATCCTTGTTCTGGGGATCGGCAATGTGCTTTGGGCCGATGAGGGCTTCGGGGTGCGCTGCGTCGAAGAGATGGCCGCGCGCCATGCCTTGCCCGAACGGGTGAGGCTGCTTGATGGCGGCACGCAGGGGCTGTATCTGCTGCCCTTTCTGGAAGAAGCCGATGCGCTGATCGTCTTTGACGCGGTGGATTACGGACTGCCCCCCGGCACGCTGAAGCTGGTCGAAGGGGCAGAGGTTCCGGCCTTTCTGGGCGCCAAAAAAATGAGCCTGCACCAGACCGGCTTTCAAGAGGTGATCGCCACCGCCCAGCTGCTGGGGCGTTGCCCGGCGCAGCTGATGCTGATCGGCTGCCAGCCGGTCGAACTGGAGGATTACGGAGGAGGGCTCCGCCCCGAAGTGGCCGCGCAGATCGACCCTGCCATCGGGATTGCGCTGGCGAAGCTGGCCGAATGGGGCGTTCAGGCCGGCGAGGGTGCGACCTCGGGCCAGCTTGCGGATCCGGCGATCCGGCGCGAGGCCTATGAGACGGGCCGCCCCGCCGCCTCTGATGCCTGCCGCGAGGGCGATGCGCGCTTTTTCCCGGGGGCCGGCTGATGTGCATGGGCATCCCGATGCGGCTGGCGCAGGTCGACGGCATCGCCGGGCAAAGCGAGGGCGGCGATCTGATCGACCTCAGCCTGACCGCCGATGCGCAAGCCGGCGACTGGGTGCTGACCTTCCTCGGCACGGCGCATGAGGTGATCGACGCTGACCGCGCCGCACGGATCGCGGCGGCATTGCAGGGGTTGCGGGCGGTCATGGCGGGGGGCGACGCTTCGGGCGCCTTTGCCGATCTCGAGGGTCGCACCCCGGCGCTTCCGTCCCATCTTCAGGCGGCGCTGGCCGCAGGCCGCAAAACGGGTTGACCCATGCATGACCATTCCCACGACATTCTGCACAGCCCCGGCGGGGGCGCCCTGCACCCGCTGCTGGCGCGGCTGGAGGCCGAATTCGGCTGGCCACGCCTGCATTCGCTGCATGACGTCGCAGAGTTTACCGCCCGCCCCGGTCTGCATTGCCTGTTCGTTCCGGGCGACCCCGCCCGCAATCTGGAGACGGTGGACGCGGCGGTGATCCTGCCGGAACTGCGCATGGCCTTTCAGAACGCCTTTGATTGCGCCGTGGTGGATGACGCCATCGAAGCAACGGTCCGCGAAACCCACAGGGCGCTGAAAACGCCGGGTTTTCTGTTCTTCCGCGATGCCTCTTATCTTGGCTCGATCGAGAAGATCCGCGACTGGAACGATTACATCGCCCGCACCAGCCACATCCTCTCGCTGCCGGGTTGAAAGGCAAAGACAATGGCCCAGAATTTTCACCTGCCCCCTGTTGGTTTCGGCCCCGGATCGCAGCCCGACGATGGCGAGGGGCTGGAGTGGCTGCCGCTGCCCTCCGGGATGCGCACCTATGACATGCATCTGCCCGAGGTCGGGAATGTCGCGCCTCTGGCGCCCGCGCTGGCGATGCTGGCCGAAATCGCCGCGGCCTGCGATCGTGTGGCCCAGGGGGCGGCGCCGGTGTCGTTCGATCTGTCCGCGCTGGATGCGGCCAACCGGGCGCTGATGGCGGAAACGCTGGGTCAGGGCGAGGTGTCGCTGCGCGTGCGCGGCGTGCCGGCGGTGGCCGTGCAGGAAAGCGTCTTTGCCGGGGTCTGGGTGCTGAAGGCCGAGGGGATCGACCGGGTCGAGGTCGCGCCCGTGCCGCAGCTTGCCCTGACGCGGGCGTTCCATGCGCAGCGCCCGGCGATCAGGGCCCTGGCCCCGCGCGCGCCGGGGGTGGTGAACGCCCCTGCCTTGCTGGCTGAACTGATGGACAAATCCCTGTCCTGGCGTGGCCCCGGTGATCTGCATGTGGTGAACCTGACCCTGATTCCGCATACCGAAGAGGATCTGCTCTGGCTCGATCAGGCTCTGGGCGAGGGGTCGGTGACCATCCTGTCGCGCGGCTATGGCAATTGCCGCATCACCGCGACCGCGCAGGATCGTCTGTGGCGGGTGCAGTTCTTCAACTCGATGGATGTGCTGATCCTCGATACCTTCGAGGTGACCGCCATGCCCGAGGTGGTGCTGGCCGCGCCCGAGGATCTGGCGGACAGCGCGGGCCGCATTCGTGAAGTGCTGGGGGCGATCCGATGAGCGTCGAGACCGCACGGGGCGGGTTCGAGGGGTCTTATCTGGGCGCCAATGACCGGATCAGCCCGCAGGCGATCATGGAATGCAAGATCTGCTGGACCAGCTATGACCCGGCCGAGGGGGATGAATACCGGCAGGTTCTGCCCGGCACGCCGTTCGCGGCCTTGCCCGCCGACTGGAAATGTCCCGGCTGCGACGCGCCGAAGCAACAGTTCATCGTGCGCGAGGATCCCGGCTCTGACGAGATGCGGATCGCGGCCGAGATCGAGCGGCGCTGCGCCCGGCTGGTCGCCGACTTCCGCGAGGTCTTCAACGCAAAGATGCGCGACGTGCCGATCATCAATCAGGCGCTGCATGTCGAGGCGATGGCCTTTCGTCCCTGGCAGGGCGGCTTTCTGGGGGTGCTGATCGCGCCCTGGTTCATGAACCTGATCTGGCTGCCGGGCGAGGATCAGGACTGGTCGGCCCTGAAGGCGGGCGAGAAAGAGGTGGTCGCCTTTCCCTCGGGCGAATATGAATTCATCCATAACAGCCGCGAGATGACCGGCCCTTACAAGGCCTGTTCGCTGTTCTCGCCGATGGCGGATTTCACCAGCCAGTTGCAGGCCGTCGAGGTCGCGCGCGCGGTGATGGTCGAGCTGTTCAAACCCGAAAACCGCGACGGGACCGACCGCGCCGCCGAGATTCGCGCCGCCCGCGAGGCCGAGCTTGCACCGCCGTCCGAGGCCGGACCGGCATCGGATGCACCGATCCCCAATCCGCGCCCCACGCGCCGGGCGCTGCTGACCGGCGGGCTGGCCGCTGCTCCGGCAGAGGGCGACGATCCGGAGATATCCGGGGGCGTGGAATGATCTCTGCCTCCGTCAGCTTTCGCCTTTTGCCCCGCGACGGAGGGCTTGCCCTTGCGCCGGGGGCGCAGGCGGGGCTGGCGGTGGATGCGCTGATGACGGGGCGCAGGGTGGATGAGGTCAGGCAGATGCTGCCCGCCCTGTTCGGCCTGTGCCGGTCCGTGCAGGAATGGGCTATGGCGCTGGCGCTTGGGCTGCCGCTGCCGCCCCTGGACGATCTGCGCCGCGACATGATCCGCGACCATCTGGCCAGGCTGTGCCTGCATCTGCCGCCGCAGCTTGGGCTAGCGCCCCTGGCGTTGCCGCAGGGCTGGCAGGCGGGGGGGCGCGCGCTGCGGGTGGCGCTTTTCGGGCAGGATGGCCTGCCCGGACCCGGTGATCTGGCCGCATGGAGCGCGGGCCCCGCGCCGCTTGCGCGCCTTGTCGCGGCGGTTCAGGGGCATTTCGCGCCGGGCGAGGCGGTCAGCGATCTGCCGGCGATGACGGATCCGTTCGGCGACGGCCTTGTCGAGAACAGCCTTGCCACACGCCATGCCGGACATCCGCTGCTGATGGCGGTGCGGGGCGCATATGGTCACGGGCCTCTGGTGCATCTGCTGGCCCGGCTGGTCGATCTCGACGCCCTGTCGCGCGGGGCTTTCCCGCCGCCCCGCCGGATGGCACAAGGGGCGGCGCTGGTGCCCTGTTCGCGTGGCTTCTGCGCGCTTGAACTGCGCGCGGCCGGCGGCATCGTGACCCGCTTTTCGCGCCGTACGCCCACCGATCACCTGCTGATGTCGGGCGGGCTGCTGGCGGCCAGCCTTGCGACACTTCCGCCAGACAAGGCTGATCGGGCGCCTTTGCTTGCCATGATCCTTGATCCCTGTATCCCTCTGCATCTGGAGGCCGGACCCCATGCATGAGATGTCGCTTTGCGAAGGGATCCGCGGCATTGTAGAGGATCAGGCCCGCCGCCACGGTTTTTCCCGCGTGACCCGGATGCGGCTGGAAATCGGGCGCTTTGCCGGGGTGGAAAAGGCCGCGCTGAGCTTTGCCTTTGACGTGGTCATGCGCGGCAGCCCGGCCGAGGGCGCGGTCCTGGAAATGATCGACCTGCCGGGCCGGGCAATGTGTTTCGACTGTGCCGAACAGGTGGAATTGGACGACCGCCTGTCGCCCTGTCCCCTTTGTGGCGGTGGCAGGCTGATGCCCGAGACGGGGGACGAAATGCGGATCAGGGATATGGAGGTGATCTGATGTGTGGGATTTGCGGTTGCGGCAGCACGGTGACGGTGGACGGGCGCGAGATCAGCCATGACGAGGCGCACCGGCTGGGCCTGGCCCATGAGCACGCGCAGGATCACAGCCATGGCCATGGGCACAGCCATGCCGCGAATGGTCACGCGCATGACCATGGTTCCGGCGATCACCACCACCATCATCACGACCATGCGCCGGGCCATGGTCACCATCACGACTACGGCGCGGGCGCGGCGGGTCTGTCGGTGCCGGGCCTGACGCAGCAGCGGCTGATCGAGGTCGAGACCTCGCTTCTGGCCCGCAATGACGGGTTGGCTGCGGGCAACCGGCGGGTACTTTCGGCGCTGCGAGCCTTTGCGGTCAACCTTGTCTCATCGCCCGGTTCTGGCAAGACCACGTTGCTGTGCCGGACCATCTCGATGCTGGAAGGCCAACCGCTGGCGGTGATCGAGGGCGACCAGCAGACCGAGAACGATGCCGACCGGATCCGCGCCACCGGCGCGCGGGCGGTGCAGGTCAATACCGGCAAGGGCTGCCATCTGGATGCGCAGATGGTGGGCGGTGCGATGGATGCGCTGCGGCTGGAACCGGCCTCGCTGCTGTTCATCGAAAATGTCGGCAATCTGGTCTGCCCCGCGGCTTTTGATCTGGGCGAGGATGCCAAGGTCGCGATCCTGTCGGTGACCGAGGGTGAAGACAAGCCCTTGAAATACCCTGATATGTTTACGGCCGCAAGGCTTGCCATCCTGAACAAGATCGACCTTGCCCCCCATTGCGATGCCGATCCCGAGGTCTATGAGGCCAACCTGCGGCGGGTGAACCCCGGCATAGACATCCTGCGCCTTTCGGCCCGCACCGGCGAGGGGATGCAGGCCTGGATCGACTGGCTGCGTGCCGGTCTGGCGACAAAGTCCTGAGCCATGCCCACGCCGCGCCCCTTTGTCCTGCTGGTGGATGACGAGCCGCATTCGCTTTCGGCGATGCGCATGGCGCTTGAGGATGAGTTTGAAATCCTGACCGCCCCGGATGCCGCCGCCGCCGCCCGGCTGATGGAAGAGGAATGGGTGCAGGTAGTGGTCTGCGACCAGCGGATGCCCGGCCAGACCGGGGTGGAGTTCCTGACCGGGCTGCGCGAGCGCTGGCCGGAAACGGTGCGGCTTCTGATAACCGGCTATACCGATCCCTCGGCCATCGTCGATGCGATCAATCTTGCCGGCATCCATCAGTTCATCGCCAAGCCCTGGCATCCCGACCAGTTGCTGATGGCGGTGCGCAATGCGGCGCAGCTTTTCCATCTTGCGCGCGAGAATGAACGTCTGGCGCTGGAGATGCGCCGGCTTGCCTCGACCTCCGAAACCCGGCTGGAAAAGCGCCGGCGGGCGTTGCGTCAGGGGCAGGGCTTCGACAGCGTGCTGCGTGCGCCCAACTCGCCCATGAACGCCACGGTTGATGCGGCGCGGCATTATGCGGCCTTCGATGTGCCGGTGCTGCTGACGGGCGAGCAGGGCACCGGCAAGGAGCAGCTTGCGCAGGCGATGCATCTGGCCTCGCTGAGGGCGGACCGGCCCTTTTACGCGCTGGATCTGACCGGAATGCCCGATGAGCTGGTCATGGTCGAGCTGCTGGGCGCGCGGCGCGGGGCGGTGGCCGGGGGAACCAGCCGGATCGGCCTGATTCAAAAGGCGGATCGCGGGACGCTGTATCTGTCGGGGATCGAGACCATCACGCCCGAATTGCAGCTTGTGCTTTTGCGCATCCTGTCCGGGCGCGGCTTCACGCCGGTCGGCGGGCAAGAGACGCTGACCAGCAATCTGCGCCTGATCGCCGGCGCCGGCACGGATTTGGCGGCTCTGGTCACCGAAGGGCGTTTTCGCGCCGACCTCTATTACGCTCTGGCGGTGGCCGAAATTGCGGTGCCGCCCCTGCGCGCTCGGCGCGGCGATATCGCCATGCTGGCCCAGCACATGCTGGCCGAGCTGGCGGCCCGTCATGGCAAGCTGGTGCATGGTTTTGACGGGCCCGCGCTGGAATTTCTGGAAAGTTACGACTGGCCCGGCAATCTGCGCGAATTGTCGAACGAGATCACCCGGATGCTGATCCTTGCGCAAGACAGCGTTCTGGGCGCCGATCTGATCTCTCGCCCGATCCTGCAGGGTCCGCCGGGTGAGGATGGCGCCGGCCGTCTGACCCAGGCGGTGCTTGCCGGCGTCGGCAGCCTGAAAGAGCGGGTCGAACTGATCGAAATGCGTATCCTGCGCGAGACGCTGACCCGCCATCGCTGGAACAAAAGCCGCGCGGCGGCCGAGCTGGGTGTGTCGCGGGTGGGCCTGCGCGCCAAGCTGGACCGCTATGGCGTCAAGGACCCGGCCGAGCGTCAGGCCACCCCGGAAGAGGAGGAATAGCCATGTGTCTGGGAATTCCCGGTCGCATCATCGCCATGACCGATCCCGCGCGGATGATGGCCATGGCCGAGGTCTCGGGCGTGCGCCGCGAGGTCAATATCGCCTGCGTGGCCGAGGGGCCGCCCGAGGGGCTGATCGGCCGCTGGGTGCTGATCCATGTCGGTTTCGCCATGAGCCTGATCGACGAGGACGAGGCGGCGCGCACGCTGGCCGCGCTGCATGAACTGGGCGAGGCGCAAGAGGCGCTTGAACAGATGGCCGAAGCCGACCGGGAGATGGCACGATGAAATTCGCTTCGGAATTCCGCGATCCCAAGGCGGCGCGCGCGCTGCTGGCCGCGATTGCCCGCCGCGCCGAGCAGATCGGCGCCAGCCGCGAAAAGCCGGTGCATATCATGGAGATCTGCGGCGGCCACACCCATTCGATCTTTCGCTATGGTCTGGACAAACTGGTGCATGAGGGCGTGGAATTCATCCACGGCCCCGGCTGTCCGGTTTGCGTTCTGCCGCGTGCGCGGATCGATGAATCCATCCAGATTGCCAGGCGTCCGGGCGTCATCTTCACCACCTTTGGCGATGCGATGAGGGTGCCGGGCCGGTCGCAATCGCTGTTGCAGGCGCGGGCGGCGGGGGCGGATATCCGCATGGTCTATTCGCCGCTGGATGCCCTGGCTCTGGCCCGGAAATACCCCGAACGCGACGTGGTGTTCTTTGGTCTGGGCTTCGAGACGACGACCCCTTCGACCGCGCTGGCCATCCAGCAGGCCGCGCGGGAAGGGTTGGGCAATTTCAGCGTCTTCTGCAACCATATCACCGTGCCCGAACCCATCCACGCCCTGCTGAAGGATCCGCATATGGTGCTGGACGGGTTCATCGGGCCGGGTCATGTCTCGATGGTCATCGGCGTGCATCCCTATGATTTCATTGCCCGGGACTTCCAGAAACCGCTTGTCGTCGCAGGTTTCGAGCCGACCGATCTTCTGCAATCGGTGCTGATTGTGCTGGACCAGATCGCCGAGGGGCGCGCCGAGGTCGAAAACCAATATGCCCGCGTGGTCCCCGAGGAGGGCAATCCGGTTAGTCTGGCCGCCATTGCCGATGTCTATGAACGGCGCCCCAGCTTTGAATGGCGCGGTCTGGGCGAGATCGACGCCAGCGGATTGCGCATCCGCCCGAAATACGCAGCCTTCGACGCCGAGGAAAAATTCGGCATCGGCTATGCGGTGGCGCGCAATCCCGCACCCGAACCCGAGGGCTGTGCCTGTGGCGCCGTCATGACGGGGCGGGTCAAACCTACGGCCTGCCCGCATTTCGGCAAGGGCTGCACGCCAGAGATGCCGCTGGGGGCGCTGATGGTCAGTTCGGAAGGGGCCTGTGCGGCCTATTGGCAATATGGCGGTGCGCGGGTTGCAGCGGAATAGGGCGGGCAGAACATGAACGCAATGGCTTTTGGAACCCTGCGCGACAGCCATGTGACCCTGTCGCATGGCGGTGGCGGCAAGGCGATGGCCGATCTGATCGAGACCGTCTTTTTTCCCGCCTTCGGCCCCGGATCGGGCGAGGATCAGGCGCGGCTGACGGCGGATGCGCTGTGTGAACCCGGCGCGCGGCTGGCCTTGACCACCGACAGTTTCGTGGTCACGCCGCTGGAATTTCCCGGCGGCGATATCGGCAAGCTGGCGGTCTGCGGCACGGTGAACGATCTGGCCGTCGGCGGGGCACGACCGCTGTGGCTGTCGGCGGCGTTCATTATCGAGGAAGGCTGCGAGATTGCGCTGTTGCAGCGCGTGGTCGCCTCGATGGCGCGTGAGGCGGCGCTGGCCGGGGTGCGGATCGTGACCGGCGACACCAAGGTCGTCGGGCGCGGATCGGCGGACGGGGTGTTCGTCACCACCTCGGGCGTCGGCGTGATCCCGGCGGGGCGCGATCTGGTTGCGGCGCGGATCAGGCCGGGCGATGTCGTGCTGGTCAATGGCGTGCTGGGCGATCATGGCGCGGCCATTCTGGCGGCGCGCGGCGATCTGGCGCTGTCGACGGATCTGGTCTCGGACTGTCAGGGGCTTGGGCATCTGATGGAGGCGGTGCTGGCCGCCGCCCCCGGCACCCGAGCCGCCCGCGATGCGACCCGCGGAGGGCTTGCCGCGGCGCTGAATGAAATGGCGCTGGCGGCAGGATGCGGCATCGAAATCAGGGAAGATGCGCTGCCCCTGCGCCCCGAGGTGCGCGGGGTCTGCGAAATTCTTGGCCTTGATCCGCTCTATCTTGCCAATGAGGGAACCTTGGTCCTGTTCGTGCCCGAGGCCGAGGCTGAGGCTGCGCTGTGCGCGATGCGTTCCCGCCCCGAAGGGCAGGGCGCCGCAATCATCGGCCGCGCCGTCGCCGCATCCGAGGGGGGCGCCCATACGGCCCGTGTGCAGATGGTGACCTCCTTTGGCGGGCGCCGCATCGTCGACCGCCTCGTGGGCGAACAACTGCCGCGGATCTGCTGAAACGGACCCTTGCCGGCTTTGCGCGACCTCGGCAGCCCGGACGGGGTGCAGCGAGCCTGTTTCGTCATATTTGGCCGCTTTTGCACCGAGGAGAAAACCCTGCACCAACATAGGCGTAAAACCGTATGTCCTTTTTCGGCTGAACTGTGGCGGGTGGTCGCCCTGCATTGGCTGCTTTCAAAGAGAGCTACTCGATAGGCTCCGCCTCAAGCCAGGAGGATTAACCATGCAGGGGAATAGCGAACATTCCATCGGATTGAATGTTTCGAAGAATAACCACGTCATTGCAGTGGCCGAGGGTGGTCGGGGCGTGTATGGATGTATATGGACCTCGCCTGATTGCAACGGTCTGGTTGGCTCTGGTTCAGAACTCGCCATTGCGGACGTATATCCGGCTTCTGTGAACGGCCCGATCCTTCGTCGCCGCGAGCCCCGATGGATTTCCGCGCGCTTCCTCCTCAATGCCCCCGTGACATCGGCCTCCGCCGTGCCGGTTTGGGGAAGCTGCATTGCAGCGATCGATAACGTGACCAATGACCGTTTTGGGCCGGGTCGGTGCGTCGGATACAACGTTGCGGCACGATGCTGCCGAGAGCGCACTGGTTTGCCGCCCTCGGTCCATGGCGAGGCGCATCCGCCAACCGCAGATCATGCGGGGCTGCGCGTGGTCGCGGAGGGTGCCGGTGACGCGGGCAGGACGCGCCGGAGGATGTCGGCAAGGGTGACGACACCGGTGATCTGATCCCCGTTCATCACCACTGCCAGCTGCACGCTTGCGGAACGCATGCTCGCCAGTGCCTCGTAGATCGGTGTGCCGGCCTTCAGGGTAAAGGCGGGCCGTGCCACGCTTGCAGCCGGGGCCGTATCGGGTTTGAGCAGCAAATCGCGCACATGGATCACCCGCGGCGCGCCACCGCCATTGGTCAGAAGGCGCATGTGGGCCGTCCGGGAGGCGATGTCACGCACCTTCGCCACCGTCGCCTCCGGTTTGACCCTGGTGACGGTCTGCCCCGCCGAGATGATGCTTTCGACCGGCATCGTGCCCAGATCGATCAAGCCGGAAAGCTGGCGTCGCAAGCCCGGCTCCAGCGTGCCGACATCGGCTGAATGCTCGACAAGCTGCCGGATCGTGGCAGCGTCCTGACCGCCCACCGCTGCGCTCTCGACCGGCTCTACGCCGCTCGCCCGCACCAACCTGTTGGCGATGACATTGATCCAGTGCAGCACAGGACGCAGTGGCCAGATATAGGCGCGAGCAAGAACGCCGACCGCCATCGCCGACCTTTCGGGATTGGCGATAGCCCAGGACTTGGGTGCCATCTCGCCCACGACCAGATGGAGGAAGGTGACCAGCAAGAGCGACAGAAAGAACGAGGCGCTCTCGGCGATCCAGCCCGGCGCCCCCCATTCGAGGAGCAGCGGCCCGAGAGCGTAGTGGACTGCAGGCTTGGTGATCGCGCCAAGGACAAAGGTGGTGATCGTGATGCCAAGTTGAGCGCCCGCCAGCATCAGGGTCAGATCATTCATGCCGCGTAGCGCAGCACGGGCCGAAGGGCTGGTGGGGGCGCGTTCTTCCAGCCGGTGGCGGCGCGCACCAAGCAGGGCAAATTCAATGATCACGAAAAAGGCGCTGAGTATGATCAGGGCAATCGTGGCCAAGGTGACGAAAAGCGGATTGGTCATCATTGGTCTTGCTCCTGCTCATCCACGAGTTTGACGCGCACAAGGGTTGGCACATGGCGCGCGATGCGCAGAACATTCACCTCAAGGCGGCGACGCAGGGGGGCATCCGATACCACATCGGCACCGTCGGCCGGCAGATCAACGAGGATCGTGTCGGCCTTGGTGGGCAGGCGCCCCAACTGCGCGATGAGCAGGCCCGAGATCGTCTCGAAATCGCCGCGGGGCAGATCGTGGTTCACCGCGCGCTCCACCTCGTCGAGGTGAACATCGCCTTCCATCACCCAGACGCCCTCGTCCTCTTCGCGTAGCGGCTGGATGGCGTTTTTGTCGAATTCGTCGGTGATCTCGCCCACGACCTCCATGGCGATGTCCTCGATGGTGAGGACGCCGGAAAATCCACCGTATTCGTCGATGACGCAAACCATCTTGTTGCCGGATTTGACCAGTGTCTCAAGCGCCGCCGGCAGCGGCATCAGCGTCGGCACAATAGCGACCGGCCGCATCACCGTGGCCGCCGTGGCTTCCAGTTGCTCGGCATTCACCTTTGGAAGAATATCGGCCAGATGCACGACGCCAACCGGCACGTCATCATCGTCAATGACCGGATAGCGCGTGTGGCCATGCGCCATCATCTCGCGCAGTTCCGCGATGGTGGTATCGGGGTCGACCCAGTCCGCCTGCGCTCGCGGGACCATCGCATGTTCGGCATCCCGGTGGGGGAAGTCTAGGATCCGGTCCATCATGAGCGACAGCTCGACCGGAAGATCGCCGCTTTCGCGGGAGTCCGCGATGATATGGGGCAGGTCCTTGGCCGAGGCGCTGACGTCGAGGTCATGCACTGGCTCGATCCGTAAAAGCCGCAGGAACAGGTTTGCCGCCTTGTCGAAGAAGGTGATCAGCCAGCCGAAGAGCGACAGATAGGTCGTCGTCGAGGCCGCCAGTGCCTTGGCCATAGGTTCTGAATTCGCAATGGCCAGGTTCTTGGGGTAAAGTTCGCCAAAGATCATCTGGACGATGGTGGCGAAGAGCAACGCAAGGATCGTCCCAACGCTGATCCCTATCGATTCGGGAATGCCAACACCGCCCAGCAGCATGCCCAGGGATTTGCCGACCAAGGGCTCGGCGACATAGCCGACCATCAGCCCCGTCACCGTGATGCCGAGCTGAGCGCCCGAGAGCATGAAGCTGGTGCGCTTCGTGACGGCAAGGGCGCGCTTTGCAGCCAAATCGCCACTTGCGGCCTGCGCGGCGAGACGGGTGCGGTCAACCGCCATATAGGCAAATTCCTGGGCAACGAAGTAGGCGCCGGCTGCGATGATAACGAGGATTACGAGCAGGCCAGCAAGCAGAAGTAAGAGCGGTTCAAGCATGGGCGGAATGGGGTCTCATGGTCGGGGGCACTACGCAGGGACCTGTGGTTCCCGTGCAGTGCAAGTGAACGAGATGTCGGGGGAGCATGGTTGCGTGCGAGCGGGCATCCCGCCAAGAGCCCGGAAAGCCTCGGGGTGATCGGAGGATAGGCGGGAAACACCGTGGCAGCGAACCATGAGGAACGCAGGGCAGCGGTCGCCTGCACTGCCGACAATCCGGCAGAACGGGCCATCCGCGCAGGGGCGTAGATATCGATGGTATCTGTTCTGATGCGGAGGATCGAGGCGCTGGACTAGGAGGCTCTTCGTCCCCCGCGGGACTTCGGCTTGGCTCAGGCATTAGGCGCAGTGGTCTGATGCGTGGATCACCAGAACTCCCTCCGACAGGTTTCCATTATCCGCGTTCGGCAATGACGCGGCCTCGCCACGCACCTACACCTTATCGTCTGGATCCTGATTTTTCCAGTGGCGCATGCGATCACCCCATGGGTAGCGAAATTCGATCCACCAATTGCCGGGGCTGGCCACATCAGCGCTCCAAATGACCATAACACCTCGACCCAAGCTACACCGAGCGCCGGTGACGACTTTGCCTCGCGTCAAATCTTGCCCCGAGCTATGCAGATCATCATTGGTCAGGGGATGGTGTTACAGAGTTAGTCCGCCCCGCCTTCCACCAAGATTCGCGGCATCGTGACAGCCCGTGTCGAACGGCTGATTTGGCGTAGGCGACGGTGCACCACCATGGAGGTCGATCGGCCGCAAAAGGCCGTCTTTTCATCCCTCCGCCAGCACGGCTTTTGCATACCGCCCCGGCGGTTGGCCGGTGTGGCGGCTGAAAGCGGTGCTGAAGGTGCTGGCGGAACCATAGCCCACCCTCGCCGCGACCTCCTCCAGCGCAAGGCTGCCGCGCCGCAAGAGATCGCGCGCCACCGCCATGCGCCAGATGGTCAGGTATTCCATCGGCCGGCGGCCGACCAGGCGGGTGAACCGCTCGAAGAAGGCCGAGCGCGACATGCCGGCCGTTTCGGCCAGGTCGGGAACCGTCCACGTGCGGGTGATGTCGCCATGCAGGCTGCGCAGGGCGCTGGCGATGCGCGGATCGGAAAGGCCGCGCAGCAGGCCGGGTGCCGCGGCTCCTTCCGGCGCGGCGCGCAGCGCCTCGATCAGCAGGATCTCGACCAGACGCGCCAGAATCAGGTCGCGGCCCGCATCGTCGCGCGCAGCCTCCTCGCCCAGCATATGAACCAACTGCGTCAGGCGGGGCACGCCGCGCAGATGGATCATCCGGGGTAGCAGGGTCACCAGCAGCGCCGCGTCCGGCGCCGCAAAGGTGAACCAGCCGCCGAACTGCCGCATTTCGGGCGGGCCGTCCTGCCGGCCGTGGCGAACCTCGTGCTTCGCCGGGTCGGTCCGGGCGTCGATCCGGCGCAGCGGGCCGGGGTTCAGGCTGGACATGCCGAAACGCGGCGTGGCGGGCAGCAGCACAAAATCGCCGGCCTCGACGGTGACCGGCTCTTCGCCCTCGACGGACAACCGGCAACGGCCCATCGTCATCGCCGCAAAGGCCGGGCGGCCGAATTCGGTATATTCAACCGCCCAGTGGCCTGCGGCGGTGATCCCCTTCGAGAACACCGCCTGCGGGCGCAAAAGTTCGATGACCTGAGCAAGTGGATCCGACATTCAGGACTTCCGCAAATTCAATCAGGACTTCTGATTGGTGATACTCCTGACCATGCACGCTACATTCCTGCTGTCAACTCAGGAGATCATCATGAACACCGTCCTCATCACCGGCACCTCGTCGGGCTATGGGCTGGAAACCGCCCGCTATTTCCACGCGCAGGGCTGGCAGGCCATCGCCACCATGCGCACCCCACGCGACGGGCTGTTGCCCGAAGGCCTGCGCATCCTGCCGCTGGACGTCACCGACCCGGCCAGCATCGCCGCCACCATCGAAGCCGCCGGCCCCATCGACGTGCTGGTGAACAACGCCGGCATCGGCCTTGTCGGCGCCTTCGAGGCCGCGCCGATGGATTACGTCCGCAAGCTGTTCGACACCAACACCTTCGGCACCATGGCCATGGTGCAGGCGGTGATCCCGCAGATGCGGGCGCGGCGGTCGGGCGTGATCGTCAACGTGACCTCCAGCGTGACGCTGGCGCCGATGCCGCTGGCCGCCGCCTATACCGCCAGCAAGCAGGCGATAGAGGGCTTTACCGGATCGCTGGCGCATGAGCTTGCGGCCTTCGGTGTGCGGGCAAAGCTGGTCGAACCGGGCTATGCCCCGACCACGCGGTTTTCACAGAACATCGACTTTGCCATTGAGGACATGATCCCCGAAGCCTATGCCGATTTCGCTGCGCCGATCTTTGCCGCCTTCGCCAGCCCGGCCCTGACCACCAGGGAAACCGACGTGGCCGAGGCGGTGTTCCTGGCGGCGAATGACACTTCCGACCGGCTGCGCTATCCGGCCGGACCCGATGCGGTGGCGCTGGCGGCCTGACCCATTGTCGGCGGGGGGAAGGACCGCCAGGTTCAGCCCGGCAGCGTGACCACCATGGCACCGCGATCCGTCGCGACGACCGTATGCTCGTATTGCACCACCGGGGCGCGCGGTTCGTTGTAAAGCGTCCAGCCGTCGTCCGCCTCCGTCGCCCAGAGGCCGCCTCTGGACAAGAACGGTTCGACCGTCAGTACAAGCCCCCTGTGGATACGGCGTTTTTCGCCGCGCGCGGGCCAGGTCGGGATTTCCGCGGGCTCCTCGTGCAGCGCCCGGCCGATGCCATGGCTGGCAAGGTTGCGGATCAGCGTATAGCCGCGCCGCTCTGCAAACTTGCCGATGGCGCGACCGATGCCCGCAAGCGGGCGGCCGCTGCCGACCTGGGCAATACCGATCTGCATCGCCTGCCTGCCATCGCGGCACAGCCGATCCAGCGAGGGGCGCACGGGCGCGACGCGATATGTGGCGCCGGTATCGGCGAAATAGCCGTTCTTCGAGGCCGACACGTCGATATTCACCAGATCGTCCGCCGCGATCACCCTGTCGCCGGGGATGCCATGGGCGATTTCCTCGTTGACGCTGATGCAGGTCGCGCCGGGGAAATCATAGGTGGATTGCGGCGCCGAAAGGGCGCCCTCGCGCTCCAGCAGCGCGCGGCCGATTTCGTCCAGTTCGCGCGTGGTCATGCCGGGTTCCATCGCCTTCGCCATGGCCTGCATGGTGTTGGCGACGATCCGGCCGATCTCCTTCAACCCGTCGAGTTCGTCCTGATTGGTGATCGTCATCGCCTGTGCCCGCTTTGATCTGATGCTGTAACCGACATCATAGCGGTGATGCGTGGCGATGTCCCGCATCACTGTCTTGACCGCCGCTCCGAATCGTAACATATATAGTTACATGAAACGTGACAGTCGCCTTTCCTCGGTCCTTCATGCCCTGCTGCACATGGCGGAACAGGACGGACCTGTGACCTCCGAGGCGCTTGGCCGGTGCCTCGGCACCAATCCGGTCGTGGTGCGCCGCACCATGGGCCTCTTGCGCGAGGCCGGGCTTGTCACGGCCGAGCGAGGGCACGCCGGGGGCTGGCGCATCTCGGCCGACCTGGCGGCGGTCAGCCTGCGCCGGCTGCACGAGGCCTTGGGGGAACCGGCGATCTTCGCGATCGGCAACCGCAACGAGACGCCGGAATGCCTGGTCGAGCAATCGGTCAATGCCGCGCTGGAGGGTGCCTTTGCCGAGGCCGAGGCGCTGCTGCTGGAACGTTTCGCCGAGGTGACGCTGGCCGATCTGGCCGAGGATTTTGCCCGCCGCCATGCGCAGAGGCGGGCGGCGAAGGAGTAGGACATGCAGGACGTGATCGTGATCGGGGGCAGCTATGCCGGGATGGCCGCCGCCCTGCAGCTGGCGCGTGCGCGCCGCAAGGTGCTGGTGATTGATGCCGGGCAGCGGCGCAACCGTTTCGCCAGCTATTCACACGGCTTCCTTGGCCAGGACGGGGTGGACCCGGCCCGCATCTGGGCCGAGGCGTGCCGGCAGCTGCTGGCCTATCCGACGGTGACCTGGGTTGAGGGCTCGGCCAGCACCATCGCCGGCGGCAAGGACGAATTCCGTGTTTCCACGGCAGCCGGCGACACATTCGCGGGCCGCCGCATCCTGCTGGCCACAGGCGTCGCCGACCGGCTTCCCGACATTCCGGGTCTCGCCGACCGCTGGGGCCGGACGGTGTTCCACTGCCCCTATTGCCACGGTTACGAGCTGGACCAGGGCCGGATCGGGGTCATCGCCACCGGCGCGATGTCGCTTCATCAGGCGCAGCTGCTGCCGGAATGGGGCGAGGTCACCTTCCTGACCAACGGCGCCCTGACACTGGAGCCGGAGCAGCGCGACGACTTGCGCAGCCGCGGCGTTGCCATTGAGGAAACCCCCGTCGCCCGGATCGCGGGCGAGGCCGAGGTGGAACTGCGCGACGGCCGGGTGCTGCCCTTCGCCGGTCTGTTCACCGCGACCCGGACCGGGCCGGCCAGCCCGCTGGCCGAGGCCGCCGGCTGCGAGTTGATCGAGACGCCGATGGGCCGCCAGATCGTGACGGATGAGACGAAGGAAACCAGCCTTCCCGGCATCTTTGCCTGCGGCGACGTCGCGCGGGCACCGCATTCGGTGTCACTGGCGGTGGGGGACGGGGCATGGGCCGGGGCGCAACTGCACCGCTCGCTGGTCTGGCCGGAATGAGCGGCGCGGCCCATCCGGGCGACGGTGCCAGCTATGCCGGCCGCGTCGCGCGCCATGTGCCGGGCCTCAAGGACCTGCACCGCATGGCCGGGCTGCTGCTGGCCGAGCGCGTGCCCGAGACGGGCCGCGTCCTGGTCCTCGGCGCCGGCGGCGGGCTGGAGCTGCGCGGCTTCGCCGCGGCCCATCCCGGCTGGCGCTTCGACGGCGTCGATCCTTCGCCTCAGATGACCGCCCAGGCGCTGGACATCCTGGGCCCGGAGGGCGGCCGCGTCACCTTCCATCAGGGCTATATCGATGATGCCCCCGAAGGCCCCTTCGACGGCGCGACCTGCCTGCTGACCCTGCATTTCCTGCCGCGCGAGGAACGCCTGCGCACCCTGCGCCAGCTGCATCGCCGCCTGCGCCCCGGCGCGCCCTTCGCCATGGCCCATCACAGCTTTCCGCAGGCGGACGGCCAGCAGGATCTGTGGCTGCGGCGCAATGCGGCCTGGCTGGTCTCGGGCGGCGTTCCCGAGGCGCAGGCCATGGCCGGCATGGCCACGATGAAGGAACGCCTGCCGGTGCTGACGCCCGAGGAGGATGCCGCGCTTCTGGCAGCGGCGGGCTTCCGCGAGGTCCAGCTGTTCTATGCCGCTCTCACCTTCAAGGGCTGGATCGCCCGGGCGTGACAGTGCCAGATCATGCTGCGGCAATTTCATCACCGTCCTCGGTGACCGGTTGCGCCAGTGCCTGCGCCACAGCGTCGGAGACGGCGTCCGCCGCCGAGCGGACCGGATCGGTCTTGAGATGCGCATAACGCGCCGTGGTCTGAACCTGCGTATGGCCGAGGAGCCGTCCGATCATCGTCAGGTCCTGCCCGAGCTGCAGCGCATCCGAGGCGAAGGAATGGCGTAGATCATGGATACGAAGATCGTCCAGCCCGGCGCGCTTGCGCAACCGCCGCCACGGCTTCTGCATGTCGGTCAGATGCTGACCCTCCATCCGGCCGGTGATGACATAGGGGTTTCCGTCGATCTTCGGGATGGTTTTCAGGACCTTGATGGCCGCCTTGCCGATCGGGACCAGCTTGGCGCCGGTCTTGGAATCCGGCAGGCGGAGAAGACCGTTGCGGTAATCGACATAGCGCCATTTCAGGGTCTGAATCTCGCTGAGGCGGCATCCGGTCAGAAGAAGCAAGCGGATACAATTGGCCGCTTCGGGCTCCTCCGTTGCACAGTCCAGCACCTTGCCAAGCCGTGCCAACTCGTCCGGGGTGAGATAGCGCTCGCGCTTTTCCTCCCGGTATCGCTTCACCTTCCAGCAGGGGTTCACTCCGTCGGTGCGCACGCCCCAGGTATGGGCCACGGTGAACATCACCGAGAGGACGCCGAGGGTCCGGTTCGCCTGATAGGGGATATGTCGCATCGACTGGTGCAGTCCGACGACGTCGGCCCGGGTGATGTCGATGATGCGATGACTGCCGAACCTCGGATTGATGAACAGATCTATGGATCGCTCGTACTCGCCATAGGTCGAGGCTTTACAATGCAGCGCGACGTGATCCGAAAGGAAGCGTTTGCTGAACTCTTTGATGGTCGGGGATGCCTTCCGGCGGTCGCGCTCACCGGCGGGATCGGCCCCGAGCCGCACATCCGACAGATACTTCATCGCCTCGGTGCGGGCCATTTCCGGTGTCATCGCACCATGCAGCCCGATGTTGACACGGCGCGACCGGCCGCCGGCACGGTACTGGGCCAGATACATCTTTCGCCCCGATGGATAGACGCGCAATCCGAAGCCCTTCAACTCTTCGTCCCAGAGGAAGAACTCCTGCTCGGCCGGCGCCGCCGCGTCGACGGAACGTTTCGTGATCTTTGTCATCTTCACCCCTCCAGTTCCGGAATTTCCGGAAGCAAATCGGAAGCAACAGGAAGCAAATCACTGTGCTGCTGTGGCGAAGAGAAGGGTAGGGGTGTCTGCGCTGTAAATCAATATTAACAGATGGTTGTGCGAGTATTGGCGCTTTCTTCGCACCATGGCGAAAGGTGGCGAAGACGCCCAGATCAAAACTCATAACCTGAAGGTCGTAGGTTCAAATCCTACCCCCGCAACCAACGATAATTGCGAAACCTCCAAGGCAACAGCCGCGGAGGTTTTTTGCTGTCCGCGCCCCGGCTTCCGCGAACCGCCCGATTGCGCCAGCAGGCTGTCCAGCGCCTCGGCCTCCGACAGGAAATCGGGATCCTTCTTGCCCGCCGCGAAGCGCAGGATGGCGCCGAGATCGCCGCGCAGCACGATGGTCAGTTCGCCCTCCTCCGGCACCAGCGTCACCTGATCGACCAGCGAGCGCAGGATCTCCGCCGCCTGGGCGCGGCTGTCCTCGTGCCGCAGGCTCTCGGAAAGCTCGGCGATCCGTTGGGCATAGAGCGCCGCCATGTTCGGGTGCAGCAGGGGCGGCGGCTCGTCCGCATTGGCCAGCTCCTCCGTCAACTCGGCCTGGCGGGCCTCGAGCTTGGTCATCTTCTCCTTCATTGAGGGGTGATACATGCCGTCGGTGATCGCATCGATGATCTGGGAGATCTGCCTGCCGATCTTGTCCAGTTCCCGGCGCGCGACCTCCAGATCGGCGCCGCGCTCCATCCGCAGCCGGTTCACTTCCTTCGTGAACTCGGCGCAGAACTCCCGGAACAGGTCCGGCTCCATCAGGTGTTTTTTGAGTCCGTTCAGGACCGAGGCCTCGAGCGCGTCGCGGCGGATGTTGACGCGGTTGTCGCAGGTGCCCTTGTTGCGCGCCGTCGAGCAGCCCAGAAGGTCCTTCGAGATCATCGAATAGCCACCGCCGCAGCAGCCGCATTTGACCAGGCCGGCGAAAAGGTGCTTTGGGCGGCGGCGGTCGTTCAGCGGATTGCCCTCCGGCCGGCTGCGGGTCGAGAAGGCCAGTTCGCCCTGCCGGGCCTTCACCGCATCCCAGAGTGTCTGACCGACGATGCGCAGGTCCGGCACCGCCTGGATCACCCATTCGCTTTCCGGGTTCAGCCGCGACACCCGTCGTCCGGTATCGGGGTCCTTGACGTAGCGCAGCCGGTTCCAGACGAGGCGGCCGATATAGAGCTCGTTGTTCAGGATCCCGGTGCCGCGCTCGCGGTTGCCATGGATGGTCGACGGACCCCATTCCCGGCCCATGGGTCCGGGCACGCCCTCGCGGTTCAGCGTCATGGCGATAGTGCGCGACGAGAGCCCGCTGTCGTAATCGGCGAAGATGCGGCGGATCACGGCAGCCTGCGCCTTGTTGATGGTGCGGTCGCCGCGGATCGGCTCGCCCTTGGCATCGAACTTCTTCACCACGTCGTAGCCGTAGGAATTGCCGCCGCCCGACTTGCCGTCTTCGACCCGGCCGCGCAGGCCCCGGCGGGTCTTGTCGGCCAGGTCCTTGATGAACAGCGCGTTCATCGTGCCCTTCAGCCCGACATGCAGCTCGCTGATCTCGCCCTCGGACAGGGTGAACATCTTCACATCGGCGTAGCGCATGCGCTTGTAGATGCCGGCGATATCCTCCTGGTCGCGGCTGATCCGGTCCAACGCCTCGGCCAGAACCATGTCGAAGCGGCCGCGCGTCGAATCCATGATCAGCGCCTGCAGCCCGGATCGCTGGATCATGCTGGAGCCGGAGATGGCGTGGTCTGAATATTCCTCGACCACCGTCCAGCCTTCCTTCTCGGCGCGCAGCCGGCACATGTGGAACTGGTCGGCGATCGAGGCCTCGCGCTGCTGGTCCGAGGAATAGCGGGCGTAGATGGCGACTCTCATGTGCGGGTCTCCGTGTCAGTCGGGGTGGTGCCCGCCGTTCTCGCGCTCCTCGGCTTCGACGAGATCCCGCGCCGCGCGCCGGGCCAGTAGACGCACCAGTTCGACAAGGCGCCGGTCGGGCGCGGGTAGGGGAGCGGCGGACTCCCGGGCCGGTTCTGCGACCACCCGGAGCCGTTCCGCAACTGTCTGTCTCCGCCGTGCCATCGCCCCGTTCCGCTCGCCGCGCGGCTGGATCCGCGCCAGAAGAATCGTGGCGCAGGACCGGGCGGAATCACAGGCGGGTTCGGGCGCATCGCATCGGACCTCGGCGCAGCACAGCGTAAACCGGCGCTGCCGCGCCTGCTGCAGGGGCGCTGTGCGGCGACGCCATCGCAGCTTGGCGTAAAAATACTGGAAAGTCGCGGGGGATCTTGGGCAAGGAGAGCAGATCGGCGGGGTTCCGCAGCTCAAAGACGGAACCTTACGGGAGGGTGGGACCGTCGCAGAGGGCGGGAAGCGGTCTGAGCATAGCGGAAGTCGCCCAAGAGGAACCTCTGCCAAGTCGCTTTGCCGCCCGCCTGTGCTCAGTAAAGCCAAGGTCATCGCCCGACCCAATGGGCGCGGGCGGGGCGACGCCGGAATGTCAGCTCTTCTGCGAGGCGAACGGCGCGCGATATTGCGACTGGCGTTCCAGCATCCAGCCGGGGTATTCGGCGGGCAGCTTCGTCACCCTGTCGAGCGCCGCCAGGTCCTCGGCAGACAGCACCACCTCGGTCGAACGGATGTTGTCCTGCAGCTGGTCGATCCGCCTGGCCCCGACGATCACGCTGGTCACCACCGGCTGATGCAGCAGCCAGGCCAGCGCCACTTGCGCCACGGTGCATCCCTTGGCCGATGCGATCTCGCGCATCACGGCGATGGCGGCATCGCCGCGCTGCAGATCGACCGGCGGGAAGTCGAAGCTGGCCCGGCGGCCGTCATTCGCGGTGCTGCCATCGCTGTACTTGCCCGAGAGGAAACCGCCGGCCAGCGGGCTCCAGACCATCAGGCCAAGGCCCTCGGCCTGCAGCATCGGCACGATCTCGCGTTCCAGATCGCGGCCGACCAGCGTGTAATAGGCTTGAAGCGACAGGATCGGCGCCAGCTTGCGCGCCTCAGCGATGCCGACCGCCTTGACGATCTGCCAGGCCGCCCAGTTCGACAACCCGATATAGCGCAGATGGCCCTGCCGCACGAGCGTGTCGAGTGCCTCCAGCGTCTCGGCGATCGGGGTCAGCGGGTCGAAGCCGTGGATCTGGTAGAGGTCGATGTGATCCATCTGCAGCCGTTCCAGGCTGGCCTTGGCCTGCGCAAGAATGTGGGCACGCGAGGCGCCGCGGGCGTTCGGGCCCTCGCCCATCACCCCCATCACCTTGGTCGCGACCACCACCTCGTCGCGCGGAATGCCGAGGTTGCGGATCGCCTGGCCGAGGATCCGCTCGCTCTCGCCGCCCGCATAGACATTGGCGGTGTCGATGAAATTGATGCCGGCATCGAAGGCCGCCTTGACCAGCGTATCGGCCTCGTCCTGGCGCAGCTTGCCGATCTGGCCCCACAGGCCCTCCGAGCCGCCGAAGGTCATGGTGCCGAGGCAGAGTTCCGAGATCAGCAGGCCGCTGGGGCCGAGAGTGCGGTAGCGCATGGGATGTTCCTTCATGTCGGGTGGAACGCCGGGGCGGAATGCCGCCGGGTCAGGGCGAAGATAGGGCTGCCGCACTCGGGATCGCGACGCCGATCCTCGCAAATCCTTGCACGATCCTCTCATGCGCGCCGATTCCGGGCTGCGCACCGCGCGCAGGGATCCTAGATTGCGCGACATGGAAAACGATCATCTTGCCCCGCTCAAGGAGCTGGTGGCCCACCAGTGGCAGGCGCAGGGCCGGGAAACCCCGATCGAGGGGCTGCTGCTGACCTCGGTCACGGCGCCGACCGGGCCGATCCATGCCGTCTACCGCCCGTCGCTCTGCGTGGTGGTGCAGGGCGCCAAGACCAGCATGCTGGGCGAGCGCGCCTATCGCTATGACGCCGGCAAATGCCTGATCGCATCGATGGAGGTGCCGATCCGGGCCGAAATCACGCGCGCGACGCCGGACCGGCCTTACCTGGCCTTCAGCCTGGCCCTGGACCCCGCGACGATATCCGATCTGTTGCTGGAACTGGATGGAATCGACGACACCCCCGCCGGTGCGGCGCTGGCGGTGCATGGCTTCGGGCCGGAGCTTGCCGATCCGCTCTGCCGGTTGCTGGCCCTGTGCGACCGGCCACGCGATATCGCGATCCTGGCGCCGCTGATCCGGCGGGAGATCACCTGGCTGCTGCTGAACGGACCGATGGGGCCGGCGCTGCGCCAGATCGGCCTGGCGGGCAGCCATATGGCGCGGATCGGCCGGGCC
The DNA here is from genome assembly GCF_016919705.1 of Paracoccus methylovorus. Classification (NCBI taxonomy): domain Bacteria; kingdom Pseudomonadati; phylum Pseudomonadota; class Alphaproteobacteria; order Rhodobacterales; family Paracoccaceae; genus Paracoccus; species Paracoccus methylovorus. The sequence goes on from NZ_CP070371.1 coordinate 494,309, forward strand.
ATCGCCTGCATCCGCGAGAGCTTCGCGGATCAGCTGAACATACGCCAGCTTGCCGAGGTCGCCGGGATGAGCCCCGCGACCTTCCACCGCCACTTCAAGGGGGTCACGGCGATGACGCCGGTGCAGTACCAGAAGCAGCTTCGGCTGCAGGAAGCACGCCGCCTGCTGCTCTCCGACGACGCCGATGTCGCCCGGATCGGCTACGCCATCGGCTATGAGAGCCCGTCGCAGTTCAACAGGGAATATCGCCGCCTGTTCGGATCTCCCCCGGGCCGGGATGGGCAGGAGATCCGAAGGAGCCTCACTCCGCAGGTCGGGGGCTGAGGGGCGGCGGCGACATGTCGGGCGGAGAGCGGTCGTTCGCTGCGTCTTAGCTGAGCGGCAGCTGTGCGCGACACGTGAGCTTCGCCAAGTCAATATCTCAGGTACTTTTGCAATTCTTGACACTTCTCTGCGGAAGTCCGGGTGTTCGTTCAAATAGCTGACTACGATGGGATGAGCCGCCGACTATCAGAGAAAAATACGTTGGTAACATTATTTCCAGCCTAGCCATATGTGAAGCACGTGTGTAACTCTTCACGCACCCTCAATTGAGAGCGTCGCATGAAGTCTCTAGTCAAAAGAATCCTACCCAAGCCTTTGAGTGCCTATCGGTCAGTAATCGAACTTCGGGACCACTCGAAGGGCAAGAAGGCTTCAATGTCCCCAAAAGATATCAGGTCATCGGTCAAAATCGCTATTATTGATGACGAGAAGTTTAAGGCCCACGCCAATCTGACAACATATGGGTACAAAATTCAAGAATTGCCGGACATTAAATCATTGGATGACATCAGTGATTTTGATGTCATCATTTGTGACTTGATGGGTGTCGGGCAAAACTTTGACAAGTCCATAGGCGGCGCCAGTGTAATTAAAGAGATAAAAGATAACTATCCAACCAAATATGTAATCGCCTATACCGGCGCTAGGTCAAATACGCCAGAAGCTAATGTGGCCAAGCAATTTTCCGACGATTTTATCAAGAAGGATGACGATATTACTAAGCTGGTTAGTAAACTTGATGAGGCTATAGATATCGCTTCGGATCCCTATGAGAGATGGCTGATCACTCGCCAAGGCTTGATTGACCTTGAGATAGACTTGCGGAAAATCCTAGAACTGGAAAGCGCTTATGTTGAGGCAATCGACTCCAATGACAGGGAGTTCTCTGAGGTTAAGGCAATATTGAGGGGGGCTGACTTGGGAGGGCACGCAAAGGGTATAATTCAGAGTCTGATAGCTTCTGGAATTTGGGCAATTGTGTTTGCGTCATAATGCTGGCATTTACCTCTATCGTTGTTAGCCCACAGGGCGAGCCAAAGTTCCACGATGGAACGATTTTCAAGTTGCCGCCAGAGCTCTATGATAAATACAGGATTGAGCAGTATCTAAAGATTGAAAAAATAGGCTGGTCTAAGTCTGAGTTCGGCTACATGACGCTGGTTCAAGTTGACAGCCAAGGAGCTAAGTATATAATCCCAGGCCTTTACCTTGAAGATGGCGACCGGCCATCCAAGAAGTTCTATGGGTATAAGCCTGTAGTTTCGAAGCTCCAAGTGGAACAGTATTTAAAGCATCATCTCGACAGGCTTTCAAGTATTAGAGAGGCGTCAGAAGGCGAACTCACAGCATTGGTTCACGACTTGAGGCATCTATCCAGCTCAATTTATCATAGCGCGATAGAAGCAGAACGTGCTGTGAAGGAGAACTCACTGCATGAAACAAGAGAATTAATAAAGACGATAATTGCTTCTCAGACGATGCTCAAAGTGCGAATTGATTATCTGGATTTTTCGAATTCTGTAGACCGGTTTGATGAAGTTGAGAAAATACCAGTATACAGTCGAGTTGATAAAGTAATCAGGTGCTTCAGAGCGGATGCCCGTCATAAAAATGTTGAAATAAAGCTTTCCGGCAGCTCCTATAGATTGGCCGAAGGTCCAAATATTCTCGATATTGTTCCCTACACTTTGGTTGAAAACGCCATAAAATATTCACCAAAAAACTCAGTGATAGCCGTTAAAGTTCAGGATACGAATTCCGAGACTGAGGTTTCAGTGACATCGTTAGGACCGATTATTGCAGATGGTGAAGAAGCGAGGATATTCGAGCGAGGGTTTAGGGGTGCGAACGCAAAGAATATCCGGCAAAACGGGACTGGATTGGGATTGTCTGTGGCTGGTGAGGTTATTGCAACCTTCACCGGAAGCCTGAGTGTGGAGCAATCCAATGAGAAACTTGTGATTGATGATGTCCATTACGCTTCAACGACCTTCCATTTTAGCTTGCCAACTGCTGGGGAAGATATGGCGCGAAAGCAAAAGTATGAGATGCTGAATCGACGTCGCGCTCGTAAGCGTAGCGCCAATATTAGGTAGGCTATTTGATCAAGAGCTTGTGCTTGCAACAAGACTGCTTAGGGTCAGGACCCATTGATTTCAGCCGCGCGGCATGATTCAGGCTCCGCAAGGAGACTGGATCATGAGCAACCTTTTCTGGCTGACGGATGCGCAGATGGCCCGCCTTCAGCCGTTTTTCCCGAAGAGCCACGGCAAGCCGCGCGTCGATGACCGGCGTGTTCTCAGCGGCATTATCTTCATCAATCGCAATGGCTTGCGGTGGTGCGATGCGCCCAAGGAGTATGGTCCACCGAAGACCCTCTATAATCGTTGGAAGCGCTGGGGCGAGAAAGGCGTCTTCGCCCGGATGATGGAAGGCCTGGCCTCCGAGGCGGCCGTTCCGAAGACGGTGATGATAGACGCGACCTATCTGAAGGCGCATCGCACGGCCTCCAGCCTGCGGGCGAAAAAAGGGGGCCCGGCGACCAGAGGGGCCGCCTGATCGGCCGCACCAAAGGCGGCATGAACACCAAACTGCACGCCGTCACCGACGCTGATGGGCGGCCGATCCGGTTCTTCATGACTGCAGGTCAGGTGAGCGACTACAGCGGTGCTGCGGCCCTGTTGGGCAGCTTGCCGGCGGCAGAATGGCTGCTGGGCGACCGTGGCTATGATGCCGATTGGTTCAGAGATGCGTTGAAAGACAAGGGGATTAAGCCCTGCATACCGGGACGGAAGTCCCGTGGAAAACCCGTCAAGTATGACAAGCGCCGCTACAAACGCCGCAACCGGATCGAGATCATGTTCGGGCGGCTGAAGGACTGGCGACGGGTCGCAACCCGTTACGACAGATGCCCGAAGGTCTTCCTCTCAGCCATCGCCCTCGCCGCAACCGTCATGTTCTGGCTATGAATCGAGAACGAGTCCTGACCCTAGAGATGGGATCGGTCATTCGCAGCGCCGGGCCCGAAGGTCCGCTCAGGGCCGAGAAACGCTGCCGTCAGCGATGCGCCAGGTAGTCCGCTGAAACGTAACCCGAGATGGCAGGCCGGTCGGTGAGGAAGACTCTGCACCAGACCTTGCCGTTATTCGTGACGCAGTTCTGGCGGGTAAGGCGCGTTCCGTCGGGCAAGCCGATGATGATGTTATGCTCGAGACCTGGACCCTCGCGAAGCTTCAGCAGATCGCCTGGCCCGACGCCCTTGACCACTGCACCGGAACCGACCGCGCATCCGGCGGCGACCATGAGAGCGAGAAGAGCAGCAAGATGAGTTCGCATGATCCGACCTGAATCGTTTCACCATCACTACGACACCATCACGCCAAATGACAGCAGGCAGGTGCCGGACGGGGATAAAGGGTTGCCAGACCGGCCATCGAAGGCCCGTTTCGCCCGTAGACCCGTCAACTCTTGCCGCAGCATTGCTTGTATTTGCGTCCCGAGCCGCAGGGGCAGGGATCGTTCCGGCCCGGACGTTTGATGCGGGTTGGGGCGTGAGGGAGGTTGCCCGGTTCGAGGACGACCCCCGGACGCGAGACGAGCAGGATCGCCGCGACGCAATTGGGGATCAGATCGGCGGCATCCAGATCGATCTCGTCGATTTCCTCGTTGGTGAAGGTGCTGGTCCCTTCGTTGATGTCCTGCAGGGCCATGAGGAAGATCAGGGCCGAGCGCGTTTCCTCATCGGCCTGCTCGAGTACCGCCTGCCAGGCCTCTGGACGCAGGCGCAAACCGCGGGTGAAGCCATCCACCCAGGGTTCCCAGAGCGTTTCGTCGCTGTTCGGGTCCACCTCGTAGATCGGTTCGAGCCATGGGCTTCGCGCGATCTCCGAGGCAATGGCATTGTAATGCGCCATCACCGCCGAGATCGTCGCTTCTGCCGTTGCCAGGTCGGGGAACCGGGCATCGCCGGTTTCTCCCCAGACATGGAGGAGCCATTCGGAGGGCGGGATGAGATCGGGACATGACAGGATGCCGGTCACATAGCCGTCGAGCTCGCTTAGGCTCATCGGATGGTTTTCCTGGGGCAGGGCCCACAGGAGTTCGTGAAGGTGATCGAGGTCCCGATCCGATCTGCCCATGGTGGGCCTCCTTTGTCCTGACGCTTTGCCTATCCGTCCCAAGGTCGAATCGCAATGCGGCCAGGGGCCACGCATCGCCCGGTTCCGGCATGGATGCGCCCGCCCCAGGGGAGCGGGCGCGCTTCGTCATGCGGCCCGGATCTTTTTCAGCCAATACCTGTGCAGCCCTTCCACCTCGCCGCTGGTCAACAGCGGCATGGCCGCCTTCAACTGGTCGTCCGGCCAGTCCCACCAGCGCATGTCCAGCAGTAGGCCGATCAGCCGGTCATCGAAACGCTTGCGGATCACCTTCGCGGGGTTGCCGCCGACAATGGCGTAGGGTTCCACGTCGCGCGTCACCAGCGCGCGGGTGCCGATCACCGCGCCGTCGCCGATCCGGATGCCGGGCATGATGACCGCTTCGGAGCCGATCCAGACATCACTGCAGATCACCGTATCGCCTGCAGGCTGGTAGCCATTCGCGGCGCCCTCGAAGGCGGGCACCTCGGGCATCCAGTAGAAGGGAAAGCTGCTGATCCAGTCGTTCCGGTGGCCCTGATTGCCTGCCATGATGAAGGCTGCGCCCGAGCCGATCGAGCAGAAACTGCCGATGATCAGCCGGTCTGCGCCCTCGTCGGGCAGCAGGTATCGGGCGCAATCGTCGAAGCCGTGGCCGTGGTAATAGCCGGAATAATAGCTGTAGCGGCCGACCTCGATGTTGGGATTGGTGACCTGCTGGTCGAGGGTGATGCCCCGGAACGGACTTTCGAAATAATTGTCCATGTGACGCTCTCTGAATGGATCCTGTCATGCCCGCTTGCTCAGGCAGAAACCGCGCGAGGGCCTGCTGGCCTCGCGCCCATGCCCCGGCATCCTGCGCGGGGCGTCATTCAGATCATTCGTCGCGCAGCCTTCATCGTGTTCTCGTCCTCTGGCACGGACCTTGATGATGGATCGGAGGAGGGCGGTCAAGCGGCCGTGGCGATTGCGACCCTTCCCCGGCCTGTGCGAAGCTGACCCATCCTCCAGCCCTGCCCATGACCGAGATCGAACCGCACCCCGGATCAAGCTGTCGAAGCTGCGCGATATCGGCTGGTCGCTCTGGGACCCCATCGGGTTGCTGGATCCGGAAAGCCCGGTGGGCAGATGGGACGACGAGGCCAACCTCTCCTTTGCTGACGAATACGACGGCTATCTGATTGCGGCGGCGTCCCAGCTGCGCCGGGGAACACCCCGCGACGAGGTGGTCGCATTCCTAGTCGAGAACGAAACCCAACACATGGGAATGGACGACAACCCGAGCGCCCAACCGAGGGCGGAAGTGGTCGTGGATGCGATCCTCGCCGACGAGACCATCTGGACATGGCCCGATGCGAAGGGACGGTTCGGTTAGGGTATGATGCGCATCGCCAGAACCCGGGAGGCAGGATGACTAGGCACAGGATCTTCACCACCAGCTTCGCCAGTGTCCATCCGCATTACGTGGCCAAGGCGAAGAAGAAGGGCCGGACCAGAGCCGAGGTCGACGAGATCATCTGCTGGCTGACCGGCTACGGCTCCGAAGAACTGGCGGCCCGGCTGGCTGACCGGACGGATTTCGAGACCTTCTTCGCCGAGGCCCCGCACATGAACCCGGCGCGTTCCCTGATCAAAGGCAGGGTCTGCGGCGTCCGGGTCGAGGAGATCGAGGATCCGCTCATGCGGGAGATCCGCTATCTGGACAAGCTGATCGACGAACTGGCCAAGGGCAAGCCGATGGAGAAGATCCTGCGGAAAGGGTGAGCCAGCAGCCGGTGGGACGCGCTGCTGCGATGGTCCGGCAAGTTGGCGCCGGCCACTGCCCACTTTCGGCGCCTATCCGCATTATCTATCTGCTCTTTGCCTGTCGGCTTGACCCTTCGCCGGGTCTTGGGAATGCTGTTTTTCGCAGCAACGGCGTAATGAACCCTGGTCGCAGGCGGAGCGTACATCCTCTGGCAGCCTGTCGCGATCGATCCCTGAACCCTTCGGTCTGGAGGCTTCCATGACGCTGATCTTGCTTGCCATCATGCTCACCGCGATCGCCTGCGTGATTGGTTGGTATCTTGCCGTTTATGCCCTGCCGGTGATGGTCTTTGTCGAGACGTTCAGCTTCGTCCACGCGACCGAAGCCGGATTCCTGCTCTCGGCCTTGGTCGCAGCCACCGTAGCGTTGCTGTCGGTGGGGCTGGTGCTCGCGGTGCTGCTCAAGGCGAGGAACCCGATCCTCTGCCTGCTGGCACGGGCCGTCTTCGTGATCCCGGCGATGATCGCTGGATATGCCCTCATCCATGGCGTCACCCATGAGGCCATCGAATCCGCCATCGCCCTGAAGCTGCTCTGCGGCACCGCCGGATTGATCACCGGCATCGCCGCGCTGATCAATCTGAACGGCTTCGGAGAACTGGCGCCGCAGGTTTGATACTGACGTCCATTGCCGCCTGCCGCGTCCTGTCCCGTCGCTTTGACCCAATGTGATCCGCGCGCGGGGCGCGGATCGCGGCTGCGCGGAAGCCGTGCCGGGGGTTCGACCGGGCCTTGCCCGGCTCACCCCCGGCCCGATTGCTTTCCTGTCTCAAAGATTTGTCTGCCACGCATCCGCCTGTCTGGCCGTCAAAGGGCAGGCGCCGCCTTTAGGCGTCGTCGGGGCGCAGGGCCGTGTCCTCGCCTGCGGCTGCGGGCCGCCCCACCCCTGCGCCCCGACCCATGACCGCCAGCCATGCGGCCGCGGGTCGGGCTGCGCCCTCTCCGCTCTGCCTCCGGGGAAACATGCGTTTCCCGAAGTCAGATCGGCGAGGCGCTTCCCATCGGCGGAACAGGGCAAAGACCCTCCGCCCCGAACCCGAAAGGACAGAGACATGACCGGCAAGACCAGCACTCCCCGCAACCTCGTCATCAATGCCGATTGCATCGAGGCGATGCAGGCTTTCGGCACCGGCTCGGTGGATTTCATCCTGACCGATCCGCCCTATGTGACCCGGTTCCGCGACCGGCAGGGACGCACCGTCGCCAATGACGACAACGCCCGCTGGCTGCGTCCGGCCTTCGCCCAGATGCACCGGGTTCTGAAGGAGGGCGGCTTCTGCGTCAGCTTCTACGGCTGGAACAAGGTCGATCTGTTCGTGGAGGCTTGGAAGGCGGCGGGCTTCCGCATCGTCGGGCATCTGGTGTTCCGCAAGCGTTACGCCTCCTCGGCGCGGTTCCTGCGCTACGAGCACGAACAGGCCTATCTGCTGGCGAAGGGCGATCCGGTGCTGCCCGCGCGGCCCGTGCCCGATGTGCTGGATTTCCCCTATACCGGCAACAGGCTGCATCCGACGCAAAAGCCGGTGGCGGCGCTGCGCAAACTGATCGGGGCGTTCACCCAGCCCGGCGATCTAGTTCTGGACCCGTTCAGCGGCAGCGGCTCGACGCTGGCGGCGGCGCATCTGCTGGGCCGCGACTGGCTCGGGGTGGAACTGGACGTGGCGCATTACCAGACTGCCGGAAAGCGGATGGCGGCCCTGCAAGAACGGGACCGGAAGGCGGCCGCATAGGCCCCGCCAAGCGCGCCCGTCTCCAAGGCGGGCGCCAAACCCCACAGCTTCACGGAAAGGATTTCGATATGCGTTGGATTGTCACGAAGGACCATCACGGCGGTTGCATCGGACTGGGCGAGGACGAGGACGGCGTTCCCGCACGCGGTAAGCCGGAAGATGGCGACGCCCTGCCGGTGGAGTTCCGGCTTTATACTGCGCGCGGCAGGCTGCTGTTCGAGGGCCGTTGCGGCGACATTGCGGCCGACTGGTGGCACGGCATGGAGCCGCTGCTCTATACTTGGACCACGTTCCGCTGCCGCCGGCTGACCTGGCGCCAGGCCGGGACGGATGAACCGTGGTGCCCGCTGCGCCCATAGGCCCGACGCCAGCCCAAAGCATCACCGCCGCCGGTCCATCGGATCGGCGGCCTTCACGCTTCCGAGGCCGCAGGAAAGGCGCCGAAAAAATCGCGCTCGCCGGGCATGGCCCGGCTCGCGAAGGCTAGAGATATCAGGGAAAGCCAGCAGGTGAATGCGATCCTAGTGCAGTAAGCGTAGGTAGTAGCGTGGCATGAGTGGATCAACATAGTGTAGATTGGTAATCAATTTGATTCGTCGTGAGCTCCTATGTCCTACGTTTTCCTCAGCCACTCCCATCCCGACAAACCGTTCGCCAGAAAGCTGGCTGCGGATTTACGGGCAAATGGACACTCTGTTTGGATTGATGAAGCTGAGACAAATATAGGCGATTCCCTTATTGAAAAAATAAGAAATGGACTCGATCAAGTGGATTATGTTTGTGCCCTCTTGTCACAAGCATCTATCCAGAGTCCTTGGGTGCAGCGAGAGCTCGACATTGCGTCCAACAGAGAAATCGATGAGCGGAGGGTGGTTGTATTGCCACTGCTTCTCGAAGACGTAGATCTTCCTGGTTTTCTCCGGGGGAAATTATATGGGAATTTTCGTGATTCGGATAGTTATGATATTTCAGTGACTGCGCTGCTTCGGGCTCTTGGTCCAGTAGTTGTTCCACCCCAACCTTCTTCGGAAGAATTGCGAGCGCTGAAGGAAGAACTAGCGTCTGCCCAGGCTGCATCGCCGCTCATCAGGTTGCAGCGGCTCGAGCTGAGGTTGCGGCCCTACGTACAAAGTCTGATCAATTGCGAGAATCCATTCACACTGCAAATGCAAAATTTCCTGCTCATGCGCCAATCAACAATACTTATGCGTTTGAGGCCGCAGGTAGTCCTATAACTCTTGACTATCTGCTATGGGCTATAGGAAAGGCAACGCGGGAAGGCGTGCATGTATTGGAAGTTCTATTGACGATAGACAACAAGTGGCCGGAGGCGCAGTTAATGATCGACGCCTACGGAGATATGCTTGGTAGGCAGTGATTTCTTTGAGCTGAGATCTCAAATTTCTTTCAGCGCCCGCGATCTACCACGCCCATGGAGAACCCGGCGGCTGGAACCGCCGGGCCTCGGGATTCCCGAATAGGCGGAAATATCATCGTCCACGAACCATCCCTAGTCCTCGTCGTCGGTCCCAGCCCGCCGCACCCGGCTGCGGAAATCTCCCTCATCGCCGCCAACCGCGCAGCCATATCGGTCCTGGCCTTCCGCATCCTGCCATGTCGTTTAGTCGATGCCCGCCGCAATGCCACCAGCGTCCTGCTGGTCTGGCAGTATTGCTGAACGATCCGGCCCAGAGCCGAGGCAACGGCAGCCATGCCATCCCGCGCCCCTGGCCCGACAGCCCGATCCTTCCCGCCCCGAACGCCCCGGCCTTCCGGCGGCGGACGCAAGGCTGACCAGCAAGGGGACGCGAACCGGCTCCGCCGCGGGTGGTGCCGGTTCCGGGAGCTTTCCCGACAGGACGGCACCGGCGAGAACGCCGCCGTTCTGCGATCTGTCCCCGTCATGCCGTCTGCACGAACCAATCCCTCCGCCTGTTCGATCCCCTAACTCCGTGCGGTTTCCACCAACAACCCCCAAGGCTCTGGACCGTGTTGCCGCGCAAGGCGCGGCTGCCCGCCCCACTCCGAAGCCTAGCGGGCGAGCTGCCGCCCGAAGGGGGCGCCAGTTGCAGGTGCCTCCCGACGGACTTTGCCGGGTCTCGTCGGAGGGAATGGTCCCTCCTTCGAGCAACGGAGACCTACAATGCAGAACATCGTCATCCTCGCCGGCACCATCCGCCAGGCCCCCGAAACCCGCACCACCCGCAGCGGCACCGACATCACCCGCTTCAAGCTGGTCACCGCGCGCCCGCGCTATTCGGAAGGCCGGGTCGTCCGCGACGAGAAGGGCTATCGGGTCGAGGACGCGGAATGGCACCGCGTCGTCGCCTACAACGGCCTGGGCCGGACCATCCAGCAATATTGCGAATCCGGCACGAAGGTCCTGGTGCGCGGCCGCATCCACTACACGAAATGGCAGGATGCGGAAGGCCAGGACCGCTACGGCTGCGAGATCGTCGCCGAGACGGTGGATTTCCTGAGCCGGGCGCCGCAATCCGAGACCGACGACGAGGACGAGGGCCGGTTCATCGACGAAGACGACATCCCCTCCTGAGCGGGAGGTCCGAGGCCCGGCGGTTCCAGCCGCCGGGTTTTCCAATGTTCGCGGCGGATCGCGCCTTTGCCACGCCGGCAAGTGAAGGCTCCCCGTCCGGATCGACCGGCCGGGAAGCTTCTGGCGGCGCATGCTGCCTTACCCCGACCCCATCCTTCTCCGGTGAAGAAGAAACAGGGGCTTGGGAAAAAAGGGGCTGGGGAGCGAGGCTGCTCCACATCGCCACCGATAGGCCTTGCGTGACCGTCGGCGCGCGGTCGGGAACGGCGCATTTTGTTTCAGAGAACGAGGGTGAAACCGGTGCCCATCGGCGAACGGCGTGGACATCCTTGGGCGTTTCGACAGTTGCGACTAACATGCGGCGGGAAACTCCGATCCCGGCGCAAGCTGACAGGAAATGGCAAGATCTGCGGCTGCGAAAAAGAGCCCATAGCTCGCTAACAGGCTGAAAGTAATGGATAAAATTCCACAATCGACTTGCCTTAGGCCGTTGTTTTTGCTAGACTATTCTTAAGGTGCCAGGGTGGTCGCCACCCGCCGGCGCGATGCTCCCCGCAATGCGGGGCCGGGGTGGTGGAAGGGGCCGGACGGATCGGTCCCCGAGGCCGGAAAGACGCCGATGCATACCGCGACATTCGAGATCAACATCCCCGGCAACCCGCTGGCTGGTTGCATCAACCTCGAGGACATCGAGATGGGCATGGACGCCGATACCGGGGTCAAGGCCCGCGCCAGCCGCGACAGCATGACCCTGACGGTCATCGTCCGCGCAACCGATGCCGCCGACGCCACCAACTGGCTGCAGAAGGCGGGCCTGATCTGACCTCACTGGCGGAAGCGCACAGCCCTTCAGGCGGAAACGCCCGGAGGGTCGCGGCAGCAGAAGCGCCCGGATCAGACCGGGGCGCAGATCGGAGAGCAACCATGAACAACCCGACCACCGTGACCGAACTGATGGCCGAAGCCGCCAACGCCCTGATCCGCCGCGATCCGCACCGGCTCGAGGAATTGGAGCGGATCAGCAGAGGATGGATGCAGACCCACGACGAGGAACTGGCCCAGATCCTCCTCCTGCAGGCGATGGCCGAAGCCGCCGATCTCCTTCTCGACACCCCGAGCGAGATCGAAAGCGTCTGACGCTGCCAGCGAATATTGGTTCAGCGCCGCCGGTGCGAGTGTTCCCGCAGCAAGGTCAGGTATTCCCCACCGACCATGGCCCGCGCCTCGGCGAGGATGCGGGCCAGCTGCCGTCGCTCGGAGGCCGATTTCCACTCGGCGGCACTTAGTCCGCTGAAATCCGACCGGAACAGGACGCCGGCGATGTCGCGCCGCGAGGCGCCGGATGCCGCCCCGTCCCAGGCGCGCAGCATCAGGATGGCCCGGTGCCGTTCGGAGGACGACAGTGCCTGCAGGGAGGGGATCGGCCGGACCGGCCCGCCGGTCAGCAGCCGATGGAACCGCCGGATGCTGTTCAGGCGGATCATCAGATCCTCGTCGAGCGGGACGACGATCGCCAGCCGGATCCGGGTCCTGCCTTGCGGAAACCAGAGCCGATGATCGCCGCCCGCATCGGTGACAATGCCGTGCAGCCCGTCGCTTGTCCGCAGGACCGGCGCCAACGGCAGATCGGCTGGATCCAGCAGCGGCGGACGATCATAGCCTTCCGGTGCCGCAGTCAGGATCAGGGTGGCGGGAAGCGCATCAGGACGCCAGAGCGGCCGGGCGTCCGATGCCGGAAGGGCCGGATTGACCGGGAAACATCAGCCCCCAGCGGCGGGCCATCCGGGCGATCTCCTCTCTTGCACTGTCGCCGGCGGTTCCGTTCGGCCCGATATGCTGGCGTATCCTGGAATATTCCGCCCGATAGCGGCGGTTGCGGCGCAGGAACTGGAAGGTCATCCGGGCACGGTCGAGCGTCCGGAACCGGTCGTCATAGCCCGGAGACCTCCAATCGGTGGTAGACGGCATGGCTCTGCTCCCCATCGGAATGAAAGGCGGGTCGGAAGCCGGGAGTATGCGGACAGCCAGCGGTTGCGCGAAGATCGCGCCCGGGAATGTAAAGCAGGCCGCAACCGACCTAAAAGAACAGACAAATACCGCTGCCGTTCCCCGCGCTAACGCATGTGCGGTTTCAGAAGCTGACGGTAGCCGGCCTCGGTCATCCAGCGCGCGCGGGCCAGATGGCTGTCATGGATGCGTTTCGCCCTGCCGGGATCGGCGTCCACATCGAGGCCGAAGACGATCCGGGCCACCTCGCGCCAGTCCGCTCCCTCCTCCTCTGCGTCAAGCAGTCGCAGATAGGTGGTCAGATGGGCCTCGTCGTAGCCGGTCAGCCGTTCCGACTGCGGCGGGATCTCCTCGAAGGCGTCAGCCGCCATGGCGTTCTCCTCTAACCGATCCGTGTCCAGGATGGTGTATGCGACTTTCCCTTTCTATGGGAAAGAACGATACCGAGTATCAGGCATTTCCGAATATACACTTTCCGGAATGGGTATGACGGCGCGTTAGCGATCGGCGTAATCCTGCGAACTCTCTGGAAAACGGGCGAACAGCCGCCGATAGCTCACGTCCTGTCGCGGCGCAGCAGTTCCACCGGATCGACCTCCAGCACCGCGGCGAGCTTTTCCAGCATGTCGACGGTCGCGGCGTTCTCCTCGCGCTCCAGCATGCCGACATAGTTCCGGTTGATGTCCGCACGATCGGCAAGCTCCTCCTGCGACAGGGATTTCTCCTGTCTCAGCCGGCGCAGATTCCTGGCAACTCGCTCCCGTAAGCTCATGCCGGAGGAGTCGCCGGGCACCTAATCCGGCGCCACCCAGTATAATGGGTATTCGTGAACCGGCAAAGCTTTTCGTCGACCCGGCTCCGGCCTCCAACGAAAGGGGGTGACAAAAATCGGACCGTCATTCTGTCACTCCGGCCCGGTGCTGCTTTTGCGCCATCGTCGTCGCAATCCCGCCTCTCCGGCGGATCCTGCGACGGAGACCGACGATGCAGAACGAACCCGATTCCGACTGGCCGCGCTTCGTGCGCACCGAAGAAGCCGCCCGGCTTCTCGACCTGTCGCCGCGTACGCTGGAAAAGCACCGTTGCGGCGGCACCGGCCCGGTCTACCGCAAGCTCGGCGGTCGTGTCGTCTACACGATTGCCGACCTGCGCGCCTGGATCGAGGGCGCTGCGCGCCAGTCCACCTCGGAAATGGCGAAGATCGCCCGCAAGCCCGACCGGCCGCTGACCGAGGCGAGGAGGGCGGGGCGGTGAGTTCTCCCATTTCCGCACGCCGCATCTGCGAGGGCCGGCAGATGGAACTGTTCCGGCCGGTCGCCCGCGATATCGCCGCGCGCGATTCCCGCGACCTGATGTCCTGGCCGTTCTTCTCGCTGGCCAAGTCCCGCCGCGTGGTGCCGATCGATTTCCACATGGGTTCGATCTCCATCTGCGTCGAGGCGACGCCGGAGCACGGCATGGCGACGATCTGGGATGCGGACATCCTGATCTGGGCCGCCAGCCAGATCATCGAGGCCCGCAACCACGGTTTGCGGACCTCCCGCCTGATGGCCGCGACGCCCTACGAGATCCTGACCTTCATCCGGCGCGATGATTCCGCCCGCAGCTATCTGCGGCTGAAGGCGGCACTCGATCGGTTGCAGTCGACGACGGTCGCCACCTCGATCCGCCAACCGGCGGAACGGCGGCGGCATCGGTTTTCCTGGATCAACGAATGGAAGGAACTGCTCGACGAGCGGCGCCGGCCACTCGGGATCGAACTGATCCTGCCCGACTGGTTCTACGCCGGGGTGATGGACGATGCGCTGGTCCTGACCATCGACCGGGCCTATTTCGACCTGAAGGGCGGGCTTGAGCGCTGGCTCTACCGGCTGGTGCGCCGCCACGGTGGCCGGCAGCCCGGCGGCTGGAGTTTCGATCTCCGGCACCTGCACCTGAAATCCGGCAGCCTCTCGCCCTTCAAGCGCTTCGCCTTCGAGATCCGGGCCATCGTCCAAAGACAGCCGCTGCCCGGTTATCGCCTGTCTCTCGGTATCGGTTACGACGGGCTGCCGCGGCTGTGTTTCCAACCCGCCCCCGCCAATCCCTTCGCCGCCGCGCCTCGCGCTGCGCGTCGGTGAACGGCCAACCTGTGAACAAGCTGTGGACAGAGCCGTGCTATCAGGAACCATCCGACCCGTGCTATCCGGAACCCGACACCCGTGCTATCGGGAACCGTGGCGTGATGTAACCGCACTGAATCCAAACAGGAATTCAGCCCCTCCTAACTTACCTAACTTAAGGAATTCTAACCTTGTAGGCGCGCGGCAGGCGGTGGAAAACACCGATTTGTCTCTTAATTCGTGGACTGGCAGTGCCATGAATGGGGGTGACGAATGAGTGTTCGTCACCCTGAGCAGCCGAGGCCAGATCCTGGCTCGACCACCTTTGTCGACCTGATCTGGCAGGAGAAGCAGGTCGAGTACTGGCTGCGTTTCGGACGGTTCTGCCACGACCACCGGCTCAACCGCCAGCGCCGGACCGTGGGCTTTGCCCCCGGAAATGTCTTCGCCGTCGTGCGCTGGGCGGGCAACGATTACGGCACCGTGGTGTCGCGCCTCGACATCCTGCGCGCCGTCGCGCCGGGCGAGGCCTTCCAGACCCTGCCCTTCGTCAAGCCAGGGGCGGAGATCCTGCTGCGGGTCAGCGGCTGGCCGAAGGTCGAGCGCATGCTGCAGGCGGTGGATGCCGTCGAGGTGCTGGGCATCGACGCTCACGCGGTCTCGCCGGAGCATTGGCGGCACGTCCACAACCGCATCACGGCGGGAGAGCCGTTCCGGACCTACACCAGGGCCCAGCATGCCGCTTGGCTGAAGCGCCGGAGGGTGGGCGGATGACCGCGCATCGCACCCACCTTTCCCCGCCGTTGCGCGTCCTCGACCTGTTCAGCGGTGCCGCGGGCGGCTGGACCCTGGGCCTGCACCGGGCGGGCTTCGTCACCATCGCCGCCTGCGAGATCGTGGAATGGCGGCGCATCCTCTATTCGGAGAACTTCCCGCATGTTAGACTCTACGCCGATATCCGCACCCTCACGGCAGCTCGACTTGTTTCCGACCTCGGCTGCCTGCCGGACATCCTCGTCGGATCGCCGCCCTGCCAGGACATCAGCAGCGCCAACACGAAGGGCAAGGGGATCGAGGGCGAGAGATCGGGCCTCTATCTCGAGGCCGTCCGCCTGGTCGGAGACTGCCGCCCTCGCTGGTTCGCTTTTGAGAACAGCAGCAATCTCCGAACTCGCGGCGCCGACCGGCTGCTCGATGAACTGGAAGCGCTCGGCTACGCCTGCTGGCCGTGCGTGGTGGGTGCTGCGGATATCGGCGCCAACCATGTCCGCAAGCGGTCGTGGCTCATCGGCTGCGATCCGCAGCAGCTTGCCCACACCCGTGTCGCAATCCCAGCAAGGTGGCATGCGGATGAAGGGTGGATCGGGCGCACGCCGGGCGATGAAAGCGTCGGGGCTTTACGACCTGTTCCGCAACCGTCCCTTGCCGACGCCGATGGCCTCGGACGGGATGAGGGACGGGGCCGGCGGCGGCGCGGGATCGACATATCCGTTGCGGATGATCCTCGCCACGCCGCGCAAGACGGACGCCGACCGGGGCGGCCGGGGCGATCTGCTGAGCCAGTTGCAGGGCCACAACAGCCGCCATGCCGGGATGGTGCCGACGCCGGTAAGGCTGAGCAGCGGCCGCAGGTTGACTGCTCAGGAGATCGAGACGGGAAGGCTGGCGACCGGTGTGAAGGCGCAGATCGACACGCCGAATCTGTTGCGCCATGCGGCGGAGACCCTGCCCACCCCGACGAAACGCGACAGCCGCATGGACGGCTGGAGCCCGGCTTACGACCGGCGGAAATCCCCGACGATGGACGCGGTGATGGACGGGGCGATGACGGACCGGGCACCGGGCAAATGGGCCGGGGCGCGGGTGTTGGCGGCGATGCTCAGGAGCCATGGCCTGACTGGAACGGCGGCATTGCCCATCACTTACGCGTGGATGATGGGATTTCCGCCTGGCTGGCTCGCATGCGCATTGCGCTCGGCAGTCGTAAAGGGACGTCTGCAGCGAGTCTGATCGTCGAGGCCTTCGGCGATGCGGTGGTGCCGCAGATCCCCGAGGCCATCGGCCGCGCCATCCTGCGCAGCGAGGCCGCGCTGAACGCGGTCCTCGGGGACGCTTCGGTGGGCGCCGCTGTTGCAGACGACAATGCTACTGGTGGTGCACCCACCGAAGATCCTGCGGATCGCGGAGGCGCGTCATGACCCGCAGAACCCGCATCACCTATCTCGCCGCAACTGCCGCCGCCGTGCTGGTGATCGGTCCTGTTTCCGTCACCGAGATCGCGCCTCGGCTGATCTGGAACGCCAGCGCCAGCCTGCCCATCGGGTTCTACCGCCTTGAGCCGCCGACCACGCTCGCCGTAGGCGACTTGGTCGCGGTCACGCCGCCCGATCCGCTCGCCCAATTCGTCACCGCCCGCGGCTATGTCGGCTCCGGCGTGCCGCTGCTGAAGCGCGTCGCAGCACTTCCCGGCACGCGGGTCTGCCGCAGCGGCACCACGATCACCGTGGCCGGCCAGGCCATCGGCGAGGCGCGCGAGCGCGACAGCCTCGGCCGGCCGTTGCCGGTCTGGCAGGGCTGTCGGCTGATCGCCGAGGACGAGATCTTTCTCATGAACCGGGAGATCGAAGACAGTCTCGACGGCCGCTATTTCGGCCCGCTCCCGCTCGCCAGTGTCACTGCCCGCATCATTCCGCTCTGGACCGATGTGGTGGGCGACGGCCGCTTCCGCCGGCCCGCCGCCGGTACGGAATCGACCCCTGATTCCACCCCCAACCATCAACCGAAGGGACCAAACTGATGCCACAGATCGGCGAATTCACCCGCACGCAATCGGGCTACGAGGGCCGCATCCGCACCGTCACGCTCGATCTCAACCTGGTCTTCGTGCCGACCCACAATGCCGATGTCGAGAACGCCCCGGACTACCGGATCCATCTCGACAGCGAGGACGGTCCGGAGATCGGTGCCGGTTGGACCCATAGCGGCGAGAAGGCCGGAACCTATATCTCGGTCGCCCTCGACGATCCCGTCCTCGCACAACCGATCCGCGCCCGGCTGTTCCAGTCCGACGAGCAAGGCCGGAACTGGAGCCTGCACTGGTCGCGCCCCAGAAAGCGCGACGAGCGGGACTGAGCCATGCCAGCTTTCAACAATAAACGTGCCGATGGGCGGGCTGGCGCAGCCCGCCGCTTCGCCCCCCTTCTTCTTTCCGGCCTGATCCTCGCCGCCGTCCCGGCTGCCGGCCTGCTGGCGCAGCCCGTACCGTCGGTCGCGCACGAGAGCTCCGACCCCTTCGCGGCCTATGTCGCGGAAGCCTCGCTGCGCTTCGGCATTCCGGCGAACTGGATTCGCGCCGTGCGCCATGTCGAAAGCCGCAGCAATCCGCAGGCCGTCTCGCCGAAAGGTGCGATGGGGCTGATGCAGGTGATGCCGGAGACATGGGCGGCGCTGCGCGCCCGCCATGCTCTCGGCGACGATCCGTTCGATCCCCGAGACAACATTCTTGCGGGCGCCGCCTATCTGCGCGAGATGCACGACCGCTACGGCACCGTTGCCGGCATGCTGGCCGCCTACAACGCCGGGCCGGGGCGCTACGACGAGCATCTGGTCTCAGGCCGGGCCCTGCCGGCCGAGACCCGTGCCTATGTTGCCGCGCTGGCGCCGATGCTCGGCGCCGACCCGCTCCCCGGCGCCGGTTTCGCCGCCGCACTGCCGAGAGACTGGCGCGAGGCACCGCTGTTCATCGGCAGCATGACCAGTGGTTCGGATGCAGAACCAATGCAGCCCGGCGGTCTGTTCGTGCGCCGGTCCGATGCAGAACCTGCGCTGTCAGATGGCACATTGGCTGCCGATCCGGAACCGCCTGCCGAGCCGTCTGACACCGATTCAGACGACCGCGCTCCGCAATCCGGAGGCCTGTTCATTAGCCGGTCGGACGCAGGATCAGCGCAATGAAAAAATTTTCCATTTGCCCCGCAGCGCGCGCAGTCGGAGGCCACGCCATGAAGATCGCCTACGCGGATCCACCCTATATCGGCTGCGCGCATCTCTACCGCGACCGTCCCGATTACGCCGGCGAGGTCGATCACGCGGCGCTGATCGCGCGGCTCGAACACGACTACGACGGCTGGATCCTGCACGCCGCCGCGACGCCGCGCTCCTTCGCCGTGCTCGCCCCGCTGGTCGAGCCGACCCGCGCACGCTGGATGGCCTGGGTGAAGGGTTTCGCCGCCTTCAAGCGCAACGTGCCGGTCGCCTGGGCCTGGGAGCCGGTCATCGTCAAAGCCGCCCGCAAACCCGTGGTCAGCAAGCGGCTGGTGCTGCGCGACTGGATCCAGGAGAGCATTACTCTGCGCCGCGGCCTGACCGGGGCCAAGCCGGAAGCCGTCTGCCATTGGTGCTTCGAAATGGTCGCCGCGCGGCCCGAAGATACGCTCGACGACCTGTTTCCCGGCACCGGCGCCGTCACCGCGGCGTGGCGCACATGGCAGCGGAAATTCACCCTGCCGGACGATCCGCTGCCTGCTCTGCCGCCATCGGACAGCGCTCGTCGGGGACGATCCCGTCTGAGGAATCCGTCATGACCGCATCCGTCCTTTTCCTGCACGCCGACAGCCGCGATGTCGTCCTGTGTGGCGATGAATGGCGAGGCGCCGCAGAGTCGACGGCGATGGTGGGAAGCGAAGCCGAGCGATCCTGTTCAGTTTCCGCACATCGGTCCGCCGCGGGCACGGATGTCCCGCAGCATTGCCCGCAGCAGGGCGAAGTCGATCTGATCGGCATTGCGATAGCGCACGCAGCCTTTGCCGCAGTCGATGCCCGCAAGCCGTTCGCGGAACCGCTCGACTGTCGTGGGGCCGGCGTAAAAGGCGATGTGGCGCTTCTGGGCGTTGAAGCTGACGGTATTGTCCCGGCCGGACGGGCCATAGCCGGGCATGCCCCATTGCATTCGCTCCTCCCAATCGGCAGTTCCTGGCGACAGGTCGTCCGCAATTGCTCGAAGATCGGCCGTTCGGCAGCCGCGAGACCGTCGAGCCAATCGTCCACGCTCGTTGCCTGCGATTGCACCATGAACGGTCCTTTCCCGCCATCGTTTGCCGCCATTGCCGCCAGACGGTGCCCGGCAGCCGCACCGCCAAGGCTATCATCCACGACCGGCCGGGCGAAGGGCCGAGATGCGGACGCCGGCCGGCGTCCGCCTCACCGACCTCCCGGATCGGGAGTGAGGCGATGATCCTCGTGAGAAATCGCAGGATTTCGAGGGCTGGCGCAGGGCGTGCGGCTGTGGCGGGGAGGGCGAGAATGGAGGTAGGTTGCAGGCAAGATAAAAGCCCGCGATGTGCGGGCCGGGCGGTCGGGGGTGTTTGCCGGGTTTTCGGGGCATTTCCGCACATCGCGGTGCCAAACCGCACCTCGCGCCCCTCCGGATTTTTCAGTTTGTTCATCAAATCCCGCACCTCGCAGGAGATCGGCCCATGAGCAACGAGGAAGATTTCCGCATCCGTCCGGGCCGCATCCGCTCCAGCCGCAGCCAGCGTGCCCGGCCTTTCGTGGCCCAGGCGCTTGCCGCCGCCCAGAAGGCCGGCGGGCGCGTTTCGCGCAGCGGCAGGATCGTGTCGCCGGGCGCCTCGCGTTTTGGTCGGGGCCGAACCGCCGCCGTCCGCGCCAACCGGCTGATCACCCGCCGCACCCGGCTCTGCACCGTCAAGGCCCGGGTGGTCCGCAGGACCGCGCAGGCCGCCGCGCTGCCGCGGCATCTGGGCTATCTCGGCCGCGACGGTGTTACGCGGGGCGGGGAAAAGCCCCGGATGTTCGGCCCGGACACCGACGATGCCGACATCAAGAAATTCGCCGAGCGCAGCGAGGACGACCGCCATCATTTCCGCTTCATCGTATCGCCCGAGGATGCCGCCGACATGGCCGACCTGAAGCGGTTCACCCGGGAGCTGATGGCCCAGGCGGAAAAGGATCTCGACACGGAACTGGACTGGATCGCTGTCGATCACTGGAACACCGACAATCCCCATGTCCATGTCATCCTGCGGGGGCGGGCCGATGACGGCAAGGATCTGGTCATCTCCCGCGACTATATCAGGGAAGGGCTGCGCGACCGGGCGCAGGACCTGATCACCCAAGAGCTGGGGCCGCGCCATGACCACGAGATCCGCCGCAGCCTGATGCGGCAGGTCGAGGCGGAGCGCTGGACCGCGCTCGACCGCCAGCTGGTCCGCGACGCCGGCAAGTCCGGCATCATCGACATGGCGCCGGGCATCGACGCTCCGCGCGACGATTACCTGCCGCAGAAGGTCGGTCGGCTGCGGCATCTGGAACGCCTCGGCCTGGCCAATCAGGTCGGGCAGGCGCAATGGGTGATCCGGCCCGAGGCCGAGACGGTGCTGCGCGACCTCGGCGAGCGCGGCGACATTATCAAGCGCATCCACCGGGCGCTGTCGGGGCAGGGGATCGATCGCGGGGTTTCAGACTATGTCTTTGCCAGCGAAAAGGCCGATGGCCCGATCCTCGGCAGGCTGGTCGAGCGCGGCCATGACCACGAGTTGAAGGGCAGCGCCTATGCCGTGGTCGACGACGTGGACGGCCGTACCCATCATATCCGGCTGCCGCATTTCGATGCCGCCGGCGACAGTGCGCCCGGGTCCGTCGTTGAGTTGCGGTCCTACGAGGATGCGAAGGGCGTCCGCCGCACCGCGCTGGCGGTGCGCTCCGATCTGGATATCCGCGCCCAAGTGACCGCGAGCGGTGCGACATGGCTGGACCGGCAGGCGCTCGCCCGCAATCCTACGGCGCTTTCGGATGCCGGCTTCGGGATCGAGGTGCGCCAGGCGATGCAGCGGCGCGCAGAACACCTGATCGAGGAGGGCCTCGCCGAACGGCAGGGCAGCCGCGTGGTCTTCGCGCGCCGGCTGCTTGACCGGCTGCGTGATCATGAGGTCGGCGCTCTGGCCGAAAAGCTCGCCGCCGAGACCGGCAAGTCCTACGACCGCGCGGCCGGTGGCGACACTGTCGCCGGCACCTATCGCCGGCGCTTCACCCTGGCCTCGGGGCGTTTCGCCATGATCGATGATGGGTTGGGCTTCAAGCTGGTGCCCTGGACGCCCTCGCTCGAACGGCATCTCGACCGGCATGTTTCCGGCGTCGCCCGTGGCGACGGCGGTGTCGACTGGTCCTTCGGTCGGAAGCGTGGGCTGGGGTTGTGATGGCCGTCAGGGACGGCCAGTTTTCAGGATGCAGAGTAGCGGCCGGGATCTTGACGACCGGAGTGCGCGCACTATATGACTATATGTAGTCACAACCCGGAGGCGGCCATGAAGGAACTCCAGCTCAGGGATGCGAAGGCGACGCTGTCAGCCGTGGTCGATCAGGCCGTGGCCGGCGAGCCGACGGTCATCACCCGGCACGGCCGCAAGGAGGCGGTGCTGCTCTCCTTCGAGGAATGGCAGCGCATCTCCCGGGTGCCGGATTTCGCCGATCTGCTGCTCGCCTTCCCCGGCGAGCCCGAGGACATTCCCGAACGCGCCCGCAAGCCGGCGCGGGCGCTGCGGGATTCGGGTCTCTGAGACTTGTATCTGCTCGACACCAATATTCTCTCGGCTTCAGCGCCGACGCGGCGCGATGCCGGTGCAGAGACACTTGCCGCCTGGATGCGCGCCCATAGCGACCGGCTCTATCTCTCGGCCATCACCATTGCCGAGATCGAGGCCGGCATCGCCCGGGCGGTCAGGCTCGGCGCCAGCAGCAAGGCTCCGGCGCTGCGCCGCTGGCTCGCCGCCATCGAGCATTTCTATGCCAGCCGTATCTTGTCCTTCGGCATCGGGGAGGCTCGCCAAGCCGGGGCGATCCTCGACCGGGCGCGCGCCCATGATCCGGGCTTTGAGGACATCGCCATCGCGGCGACAGCCGCCGCGCATGGCCTGACGGTGCTGACCGCCAACGAGCGGCATTTCGCGCCGCTCGGCGTGCCTTACGCCAATCCGCTGAAGGAATTGCCCGCACCGTAGCTGGGTCTGCGCGGAAATCGGAACCCGTGCCGGCAATTAGGCCGCCGCATCCCGCAAGTATTTTTACGCTGTCCTGCGCCGTCCTACGATCAGCTCTAGGATGGCTGTTGCAACCTGTGTTGGCCGGGTTTTCTCTCCTTGCATCGGATACCAGCAGGGAGATCGAAACCGCCTTGTCCGGCACGAAGATCCTCTGGGGCCAGATCACCGTGGTCTTCCTGATCGTGCTGATCTCGGTCTGGTCCGGCACGCAATGGACGGCCTGGCGGCTCGGATTCCAGCCGCAACTCGGTCCGGCCTGGTTCGAGCTCTGGGGCATCCCGATCTACTACCCGCCGGCGCTGCTCTGGTGGTGGTACTTTTATGACGCCTACGCCCCGCGCATTTTTGTCGAGGGCGGCATCATCGCCGCCTCGGGCGGCTTCCTCGCTATCGGCACCGCCATCCTGATGTCGGTCTGGCGTGCCCGCGAGGCCGAGGACGTCGAGACCTATGGTTCGGCCCGTTGGGCGAGGCGGGCCGAGATCGAGCAGGCAGGGCTGCTCGGTCCCGACGGCGTGGTGCTCGGCAAGCTCGGGGAGGCCTATCTGCGCCACGACGGGCCGGAGCATGTGCTCTGCTTCGCCCCGACCCGCTCCGGCAAGGGCGTCGGGCTGGTGGTGCCGACGCTGCTGACCTGGCCCGGCTCGGCCATCGTCCATGATATCAAGGGCGAAAACTGGCAGCTCACCGCCGGCTTCAGGGCGAAACATGGCCGGGTGCTGCTCTTCGACCCGACCAATGCCCGGTCCGCCGCCTACAACCCGCTGCTGGAGGTGCGGCGCGGCGAATGGGAGGTGCGCGATGTCCAAAACATCGCCGACATCCTGGTCGATCCGGAAGGCTCGCTGGAAAAGCGCAACCATTGGGAAAAGACCAGCCATGCCCTGCTGGTCGGCGTCATCCTGCATGTGCTCTATGCTGAGAAGGACAAAACCCTCGCGCGCGTCGCGGCCTTCCTCTCCGATCCGCGCCGATCGATCGAGGCCACCCTGGCGGCGATGATGAAGACCCCGCATCTGGGCGAGGCCGGGCCGCATCCGGTCATCGCCAGCGCCGCGCGGGAACTGCTGAACAAGTCCGAGAACGAACGCTCCGGCGTGTTGAGCACGGCGATGTCGTTTCTGAGTCTCTATCGCGATCCCGTCGTCGCCCAGGTCACCAGCCGCTGCGACTGGCGCATCGCCGATCTGATCGCGGCGGAAAAACCCTCGACGCTCTATCTGGTGGTACCGCCCTCGGATATCTCGCGCACCAAGCCGCTGATCCGGCTGGTGCTGAACCAGATCGGCCGGCGGCTGACCGAGGATCTGCACGCGCCGGACCGCAGGCACCGGGTGCTGATGCTGCTCGACGAATTCCCGGCCCTGGGTCGGCTGGACTTCTTCGAGAGCGCCCTGGCCTTCATGGCCGGCTACGGCATCAAGTCCTTCCTGATCGCCCAGTCGCTCAACCAGATCGAGAAGGCCTATGGGCCGAACAACTCGATCCTCGACAACTGCCATGTCCGGGTCAGCTTCGCCACCAATGACGAACGCACAGCCAAGCGGGTCTCGGATGCGCTCGGCACCGCCACCGAGATGAAGGCGATGAAGAACTATGCCGGGCACAGGCTGGCGCCCTGGCTCGGCCATATCATGGTCTCGCGCTCCGAGACCGCCCGGCCGCTGCTCACGCCCGGCGAGGTGATGCAGCTGCCGCCGGAGGACGAGATCGTCATGGTGGCGGGCACCCCGCCGATCCGGGCGAGGAAGGCACGCTACTATGTCGATCCGCGATTTCGCGAGCGGGTGCTGGCGCCGCCGGATCAGCGCGAGGTCGTGCCGTCGAAGCGGCCGGAGGATTGCACCGGGTTGAAGCAGCCAAGGCCGGGTGATGTGGGGCAGGCGGCCGATACCGCCTCCGCGCCGAATGCCGCGCTTGCCCAAGTCGACACTAATTCATCTGAGGATTCGGACAATGCCGGGCTGCGCCGCGAGCCGGGGCTGGAACCCTATCAGGATATCGTGCCGCAGCCGGTAACGCTTCCAGAGAACGAGTTCGATCCCGATTTCGAGGCCCCCGAGCAGCAGGCGGTCCGTAACCGGGGGCTGGCCCGCGACATGCGCCGGGTCGCGCGCCAGATATCCATGAACCAGGACGACGGGTTGGAGCTTTGAGTCATGCCTGAACATGCCGACAAGAAGAGACGCCTCTCGGTCTATCTGGACCCCGAACTGATGCTGCTGCTGGCCGATTATGCCGACCGGCGCGGAAAATCCCGCTCGCTCGTCGCCGAGGCGGCCATCGCCTCCTTCCTTACCCCGGATGCCGACGAACGGCAGGAGGCTGCCGTGACCCGCCGGCTCGATCGCATCGACCGCAGCATCCAGCGGCTGGAACGCGACATCGGCATCGCCAACGAGGCTTTTGCGATCTTCATGCGGTCCTGGCTGACCTCGACCCCGTCATTGCCCGAGGTGGCGCAACCTGCCGCGCAGGCGCAGGGCGGGCAGCGTTACGACCGTTTCCTCGAAGCCCTCGGCCGCCGCCTCGCCAGCGGGCCGAAGCTGCGTCAGGAGGTGGCAGAGGATCGCGAGTAGGACGCCAAGGTAGTCGATATATGAACGTCCAGCCGTTGTGACGTCAATTTATCGGCGTGTACGGTGAGAAATCCCAGCCGAGTGCCGCAGGCTCTCGAGGGGAGGGGACAACGGCGATCGGGTTGTAAGTGCCCGGTCATACGGCTTTGTTTCTGGTGCCTTCTGAAAGTGGATCAAAAAAGGACGATGCCCACGCGGCGCGACGATTAGTCCGATTGTAACAGCTGGTGGCCCGCGGTTACCAAAGGCGGAACGATAACCAAGTTTGACCGACAACAGAGGGCAGCATCCTTATGGATCTTCGCCATCTTCGCTATGTCGTAGCAACAGCGCGGAATAGTAGTTTCAGCGCTGCAGCTCTGGAACTGGAAGTTCAGCAGCCGATCGTGAGCCGGCGGATCCGCGAACTCGAGGAAGAACTCGGCGTCGCACTCTTCGACCGCTCCACCGCCGGGGCCAAGCTGACCCCCGTCGGTGAGAACTTCGTGGTCATGGCCGGGCGCATCCTGGACGATCTCCAGCGCTTGACCGATCGCACCCGGGCTGCAGTGGAGGGTCGGCGGGGGAGTGTTGCACTCGGCTTTTATAAGTCTCTCTCCTCCGGAAGCCTGCGCTTCATCATGCGCTCTTTCCGTGAAAATCACCCCGATATCGGCCTTGACCTGCTAGAGGCACCCTTCGTCGAACTGATGGCCGCTATTCATTCTGGCAAGCTGGATGTGGCAATCATCCTTGGCGATCCAAATCGGTGCCCGGTACTGCACAGCATGTCGGTGAGTACCGAACAGCTGATGCTCGCCCTGCCGTTAGATCATCCGCTGGCCGAGAAACCCTTCGTCTACTGGTCCGACCTCAAAGAGGAACGCTTCCTGATCTCGCATCGAGATCCCGGCCCCGACATCCGCAATATCCTGATTGCCAAACTCGCAGCGCCATCGGACGACCCCGAGATAGTCAGTCTGCATGTCAGCCTCGAGAACATTTTAAGTCTCGTTGGTGCTGGCCAGGGGGTCAGCCTGCAATGCGAATGCGCGAGCGGTTTGACGGGTCTGGGTGCCGTGTTCCGGCCGGTACATGACGCCAATGGCGCAGCCCGGATCGGCTATATCGCCTGTTGGCATCCCCAGAACGACAATCCAGCGCTGAAAACCTTTCTGGAAGCATTGAAATCGGGAACGTGAGTCGTTTGGGGAGACGGCTTTCCATCATATGTCAGGCAGCCGTGCCGCAGGTTTCCTGTATTTTTTTGCCCCCCTACGCTCCTCTTCGATTTTGAGAAGACAACTGTTGCGCCGCTCTGTCTTGAGGCTCTTTTAGTCGACCCCATCTGGGGCCTCTTTCTCGCCGCCCCGGTGGAACGGGGGACGGGATGGCAGGTTCAGACCACATCGAGGCAAGGATGAAGCGCGGCGCCCGCATGCTCCGCACCGCGCTTGGGCCTGCCATCGCCCGGTTTCTGGAAGATTGCGCCGTTGTCGAGGTGATGCTGAACCCGGACGGCCGGATCTGGGTGGACCGGCTGCGCGACGGGCTGGCGGACACCGGCCAAGTTCTGTCCGCATCCGACGGCGAGCGGATCATCCGGCTGGTCGCGCATCATGTTGGCGTTGAGGTCCATGGCCGCAGCCCGCGCGTTTCGGCCGAACTGCCGGAGACCGGGGAACGTTTCGAGGGCCTTCTGCCGCCGGTAGTCGCAGCCCCGGCCTTCGCCATCCGCAAGCGCCCCGACCGCATCCCGATCGGCGAGGTGCGCGGCGCCGAGGCGCTCGATCTTCTGAAGGCCTGGGGCACCGGCCATCCCGGCGGGATCGGCACCATCCATGCCGGATCCAGCATCGGCGCCCTGCGCCGGCTCGAACAGCTGATCCAGGAGGCCGTGATCACCGTGCCGCGGGCGCTGATCGCGGAGACCGTGGATCTGGTCGCGGTGCTGTCCGGACGCGGCAGCAATCGCTGCCTCACCGAACTGGTCCGGGTCGACGGGCTCGGCCCGGACGGTGACTACCGCATCGCCTCCGTCATTCCCGACATCGACCCACACACCGCAGAAAATACTGGAGAAACGCCATGATTGGTTCTGCCCCAAAGATTCGCCGCCGTATCGCGGCAATCGCCAACTTCGCCTATATCAGCCTCGTGCTGGCGCCCGCCGCCCATGCCGCCGGCTCATCGATGCCCTGGGAGGCGCCGCTGCAATCAATCCTCGACTCGGTTGAGGGGCCGGTGGCGAAGATCGTGGCGGTGATCATCATCATCGTCACCGGCCTGACGCTGGCTTTCGGCGATACCGGCGGAGGCTTCCGGCGGCTGATCCAGATCGTCTTCGGCATCTCCATCGCCTTCGCGGCATCCAGCTTCTTCCTGAGCTTCTTCAGCTTCGGCGGCGGGGCCTTGGTCTGATGACGCAAGGCTTCGAGCAGCTTTCCGAGGTACCCGGCTTCAGCGTCCGGGTGCATCGCGCCCTGACCGAGCCGATCCTGCTCGGCGGCGCGCCGAGGAGCATCGCCATCCTGAACGGCACGCTGGCCGGCGCGGTCGGGCTCGGGCTGCAGCTCTGGCTCGCCGGCCTGCTGATCTGGGCCGTCGGCCATCTCGCGGCCGTCTGGGCCGCGAAGCGCGATTCGCTCTTCGTCGAGGTTGGTCGCCGCCATCTGCGCATCCCCGGCCATCTCGCCGTCTGACGGAGCCTCGCCATGATGAACCTCGCCGAGTACCGTCGCAGCGCCGCCCGCCTGGCCGACTATCTGCCCTGGGCGGCGCTGGTCGCGTCCGGCGTGGTGCTGAACAAGGACGGCTCGTTCCAGCGCACCGCCCGGTTCCGCGGCCCCGATCTGGATTCCGCGGTCGCCGCCGAACTGGTCGCGGTGGCCGGGCGGCTGAACAACGCCTTTCGCCGCCTCGGCTCCGGTTGGGCCATCTTCGTCGAGGCGCAACGCTCGGAAGCCGCGACCTATCCCGACAGCACCTTCCCCGATCCGGCCTCGGCGCTGGTCGATGCCGAGCGAAGGGCCGATTTCGAGCAGGCGGGCAGCCATTTCGTCTCCGACTATTTCCTGACTCTGCTCTGGCTGCCGCCGGCCGAGGAAGCCGCGCGGGCGGAAAGCTGGCTCTACGAGGGCCGCGAGACATCCGGGGTGAATCCCTGGGAACTGCTGCGCGGCTTCATCGACCGCAGCGACCGGGTGCTTACACTGCTCGACGGCTTCATGCCGGAATGCGCCTGGCTCGACGATGGCGAGACGCTGACCTACCTGCATTCCACCATCTCTATCAACCGGCAGCGCGTGCGCGTGCCCGAGGTGCCGATGCATCTCGACGCGCTGCTGGCCGATCAGCCGCTCACCGGCGGGCTGGAGCTGCGGCTGGGCGAGGCGCATCTGCGGGTGCTGACCATCACCGGCTTTCCCACCGCCACCACGCCCGGCATTCTCGACGAGTTGAACCGCATCGCCTTTCCCTATCGCTGGTCGACCCGCGCCATCCTCATCGACAAGACCGATGCGACGCGGCTGCTGACCAGGATCCGGCGACAATGGTTCGCCAAGCGCAAGTCCATCGCCGCGATCCTCAAGGAGGTGATGAGCAGAGAGCCCTCCGCGCTCGTGGACACCGATGCCGCCAACAAGGCGCTTGATGCCGACATGGCGCTGCAGGAACTCGGCGGCGATGTCGCCGGCATGGCCTATGTCACGGCGACGATTACGGTCTGGGACGAAGATGCCCGCATCGCCGACGAGAAGCTGCGGCTGGTGGAAAAGCTGGTACAGGGCCGGGACTTCACCGCGATGATCGAGACGGTCAATGCCGTGGACGCATGGTTGGGGAGCCTTCCCGGCCACGTCTATGCCAATGTCCGCCAGCCGCCGATCAGCACCCTGAACCTCGCCCATATGATCCCACTCTCGGCCGTCTGGGCCGGCGAGGAGCGGGATGCGCATTTCGACGCCCCGCCGCTGCTCTACGGCAAAACCGAGGGCGCGACGCCGTTCCGCTTCTCGCTGCATGTCGGTGACGTAGGCCACACCCTCGTCGTCGGCCCCACCGGCGCGGGCAAATCCGTGCTGCTGGCGCTGATGGCGCTGCAGTTCCGCCGCTATGCCGGATCGCAGGTCTTCGCCTTCGATTTCGGCGGCTCGATCCGCGCGGCAGCGCTGGCCATGGGCGGCGACTGGCACGATCTCGGCGGCGGGCTGAGCGAGGGCGACGATGCTTCGGTCTCGCTGCAGCCGCTGGCCCGCATCCACGAGTCCGCCGAGCGCGCCTGGGCGGCGGATTGGATCTCCGCCATTCTTTCGCGCGAGGGCATCGCCATCACGCCGGAGGTGAAGGAACATCTCTGGACGGCATTGACCTCGCTGGCCTCGGCCCCGGTCGGAGAACGCACCATCACCGGCCTCGCGGTGCTGCTGCAATCGAACGATCTGAAGCAGGCGCTGCGGCCCTATTGCGTCGGCGGTGCCTGGGGCCGGCTGCTCGATGCCGAGAGCGAGCATCTCGGCTCGGCCTCGGTGCAGGCCTTCGAGATCGAGGGGCTGGTCGGCACCGGCGCGGCACCGGCGGTGCTGTCCTATCTGTTCCACCGGATCGGCGACCGGCTCGACGGCAGCCCCACCCTGCTGATCATCGACGAGGGCTGGCTGGCCTTGGACGACGAGGGATTCTCGGGCCAGCTTCGCGAATGGCTGAAGACGCTCCGGAAGAAGAACGCCTCGGTGATTTTCGCCACCCAGTCTCTCAGCGATATCGACAATTCCGCCATCGCGCCCGCGATTATTGAGTCCTGCCCGACCCGGCTCTTGCTGCCGAACGAACGCGCCATCGAGCCGCAGATCACCGCCATCTATCGCCGCTTCGGCCTCAACGACCGCCAGATCGAGATCCTCGCGCGCGCCACGCCAAAGCGGGACTATTGCTGCCAGTCGCGGCGCGGCAACCGGCTGTTCGAACTGGGCCTGTCGGAAGTCGGCCTCGCCCTCTGCGCAGCCTCGTCCAAATCCCACCAAGCGCTGATCTCAAGCATCCTCGCCGAACAGGGCCGCGACGGTTTCCTCGCCGCATGGCTCAAGGCGCGCGGCGTCGAATGGGCGGCCGAGTTGATCCCCAACCTCACCAATCTCGCGACGGACACACCGGGCCTTCCGCCTGCCCACGCCAATGTCGGCGAACTCGAACCCACCCTGGAAGAAAAGGTGACCACGCCATGACGCGTAAGATGATCACCATGCAACGCCCCGTTTCCCACATTGCCAGCAGCACCGCTCTAGTTCTTGCGCTGGCGGCACCGCTGGCGCTCACTCCCATGCTGACCAACCCGGCCCATGCCTTCTTTGGTGGCTTCGGCCGTATCGTCTACGACCCCACCAACCATGCCGAGAACCTGCTGACCGCCGCGCGGACGTTGGAGCAGATCAACAACCAGATCGCCTCGCTGCAGAACGAGGCTCAGATGCTGATCAACCAGGCCCGCAATCTTGCCAGCCTGCCGCACAGCTCGCTGCAGCAGTTGCAGCAGAACGTCAGCCGCACCCAGCAGCTTCTGGACGAGGCCCAGAACATCGCCTTCGAAGTGCAACAGGTCGATCAGGCGTTCGAGCGGGAATACGGCACACCCGATCTCTCGATGTCCGAGCAGCAACTGCTGACCGACGCCCG
The DNA here is from genome assembly GCF_016919705.1 of Paracoccus methylovorus. Taxonomy (NCBI): domain Bacteria; kingdom Pseudomonadati; phylum Pseudomonadota; class Alphaproteobacteria; order Rhodobacterales; family Paracoccaceae; genus Paracoccus; species Paracoccus methylovorus. The sequence continues at coordinate 525,256 of NZ_CP070371.1, forward strand.
CACCCGCTGGACCAACACCATGGGCGGCTTGCAGGACGCGATGCGCGTTCAAGCCGGCGTCACCGGCAATATCGAGGCGCAGCGTGCCGAGATGGCTACGCTGGTCGAGCAGAGCCAGGGCGCCACAGGGGCGCTTCAGGCCAGCCAGGCCGGCAACCAGCTGCTGGCCCTGCAATCCCAACAGCTCTCCGACCTCACCGCGCTTCTCGCCGCTACCGGCCGGGCCGATGCGCTGGTCGAGGCCGAGCGGGCAGCGGCGGCCGAGCAGGGCCGCATCCAGCGCGAGCGCTTCCTGACTCCGGGCACCGGCTACCAGCCCGGCAATGCCCGGATGTTCAACAACTGACGGCCCGGAGGGCGTAACCATGGAGGGCACGACGATGGCCCGGCTGATTGCCATCCTGTTGCTAGCGATCGTCATGACCGTCACGCTGTTCCGCATGGACCGGAGCGGCGACCTGCCGACCCCGCCCGGCCGGCAGGTTCAGCCACAGGCCGAGGATCCGCTGCGCGAGGGCCAGCGCCGTTGCCAGCGCATGGGCGAGGCGGCGGCCGAAGATATCGAATGCCTGCGCGTCTGGGCCGAGACCCGTGATCGTTTCCTCGGGCAGGCGCCTGAACCGGTGGCCCCGGACACGCCCACGACCGCTAAAGGGCGGTAGGACAGATGGGCGGCACCGAGGTCATCGACAATTTCCTGGCGGTCTTCACCAGCTATATCGACTCTGGCTTCGGGTTGCTGGGCGCTGAGGTCGCCTTCATCGCCACCACCCTGATCGTCATCGACGTGACCCTGGCCGCGCTGTTCTGGGCCTGGGGCGCCGAGGACGACATTCTGGCGCGCCTGGTGAAGAAGACCATCTTCGTCGGCGTCTTCGCCTGGCTGATCACCAACTGGAACAGTCTCGCCCGCATCGTCTTCGACAGTTTCGCCGGTCTCGGGCTGATGGCCTCCGGCACCGGGTTCTCGGCCGCCGATCTCATGCGCCCCGGCCGCGTCGCCCAGACCGGGCTCGACGCCGGCCGGCCGCTGCTGGAATCCATCTCCGATCTGATGGGCTGGGTCGCGGTGTTCGAGAACCTCATCCAGATCCTGTGTCTGTTCTTCGCCTGGGCGCTGGTGATCCTGGCCTTCTTCATCCTCGCCGTGCAGCTCTTCGTCACCCTGATCGAGTTCAAGCTGACGACACTCGCGGGTTTCGTGCTGATCCCCTTCGGCCTCTTCGGCAAGACCGCCTTCATGGCCGAGCGTGTGCTCGGCAATGTCGTGTCCAGCGGTATCAAGGTGCTGGTCCTGGCGGTGATCATCGGCATCGGTTCGACGCTCTTCTCGCAATTCACCGATGGTTTTGGCGGGGTCGCCCCCACGGTTGACGACGCCATGGCCATCGTGCTGGCGGCGCTGTCGCTGCTCGGTCTCGGCATCTTCGGGCCAGGCATCGCCAATGGGCTCGTCTCCGGTGGTCCGCAGCTTGGTGCCGGCGCCGCCGTCGGCACCGGCCTCGCCATCGGGGGTGCGGCAATGGCCGCGGGCGGCGGCACGATGCTCGCGGCCCGTGCCGGCGGCATGGCACTGTCTGGCGGTGCCGCCACCGTCCGGACCGGCGCGACGGCGGCGGGCGCAGCCTCGACCGCCTACCGGCTCGGTTCCATGGGCCATTCCGGCGCCGGTGGCATCGCCTCCGGCATGGGCGGCATCGCCAGTGCCACCGGATCGGCGGCAATCTCGCCCCTGCGCCGCATGGTCGGAAAGGCCGCTGGCGGCATCAAGTCCAGCTATGCCTCCGGCGCAAAGGGCAGTTTTGCGACCACCGGCGGCTCCTCCACCATGGGCACGGACGGTGGCAATCTCTCCATCGCAGGCACCGACGCTTCCATGCCTGATGGTGCGCCCCAATGGGCCCAGAAGATGCGTCGGGGACAGGCGCTTAGCCGTGGGCTCTCGATTGCCGGCCACGCCATCCGCTCCGGCGACAACCATGCCGGCGGCGCCTCGATCAATCTTTCCGAAAGAAACCGCTGATGAACATTTTTCGACGCCCTGCGACCCATTACGGCAAGACGCCCGAGCCGGAAACGCCCTATCAGAAGGCCGCACAGGCATGGGACGAGCGCATCGGCTCGGCCCGCGTGCAGGCCGGGAACTGGCGCCTCATGGCCTTTGCCTGCCTGTTCCTCGCCGCCGGTTTCGCCGCGGCGCTGGTCTGGCAATCGGCGCGCGGCACCGTGGTGCCATGGGTGGTGCAGGTCGACGATCTCGGTCAGGCCCAGGCCGTCGCACCGGCCGCGGCCGATTATCGCCCGACCGATCCGCAGATCGCCTGGCATCTCGGCCGCTTCATCGAGCAGGTCAGAAGCATCCCGGCCGATCCCATCGTCGTGCGCCAGAACTGGCTCAGGGCCTACGAGTTCACCACCGATCGCGGTGCGGCGGCGCTGAACGAATATGCCCGCACCAACGACCCCTTCACGAAGGTCGGGCGCCAGCAGATCGCCGTCGAGGTTTCCAGCGTCATCCGTGCCTCGCCCGACAGTTTCCGGGTCGCCTGGACCGAGCGGCATTACGAGAACGGCCAACTGTCTACAACGGAGCGCTGGACCGCGATCCTGACCGTGGTGATCCAGCCCCCGCGCAGCGCCGAGCGGCTGCGCGCCAATCCACTCGGCATCTATGTCAATGCCGTCAACTGGTCACGAGAGATGTCGCAATGATCCGCATGGTTTACCGTCCCGCCCTGCCCGCCCTGCTTCTCGCGGCCGCCGCTCTCGCCGGATGCGCCAGCAACCAGACGCCGCAGTTCAGCTATGACAACGATGTCCCGCCCCTGCCGTCGCCTCCCGCCACCGCTCCCGCTGACCCGGCCCCGAAACCGCTGCATTTGCCGCCGGGCTGGATACCGGCGCGGGGCGGAGGAACCGCGGAGACGCCCGAAGGCCGCGTCACCAATGCCAATGCCGCCGCGCGCGTGGAGCCGCGCCGCGAAGGCTATTACAATGCCATCCAGGTCTATCCATGGTCGGAAGGCGCGCTCTATCAGATCTATGCCGCGCCCGGACAGATCACCGATATCGTGCTGGAGCCGGGCGAGCGCCTGACCGGCGCCAGCCCCATCGCCGCCGGTGACACCGCCCGCTGGATCATCGGCGATACCGAGAGCGGCAGCGGCAACAGCCGCCGCGTGCATGTGCTGGTCAAGCCGACCCGGCCCGAGATCAGCACCAATCTGGTCATCGCCACCGACCGGCGCCGCTATCTGCTGGAACTGCGCGCCGACGAGGAGACCTGGATGCCGGCGGTGTCCTGGCACTATCCCGGATCGTCGGCAGCGGTCGCGCAGCGTCGCGCCGTGCCTGCCGCGCCTATGATCCCGGCCGCTGCCGCGCGCAACCATCGCTACGGCCTGCAGGTCCAGGGTACGAGCCCGCCCTGGCGGCCCATTTCTGTCTTCGACGACGGCCGCCGCGTCCATGTGGTCTTCCCGCCCGGCATTGCCCAGGGCGAGATGCCGCCGCTCTTCGTCCTCGGCCCGGATGGAGCGCCCGAGATCGCCAACAACCGCGTCCACGGCAATGTGCTGATCGTCGATAGGCTCTTCGGCGTGGCGGAACTGCGCCTCGGCGCCGGCAAGCGCCAGCAGGTGGTGCGGATCCATCGCCTGCAACCGGCTCAGGGGAGAGTGCCGTCATGAGCGACAGGGACACCGCCACCGCGTCGATGCGCCTGCGCGCCGAGCCGCCGCGCGTCACCCGACTGTCGCGCAAGGTGCTGGCGGGTATGGCCGCGATCTCCGCTCTCGGCATCAGCGCGGCGCTGATCTATGCCTTGCAAGGCAAGGACGTGGAACGAACCGGCGAGGAACTGTTCTCCACTGAAAACCGCGCCACCGCCGACGGGCTGGCGAAACTGCCGCGCGACTATAGCGGTCCCGCCCTGGGCCCGGCGCTGCCCGGCGATCTCGGCCGCCCGATCCTCAATGCACGCAATCGCGGCGAGCCGGTGCCGGCGCCTTCCAGGCCCGCCGTCACCGCACCCGGCATGGACACGGCGGAGCAGCAGCGGTTGGCGGAGGAAGAGGCGGCAAGGCTCAGTGGCGTCTTCTTTCAGGGGGGATCGCGTGCAACGACAACATCGGATATGGGTGCGGGAGGCGCAGGACTGTCGTCCGCCGGGACCGGTTCCGTCGGACAGCCGCAAACCGGAGGGCCACAGGACCGGCATGTGGCCTTCCTCGGCGCGGCCGCCGACCGGGTGACGGTGGCCCCGGATCGCGTCGAGCCGTCGGCCTCGCCCTATGTCCTGCAGGCCGGCTCGGTGATCCCGGCGGCGCTGATCACCGGCATTCGCTCCGACCTGCCCGGCCAGATCATCGCCCAGGTCACCCAGCCCGTCCATGACAGCCCCACCGGCTCGATCCTGCTGATCCCGCAGGGTACGCGGGTGATCGGCGAATACGATGCCGGCGTCACATTCGGCCAGCGCCGCGTGCTGCTGGTCTGGAACCGGCTGATCTTTCCCGACGGCCGCTCGCTGGTGCTGGAGGGCCTGCCGGGCGCCGATGCGCAGGGCTTTGCCGGGCTGGAGGACGGTGTCGACCACCACTGGTGGGATTTGATGAAGGCCGCCGGACTGTCGACGCTGCTGGCGGTCGGCACCGAGCTCGCCGCCGGCGACGAGGACGACCGGCTGGTACGCGCCATCCGCGACGGCGCCCAGGATACCGTCGACCAGGCCGGGCAGCAGATCGTCCAGCGCCAGCTGCAGGTCGCGCCCACGCTGACCATCCGGCCGGGGTTCCCAGTCAGGGTTCTCGTGGGTCGGGATCTTGTGTTCGAGCAGGCAGGAGGATGACGTCATGACCAAGCTGAAGCTGGGGCCGATTGCCGACGATACGCCCGTGAAGCTGACCGTCGAACTACCGGCCGGCCTGCACAGGGATCTGGTGCTGTACGGTGAGTTGCTCGGCCGCAGCGGCGGGCAGGGGCCGGTCGCGCCGCAAAAGCTCATTGTGCCGATGCTGGAACGATACCTCGCCTCGGATCGCGGCTTTGCCAAGGCGCGGAGGAGTGTCAATGCCGGGCGTCAACCGGGCGGCTGATCCGTTAAGCCTTGCTGTCTTGCGCCGACAGGATCCGCGCAAGGCTGAGCAAGCGGCACAGGGCAGGATTGTCTTTGCGCGGTGGGCAGACCGCGCAGAAGGGCAGGGGCTCTGTCGCGAGCGGTCGGAAGGCGGCGCCTGGGAAGCTCGCACCAGTTGTCGCTTCGCTGGTGAGCGTCAGCCCTTTGCCCAGGGCAACGAGTTGCATCCCTTCCTGGCCAGCCGGGACCTGGTGCGCAAGGTGAGTTCGGACTGTTCGGTGGAAGTCGACGGTAACGCCTATTCCGTCCCGTGGCGCCTGATCGGCGAGCGCGTTGCGGTGACAGTCACCGGCCCGGAGCTTCGCGTCGAGCATGCCGGCCGGGAGGTGGCCCGTCACATGCTGCGCACGGGTCAGTACGGGCGCGTCGCGGCCGGCGTGCTGTATCCGTTCTTCGGCATCCTGCTGTCACAGATCATCGCGGCAGCCGCCATGGCGCTGTCGTCGGTCAGCGTGATCGCGAATGCGTCCGGTTGCGGGGGGTGAAGCTATGATGAGGGGAAGGCGGCCTGAGTCGATCATCAGCGCCTTCGACGGGTGGCATCATGTCGCAACCTTCCCTGGCCGCTTTCAGGTGTCGTCGTCCCGCACTACATGGTGTGATGATGGCACTGCCGGAAAATGGCCCCTTCCCTGCTTCATGTGCGGGCAGGACGCCTGAGCCGGTCCAGAGAAAGAGAACGAACGGTCTGATGAACAGGGGTGCGACAACGGGCACGAGGCTCCGCGGCTGCTGGAGGCAGTGGCTCGCTACCGCATTGCTGTTCGTGGTTTTCGCCGCCCTGAGTCTGCAGGCTGGAACCCACTCACTCCCGGTAGAGCACATGATCCTTGCCAAGCCGGCCGTCGCCGTTACCCTGGAGCAGGGCTGTGATCACTCCCATGCGGCCGCAGGATGTGCCCAGCCGATCTCGGGAGATCTGGACGCTACCGGCGGCAACGCGCCAGGTTCCCATGACGATTGCTGCAATCAGTTCTGCACGATCACCGCCCTTCTGCCCGAAGGTGCGCGAGCGGAACCGCCGTCCAGTGGGGAAGCCTATCTCGGCCTCAGGGCGGACCGTTTAGGGCGGACACCCGAGGGTATTCTGCGGCCGCCCCGTTCATCCATCGCCGCGTGAAGGCGTTCCGGGCCTGATAGGTCCACCCCGTCCGGCCGCTTCGTCCGACGGACCGACAACGCCATCCAGCCATCGACGATTACCGGGGACCGCGCGTCCGCCGTGACGCTGCCTTCCCCTCAGCATGGATGAACCGCAATGAAACGAACCGCAATCGCCCTTTCCGTTGGCCTCGCAGCCGGGCTGCCCGCCGCTGCCTTGGCCCAGGCCGGGCATGACGCCCACCACCCTGCACGGCAGCTTCAGGAACAGGCCGCACCGCCCGCCTCTCCGACGATGCCGATGTCAGGCATGCCGGAACAATATCGGACCATGATGCAGGCCATGCCTGCCGAGTGCATGAACGCCATGCAGCAGATGATGCAGGGCGGCATGATGCATGGTGCGGCCGATGCTTCGAAGGCTGCTGAAACGGCGCCAGCCGACGGGAACGTTCCCGACTTCACCCGCGCCTATGTGGATGCCATGGACGCGATGCACGGGCCGATGATGGAGGGCGTCATGGCCGATGACTCAGACACGGCCTTCGTGCGGAGCATGATCCCGCATCATCGGGGCGCAATCGACATGGCCCGGATCGTGCAGCAACATGGCGATGATCCGCAGACCAGGGCATGGGCCGAGCAGATCATCGCCGCACAGGAGCGCGAGATTGCCGAGATGCAAGCCTGGCTGAAGGAGAAGGCCCACCCTGGGGCCATCGACTTCGGCCAGACCGGTGGGACCGTGTGGTCCGCCGATGAAGGCGGCAGTTCCGTCAGCGCCATCGATCTGGGCACCGGGACGGTGACCACGATGCCGATCCCGGTGGCGCCCCACAACGTCGATCTGACGCCGGACGCGCGCTTCCTGCTGGCGGTCGGAACCCCGGCCGGTGGCAACCATGGTGACGGGCACGACCATGCGGGCAGCGATACCGCGGGCCTTCTGGTAATGCTTGATCCGCAGGACCTGTCGACGCCCCCGGCCACGGTCGAGGTGGGCGCGCATCCCGCCCATGTGGTGGCCGACCGGCAGGGCCGCGCCTTCGTCTCGCTGTCGGGCAGCAATGAGGTCGTGGTGGTTGATCTGGCGCAGGGTGCTGCCGCCCGCGTCAAGACTGGCGCCTATCCGCATGGGCTGCGCCTCAGCCCTGATGGGGCTGAACTTTATGTTGCCAATGTCGAGGACGAGTCGGTCTCGGTCCTCGACACGGCCAGTCTCACCGAAGCGGCACGCATCCCGGTGGGCACGGCGCCGGTTCAGGTCGGCTTCACCCCTGACGGCAGCCAGGTCTATGTCTCGCTACGCGACGAGAACCGCGTGGCAGTGATCGGCACCGCGACGCGCGAGGTCACGGGCAGGATCGAAGTCGGTCCAAATCCGATCCAGATGATCGCAACCCCAGATGGCAAGCAGATCTACGTCGCCAACCAAGGGACCGAAGCCGCGCCGAACGATACCGTGTCGGTGATCGACACGGCGACCAGCGAGGTTGCCGGGACGCTGAAAACCGGTCCCGGCGCGCATGGTGTGTCGGCTTCGGCAGACGGCGCCTTCGTGTTCGTGACCAATATCGCGGACGATAGCGTCTCGGTCATCAATGTTGCGCGCCAGGAGGTGCTCGGATCGGTGCCGGTGGGCGACCGCCCGAACGGAATCGTCTATGGGTCGTCGAGCTGAGTGTATCGCCAACGATGGCGCCGGGTTCCCCGGCGCCATGGCGATCAAGGCACTTTATCAAGCCAGACCTCTCCAGCGATACTATGAGGATATCGGTCTTCTGACCCCGCAGCGCGGGTCGAACGGCTATCCATGACCAGTGACGCATCCCGATCCCCCTTCATGGACCAGCCCACGGCGCGCCGGGAAAACAGGTCCAGCACGACCGCGACGTAGAGCCAGCCTTCCGCGGTCCAGATGTAGGTGAAATCGGCCAGCCACTTCTGGTTCGGCCGGTCCGCCTGAAAGTTCCGGTCGAGGAGATTGTCGGCGATCACCGAGCGTTCCCCATCGTCCCTGGCTTTCCCCGACGCCTGGGCCGCGCTCGTAAGGCATTGATCCGCATCAACCGTTCGATCCGATGAAGCCCGCAGGCCAGTCCTTCTTCCAGGACATCCCGCCAGACGCGGCGTGCGCCATAGGTCCGGTCGCTGGCCTTGAAACTCGTCTCGATTGCCGTGACGAGCTTGGCGTCATGGATCTCGCGGATGCTGGTCGAACGGCTGAGCCAGGCGTGAAATCCAGAACGGGACACAGCCAGGACCTCGCACAGCCAGCTGACGGGCCAGACGTGGCGGTGCTTGGCGATGAAGGCGAACCTCATATCACCTCGCGCGCGAAAAAAGCCGCCGCTCTCTTCAGGATGTCACGCTCCGCGCGGAGCCGGGCGACCTCTTTCTTCAGAGCCGAAATCTCGGCCAGATCGGCCCGCATCTGCCCGTTCCCGGGAAACGCTACGGCCGGCGTGGCTGTCAGCTCTCGCATCCACCGCCGCAGCACGCTCTCCGCCACATCGAGGTCGCGCGCGGCCTGCGCCACAGCGACACCCCGATCCGTCACCAGCGTGACGGCCTCGATCTTGAACTCACGACTGAACTTCCGTCTCGTCATATCCACTCTCAAGTTCCTTGGTCACGATCTTATCTTCGTGTCCACGAAACCGGCAGCAGCTCAAGTGGCCTAAACGAGCACCTGGAACGGCACGAATCCGTGACAGGTCCAGTGCTATATGAATATGGCCATGTCTTTCCGAAAGGCATCGCTCACCTCAGGCGAATCGAAGCTGTCCTCACCGATCCTGCCAGCGACTTGCCTGCCCTGGTGCGCGATGAGTGCCATGATCTGCTTGCGCAGATATCCGAGCAGACAGCCCGGATCGAAGCCAAGACAGCAAAGGCCCGCAGTCTTGCCGGGACGAATGATACGGCGCGGCGGCTGCAGACGATGCCCGGCGTGGGGCCGCAGACCGCGTTGGCCATCAGCGGCTTCGCTCCGCCCATGGACAGCTTCAAGCGGGGGCGCGATTTTGCGGCCTAGCTCGGCCTGGTGCCTCGCCAATACAGCTCTGGTGGGAAAGAACGCCTGGGGCGCATCTCGAAAGCCGGCCAGACCGACATCCGATATCTGCTGATCATCGGGGCCATGTCGCGCCTGACAGTGCTGGCCCGAAAGTCGATCCAGGAGAGGTCATGGCTGGCGCGCATGTTGCACCGCAAACCCCTCATGCTGGTCGCCATCGCATTGGCCAACAAAATGGCACGGGCCATTTGGGCAATGATGACAAAGAAGGAAGACTATCGAGATCCGGCGCTGGCTGTTTCTATATGAGGGCTGAAAACCCCGTGTGAACTGGCGTCGGTGAAGGAGGTGTGAGAAGTCGATGACCTGAATGGACGCAATGATCGAAAAGATCTGGATCGGGAAAACCAGACGTCGTTCTCGAGCAGAAAAGCTCTTGCAGAAGATATGGACCCGATCCGCAGATCACCATCCCGGCCAGCGGCTTCTTGAACGGTCGCACTCAAAAAGGCCTGAGAGAAGAACGCATTCGATCACCAGCCAAATCAGGTTTAGAAGCTTCTTGCATCAAGGGCGGTAACCAGAGAAGGCCGTCCTCTGTGCGCCCGCGCACAGAACTGCCGTGCCCGTTGCGGCATATTCCGGAAAAATTTTGCAATCAGAGGGCGTGTTTCATGTCGATCAGACATTCCGCACCATCTTTTGCCAAGGAGCCGCTGCCGCGATCCGCGGCGTGCTGCACCAGTTGACCATGGCTGCGCTGCATGTGCAGCTTCGTGCCCGGTTCCAGGCCGATCGGCCGCAGGTACTGGCCCGCCGGGCCGGGATCATGGCTCATGCGGCTGTCGACGGGCAGGCCAGCCTGCGTGCTATGTCGCATTACTGCCTTGAACAACTCATGCCCCGCGTGCGGTTGTTGATGATGCAGGTCGATGCCGCGGCCAGGCTTGCCACCTCGCCGACAGAGGCTGCGCCGAGCGCAGGACTCGCGGCACAGTTGAGCGACATTGCCGCCAATCTGGAGCGCGCGCGAGAGACGTCGCGCGGCCGGGCCCGCACTCCGCATAAAAGCGCCGGCATGATCCGGCTGAGCGAGCAGCGGCTTTGGGCTGCGCCGGCAACCGAACTGCAACGGCTGGAAGAGACCGACGGCCCGATGAGCCGCGCCAGCGCCCGGATCGAAGCGGCCGCCTTCGAGCTTGCCGCGGCGATCGAAGCGTTCCTGGAGCATGACGAGGGCATGCCGCTGGCGCAACGCCACGATCTGGCCCAGATCCTGGTCCGGCTGGAAAACCAGGCGGCCACGACCCCGCTGTCCCCCGACGAGATCGCCGGGCGGCTTGGTCCCGCCGCCGCCCGCCTGCCGGAACTGGTGGACCTGTGCGTCGATCTGTCCCAAGCATACCAGCCGCTGCGCGAGGCCCGGCCGCAGATCGCCATGGTCCTGTCCATCGCGACCCAGACCGCCACCCAGTCCGGCGCGACCCGGCGGCTTGAACAGGCCATGCAGGACCTGGACCATCTGCTGGGCGGGCTGGTTTCCGACTATCGCGCCCTGGCGCGATCTGCCAAGCGCCCGCAAGGCAGGGCAGCCATGCGGCGGTTGATCGCCGCCGAGGCGTCGTTGTGGCATGAGGCGGCAAGGCTGCTGGCCGTTCCGCTGGCACTGGTCCCGGACGCCCCGGCGGCCTGTCCCGCGATACAGGCCGAAGCCCCTGCCGGCGACGAGCATCCGGCGATAGTGGCCTGCGCCTGAGGGGGCCATCGCCTCGGCCGCCGAGAATTTCAGAGCATTTGATCATTACCTTGTTTTAAGTCTCTCTCTGAAAGAAAGGGTCAGGATCGCGACGATCCTGACCCTTGTTTCCTTGGCTTGTCCAGCCTTGGGACAGGGGCGGCGGGCGGAATGCGCCTAGTCCTTGTTGTCGCTGTTTACGCTCATGCCCCGCACGCTCATTCCGTGGACGCTCATGCCGCGGGCCTCCGGCGCGCCGGAAGGGTCCAGCAGCAATTGTTCGAACATGCCCGAGCGCATGTCCAGTCGGATCGAGTAATCGGCCTTGTCGTAGGACCAGACCATCAAGTCGTCGGGCTGGGGCAGGACGTGCCCCGCACCCGCCGCCTGGGGCGGTGATCCGGCCGGCGCACCCTGCGGCAGGTCCAGCCGCGATATGACCTGCCCGGCCTCCAGCCCCGGTCCGTGCACCAGAAACAGCGCCGGGCGCGGCAGGACGCGATACAGCCCCTCGAAGGCAAAGCCGTAGATGCGGGCGAAATTCGCATCCTCGGCCTGCAATTGCCGTTCAAGCTGGCCGGGCGTGCCGCCGCGGGGCTGGGGGAAGGGGCCGTGCCGGGGATCGCCGCGCTTGTCCTGTGCCGAGGGTGCGCGGATCTGCAAATCCTCGACCACACGGCCGAAGAGCAGCAGGTTCGAGGGGCTCAGCAAGGTCTCCGACATCGCAATCTCCGCCATGGGTGATTTTTCGGGTCCGGGAATCCGCAACCTCAGGTTAAGCCGCTGGGGGGCGGCTGTCGATGGCTTTGTCCGCCTGCGGCCCCTTTCGGCGCCGGTTGCCCGTCTTGCAGCCAAAGCGCATGGTCGCGGGCCAGCGCGGCGTGGAAATGCGCCAGATCGCGAAACCCCAAGCCGCCGGCGTATTGCTCCAGATCCTCGGGCAGGTCTCGGCCAAGGCGGGTGTGGAAATGCCAGGCCAGCAGCAGGGGCAGCGGCAGCGGCGGATCGGCAGTCCCGGCCTTGGCGGTGCGGTCGCGGAGCGCCTTGTAGCCGCCCTCCAGCCGAAGCTGGTCCAGGATCGCAGGCGCCAGCGCCGCATCGCGGTCCCGTGCCAGCGCCTCGAGCCCCGCCAGCCCTGCCATCAGCCGGTCGAAACCGGGGCGGTCCAAGCCGTTTTCCGCCGCCCAGCGGTCGATGTCCTGCCCGCGCAGCAGGCCGCGCGGCAGGCGAAACGCCAATGCGGCCTCGGCGACATGGTCTGGCTGCACTCCGCGCCGCTCGCGCGTGGCGGTCTCGGCGGCCAGTTGCCGCAGCAGGGCGTCGCGCCGCAGGCGCAGATAGGGCTCGCCCTGCAGGCGCAGCGCGTCGAGCATCAGCGCATCCCCTGCCTCGATCCCGTCGCCATGCGCGGCAAGCCAGGGGGCCGAGGCCCAGGCTTCGGTCCATTCGAAGGTGAATTCCGCCCGCGGGGGCGGCTCGTCCCTCGCGACATACGCCTGAAGAGCATGCAGCATCTCCAGCGCATCCGCGCGCTTCTGGTCGATGCGGCCGTCGGGCAGCCAGGCGGCAAGACGGTCGCGCATCGCTGCGGGCACCTGTTCCGTTGCCGCCAGGATGGCGGGCCAGTCGCGCTGCTGGTAGAACAGCGCCTTGGCCGTTGCCAGCAGATGCGCGGCCGCCGGCGCGTCAAGGATGCCCGCGGCCAGCGCGGCGGCGGCGGTGGCGCGGATATTGACCATCGGCTCGCTCAGGGCGGCATGGCCGGTCTCGGCCGGGCCGTGAAGCAGCGCCACCTCGTCGTCGTCGGTCAGCCGGCCCTCGTGGAAATCCCGGAAGATGCGGCCGACGCCCCGCATCCCGAAGGGTGCAAGCTCGGCGGCGCGCAGCGCGCCCATGCTGGAGGCGCCAAAGACGGCGATGCCTTGCGAGATCGCCCAGAGCACTTCCTTGTGCCACACCGCCGGCACGCCGTCGAAGCACCCGTCGATGAGGCCGATGGCCCGCGGCCGCTGGCGCGCGGCGCGATAGAGGTCGCCCTGCTGCACCGGCGGCAGGAACCGGAACTGCGCGAAGGCGGCGCGGTCCGCCTGCCGCAGCGAGGGGCCGGCGAAGACGATCACGCTCATGGCGCCGCGGCCCGCGCGGCGGCAAACGCCCTTGGCCCCGGCCGCCAGGCGGGGTGATCGCAAGGGGCCTCCAGCCCCGGGATCACCACCCGCACCACCGGCAGGTCCAGCCCCGGCTTGCGCAGGTCCACCGCGACCGCCTCGTCGATGCCGACCGCGCGCAGCCGGGCCAGCAACCAGTCCAGGTCCTCGGCGAAATCGTCCGAGACGAATTCGTCCAGCGCTGCGAAATTCACCATCGGCCGGTGGCTGGCGCGCAGGCCGGCGGCGGCGCGGGCTTTCTGGTCCAGCGCGTGCCGGCCGTATTCCTCGGGTTGCAGGTCGTCGCGTGCGCCCGAGATATAGGTGCAGCGCACCTGTGCGGCTTCGGTCAGCGCCCGCAGCAGCGCGATGGCGCGGGTGGGATGGGCGCCGGCGCCGATGCCGTGATGCGCCCCCCGGTCGCGCCGGTCCGAGATCAGGCAGAAGAAGGCGGGCACGCCGAGGTCGCTGGCGACCTGCCAGGCATGCACGTCGAAACCGGCGCCTTGCAGCCGGTCCAGCACCGCACAGCAGGCCGGGTCGGCGACGCTTTCCAGGTCCAGCCCCGTCTCGGCCCGGCGCTCGTGCGGGGATTGGTGCCACAGGGTGGTGGCGTCGCGCTCGATCAGTTCGCAGATCGCGTGGCAGGTCGCCTCGGCCATGGTGTTGCCCGAGGCCAGCCCGTTGCTGCTGCAGAGAAAGCAGCCGCTGCCGGGTGGCGGCGGCAGGGTATAGTTCGCGCGCACGCATTCGAAGGGCACCCAGCGTTCTTCGCCCGAGACGAGGTCGCGGCCCTGGATCCACAGCATTGGCAAGTCCCGATGGAAGCGGTCCGAGACCCTGGCCAGCCGGCCCAGGTCGATCATCCGGTGGGAATGGGCCAGCTCGTTCAGGCTGCCCAGTTTCAGCGGCGCCTCGATATGCTCGGCGTGATAAAGCTCGGCCGCTTCCATCAGGCCCGAGGCGGTGGCGGCGTCCATGTCCAGCCCCTTGCCCTGCGATACCGCCAACGAGCGGGCGTTCGGCCGGCAGACCATGACCACCGGCAGGCCGATTCGGTCCAGCCCGGTGACATTGGCGACGCGGGTGATGCCCATCCGCGCCATCAGCGGCCGGACCCGCGCCACGGTTTCGGCCGGCGCCACGCTGCGGTGGCAGCCGGTGCGGTGGCCCTTATGGCCGGCCTCGCGGCTCAGCGGTCCAGCCCTTCCGGCACCCAGACCATGTCCAGGATCGGCGTGGCCTTGGGGTCGATCATGCGAAAGCCTAGGCGCAGGTAAAGGGCGATGGCCCGGTTGGTGCGCACCACCGACAGCGAGACGGTCCTGCCTTCCCGCACCGCCCTGTCCTGCAAGTCGCGGATGATGCGCGAGCCGATGCCCCGGCCGCAATAATCCCCGAGGATCTGGAGCTGGGCGAGGTTGTAGTCGGCGTCCCGTTCCGTCACCTGCATCCAGCCGATGTCCCGGCCCTCCAGGGTGATGATGCGCGAATCCGCCGCCTTGAACGACCGCCGGATCATCGCCCGGCGCATCGGCTCGTCCCAGGCGTCCAGTTGCAGCATCAGGGGCCGCATCGCGTCGATATGGATCGCCTCGGCAAAGGGAAATTCCTCGGGACGCGCCGGGCGCAGGCCGAATTGCGATATGGGGTGCCTGTCGGGTTTCATGCGGATAGTATAGTGCCGATCCGGGCGCTGTCACGGATCCCCTTGCGGCAGGCCGGGCCGCCCCGATCCGGGCTTGACAGGCCGGTTGCCGGTGGATTTCTGATGCCCGAAAGGAGCCTTGGACAAGCCATGATCGCACAGCCCGGTCTGACCGGCCCCCGCCTTCAGGCGGTGCTTTATGCCGACATTCACGGCTATACCCGCCTGATCGAGCAGGACGAGGCCGGCACGATCCTGCGGTTGACGCGCTCGATCGCGCTGATCCGCAACCTAGTCGGGGATTATGGCGGCACCGTGGTCAACACGGCCGGGGACGGGCTGGTCGCGGTATTCCAGGATGCGCCCCAGGCGCTGCATTTCGCGATCGAGATGCAGCGCGAACTGTCCCGCGAATCCGCCTGGGCCGAGGCGCGGGAGCCGATTGCCTGGCGCGTCGGCATCTCGCTGGGCGAGACGTTCGAGGGGCAGGAGGGGGTTTACGGCCACAGCGTCAACCTGGCCGCGCGGATCCAAGGCTTTGCCGATCCCGGCGGCATCTGCGTCACCGAGACCGTCTATCGCATCGTGCGCGACAACCCGGAACTGGTGCTGCGCTCGCTGGGGCGGCGGCGGCTGAAGAACATCTCGGCCCCGGTCGAGATCTATACCGCGGCGCCCGCCTCGCCCGCTGTGGCCGCTGCCGTCCCGCTGCGAGATGTGCCGCGCAGGGTCGATCCCGGCCTGCCCGACACGTCGCTGGCGATCCTGCCGATGGAGAATCTTTCGGCCGATCCCGGCGACCAGCACCTGTGCCATGGCATCGTCGCCGACCTGATCACCAACCTGTGCCGGTTCCGGCACCTGCTGGTGATCGCGCGGCATTCGTCGTTCCTGGCCGCCGCCCAGACCTCGTCGCTGCGCGAGATCGGGCGCCGGCTGGGCGTGCGCTACCTGATGACCAGCAGCTTTCGCCGGGCCGGAAACCGGCTGCGCATCACCGTCGATCTGGTCGAGGCGGAATCGGAAAATACCACCTGGTCCGAGCGCTACGACGGCGTGATGCTGGATATCTTCGACTTTCAGGACGACGTGACCGCGATGACCGCCGCCCGGGTGGCGATCCAGCTTGACGCGAACGAACGGCGCCGGCTGGCCGAGCAGAGCCATCCCGCGCTTTACGCCTATGGGCTGGTGCTGCGCGGCCAGGACATGGGCCTGCGCTTCCTGCCCGATGCCAACCTGCATGCCCGCCGCCTGTTCGAAGAGGCCCGCGATCTCGATCCCGACTATGGCCGCAGCTATGCGGCGATGTCGCGGACCTTCAACGTCGAATGGCGCTACAACTGGACCAGCGATCCCGATGCGGCGCTGAACCAAGCGCTGGTCCTGGCCAAGCGGGCGGTGCAATGCGACGCCCTGGACACGCGCGGCTTTTCCGAGATGGGCCTGGCGCATCTCTACAAGAAGCAGCACGACGAGGCGCTGACCGCCTATGAGCATGCGCTGGCGCTGAATCCCAACGACGCGGATCTGCTGGCCTATACCGGCGACTGCCTCGCCTATGTCCGGCAGGGCGAGCGGGCGGTGCAGCTGCTGGAACGGGCGATGCGGCTCAATCCCTATTTCCCGGACGCCTATCTGTGGTTCCTGGGCGATGCCTATTTCCACCACGGCGATTACGGCAAGACCATCGAAACCCTTTCGCGGATGCGCGACCAGTCCGAGGCGCATAGGCTGCTGGCCGCCAGCCATGCGCTGCTGGGCCAGATGGACGAGGCCCGCCGCCATGCCGGCGCGGTGATGCGGGTGCATCCGAACTTCACCATCGCGCATTGGCGCAAGGTGCCCCCGCTGAAACATGCCGAGGACCTGGAGCTTTACGTCGAGGGCTTGCGAAAGGCCGGCCTGACCTGACGGCGGGTGGCGGTAAGGTCACCCGCAGCGGCTATCGGGCCCGCCGCCTTGGTGGGCCGGGTCCGCGCCATCGTTTCCGGCCCGTCACTCTTTGGTCAAACTGGGTCGCTATGGAGGGGTCGGTCCCGTCTCTGGCCGGGGCCGCCCCATCAGCCAGGAGCGTCTCATGACCGAGCAACATCCTATCCGCCATGTCTTCCGCACCAGCCAGCTGGAGGAGGCGGACGGTCCGGGCCACAACCCGACCGACAACTGCGCCATGGGCGAGATCATCGCCGCCCGTTTTTCGCGTCGTGGCTTCCTGAAGGGCTCGCTGGCGGCGACCGCCATCTCGGCCACCATCAGCCCCTTCGCCCTTTTGGCCGCCGACGAGGCCCGCGCCCAAGATGCCGTCGAGGGCTCCGCCTTTAGCTTTCCCGAGGTCGAGGCGGGCGTCGATGCCGACCATCACGTCGCCCAGGGCTATGATGCCGACATCCTGCTGCGCTGGGGCGACAAGGTCTTTGCCGACGCGTCGGAATTCGATCCGCTGAACCAGTCCGAAGCCGCGCAGGAACGCCAGTTCGGCTATAACAACGATTTCGTCGGCTTCATCCCGCTGGAGGGCGTGGACGACCACGGCCTGCTGGTGGTGAACCACGAATATACCAACGAACACCTGATGTTCCCCGGAATCGTCACCGTCGAAGACGGCAAGATCGCCGTCGCCGATGCGACCGAGGACCGCGTGGACATCGAAATGGCCGCGCATGGCGGCACGATTATCGAGATCCGCAAGCAGGACGGCAAATGGCAGCCGGTGCCGGACAGCGCGCTGAACCGCCGCATCACCGCCAAGACGCCGATGCAGATCCGCGGCCCGGCCGCCGGGCACGCGCGGATGCAGACTGCGGCGGACCCGAGCGGCACCCGCGTCCTGGGCACAATCAACAATTGCGCTGCCGGCGTGACCCCTTGGGGTATCTACATCATGGCCGAAGAGAACATCCATGGCTATTTCATGGCGTCCTGCCCGAAGACCACCGCGAGGCCTGGAACTACAAGCGCATGGGCATCCGCGAGGACAGCTATGCCTGGGGCCGGTTCCACAACCGCTTCGACATCGGCAAGGAACCGAACGAGCCCAACCGCTTCGGCTGGATCGTCGAGGTCGATGTCATGGACTCTACCTCGACCCCCAGGAAGCGCACCGCGCTCGGCCGCTTCAAGCACGAGGGGGCGGCGAGCGCCTTGGCCAAGGACGGCCGCGTCGTCTTCTATCTGGGCGACGACGAGCGTTTCGATTATGTCTACAAGTTCGTGACCGCCGGCCGCTATGATCCCCAGGACCGCGCCGCGAACCTGGACCTGCTGGACGAAGGCACGCTTTACGTCGCGCGCTTCGACGAGGATGGCAGTTTCGTCTGGCTGCCGCTGGTGCACGGGCAGGGACCGCTGACTGCCGAGAACGGCTTCGAGAGCCAGGTCGACGTGCTGGTCGAGACCCGCCGCGCCGCCGACCTGCTGGGCGCGACGCCGATGGACCGGCCCGAGGATATCGAGCCCAATGCCGAGACCGGCCGGGCCTATGTCATGCTGACCAACAACACCAAGCGCGAAGAGGCGAACCCCGCCAACCCGCGCGTGGACAATGCTATCGGCCATATCATCGAGATCCTCGAGGAAGGCGGCGACCTGGCGGCGACCAAGGGCCGCTGGGAGATCCTGCTGCAATGCGGCGATCCTTCGGTGGCCGAGGTCGGCGCGACCTTCTCGACCGCGACGACCGCGAACGGCTGGTTCGGCATGCCGGACAATTGCGCCATCGACAGCGACGGGCGGCTCTGGGTCTCGACCGACGGCAACTCGCCTTCGGAAACCGGGCGAACCGACGGGCTGTGGGCGGTGGATGTCGAGGGCGCGGCGCGCGGCACCTCGCGGCTGTTCTATCGCGTGCCGGTGGGGGCCGAGATGTGCGGTCCCTGTCCGACGCCGGACCTGACCACACTTCTTCGTGGCGGTGCAGCATCCAGGCGACGGCGGCGAGGATTGGGAGGGCCACGGCCGGCCGTCCTATTACGAGGACCTGTCGACCCGCTGGCCGGATTTCCGCGACGACATGCCGGTGCGCCCGGCAGTGGTGGCGATCACGAAGCAGGGCGGCGGCCGGATCGGCTGATACGTCCTGCCCGAATTAAAGAAGGGGGCGGAAAACCGTCCCCTTTTGGCATCTGCCTTGCGTCCTGTTCAATGTGTCACGCCGCACGATCTTCGAGGGCGAAGGCGCGTTCTACGGGCCGAAGCTGGAATATGTCCTGCGCGACGCCATCGGGCGCGACTGGCAATGCGGCACCTTGCAGGTGGATTTCAACCTGCCGGAACGCTTCGGCGCCACCTATGTCGCCGCCAGCGGCGAGCGCGAGGTGCCGGTCCTCTTGCACCGCGCCATGTTCGGCTCGTTGGAACGCTTCACCGGCATCCTGATCGAGCATTTCGCGGGCCATCTGCCGCTCTGGCTGGCGCCGGTGCAGGTGGTGGTCGCCACGATCACCTCGGACGCCGACGCCTGGGCGCGGGAAGTGCTGTCCACCCTGCGGGCACCCGGTCTGCGGGTGGAGGCCGACCTGCGCAACGAGACCATCGCTTACAAGGTGCGCGAGCATTCGCTGGCGAAGGTGCCTATCATCCTTACAGTCGGTGCGCAGGAGGCCGCGAATGGCACTGTCTCCCTGCGCCGCTTTGGCGAAAAGGGTAGCCGCAGCCTGTCCCTAGGCGAGGCATTCCTGCTGCTCTCGGCCGAGGCGGAGACTCCGCTGGAAGACAATGGCGAGCCCGTGCCCACACCTGTCCCCGAAACCGAGCCTGCGTGAGGTGACGCCATGTTCAGCCATATCATCCTCGGCGCCCGCGATCTGGACCGCCAGACGGCCTTCTACGAATCCGTTCTGCCCCATCTCGGTCTGATCCGGCGCGAGGCGGAGGATGACGGCGGACCGGCGGGTTCACTCTGGACCCAGCCCGGCAAGGACTGGCCGCAATTCTGGGTGCAGCTTCCGCTCGACGGGCGGCCCGCGACCTGGGGGAACGGCGTGCAGGTGAGCTTCCGCGCGCCGACACAGGCGGTGGTCGATGCCGCATGGAAGGCGGCCATCGCCTCAGACGGCAGTGACGAGGGCGCGCCCGGCCTGCGCCCCGCCTATGACCCCGACTATTACGGCGCCTATGCCCGCGATCCCGAGGGCAACAAGCTCTGCTTCCTGCATATGGATGCCTTCACTGAAATCCCGGCCCAACCGCAGCTATCCTCTGCCCCGCTCCGGCCAGATCCCGAGACGGAGAGGAATGATGACCACAGTTGAAACGAACTCCGGCGGCGGCCCGGCAGAGGGATTTGCGATCGTCGCCTTGCTGGTCGGCGCGATCTCGCTTGGCGCGCTTGTGGGTTGGCTCAGCCCGGAGATGGGCGAACGCCTCTCGGGCGGGGTCGATCCCACCTTGCTGCTGCTCGTCGCGCTGTTGTTCTTCGAGGTCCGCTTGCGCGCCGTGGCGGCTGGCTTCGCCAATCTGCGCTTCATGGAGATCGCCTGGGGCGCGAACTTCCTGATCGTGCCGGTGATCGGCTTTGCCAGCGCCTCGCTGTTCCTCTCGGGCCAGCCGCTCCTGTTCACCGGGCTGCTGATCTACTTCATCTCGCCCTGCACCGACTGGTTCCTTGGCTTCACCCGCATGGCGAGGGGCGATACCGCGCTCGGGGCGGCGCTGATCCCGGTAAATATGGTGTCGCAACTGCTGCTCTATCCGGTCTGGCTCTGGCTCTTCACCCGCCACACCGGGGTTTCGGATTTCGGGACCATTCCCGAGGTGCTGCTGCACTGGTTCCTGGTCCCCTTCGCCGCGACGCAGGCCCTGCGTTTCGTCCTTGAAAAGCTGCTGCCCGAGGCCTCGTTCGTACGCCTTTCGGATGGGGTGGGCTTCGCAGTCCCGCTGGTGACGGCGGCTCTGATCGTCCAGATCTTCGCCGCCAACATCGGCACCATCGCCGGCCACCTCGCCGCCTTCGGCATCATCCTCGTGGCGATCTTCCTGTTCTTCGTCGCCACCTTCTTGATGGGCGAGGGCCTTGGCCCGAATCTTCCGGCTGCCCTATCCGCAGCAGGTCCTGCTGGCGATGACTACGGCCGCGCGCAACGCGCCGCTGATGCTGGCGGTGACGGCGGTGGCGATCCCGGACCAGCCGCTGATCCTTGCCGCCATCGTCATCGGGATGCTGGTCGAATTCCCCCATCTGACCGCGCTGAAGCAGGTCCTGCTCGCGCGGCGCCACCGGAAAGGAGTTTCCCCATGAAACCCGGAAAACCCGCGGACCAGATCCCCGTCTTCCTGCTGACCGGCTTTCTCGGCGCGGGGAAGACGACGATCCTCAACCGTATTCTGGAGAATCCAGCGTTCCACGACACGGCCCTTGTCATTAACGAGTTTGGATTGGTTCCGGTGGATCACGATCTGGTCCGTGAAGGGAAGGAGCAGCCGATGGTTACGACCACCGGCTGCATCTGCTGCACGGTGGGCAGCGATCTGCGCTCGTCCCTGGATGAGCTGCTCGTAGGCCGCCGCGATGGCAGCCTGCCGCCATTTTCGCGCGTCATCGTCGAGACGACGGGGCTGGCCGATCCCGCGCCGATCATCAACAGCCTGATCCCCGGCGGGGTGGTGGCCATGTCGCTACGCGATCACGCGGTGGCGCGGGCGTTTCGATTGTCGGGCGTGATCGCGGTCGTCGATGTCCAGGGCATCGGCGCGGTGCTGGACAGTCATCCCGAAAGCCTTCGCCAGATCGCCTTCGCCGATCATGTCGTTCTGACCAGGACCGATGCGGCATCGGCGGGTGATTGGCCGGAAAAGCTGAAGCGGCTCAACCCGGGCTTGCGGATTCATGATGGAGCCGATCCGTCGTTCCAACCGGCCGTGCTGCTCGAACCCGCCAGCTATTCCGCTTTCGGCAAGGGCGAGGGGGTCGAGGCCTGGCTGGCGGCGCCTGTGGCGAAGACTTCTGCGCGAGACCGCGGGCAATGCCGAAGCCGCCCGCCAGCGCCTCGACCTAATCGAGGCCCGGATGCTGATGCGGGATACGGCGCGGATCTGGGGCTTTGCGCCGCCTGCCGCGCGGACTTGCCCGCCCGTGGCCGAAAGCGCCCTCCCGCGCAGGTGAATTGCCTTGCGGCCCTTAGGACGGCCCTGAGGCAATGGTCCGGCATGCCCCTTTGTCCTGATCGCCTGTGCCCAAGGTGCTCCGGTCGCCGGCGAGAGCATCAGGCGCAGTGCCGCCGCCCGACCGCTCAGACCATCCTCGATATATCGCTGAATCCTAACCCGAAGCGCCGATGGCAATGGTGCAGACATGATCCGTCCTCCCAAATGGAAGGGAAACACGATCAGCACCGCGACGGAACCCCAAGTGATTAAGGGTTCAACAGAAAAGCTTTAGTATCTCCAAGGCCTTCCAAGCAAACTACAGGGAGCGGTAATATCAGGACAATGATCGACAAGGCGGAGTCCTCGATCAGGC
This sequence comes from Paracoccus methylovorus, assembly GCF_016919705.1. Taxonomy (NCBI): domain Bacteria; kingdom Pseudomonadati; phylum Pseudomonadota; class Alphaproteobacteria; order Rhodobacterales; family Paracoccaceae; genus Paracoccus; species Paracoccus methylovorus. Next base: position 547,502 of record NZ_CP070371.1, read on the forward strand.
TGGAGGATCGGCGTGGCCCATAGGCCGCATCCCAGCTAAGGCAGGATGAAGTCAGGGATCAACTAGTAATTCCGGACGCGGCGGATCATGGCTTTGCTCGAGAATCCTTCCGCGCCAGCCGGACCAACAGATAGCCGACCTCATCTATAGCCGCAGGGCTCAGTCGGGAACCAGGGCGACGAAGTGCATCGCTCTTGATCAATCCGCGCCGCATCAGGACGTTCTTGCGCACGGCCAGCCCGATGTCGGGCTGCTGTTCGTAGCGGATCAGCGGCAAGTGCGCATCGAACAGATCGTGAGCTGCGTCCCGCTCTCCGCAACCTGAAGGCGATGGAGATCTACAAGCATGTCGGGAAAGGCATATCCGGTCATCGAGCCATTCGCACCACGCCAATACTCGAAATCCAGAAAAGTGCCTCCATTCGCAGTCAAGATCGAGAAGGGCCGAAGCCTTGCCTCGGCCTGAAGCCGACGCAGCGCCGAAATCTTGTCAAGGCCCGGCCAATCCTCGGCCTTGAGCATCACGCAGGAGGGGTGAGCCTCCATGATCGCGGAGATGACCGGAACCGAAAGCTGGCAGGTGAGGGCGAGTGGATAGTCCTGCAGCACCCAGGGTGTGGTCGCGCCGATCGCCTTGACGGCCTGGGCGAACCATGCCAAGATCTGCTCGCCGGTGCGCAGATGATGGGCCGGCCCCACCATGACGCCCGCCGCCCCCGCATCCATCGCCTCGCGTGCCAGAAGGCGCATTCTTGCGAAGCCCGGCGCGGAGACGCCCACCACGACGGGAATATCCGTCCGCGCGACAACGCGGCGCATGACTGCGCGGCTTTCTTTGGGATCGAGCTTTGCCGCTTCGCCCAAGATGCCCAGGATAGTGACGCCCGATAGAAGTCGATCAGACGATCCAGGGAATCAAAATCGACCGAGCCGTCCTCCATGAAGGGGGTCGGCGCAATCGGATAGACCCCCATCGCCTCTGGTCCAAAAGCCATGGTCATTTGCCTTTCGAGGGGCTTTGTTGCGCAAATCGGGCGTTGGGCATAGTTTCCCTTTTGTTGGTCAGACTTATCCTGCTGGTATTGTCATGGGGGTTCCGAGAGCCGTGTAACGGTTCATGACGGCGCAGCGGATTTGGATCTCCGCGACCTGCCGATCGAAGTCCCGCGCCATGAGGCTCTGGCCCAGGCGTTTCACACAATGCATCTTTGCCTCGACGCGGCTTCGGCGGTGATACCCGCTCCATCTTCGCCAGATCGCAGGGCCGAGATATTTGACGGCCCGGAGGATTTTGTTACGGGCGCATGCGCCGGCAGTTGTCGGCTTCCACGGTCTGGCATTCTTGCGCGGCGGGATGATCGCCTCGGCCCCTCGATCCGCAATCGCATCATGGCATTTGCGGGTATCGAAAGCCCCATCACCGGTCACGGAGCCAATGTCCTCATCGGGCGGGATCTGGTTGAGCAAATCCGGTAACATCGGCGCATCACCGATATGGCTTCCGGTCGCTTCGACGGCCCGTATCTCCAGCGTTTCCTCATCGACCGCGATGTGAACCTTGCGCCAGACGCGCCGCTTGAGGCCGCCGTGCCTGCGCGCATTCCACTCCCCTTCACCCTCCGCCTTGATACCGGTGCTGTTGATCAGCAGGTGTAACGGGCCGTTGCTCCCCGATAAGGAATATCCACCGTCAGGGTCTTTTGACGGCGGCACAGTGTGCTGTAATCCGGAACCGCCCAGTCCAGCCCCGCCAGACCGAGCAGGCTTTCAACAAAGCCCGTCACCTGCCGCAACGGCATCCCAAACTGCACCTTCAGCGTCAGGCAAGCCTGAATGGCCGCATCGCTGTAAGCTTGCCGGCGACCTCGCTTACCGTTCGGAGGCGGCGACCAGATCATCTCGGGATCAAACCAGATTGTCAGCGAGCCACGGCGCTTCAGGGCACAATTATAGGACGACCAGTTCGTGGTCTTGTATTTCGTCGGGGTCCAACTGCTTATGCCCAAAGCTATCACGCTGGATCCGCAAGATAAATCCTGTCAGCCATTTGCGCAACAAAGCCGCGGAGGCGCGCAACGACAGCGTCGCGATGGAGGCCTGTCTGCAATATGCCGAGCATTACCGGCGGATCATGAACCGGATCAGGGAGAAGAGTGAGGAATGCTACCGGCAGGCCGATCAGGCGATCTGACCGCCCGTCGACCCGGTTCTTTCCGGACAAGCGAGTGCGGGTCGCGTCGACTATCACTGGGGTGATGTCTTCAAGGCCGCCGGACTCGCGACCCTGCTGGCGATCGGCACCGAGCTTGCCAGTGACGATGAGGGCCGGCTGGTCCGCGACGGCGCGCAGGACGCGATCAGCGAGGTCGGCCAGCAGATCGTCCAGCGTCAGATGCAGGTCGCGCCGACGCTGACCATCCGGCCGGGCTTCCCCGTCAGGGTGATCGTTACAAGGGATTTGGTCTTCCGGAGAGAAGGAGGCTGACCATGGTGAAGCTGAAGCTCGGGCCCGTCATAGACGACAAGCCGGTGAAGGTGACGGTGGAACTGCCCGCAGGACTGCACCGGAACATGACCCCGTATGGCGAGATTCTTGGCTGCACAGCAGGGCAAGGGGCTGTCGAACCCGTCCACCTGATCATGCCGATCTTGGAGCCATTCCTCGCCATGGATCGGGGCTTTGGAGGGCACGGCTGAGAAGGGCGTAAAGAGAGTCAATAACACGGCATTGCACACCAACATCACTAATGTTAGTGTGCGTGACAATGTTAAGAAAAGATATCAGCATCAGCGATACGCAGTTTCCGGAAGCGCTAGAGCGCTATCTTGGAAAACTGCTTCATGAGCGCATCGATGTTCGTCCGTTTGAGGGCACGCGCAGCTTGCCATCCTTCATCGGACGAATCTACACTCTCTATGAGGCTTATATTCTAGGTCGCTATTGCGTCATCGTCGCCAAGCGCGAAGACGCTGGCACCCCGGCCGATATCGCCAAGCATATCGACATCGTCCGGAATGCCACAGATGCTACGGTAGCTTTCGCCACCATGACCATCAGTGTGCACAACCGGTCGCGGCTCATCGGTCAAGGTGTTCCCTTTATCGTTCCTGGCAACCAGCTTTATATACCTGATCTGGCGATCGATCTGCGCGAACATTTCCGTGCTCCACGCTACCGACAGGCGGACAGCCTGTCCCCTGCCGCCCAAACCGTCCTTTTTCATCACATCCTGTACCCCTCCAGGAACGTAACAACGCCATCTCTCTTAGCTAAACGTCTGCGTTACTCGGCTATGTCGGTCGGCCGAGCGTTCGACGATCTGATTGCCGCCGGCCTCGCCGAAACCGTCAGGCATGGGAAAGAGAGACACATTCACTTCAATGCAGAGGGGCGACACCTCCTAGAGAAAGCCACGCCCCTTCTGCGCAGTCCGGTTCGATCCCTGAAATTCGTGCGAGGGGACGCCTTCGGTGCGCATCTAAAGCTAGCAGGTGAAACTGCACTATCCCACCTCACCGAACTGGCGAGCCCACGCATTGACACTTTCGCCGTCGCTGCCAGCGACTGGAAAGCGATCTCGCAAACTGCGGACTTGGCCGAAACCGACCGTGATGCAGCTAACTGCATCATCGAGACATGGTCTTACGATCCGGCCGCCTTGTCCGACACCAATACGGCGGACGTCCTATCCTTGTACGCACAATTCAGAGATCATCGCGATGAGCGTGTCGCCATGGCCGCTGATCACCTTTTGGAGAACCTGCCTTGGTAGCTGGCATCGATAAATTTCAGCAATACTTCGTTGGCCATGAGGACCACTATGCTATCATCGGCGGTGCGGCCTGTGACCTCCTGTTCGATGAAGCTGGTCTCGATTTCAGGGCTACAAAGGATATAGACATGGTGCTCTGCGTTGAGGTGGTCGACGCCGCTTTCGGCACCGCCTTCAAGGCGTTTCTGGATGCGGGTGGCTACCAGGCACGCGAACGCAGCAGCGGCGACAAGGAATTTTACCGCTTCCACAAGCCTTCAGACCAAGGCTTTCCTTTCATGATCGAGCTGTTTTCCCGCAAACCCGGCGCGCTCGACCTTCCCGAAAATGCAGAACTCACCCCAATCCCTGTGGAGGAAGACATCGTCAGCCTTTCAGCCATTCTGCTTGATGGTGGATATTATGAAGCGTTGCAGTCTGCGAAGCGAAAGATCGAGGGTGTAACCGTCATCGACGAAACACTTCTGATCCCTTTCAAGGCGCGGGCATTTCTCGATCTGTCCGCACGAGCCGAGGCCGGGGAAAGGATCGACAGCAAAAATATCAAGAAACATCGCAATGATGTGCTTCGCCTGACTCAACTTCTGCCCGGTGATGCGTCTATCATCCTGCCCGATCAGATTCGCGACGATATGCGCCGCTTTCTTGATCTGGCTGAGGCCGACCCAACTCTCGACCCGAAAGCGCACAACGTACCGTTCACCCGTGACGAGGCGATCGCCCTTCTCAGGTTGGCCTACAAGCTGGCAGAGGTATGAACCGGACTTTTAACTACATTTTTAATCCCCCATCGCTGGACCCGGCCCCCGGCGCGACCATAGAATTGGATGTCTCCGACATCGAATACGCCGGCATTTGCGAGGTACTTCAAACGCCAAGCACCCCCTATGGTGCATGGTCGATCCTCGATTCGCTGTTGTCAGCGACCGGCATAGGTACACCTTTCATCTTCAAACAGCCGCTTGGGCAAGCTCGTGAAGTAAAGGTTGCGTTGTCGGGTCTGTTCGGCAGGTTCGTCGCTCGCGCGTATCTCGAACGCCACTTCGACCTGTCAATCTTCGCGCATCTCGGCAATCGTGTAGTCGATCTTAATCGTAGTAAACGCGCCGAAATCGTACGCCTCGCACGAGGCGACCTCCCCGACTGGATAGCGTGCAAATCGGATCTGACTTCGCTCACGATCGCGGAGGCCAAGGGCTGCCACGACCCAAGCGGAACAGCGAAATCTCTTGCCCGCGCTTGGGTACAGGCCGGGCGCATCGATGTCAGGGTCAAAGGCCGGAAGATGACGGTGAAGCGGATCGCCGTAGCCACGCGCTGGGGCGTGGCTAGTCCCAGTCCTACAGACGCATATCTTTCCGTTCACGATCCGGTTGACATAGGCGAGGCCATCGATGCGCAAGACGGGACATGTTAACTTAGCCCCCGTGTTGCCGATGCCAGAACTTGCAAGATAGGAGCAGATGGTGTGATCGTTCGATCCGAGACGTGAGAGATTCCGGGAGACCTCATGGCCTTCTACAAGGTCGTATATTTGTTTGGAACTCACGTTGCGGAAACCATCTTGGCCAGCGTTCATGCGCGAGCGCAACAACAGGCCGGACGTATGAACGCAAGCGATACGGTCAAAATCATCTCGAATTATATTGCGAGCAGGGGGCCGTCCACGTATGAGGTCTTGATTTGTCGTGGAGCCCCAATATTCCTGCCGGCGTATTATTTATTGGCCGATGGGAAGGTTCTTATTGGTTCGGTCGTCCATGACTATCTTGTCTGCGTTTTGGTATCCCCAGCTCAAGACGATATTTTGCGACTGTACGGCGTGAAAGGTGAATCCCTCTCACCGCAAGCTCCTTGACAAGAAGTGCGTCCGTCATTCTGCGTGCTATAGACCAGTTGTCCATGATATTGCAAAGCGTCATCGCCACAGTTTCACGATCAAGGTCGGGATTGTGAGGACTCACAGGGGTTTTCAGAAGATTTCTCAAATGCACGATCCCGTCGGGCGTCCGCATCGTAACACCCGCGACCGCGCGGCTGATGGTGCTTTTGTTCAGCCCGAGTTGTGCGCTGAGCGCGGTCATAGTCAGAGGACGGCATGCGCCGTTGCCAAGCAGCCAGGGCAATTGGAACTCAACCAGTGCTGCGCCGATCCGTAGCAGCGTCGCCGTCCGGCCTTCCACCGCCGCGACCAGATTTCGCGCCGAGATGCGGGCGTCGGCATCCCCTTCTCCGTCGCGCAGCACAAGCCTCAGCGTCGTTCCGAGGCGTAGCACGCCCTCGGCCGTCAGTTCCAGTTCGGGCGGCGGCCCGTCCGGTTCCGCGCTGCCCAAGAAGGGCGCCAGGGAAAGGGCGCGTATATCCGCGATCATCTCCCGCGCGTCTTCGCGATCCGCTCCCAGAAAGGCGGCGATGGTCGAGAGATCATTCGCGGCGACCAGATCCAGCCGGTCCAGCAGCCGGTCCATCCACGGGTCCAGACGGTTCCTCGCCCGCAGTTGCAGGCGGAAGCATTCGGCGATATCGCGGGCGAACACCCCCGGTGGCTCCAATTGGTGGAGATGCGGCAGCAGATCCTGCAGCATGGCGGGTGTCGTGTCCAGCCAGGCGGCGATCTCGGCCAGCGGATCGGCCAGCAGCCCACGATCGTCGAGGCAATGGACCAGATCCTTGGCGATCCGTATCTGATCTGCCGAAAGGCGCAGCATCCCGATCTGGGCGATCAGAGCGGCGCGCGGATCTTCGGGCTGAGGCAGAATATCCGGATCCTTGCAGGCCAGAGCGGGATTGCGCGCCAGTTCCAGCCTGATCCGGCGTCTGAGACGTCCCGTATCCATATGCAGCACATCCAGAGCCAGCCGCATTTGCAGACTGAGGGATAAGCTTCTGATCTGGCGCTGCTCCTGCCTTTGCATCGACTGCCCTCTTCTTGTTGCGCAACAGTGTCGCATCCTGTGCTGCACGGGGCTTCAAAAACCCTGAAAAACCCGTCCGTTTAACTTGGCATGCTTGTTGCTTGTAAATATTTGCAGGGAGGACAGGAATGGTCAAGGTCGGCATCATCGCCAATCCGATTTCGGCCCGCGACATCCGGCGGGTGATTTCGCATGCGGGCAATCTGCCCATCAACGACCGCGCCAATATCGTGCTGCGCATGATGGCGGGGTTGGCGGCCAGCGGCGTCGAGGAGGTCGTGGTCATGCCGGAAAACGGCGGCATCCGCTTCCAGCTTGAACGCAGCCTGAAACGCGAGCAGCGGCTGGGGCACATGGGCTTTCCACGTCTGCGCTATCTGGACATGCCGGTGACCGCGACGCCGGCGGACAGCGCCCGCGCTGCGCGCTTGATGGTGGATGAGGGCGTCGCGGCCATCGTCGTGCTGGGCGGGGACGGCACCAATCGCGTCGTGGTGGGTGGCTGCGGCACCGTCCCGGTGGCTGGTGTCTCGACCGGGACCAACAACGCCTTCCCCGAATTGCGTGAGCCGACCATCACCGGGCTGGCCGTGGGCCTGGCCGCCACCGGCAAGGTGCCCGAGGCCATCGCGTTGCGCGCGAACAAATGGCTGGAGGTGATGCTCAACGACCGGCGCGAGATCGCACTGGTCGATGTCGCCGTGGTCGAGGACCGCTTTGTCGGCGCCCGCGCCATCTGGAAGGTGACCGGGTTTCGCGATCTCTTCGTGACCTTCGGCCTGCCACAGGCCATCGGCATGTCCTCGATTGCCGGGCTCTGCGACCCGGTGGACCGCGACACGCCCGAGGGGCGGCATATCCGCCTGTCGCCCGAGGCGCCGCGCCAGTTGCTGGCCCCCATCGCGCCGGGGCTGATCGACCGCGTCGGCATCGCGGGGACCGCGCGCATGCTGCCGGGCGAGGCGCATCACCCCTCGATCCCCGCCGGCTCGCTCGCCTTCGACGGCGAGCGCGAATTGACCTTCACCGAAAGGGACTGTGTTTCGGTGCGGCTGGTGCCTGACGCCTTCCGCACCATCGACGTGCCCGCCTGCATGGCCCATGCCGCGCAGACCGGGCTTTTCTTCCGCAACCCAAACTGAAGCTCAGGGAGGAGCAAGAATGTCAAACCCGTTTCCGCTGCCCAAGGAGCGGCTGCTCGACGCCTATCGCCAGATGCGCACCATCCGCGATTTCGAAGAGCGGCTGCATGTCGATTTCGCGAGGGGCGAGATCCCCGGATTCGTCCACCTTTACGCCGGCGAGGAGGCGACGGCGGTGGGTATCATGGCACATCTGCACGAGCGCGACCGTATCGCCTCGACCCACCGGGGCCACGGCCATTGCATCGCCAAGGGCGTCGATCCCAAGGCGATGATGGCCGAGATCTATGGCAAGGCCACCGGCTGCTGCGCGGGCAAGGGCGGGTCGATGCATATTGCTGACCTGTCGCTGGGCATGATGGGCGCGAACGGCATCCTCGGCGCCGGGGCGCCCCTGGTCTGCGGCGCGGCGCTGGCGGCGCAGAAGCTGGGCCATGACGGTGTCGGCATCACCTTCTTCGGCGACGGTGCCTCGAACCAGGGCACGATCCTCGAAAGCATGAACCTTGCCGCAATCTGGAGCCTGCCGGTGATCTTCGTCGTGGAAAACAACGGTTACGCAGAATCCACCTCGGTCGATTACGCCACCGGCGTGGACAGTTACGTGGACCGTGCCGCCGGTTTCGGGATGCCGGGCATCACCGTGGACGGGCTGGACTTCTTCGCAGTCTACGAGGCGGCGGGCGAGGTCATCAAGCGCGCGCGCGAAGGTGCCGGCCCCACCCTGCTGGAATGCAAGAATGTCCGTTTCTTTGGCCATTTCGAGGGCGACGCGCAGCTTTACAAGGCGCCCGGCGAGAACGACTACAACCGTGAACACAACGATTGCCTGAAGCTCTTCCGCCGCAAGGTGACGGAGACGGGGGTGATCACGGATGCGGAACTGGATACCATCGACGCCGAGGTTGCCGCGCTGATCGACGAGGCCGTGGCCGAGGCCATCGCCGCGCCGCAGCCCGCGCCGGAGCAACTGACCACCGACGTTTACGTGTCTTATTGAGGGAGGGAACAACATGGCACGCATCATCAGCATGAAAGACGCGGTGAATGAGGCACTGGATCAGGAGATGACCCGCGACCCCACCGTGATCATGATAGGCGAGGACATCGTCGGCGGCACCGGCGCGGGCGGTGAAGAGGACGCTTGGGGCGGGGTGCTGGGCGTCTCGAAGGGGCTCTACCACAAGCACCCGAAACAGATGATCGACACGCCGCTGTCTGAAAGCGCGTATGTCGGCGCGGCGGTGGGTGCGGCGACGGCAGGACTGCGGCCCGTGGCGGAGCTGATGTTCATCGACTTTATCGGGGTCTGCCTTGACCAATTGCTGAACCAGGCGGCGAAGTTTCGCTACATGTTCGGCGGCAAGGCGGAAACGCCCGTCGTGATCCGCGCCATGTGCGGCGCGGGCTTTCAGGCGGCGGCGCAGCACAGCCAGATGCTGACCCCCATGATGACGCAAATCCCCGGCCTTAAGGTCGTCTGCCCCTCGAACGCCTACGACTGCAAGGGGCTGTTGATCCAGTCGATCCGCGACAACGACCCGGTGATCTTCCTCGAGCACAAGAACCTTTACGCCAGCACCTGCAGCGTGCCCGAGGAGCCCTACCCTATTCCCTTCGGGGAGGCGAATATCGTCCGCGAGGGCGGTGACGCCACCATCGTCACCTACGGCCAGATGGTCGGGCGTTCGCTGGAAGCCGCCGAGATGCTGAAGAAGGACGGCATCGAGGTCGAGGTGATCGACCTGCGCACGCTTTCGCCCATCGACATGGACACGGTACTGGAAAGCGTCGAGGCCACGGGTCGCCTGGTCTGCGTCGACGAGGCCAGTCCTCGCTGCTCGATAGCCGCCGATATCGCTGCCAATGTCGCTCAGGACGCCTTCGATTCGCTGAAATCGGCCATCCAGATGGTGACGCCGCCGCATTGCCCAGTGCCATTCTCCTCGGCGCTGGAACAGCTCTACATCCCATCGGCCGAACGCATCGCCCAGGCTGTGCGCAAGACGATGGAGAATTGAGATGGCGGATATCACCCCGATCCTGATGCCGAAATGGGGCCTCTCGATGCGCGAGGGCAAGCTGGCAGTATGGCATGTCTCCGAGGGTGCGACCATCGCGCCGGGCGACGAGATCATGGATGTCGAGACAGACAAGATCGCCAACGCGGTCGAGGCCGCCGATGGCGGTCTGCTGCGCCGCCGCGTCGGCGTCGAGGGCGAGACCTATCCGGTACGCGCGCTTCTGGGCGTGATGGCCCCCGAAAGCGTGACGGAGGACGAGCTCGACGCCTATGTCGCCGCCTATGAAACCCCGGCCGGGGCCGAGGAGGACGAGGATACCGGCCCCAGCTACCAATACGCCGATCTGCCCGCCGGGCGCATCCGTTATGCGGAACGCCCCGGCGAGGGCGTCCCGCTGGTGCTGGTCCACGGTTTTGGCGGCGACCTGGACAACTGGCTTTTCAACATCGATGCGCTGGCCGAAAGCGGGCCGGCCTATGCGCTGGACCTACCCGGCCATGGCCAGTCGGTGAAATCCGCGCGTCCGGCGGGGCTGGACCTGCTGGTCGATACAGTCGCGGCTTTCCTCGACCATATCGGCGCCGAGAAGGCGCATCTGGCCGGCCACTCGATGGGCGGGCTGGTCGCGGGGGCGCTGGCGGTGAAGCATCCCGAGCGCGTGGCCTCGGTCACTCTGATCTGCACGGCGGGTCTCGGCGAGGAAATCAACTCGGCCTATATCGACGGCTTCGTCAAGGCGACGGGTCGCAAGGACCTGAAGCCGGTGCTGACGCATCTGTTCAAGGACCAGTCGCTGGTCAGCCGCGCCATGATCGAGGATCTGCTGAAATACAAGCGCCTCGACGGGGTGCAGGATTTCCTGGCTGAACTGGCCGGGAACCTGTTCGCCGAGGGCCGGCAGGCGCAGCAGGTCGCCAATGCACTGGCCGCCAGCGGCGTGCCCGCCCAGGTGATCTGGGGCGAGGCCGATGCGATCATACCCTCGGCCCATGCGGCCAACCTCGAAGGTGCAGTGACGCATCTGATCGCCGATGCCGGGCATATGGCGCAGATGGAGAAGTCGGCCGAGGTGAACCGTCTGATCCGCGACTTCATCGCCTGACATCCGGGCCGCCCCACGTCCGGGGCGGCCTTTCAAAAACGGGAGGGAAATCCATGGGCAATTCCGTCGAGAACCGCAGCATCATCGTCACCGGCTCGGGCCGCGGCATCGGACGCTCCATCGCCGAGGGGCTGGCCGGTGCCGGCGCCCGTGTAGTGATCGCCGACATCGACCCCGCCACCGCCGAAGCCACCGCCGCCGCGATCCGCGGCGCGGGCGGCAATGCCATCGGCATCGGCGCCGACGTGACCGACCGCGCCAGCGTCAAGGCGCTGATCGCAGCCACCGTCGCCGAATACGGCCGGCTGGACGCGATGTTCAACAATGCCGGCATCGCGCAGGTCAAGCAGTTCAACGATATCACCGAAGACGACTGGCATCGGGTCATGGACATCAACGCCATGGGTGTGCTGATCGGCATTCAGGAAGCGTCGAAGCAGTTCATCGCCCAAGGCGGCGGTGGTAAGATCGTCAATACCGCCTCGATCGCCGGCAAGCAGGGCTACGAGCCCTTGGCGCATTATTCGGCCAGCAAATTCGCCGTGGTCGCGCTGACCCAGGCCGCCGCCCGCGCCTTCGGCAAACATGGCATCTGCGTCAACGCCATCTGTCCCGGCGTCGTCGCCACCGATATGTGGAAGTTGATTGACAAGGGCTTCAAGGACGAGGGGCTGACCAGCCACGACAACGAGGCTTTCGAAGGCTTCTCGGCCGACATCCTGCTGGGCCGCCCGTCGCGCCCCGACGACTTGGCCGGCGTCTCGATCTTCCTCGCCTCCGAGGGTTCGGACTACATGACCGGGCAAAGCCTCGTCGTCGATGGCGGCATGGTGCTGATATGAGCGCCAAGGAAAAGCTGGCGGAGATGAACGCCCGCGCCGTCGCGCTCTACAAGGCGGACGGCAAGACCATGACCGCTTTTCGCGGACTGATGCAGGCCGTCAATCGCGAAGGCAAGATCAGCCATGCGATGAAGGAGATGGTCGCCGTGGCCGTCGCCATCGGGCGCGGTTGCGAGGATTGCATCACCTTCCACACTAGCGAGGCCAAGGCCCATGGCGCGACGCGCGAGGAACTGCTGGAGGTCCTCGCCGTCGCCATCGAGATGTCGGGCGGTCCCGGCACGGTTTACGCGGCCAAGGCACTGGCCGCCTTTGACGAATTGTAGGAGAAACCCTCATGAAGGCACTACGTTTCCATGCCGCAAAGGATCTGCGGGTCGAAGACATCCCTCCGCCAACGGCACCCGGCCCCGGTCAGGTCCTGATGAGAAACCGTTTCGTCGGCATTTGCGGTACCGATTTGCACGAATACGCCGGCGGTCCGATCTTCGTTCCCACCGAGCCGCATCCCTATTCCGGAGCGGTTCTTCCGCAGGTGCTGGGCCATGAATTCGGCGGCGAGGTCGTGGCGGTGGGCGAGGGCGTCACCAAGGTCGCCGTGGGCGACCGCGTCGCCGTCCAGCCGCTGATCATGCCGCGCGGCGGCGAGTATTTCGCCGATCGCGGTTGGCACAACCTTTCGGGCAGCCTCGCGCTGGTCGGGCTTAGCTGGCATTCTGGCGGCATGTCGGAAATGGCGCTGCTGAACGACTACAATGTCGAAAAGATCCCCGCCGAGATGTCGGATGAAGAGGCCGCGCTGGTCGAGCCGACCGCCGTCGTGGTCTATGCCTGTGACAGGGGCCGGGTGACGGCGGGCGATTCGGTTCTGGTTACCGGTGCCGGTCCCATCGGCATCCTTGCATTGCTGACGGCACGGGCCTTCGGCGCGACACGGCTTTTCGTCTCGGACATGAACGAGACGCGGCTGGCCCTGGCGCGCGAGGTGGTGCCCGGCCTCGTCACCATCAACCCCGCCAAGGAAGACGTGGGTGACGTGGTGCGCGCAGCCACGCAAGGCGGTATTGGCTGCGACGTGGCGCTGGAATGCGTGGGCAACGAGCGCGCGCTGCAATCCTGCCTCGACGCCGTTAGAAAGCAGGGCGTGATCGTGCAGACCGGCTTGATGGCGGGCAAGGGCAGCGTGGATTTCTTCCAGTTGACCTTCAAGGATGTCGAAATCCGGGGATCGTGGTGCTATCCCACGCATAGCTGGCCGCGCACCATCGAGTTGATCGCCTCGGGCGCGATCCCAGCCAGCCGGGTCGTGACGAAGCGGATCGCCCTGGATCAGGCCGTGGCCGAGGGGTTCGAAGCGTTGTTGGACCCGGCCGGGACGCAACTCAAGATTCTGATCGATCTTTCGCGCTGAAAGAGGCCGATCGTGTAATAGTAGCTCCACACCGGGGCGAAGGACGTGCTATCGTCGCCCCGGAGGCTTTGGGAGGTGCCGATGGGAGGAACGTCGAACGTCGGGGCGCATGTCCTCGAAGTTATCGGCGCAGCCGAAGGGCGGAATTCGCGTCGGGATGCGGATGTGCTTGCCTCTTGGCGACGCTGCGTCAATGAACACCAGTTGGATCCGGGCCGATATGCGGGGCCACGGATCGTCACCGAGCAGGAATTGAACAACCATCGGCAGGATTCTGAGGAATTGCTGGGCATGGCCCGGCACGGTATGGAAGATCTTTATCGCCGGGTGAACGCGATGGGCTATGTGCTGCTGCTGGCAAATGCGCGCGGCGTCACCGTCGATACCATTGGCGATACCGAATTGGACCGGGAGGTGCGCCATGCCGGGTTGATTTCGGGCTCGGAATGGGACGAGAGCAATGTCGGCACTAATGGCGTGGGTGCGTGTCTTGCCACCGGACGGCCCATTATCGTGCATCGCAGTGACCATTTCGACATGGCGCTGACTCCCCTTTCGTGCACCGCCGTACCGATCCACTGTACGCAGGGAAAGCTGGTCGGCGTGCTGGATCTGTCGCATCTGGAGCCGCCTCAGGACAAGATGAGCCAAGCCCTGACGCTGGAGGTGATGAAATCCTGCGCCCGGCGGATCGAGATGGCGAACCTGGTGCGCCGCCATCGCAGCGACTGGATCCTGCGGCTGAACCTTTCGTCCGAATTTCTTGATGTGGATCCGATGGCGGCACTGGCCATCGGCGCGGATGGATGCGTTACGGGCATGACCAATAATGCACTTGAACTTCTGAGCCAGAAGCCAGGCAAGACATTGATCGGTCAGCGGTTCGGCGAGATTTTTTCCTATGATCTGGACGACCTGCCCAAGCTGTCCCGCGCGATGGCTCCGGTCGATGGCGCGTTGGAGGTGCAGGCCGGAGGTCTCATCTTCGCGCGCTCGGTCCCGCCCACCGCGTCGCCTCGCCGGGCCATTGAGCCCACCGTGCCTAAGCCTCTGCGAACCATACATAACGGCGATCCCGCCATGCGTCATCTGGCGGAGCGTGCTGCCAAGGTCGTGGATCGGCAGATCAGTGTCATTCTACGGGGCGAGACCGGCACCGGTAAGGAGTTCATCGCGCGCGCCATACACGACTCCTCCCGCCGGCGCGGGCCTTTCGTCGCCATCAACTGCGCGGCGCTGCCCGAGTCACTGATCGAAAGCGAACTTTTCGGCTACGTCCCCAATGCCTTCACCGGCGCCCATGCGCGCGGCAAGAAAGGTCTCGTCCGCGAGGCGAATGGAGGCACGCTGTTTCTGGACGAGATCGGCGACATGCCGATGGGCTTGCAGGCGCGGCTGCTGCGAGTGTTGTCTGAGCGAGAGGTGTTGCCTGTTGGTGCCACAAAGGCTGAATCGGTGGACGTCCGTGTGATCTCCGCCTCGCATCGCGACCTGGCCGAACTGGTGGCGCAGGGGCAGTTCCGGCAGGATCTGTATTACCGGCTGAACGGGCTGGTGCTTGACATTCCGCCAGTCAGGGCGCGCGCCGACTTAGAATGGTTGATCAACCATATCTCCGCCGCGACTGAAGGCAAGCCATGCTTCTCGCCCCAGGCGATGGACCTGCTGCTGTCCCACGACTGGCCCGGAAATGTGCGCGAGATAGTCAATCTTTGCGAACTCGCCGCCGCAATGTGCGATGGTGCTTCTGTCTTGCCCATCCATCTTCCGGCAGTGATGACGGATCGAGCCTCCTCGGCCCGTTCGCCGGCAAATGGCACGTCCGAGGATGAATTGCTGCAACTTCTGAATGAACATGGCGGGAATGTTTCCGCTGCGGCCCGAGCGGCGAAAATCGACAGATCGACATTCTACAGGCGCCTGCACAAGTCGAAATAAAAAGCAGTGGTGTTTGACGGTGCATATCCCATCGGCGAAGGCGTCTGGCTGGGGTAGAACGGTCAATATTAGGCTCCAGACTTCGGTAACGGGGTCGTCCCAGTCAAGCGGTTTTGCGCATACGGGATGTGCCGCCGGAGCGCGCGTCCTTGTTCTTTGAGAAAGTGATCTGCTTCCCTGTTCGGCAGCCTTCGCCTGAGATCGACCCGGGTGCATGCTTCGGTCCGTGGTCAGCGCTATGGCTGCCAACATGGACCTGTCCCGGTTTTGTTCCGGCCTTCTGAGAGATGCCGTAATGGGCGAGTCGCTCTCGGGCCCGGCGTTGCGCTGTGTGTTCCGTTAAGATGCTGGCTATCGTCCTTTTACGGCCGACCGTCTCGGTCGGCGGCAACGATCCGAGCGGGAGAACGATATCATGGATCATTTTGTGGGCATCGACGTGTCTCTTGAAAGCTGCTCCGTCTGCGTTCTGAGCCAGTCAGGTAGTGTGGTGCTGGAAGCAAAGGTCGCCAGCGAACCTGATGCACTGATCGTTTTTCTGCGCGGGATGGATGTGACCATCACCTGCATCGGGCTTGAGGCTGGCCCCTTGTCGCAATGGTTGCACCGCCATCTTTGCGCGGCAGGCCTGGATACGGTGCTGATGGAAACCCGCCAGGTGAAGGGCGCGCTGAAGGCCATGCCGATCAAGACCGACCGCCGTGATGCGCTTGGTATTGCCCAGCTGATCCGTATGGGCTGGTTCCGCCCAGTGCATTGCAAGTCGGTCTCCGCGCAGGAACTCCGGGCGCTGCTCGGGGCACGCCGGACGCTGCAGAAATCGATGATCAGTATCGAACTCTCGATGCGGGGCATGCTGCGTGGGTTCGGCCTGAAGCTTGGCCAGATCACACGGCGGCGGTTGCCGGAGCGCACCCGCGAACTTGCAGACGGCAACGAGATGCTGACCGCCATGGTGACGGCGATGCTGCGCAGCCATGCCGCTCTGCGCAGCGAACTCGCGAAGCTTGAGAACCGGTTGCGCCGGATTGCGCGGACGGATCGGGTCTGTCGGCTGATGATGACCGTTCCCGGCGTCGGCGCCGTGGTGGCGTTGCAGGTCAAGGCCGGGATCGATGATCCTGCGCGGTTCCGGTCATCGAAGAATGTCGGACCACACTTCGGCCTGACACCTCGGCGCGAGCAGTCCGGCGAGCGCGACGTGGTGGGTGCGATCAGCGCCGCCGGTGACCGGAACGTCCGCACCGCCCTGTTCCAGGCAGCCACGGTGATGCGCTACCATTCGCAGGCGAAGAACTGGCTCAAGGCCTGGGGCATGCAGGTCGCCAAGCGGCGTGGGATGAAACGCGCTGTCGTTGCCGTTGCACGCTGACTCGCCGTGGTGCTGCACCGGATGTGGAGCGACGGCACGCAGTTCCAGATAGCACATCCGGCACGGCTCACCGCAGCAGCATGACACCCTGCGGCCGATCCGATCTACCGGTTCGACCGTTCCAAAGTTACCTGCCCCCGAATTGGATCGGGATGGTCCCGATCCTCCGATGTCCCTTCGCCGGGACGCGGTCTCGACGAAGCCGTAGCATCGCTGGTGCCGCCCGCAAGGTCGAGCACGCTACCAGAGATCGGCACGCGAGATCCCACTAACCAGGCACAATGTGGCGGCCCCGCGCCGATCACGGACGGAAGCATAATACCGGCGAAGTGGCCCCGAAAGCGAAGGCTGGGGATAGCGCGAACCACCGAAAAGTCGCCGGGATGTTGATCCGCGGCGGTGCATCGCTTGGTGCCCGATCATGTGCGGGTGGAGGTCAAGTCATTGAATTTGATTTGAAACCTAATTGTTGACTTCACCACGCCCATTACGGAAGCGATGCTCTCTTCAAAGGAGACAGGATATGGCATTGACACACAGCGGCGAGTTCAAGCGTGATGCGGTGCGCATTGCGCTCAGCAGCGGTCTGACACGGCGTCAGGTTGCGTCTGATCTTGGGACCGGGCTTTCGACGCTCGGCAAATGGATCCGGGCGATTTCCGATGAGGCGAAGGTGCCGGAACGGGATGCTGATCTTCTTTGCGAGAATGAGCGGTTGCGCAAAGAGAACCGCATTCTCAGGGAGGAGAGGGAGGTGCCCAAAAAGGCGGCTCAGTTCTTCGCGGCTCATGGAGGGCGAGAACGCCATCGGTCCGAGTGACTGTCCGACACCATGAAGTTTCAGTTCATTGCCAGCTATCGGGGCAGCCTTTCGCGCAGCCATCCCTGTCGCATGATGGGCGTGACGGACCGCGGATTGCGCGCGTGGCGGCGCAGGCCCCCGTCCATCCGCCAGCGGCGCGACATGGTGATCCTGGCGCATATCCGCGAACAGCATCGGCTGAGCCTGGGCAGCTATGGCAGGACGATTTCGCCGGCGGTGATCTCGGCCGAGACGATCTGCAGGCCGGTGGCTTCCATCTCGACCTTGTTCGGGGACGAGGCCAGAACCACGGCCATTGAGACCGTGGCCGGATCGGTGAAGGAGCGCACCAGCTCGACCATCCCGGCGTCGAGGTTTTCCAGCACCAGCGTGGCCTGTGCCGGCGCGTCCTCGGCTTCACCCGGCAGCACCACCGAGGCCACGACCCAGAGCCACGGATCCTCTGCATAGCGCGCGCCCTTCCAGGTCGAGAGCGTGCCGTAGATCTCGGGGTCCACGGAGATCCTGACGGCGTTATCGGTGGAAAGCCGGATCGGTGCCTCCAGCTCGGGATGCTCGATCAGGATCAGCGCCACCTCGATCTCGCCGGAATATTCTTCCTCATGCGCAAGGCGGGCATTCATCGACAAACGGCGGCTCATGGCAGCACCCAGATTTGAAAGGATTTCAGAAATTTGACCTGATCGACGACGGTCTCGGTCGGCAGCTGATCGCCCCAGGCGCAGAGCCAGCGCTCGCTGAGCAGCAGCGGCTCTTTGGTCTGGGCATTGACCAGCAGACCGACGCCGGCGGCATTGGTCAGCGGCCAGCCATCGGTGCTGGGGTCGGGCATCCAGAACCGGATCGTGCCTTCCTGGCAGGTCTCGTGGAAGAAGCGGTCGAAGACCGCACGCTGGTTATGGGTCAGCTTGACCGCCATGGAGACGGATTTCGCGGCGCTGGAAAACCGCCGCCGGTAGCCGGGCGGGCCGGCGTCGTTCTGGCGCTTGCGGCGCGCATCCTGCGGCTGCAACTGCCAGCTGTCGCGCTGGGGCGGTGGAAGGGTGGCGGGCCAGGTGGCGATCATCCGCGCCTCCTTGTCGGCGTCCCGACCCCCATGCCGCGCAAGGTTCTGGCGGCAGCACCGCCGCGCGCCCCGATCCCTTGCGAGGTCATCTCGGACAGCACGTATTTGGTCTGGCGCTGACCGCGCGCGTCCGTGGTTTCCTCGGTCTCCACCTCGAAGGGGCGGCTGGTGTTATTCACCAGCACCGGCTGGATCTGCACCACGGGCTGTGCGGGTGTGTTCGCTGCCATGGCCGGGTTGCGCGAGGAGAGCAATTGCCGGGTCAGTTCCGCATTCATGATCCGGCTCGGGCCGGTGAACTCAAGTTCCGGGCCCTTCTCGCCGACGATGCGAACACCGCCGCCAAAATCGCCCCCAAAGGCGAAGCCGGGGATGCCGATGGCGCTGGCGACGATCTGACCGATCCCGCCCAGCAAGCCATTCAGCGCACCTTGCGGCCCGCCCTGGGCAAAGCCCTGAAGCGCATTCCCGAAAGCGCCCATGCCGCCCCCCAGGGTGCCGAGGTCGGCTGTCGTGGTCTGCGCGGTGGCGCTGAATTGGGTCAGCGCCTGTTCTGCAGCGCCCAGCCGGGTGCCCCAGCTGTCGATCATGGCCTCGTTGGACGGTCTCTCGAAGCCGCGCATCCAGGCATCGGTTGCGCCTCCGACGTCCTTTGAGGCCAGCAGGCGTTGCATGGCTCCGCTCTCGGAGGTCATCAGCTCGCGCCAGACGAACTCGAGCTGCTTTTGTACATCGCCCAGGCCGGCTGATCCACCAACGGCATTCAGCAGCCCCTGGCCGCGTCCGGCATGATGCTGAAACAGGCCAAAGGAGGTGCCATTGTCGCCCACGGCAAACGGATTGAAGCCGCTCTCACCCTGAATATTGCCCATGATGCCGGCAATCTGATGCGGCTGCAGCCCCTTGCCGGCGAAGAACTTCCAGACCTGCGACTGGACGTCCGAGGACCCGGACAGCCCGCCACCAATACCGGGGGCAAAATTGGCATTGGCCGCGCCACTGCCAGCCAGCAGCGACATCGCGCCGGGACCGCCGATCACCACGTTTGCAGCCTCGACGCTCATCGTCCCGACATCGGTGACCGGGCCGGGAAGCTGGACATCCGAACCATCGCCACGCCCGGTCAGCCGTGCCCAGATGCCTTCCAGCCCGCCGACATCGGCCATGGTGGCATGATCGGTCCCGAGGATGGCGTTCTTCATCGGGTTGGAGATCGCCAGTTGCGCGAACATGCCGGTGATGTCGGAGGCCAGCGCCTCGAACGCGCCCTCGATGTCGCCCTTCATCAGGCTGTCGATGATCCCGTCGATGGCGGTCTCGGCGGCGGACTGGACCGAGGACCAAGCTTCCTTCTGGCGCTCGACGCTGCGGGTCAGCGCATCCTCCTCGAAAGCTGCGGCGCGGCTTTCCTGCGCTCTTTCGCTGGCGGCATCGATCCCCTGGCGGCGGATCTCCAGCTCGGCCTTCCAGAGCGCGAGGATGCGTGACCTGACCGCCTCGGACTGCCCGAGCAGCGCCTGTTCCAGCTTCAGCTGCTGGAGGCGCTCCGCCTGCGCACGCTGCATCTCGCGCGTGGCGGCAATCTGTCCGAAGGGATCGGCCGAGGCCATGCCCCTGGCCAGATCCCATTCCGCCATCATCTCGCGCTTGCGTGCTTCCGAAACCTTCAGGCTTTCCAGAGATGCGGCATAGGGCCGCCGTTCGGCGGCGATCAGCAGTTCCTTGACCTGCAGGCTGTCGCGGCCATGGAGCGCAATGGCGCGGTTGATCTCGGCCTGCTCGCGCAGATCCGCGACCATCTCGTCGGCCTTGCGGCCCGCCTCGCCATCCCTGATCTGCCGGGTCCGCTTCTGCTCGGCCGCGAACAGCTGCTGGGCAAGGGCGAGAAGGCCGGGCGCAAGGCCCATTTCCTTCAGCCGTTCATCATTCACCTCACGGGCATGACGGGCGCGCAGGGCCTCGACCTCGGCGCTGTCCTCGCCGAACCGCAGGATGGCGGCGGAAAGTTCGCCCTGCCGGGTCAGGTCCGCGATCAGCGCGTCCGATTCCTTCTGGCGTGCCTGGGCGCGCAGATCGGCCGAGGCGGCAAGATCGGCCTCGAGCGCGGCCAGCGCATCCTGTTCCTGAACGCTGCCCGCGATCACCCCCATTTCCTGCAGGCGCAGTTTCAGCGCCTCGCGGGCCTGGCGGGCGCGGACGGTCTCGACCTCGGCGCTGTCTTCACCGAACTTGAGGATCGCGGCGGAAACCTCGGCCTGCTGGCTGTAGCCGCGCACCGTTTCATCAACCTCGCGCTGACGTCTGGCGTCGCGGGCAGTCTCACCAGCCTTGATCCCCAGAAGGATATCGGCCTGTTCCTTGATCAGTTGGATCAGCTTTTCTTCTTGACCGGAGATGCCGCCCTTCAGCATGGAAAGCTGCTCGACCTGTTCCAGCAGCACCTGCATGGCGGCGATCTGCGCATCGGTCCCTTCCGCCTGCTCGAAGCCTTTCACCGCATCAGAGAAAGACCGGATTTCCCCGGAGTATTTCGAGGTATGCGCGAGGCCGGTCCCGAGGCCGAAAAACCCGGTGAAATTCCGGCCCTCCTTGCCGATGACCTGATCGGTTGCCGTCATGCCGATCATTTCACGCACCGCAGTGCTGGTTTTTTTAGCTTTTCATCAAGCGCCAGACGGCTCAGCCCCGCCAGCACCGCATAGAGCCCCTGTGCCGCTTCGGCGCCCTCGCCGAAATCGCGGGCCAGATCGACAGAACTGGCCGCAGAGATTGCGGAAATCTCCTTCCATCGCTCAAACTCGGTGCTGAGCGCATCCATCCACTCTTCCAGGGATTTTGCGCGCGGTATGATGCGCATCATGCCCTGGGCTATGGCGGCACCGCCGCCGATCACGCCTATCGCTAGCAGGCCCCAGGGAGTGAGCATCATCCTGAATGCCGACGCCAGGGCGGTACCCATGCTCATCCCTGAAGCCTGTATCTGGCTGAAGATCTGTGCGACCTGCGGACCCTGCTGGATCATCACCATCATCGGGGACTGACCCATGACAGTCATCATGGCCACGTCGTTCATCTGGAAGCTGAGGTTGCCCGCCATCGCAGCCGCAGCCCCAGACCCGGAACCCACGGAACCCGAGTTCTTCTCGCGCAGGGCCAGCAAGCGGTCAGCTTCCTGCTGGGTGGTAACACCCATTTTCACCGCACGGTTCAGACGTTCCTGACCCGCGCCTATGTCGCCACGCTCGTGCCAGTGCTGAGCGGCGAGCCGCTTCCCGGCGCCGGTTTCGCCGCCGCGCCACCGCCGGACTGGCGCGAGGCCCCGCTCTTCGCTGGCAGTACAGCCGCAGCCTCAGACGCAGAACGGGTGCAGACCGATGGCGCATCGGATGCGGAACGACCGCAATCCGACAGTCTGTTCGTCCGCCGATCCGACGCAGGAACAGTGCAATGAAAAAACATTCCATTCGTCTCACGGCGCGCGCAGTCAGAGAGCTCGACCGATGAAAATCGCCTATGCGGGCCCACCTTATATCGGCTGCGCGCATCTCTACCGCGACCGCCCGGACTATGCCGGTGAGGTCGATCATGCGGCGCTGATCGCGCGGCTGCAGCGCGACTATGACGGCTGGATCCTGCACGCCGCCGCAACACCGCGCTCTTTCGCCGTTCTCGCGCCACTGGTCGAACCGACGGGGGCGCGCTGGATGGCCTGGGTGAAGGGTTTCGCCGCCTTCAAGCGCAGTGTTCCGGTCGCCTATGCCTGGGAGCCGGTGATCGTCAAAGCCGCCCGAAAACCTGTCGTCAGCAAGCGGCTGGTGCTGCGCGACTGGATTCAGGAGAGCATCACCCTGCGCCGCGGGCTGACCGGCGCCAAGCCGGAAGCCGTCTGCCACTGGACCTTCGAGATGGTCGCCGCGCGGCCCGAGGATACGCTCGACGATCTGTTTCCCGGCACCGGCGCGGTTACTGGAGCATGGCATTCCTGGCAGCGGAAGTTCACCCTGCCGAACGATCCGCTGCCCGCCTTCCTAAGCCCGACAGCGCCCGCCGTGGGCGATCCCGTCCAGGAGGTCCGTCGTGAGCATCCATCGGAAAAATCGCAGCATAGGATACTGCGGAGTAGTGCCGGGCGGCGCGGCCCTTTGGGCCACGCCGCCCTTGGAAAACATGCAAGATAAAAGCCCGCGATGTGCGGGCCGGTCGGTCGGGGGTGTTTTCCGGGTTTTCGAGGTCGTTTCGCACCTCGCGGCGCCAAACCGCACCTCGCGGCCATCCGGATTTCTCAGGTTGCTCCTCATATCCCGCACCTCGCAGGAGATCCGGCCATGAGCAGCGAGGACGATTTCCGCATCCGCCCGGGGCGGATCCGCTCCAGCCGCAGCCAGCGCGTCCGGCCTTTCGTGGCCCAGGCGCTGGCCGCCGCCCAGAAGGCGGGCGGGCGCGTCTCGCGCAGCGGCAGGATCGTGTCGCCGGGCGCCTCGCGCTTCGGCCGGGGCCGCAGCGCCGCCGTCCGCGCCAACCGGCTGATCAACCGCCGCACCCGACTCTGCACCGTCAAGGTTCGGGTGGTCCGCAGAACCGGGCAGGCCGCGGCGCTGCCCCGGCATCTGGGTTATCTCGGCCGTGACGGCGTCACCCGGGGCGGAGAAAAAGCCCGGATGTTCGGCCCGGACACCGACGATGCCGACATCAAGGATTTCGTAGAGCGCAGCGAGGACGACCGCCATCATTTCCGCTTCATCGTCTCGCCCGAGGATGCCGCCGACATGGCTGACCTGAAGCGGTTCACCCGGGAGTTGATGGCGCAGGCGGAAAAGGATCTCGGCACGGAACTGGACTGGATCGCCGTCGATCACTGGAACACCGGCCATCCCCATGTCCATGTCATCCTGCGGGGGCGGGCCGATGACGGCAAGGACCTGGTCATCTCGCGCGACTACATTCGGGAAGGGTTGCGCGACCGGGCGCAGGACCTGATCACCCAAGAGCTGGGGCCGCGCCATGACCACGAGATCCGCCGCGGCCTGATGCGGCAGGTCGAGGCGGAACGCTGGCCCGCGCTCGACCGCCAGCTTCTTCGCGACGCCGGCAAGTCCGGCATCATTGACATGGCCCCGGCCATCGACGCTCCGCGCGACGATTACCTGCCGCAGAAGGTCGGGCGGCTGCGGCATCTGGAGCGCCTCGGCCTGGCCGATCAAGTCGGGCAGGCGCAATGGGTGATCCGGCCCGAGGCAGAGACGGTGCTGCGCGACCTCGGCGAGCGCGGCGACATCATCAAGCGCATCCATCGCGCGCTGTTGGGGCAGGGGATAGATCGCGGGTTGCCGACTACATCTTCGCCAGCGAGAAGGCCGATGGCCCGATCCTCGGCCGGCTGGTGGAACGCGGCCATGACGACGAGTTGAAGGGGAGCGCCTATGCAGTGATCGACGGCGTCGACGGTCGCACCCATCATATCCGGCTGCCGCATTTCGACGCTGCCGGCGACAGCGCGCCCGGCTCCATCGTCGAGTTGCGGTCCTACGAGGATACGAAGGGCGCGCGCCGGGTCGCGCTGGCGGTGCGCTCCGATCTGGATATCCGCGCCCAAGTCACCGCGAGCGGTGCCACCTAGCTCGACCGCCAGGCGGTGGCCCGCGATCCCGTGGCGCTGTCGGATGCCGGTTTCGGCGCCGAGGTGCGCCAGGCGATGAACCGGCGCGCGGAACAACTGATCGGGGAAGGTCTGGCCGAGTGGCAGGGCAGCCGCGTGGTCTTCGCGCGCCAGCTGCTCGACCGGCTGCGCGAGCGCGAGGTCGGTACGCTGGCCGAGAAGCTCACGGCAGAGGCAGGTCTGCCGTTCGAGCGTGCAGCCGGTGGCGACAGCATTGCGGGCACCTATCGCCGCCGCTTTGTCCTGGCCTCGGGCCGTTTCGCCATGATCGACGATGGACTGGGCTCCAAGCTTGTGCCCTGGACGCCCTCGCTGGAACGGCATCTCGACCGGCATGTCTCCGGCGTGGCCCTTGCGGATGGTAGTGTGGACTGGAGCTTCGGCCGCAAGCGCGGGCTGGAATTGTAATGGTGATCAGTAGGGGCAGTCCGCACTTGGCCTGGCTACGCCGTCCATGGCGACGAGGCCTTCGCAGATTTCCTGCCCCTGCCGGGTGATTTCGGCGACGTTCAGGTCCTGGACCTGCGATATCGCGATCAGCCCGCGCGCTGCGAGGTGATCGAGACTATCCCTCAACGTCACGCGGCTGGACGGCATTCCAAGCTGGCCCA
Organism: Paracoccus methylovorus; assembly: GCF_016919705.1. NCBI lineage: Bacteria > Pseudomonadati > Pseudomonadota > Alphaproteobacteria > Rhodobacterales > Paracoccaceae > Paracoccus > Paracoccus methylovorus. The sequence continues at coordinate 572,177 of NZ_CP070371.1, forward strand.
GCCAGGACGCCAGGATTTCCTCGTTGCTTCTTCCACTAGGTGACCGCGCAAGGGCGCGGAGGATGGCGAGGGCGCGATGCTCGGCTGTGATGACCTCCAGTGTTCTGGTCTGGTTCGATCCCTGATCCGCCATCTGGTTTCCTTGGGAATTATTGTGGCAGGACATGCAGAATACCAACTCGTGCCGCCGCTGCGCTCAGGCGACGGTCGCGGGTCCAGAGCGTGGTGCCGGGGGCGAGCAGGGTCGCGGCGATCAGATGCGCATCCACATAGCCGATGCCGAGGCTGAACAGCTGCCGCGCCTCGATCAGCGCCATGACCTCGGCATGGCTGGCAACGCTCGTCCGTGGCAGTCCCTGCATCGCGGCGATGACCGCCTCCCGGTCCTTCAGACTGCCGAGCGCCAGTTCGCCGATGACGAAGGGATGCGCCAGCACCAGCCCGGCTTTCAGCAGACCGGCCAGTTCCGCATCGCCCGCGCGCAGGTGGTCGATCCAGATCGAGGTATCGACGAGGATCACTACGCCGGCTGCCGGCGCGGGGCGACCGCTGCCCGCTTGTCGGTGCCGCCGAGCAGGGCGAGCCGCCGGGCGCTCTCGCGCTCGATCAGAGCCTTCAGCCCCTCGCGCACCAAGACGGCCTTCTCGCCGATGCCGGTGAGGTCATGGGCTTGCCGGAGCAACTCGTCGTCGAGATTGAGGGTCGTGCGCATGGTCAGCCTCCAAGGATGATGCACCCAATATAGCATCATTCGGTGCCGATTGCGATGTATCGGAGGAAACTTCGGCACCGTATCCTGCAAGTATTTTTACGCTGCCCTGCGCCGGACTGCGATCAGTTCTAGGATGGCTGTTGCAACCTGTGTTGGCCGGGTTTTCTTTCATTGTATCGGATATCAGCAGGAGGTCGGAACCGCCTTGTCCGGCACGAAGATCTTCTGGGGCCAGATCACCGTGGTCTTCCTGATCGTGCTGATCTTCATCTGGTCCGGAACGCAATGGACGGCCTGGCGGCTCGGCTTCCAGCCCCAGCTTGGCCCTGCCTGGTTCGATCTGTATGGTATCCCGGTCTATTACCCGCCGGCCCTGTTCTGGTGGTGGTATTTCTGCGACGCCTATGCCCCGCGTATCTTCATGGAAGGCGGCATCATCGCCGCCTCCGGTGGTTTCCTTGCCATTGCCATCGCCATCCTGATGTCGGTCTGGCGCGCCCGGGCTGCTCAGTTCCGACGGCGTCGTGCTTGGCAAGCTCGGCGAGGACTACCTGCGTCACAATGGCCCGGAACATGTGCTCTGCTTCGCGCCAACCCACTCCGGCAAGGGCGTCATCCTCGTCTGGACCTGTCCCGGTTCCTTTCCGGTCAGGTTCTCCTGTTAGGCGGCCCGTTGTTCGAAGACCACGGGTGATTTCCAGCCCAGGGCTGAGTGTTTGCGCCGCGGGTTGTAGAAGCCGTTGATGTATTCGAAGAGGGCGATCTCGACATCACGCCGGGTGCGCCAGTCGCGACGCCAGACCAGTTCGGCCTTCAGCGATTTGAAGAAGCTCTCGACGGCGGAGTTGTCGTAACAATTGCCCTTGCCGCTCATCGACACCCTGAACCCATGCCTTCGCAGGATCTTCTGGTAGTCATGCGCACAGTATTGGGCGCCACGATCGGTGTGGTGAAGACAGCCCGGTGGCGGGCGGCGCAGGGCAACCGCCATGTTCAGCGCGCGGATTGCCAGATCCTGCTTCATGCGGTTGCTGATGGCCCAGCCGATGACGCGTCTGGAAAACAGGTCGAGGATGACGGCCAGATAGACCCAGCCTTCGCGGGACCAGACGTAGGTGATGTCACCTGCCCATTTCTGGTTCGGCCCGCTCGTCACGAAATCCTGTTGCAGGGGGTTCGGCGCGATGTTGAAGGCATGGTCGCTGTTGGTCGTGCGCTTGAACTTGCGGCTGCGGATGACCCGGATGCCGTTCTGGCGCATCAGACGATCCACGCGGCGCTGGCCGACCCGCAGGCCCAATTCGTTCAGTTCCTCGGTCATGCGCGGCCTGCCATAGCTGCCCAGACTCAGCCGATGCTGGTCGCGAATATGGGCCAGGATTACCATATCGCGCCGCTGGCGTTTCGACGGGGGTCTGCGCCGCCACGCGCGCAATCCGCGGTCGGTCACGCCCATCATGCGACATAGATGGGTGCAAGAAAGGCTGCCGCGATAGCTGGCAATGAACTGAAACTCCATGGCTTTTGAGCCGCGAAGAACTGAGCCGCCTTTTTGGGCACCTCCCTCTCCTCCCTGAGAATGCGGCTCTCTTTGCGTAACCGCTCATTCTCGCAAAGAAGATCAGCATCCCGTTCCGGCACCTTCGCCTCATCGGAAATCGCCCGGATCCATTTGCCGAGCGTCGAAAGCCCGGTCCCAAGATCAGACGCAACCTGACGCCGTGTCAGACCGCTGCTGAGCGCAATGCGAACCGCATCACGCTTGAACTCGCCGCTGTGTGTCAATGCCATATCCTGTCTCCTTTGAAGAGAGCATCGCTCTCAGAAGACCGGAACAAACCCGGGACAGGTCCAGACCGGGCAGGTTACAATAAATTTCCGCCTCGGGGCTGGAAAAATGCGATCCCGGCTTTCAGGATGGATTGGGACGGTGGAAGGATGAAGGAGCCTGGCGATGGATGCTTACGGCCATCTTCGCATTCTCGTCAGCATGATCCTGGGGCTGGGGATCACCCGCGTTCTGTCGGGGCTGTCGCGGCGCATCCAGTCGCCCGCCCGGACCGAGGGCATGCTGGCCCAGACGGTCTGGGCAGTCATTGTTCTGCTTGGCGCGGTGCATTTCTGGTGGTGGGAATTCGGATTGCGCCGTATCAGCGACTGGCATTTCGGGGCCTATGTCTTCGTTCTTTGCTATGCCTCGCTGCATTTCGTGATGGCGACGCTGATCTTTCCCGATGCGCTGCCCGACCATGCCGAAAGCGAGAGCTTCTTCATGCGCCGCCGCCACTGGTTCTTCGGCGTCTTTGCCCTGACATTCGGCTTCGACCTGTTCGACACGCTGATGAAGGGCAGCGATTATTTTCACGCGTTGGGGCCCGAGTATTTCCTGAGGCTGGCCTTGGGCCTGTCCATCGCCTTCGCGGCGCTTCGTGCCCGGACCCTGCAAGGCGTCGCGTTGATCGGCGCGGTCTGGCTGGTCTATGACATCAGCTGGATCGTCCGCAGATATGACAGCCTGGGATGAGCCGATGGATGAAATGCGCTATTTCTTCATATGCTTGGGGCCGGATACAGCACATGCAGCACGATATATCGGCAGGAAAATCCTCAGGCAGCTGTTGTGAACAGTGCGCCATTTCGACTTCGAGAACGGGCCAATTGGACTTGATTCATCAGTTTTGCCATAGGTAGAAAAATAGATGTGGCGCGAGGATCAGGACCTGCAACCATCTTTACTTGCTCCGGGCGCAAGTAAAGATCATAGCTTGCCCCCGCAACCAACGATAATTGCGCATTGCGCTCCCAAAGGAGGGCTTTTTGCGTTCCAGCGAGATCGCAAGGATTCCAGCGAGATCACCGCGACCTCGATCTGAAGCTCCCCGCTGTCCGGGTCCCGGGCCATATGGTGATGTGAGGGCGTGGCCATGATGAGGCGCAGCGCAGCGAGGCGGCGACCTATCCCGACAGCACCTTTCCCGAACCACCCCGCGTCACCCGCCTGTCCCGCAAGATGCTGGCAGGCGTCGGCGCGGCCGCGCTTCGCGGCATCGGCGGCGCGCTGATCTACGCGCTCCAGACCCGCGCCGAGGGACCGGGCGGCGGTGAACTCTATTCGACCGAGAATCGGCCCACGGCGGACGGCCTCGCCGGCCTGCCGCGCGACTATACCGGCCCCCGTCCTGGGGCCGGCGTTGCCGGGCGACCTCGGAAGGCCCATCCTTGACGCGCAGAACCGGGGCCAGCCTGTCGTGCCGCCGGTCATGGCGACGCCCGCCGTCGATCCCGAGGAAGAACGCCGCCGCGCCGAGGAAGAAGCTGCGCGCTTGAATAACGTGCTTTTCCAGTCCGGCCCGAACACGGGAACGCCGGCAGGGATGGCCATGCCCGGCCTTGCCGGTCTCGGCCTCGGCGGACAGCCGGCGACGCAGGATCGGCACCCGGCTTTCCTCAACGGCCCCGTGGACCGGCAGACCGTCGCCCCGGATCGTCGTCACCTCGCCTGCCTCGCCCTACAGGCCGGGGCCGTCATCCCGGCCGCGCTTATCACCGGCATCCGCTCCGATCTTCCCGGCCAGATCACCGTGCAGGTGACGGAGAATATCTATGACAGTCCGACCGGCAGCCTGCTCCTGATCACGCAGGGCACGCGTATCATCGGCCAATACGATGACGGCGTGACCTTCGGCCAGCGCCGCGTGTTGCTGGTCTGGCACCGCCTGATCCTGCCGGGCGGCAGAGTATAGCCGAGAGGTCAGGTCGCGCAATTCGGCAGGGGTAAAGAAGGGCTGCGGACTTTGCGGCAGGTCAGGTTCGAAAGACTTCGACAAGGTGACGCCCAGCCCATCAAGGATCTTGCGCAGCGAAGCGACCGAGGGGCTGCGACGCCCTGTTTCAATCATCGAGACCTGACCATGCGGCACACCCGATGCCTCGGCCAGTTGTCGCTGCGACAAGCCTGCGGCGGTGCGCAGTTCTTTCAGCCGCGCACCTACGTCGAATGTGCTGTCGAAATCGCTCATTCCCGCTCCGCTGTCTTTAGCGCAGGTTAACTGGGCTCGACTTGACGCACCAGCCATCATGCGCAAATTGAAGGAATTGGTCGCTCAGAATATTGAGCACTACGCATGCCGATGTGAACAAGCCACGGTTCCAGCCCGAGAGGGGGCCTATCCCACCCCGTCTTGCGTCATGCAGGCGGCAATCCAGTCGCGAAACGCCGCCAGCGGTTTCAGTCCGGCCTTGCGTGCGGGCCAAGCCAGCCAATAGGCGCCGCTGCCGGGCACCCCTTGCCGCAGGATTGGCGTCAGCCGCCCCTCGGCGATCTCTACCCGGGCCAGATAGTCCGGCAAAAGCGCGATCCCAAGACCCGAGATCGCCGCCTGGATCATCATCGAAAACTGGTCCATCATCATGCCGTTCAGCGGTTTTGGCGGCTCGACGCCTTGGCCGCGAAACCACGCCGCCCACGCATCGGGTCGGGTGGGCAGTTGCAGCAGCAACATCCCTGCCAGATCGGCCGGGCGGTCCACCGGCGCCCGGGCCAACAGGCTGGGCGCTGCGCAGGCGGTCAACCTTTCGTCAAACAATTTCAGATGCTCGGCTCCGGGCCAGTCGTCCTGACCGTAGAAGATCATCGCGTCAAAGGGTTCTTCGTCAAAGCTGAAGCGGCGAAAGCGGGTGGTCAGGTTGATCGAGACGCCGGGATGCGCCGACAGGAAATCCGGCAGACGCGGCGCCAGCCACCGCGTGGCAAAGGTGGGCAGGACGGCAAGGTCCAGACTGCCGCCGTCGGGGTTCGCGATCAGCGACATGCTGGCGCGCTGGATCAGCTCGATTGCAGCGGCGATGTCGCGGAAATACCGCTCGGCCGCCTCGGTCGGGGTCAGGCGCTTCTTGTGGCGCACGAACAGTTCCTGCCCCAGTTGCGCCTCGAGGCTTTGCAACAGCCGGCTGACCGTGCTTTGTGTCAGGCCCAGATCCTGCGCCGCGCCGGTGACCGACCCGGTGCGCATCACCGCGTCAAAAGCCAAAAGCAGGCTGAGGTTCGGAAGGAAGCGTCTTTGGCGCAAGAACATTCACTCTATGCATGAAGTGATGAGGATTATCCATTTTCCGGCTAGGTTTGGAAGCTGTAATGAATGAACCAAGCACCATTATCGCAAGAGGCATGACGTGACGACGAAATCGCACAAGGGCAACCCTTTCTCATGGGCCGACCCGTTTCTGCTGGAAGATCAACTGACCGAGGAAGAGCGGATGATCCGCGACACCGCCGCGTCCTTCGCCGCCGACCGGCTGGCCCCCCGCGTCGAGGCCGCCTATCTGAACGAGGAAACCGACCCCGAGATTTTCCGTGAAATGGGCGCCTCGGGCCTGTTGGGCGTGACCGTGGACGAGGCTTATGGCGGCGTCGGCGCATCCTATGTCGCATATGGGCTGGTGGCGCGCGAGATCGAGCGTATCGATTCGGGCTATCGCTCGATGGCCTCGGTGCAAAGCTCGCTGGTGATGTTCCCCATCGAAGCCTATGGCAGCGAGGAGCAGAAGCAGAAATATCTGCCGAAACTGGCAAGCGGCGAGTTCATCGGCTGCTTCGGCCTGACCGAGCCTGATGCGGGCTCCGACCCCGCCGGCATGCGGACCGTGGCGAAAAAGACCGACGGCGGCTATGTGCTGAACGGCGCGAAGATGTGGATTTCGAACGCACCGATCGCGGACGTCTTCGTGGTCTGGGCGAAATCCGAGGCGCATGGCGGCAAGGTGCGCGGCTTTGTGCTGGAAAAGGGCATGAAGGGCCTGTCGGCGCCCAAGATCGAGGGCAAGCTCAGCCTGCGCGCCTCGATCACCGGCGAGATCGTGATGGAGAATGTCGAGGTCGGCGAGGACGCGCTGCTGCCGAATATCGAGGGTATGGGCGGCCCCTTCGGCTGTCTGAACCGCGCGCGCTATGGCATTTCCTGGGGCGCAATGGGTGCGGCCGAGGATTGCTGGTTCCGCGCCCGCCAGTACGGGCTTGACCGTCATCAGTTCAACCGTCCGCTGGCCGCCACGCAGCTTTATCAGAAAAAGCTGGCCGACATGCAGACCGAGATCGCTCTGGGCCTTCAGGCCAGCCTGCGGGTCGGGCGGCTGTTCGACGAAGGCAAGTTCGCGCCCGAGATGATCTCGATCGTCAAGCGCAACAACTGTGGCAAGGCGCTGGAGATCGCCCGCGTGGCCCGCGACATGCATGGCGGCAACGGCATCCAGATCGGCTATCACGTCATGCGTCATGCGCAGAACCTTGAGACGGTGAATACCTATGAGGGCACACATGACGTTCATGCGCTGATCCTTGGCCGGGCCCAGACGGGCATTCAGGCGTTCTCGTAATGGCCGAACCGGCGCTGAAGGGGCTGCGCGTCGTCGAATTGGCGCGCATCCTTGCCGGACCGTGGATCGGCCAGACACTGGCCGATCTGGGCGCCGAGGTCATCAAGGTCGAGGCTCCCGAGGGTGACGATACCCGCCGCTGGGGTCCGCCCTTTATCGAGCGGCCGCGCGCCGATGGCTCGACCGAAAAGGTCGCGGCCTATTTCCACGCCGCCAACCGTGGCAAACGGTCGGTGACCTGCGATTTCAACGATCACAACGATCTGGAGCGGCTCAGTGCGCTGATCGGCCAAGCCGATGTGGTGATCGAGAACTTCAAGCTGGGTGGCTTGCGCAAGTTCGGGCTGGACTACGACACCCTGTCGGCGCGCAATCCGGGGCTGGTCTATGCCTCGATCACCGGCTTCGGGCAGGACGGGCCGCGCGCGGCGCAGCCGGGCTATGACTTTCTGATCCAGGGCATGTCGGGCATCATGGACCTGACCGGCGATCCGCAGGGCGAGCCGCAAAAGGTCGGCGTGGCATGGATCGACATCTTCACCGGGCTTTACGGGGTGATTGCGGTGCAGGCGGCACTGACCGAGCGGGCGCGCTCGGGCCGGGGCCAGCATCTGGACCTGTCGCTTCTGGATTGCGGTGTGGCGGTGCTGGCCAATCAGGCGACGAATTACCTGCTGGGGGGCACGGTACCGCATCGTCTGGGCAATGCGCATCCCAATATCGTCCCCTATCAGCTTTTCCCTGCCTTGGACGGGCATCTTATCATTGCTTGTGGCAATGACCGGCAATTCGCGGCGCTGTGCCGGGTGCTGGGCCTGCCGGATCTGGCTGGGGATGCGGATTACGCCACCAATCCCGCCCGCGTGGCGAACCGGGCGCAATTGGTGCCAAAACTGATCGAGGCCACGCATTGCTTTTCCCGTGCCACGCTGATCGCCGCGCTTGAGGGGGCCGGGGTTCCCGCCGGCCCGGTCAATGACGTCGCCGAGGCGCTGGCCGAGCCGCAGGTGCAGGCACGCGGCTTGCGCATCGCGCCCGACGGCATCGCCGGGCTGCGCAGTCCGCTGCGTTTCTCGCGCAGTCCTCTGGTCACCGACCGCGCGGCCCCGGCCTTGGGCGAAGGTGACTGGCGATTTGACGGCTGATCCCTGCTTGAACAGGATATAATCCCGATGCGGCGGGGCAGGCGCATGGACGTAAGGTCGTCTGTGCAAGGCCGGTTGCGCGCGGCCGGGCTTGCTGTCAGATTCCGCTCGGGGAAGAGGGGGACGGAACCATGCACCGGATACGCCCGGAACGGCCCGAGAGGGCCAGATGCGGATAGACCTGCTGCCGCGCAAGCCGTGGGCGGCGCGCTGGCCGCTGGCCTTGGGTCTTGCCGGTGTGGCGGCGATCCTGTGGCTGGGGGCGCAACTGGCCTATCAGCATTACTTCCGCGAGGGCCACGGCCGTGCGGCCACTGCGCTGCGGTTGACGGTGAATGCGCTTTACGCCGATCTGGCGCGCTATGAGGTGGTGCCGCATCTTGTCGCCGATCTGGACCTGATCCACCAGCTTGCGGCCGACCCAGACAACCCAGCACTGCGGCAGGAAACCAACGAATGGCTGGCCGAGCAGAACGAGGCTGTTGAGGCCGCGGATATCTACCTGATCCTGCCCAACGGCGAGACCGTTGCCCATTCCGGCTATCTGGGTCCCGCCAGTTTCATCGGCCAGAACTTCAGCTACCGACCCTATTTCATCGACGCCATGGCCGGGGGGCAGGGGCGGTTTTACGGCATCGGCACCACCTCGGGCGTCCGGGGCTATTTCTTTTCAGCGCCGGTTGAGGACGATGCCGGTCGGATCACGGCCGTTGTTGCCGTCAAGATCGGCGTGGACCGAATCGAGGCATCGTGGCGCGGCAACCAATATCGCGTGCTGGTAACCGACCCCGAAGGCACGGGCTTTCTGTCATCCGAGCCGAGCTGGCTTTATCACAGCATCCAGCCCCTGACGCGGGAACGGCTGGCGCGCACCGAATCCTCGCGTCGCTACGCCGGCACGCCGCTGGCCGAATTGCCGATCGAGCGGCTGGACCTGCATGGTGCGCCGGTGTTCCGCCTGCCGCCCTCGATGGGCGAGGGGGCGAGGGGCAGCCATGACTTTATCGCGGCGTCCGAGGCGATGCCGGGGGCTGGCTGGACGGTGCATGTGTTGCTGGACAGCGCCGAACTCAGGGCCGAGGCGCGGCTGGCGGTGATCAGCCTGTTGCTGCTTTTGTCGGTTGCGGGCTTTGGTCTGCTGATGTGGCGCCAGCGCCGGGCGCAGGCGGCCGAACGGTTGGCGATGCAGCAATTCGCCACTGCGGAACTGGAACGCCGCGTGACCCGCCGCACCGCCGATCTGGCCCGGGTGAACGCCCAGCTTGAGCAAGAGATCGCCGAACGTCGCGCGACCGAGGCCGAGTTGCGCGCCGCCCAGGCCAGTCTGGTGCAGGTTGGCAAGCTGGCGGCGCTGGGGCAGATGTCGGCCTCGCTCTCGCACGAGATCAACCAGCCATTGGCGGCGGCGCGCAACTATGCCGATAGCGCCACCATTCTGATCGAGCGCGGCGACTATGCCCGCGCGCGCGATAACATCGGCCAGATTCTGGCGCTGGTGGATCGCATGGCGGCCATCGGCAAACATCTGCGGCAGGCCGCAAGGAAACCCGACGACCGGCTGGGCGCAGTGGCGCTGTCTGCGCTGCTGGACGAAACCCGCACCATCGTTGCCGCGCGGTTGGCCAGCAGCGGGGCGGAACTGGAACTGGACGTGCCGCCCGATCTGCCGCCGCTGCGGGCCGGGCCGACGCGGTTGCAGCAGGTGCTGGTCAACCTGATCACCAATGCAGCCGATGCAGCTGAGGGTCGCCCGGATCGCCGCATTTCGCTGTCGGCCCGGGCCGAGGGCGGGCGTGTCGCCATCCGGGTCCGTGACCGTGGTGCGGGCGTGCCGGCCGGGATTGCCGCGCGCATCTTCGACCCGTTCTTTACCACCAAGGGCATGGGGGCGGGGCTTGGCCTGGGCCTGTCGATTACCGCCAATATCGTGCGGGATTTCGGTGGCGAGATCACCTGCCGCGACGCGAGGCCCGGGGCCGAGTTCTGCGTGACCCTACCCGCCGCAACAACTGCCGAGGCTGCGGCATGACCCCTCGGGTGCTTCTGGTCGAGGATGACGAGCAGATGCGCAGTTCCACCGCACAGGCGCTGGAGCTGGCGGGCTTTACCGTCGAGGCGTTGGCCTCGGGAGAAGAGGCGCTGGCCTTGGCTGGGCCGGGATTTGCCGGTGCGGTGGTCAGCGACATCCGCATGCCCGGCATGGACGGCATGACGTTGCTGGGCCGCCTGCACGAGGTTGACCCCGAGATCCCGGTGATCCTTGTCACCGGCCATGCCGAGGTCCCACTGGCAGTCGAGGCGATCCGGGGCGGCGCCTACGACTTTATCGAAAAGCCCTTCGTGGTGCAGGAACTGGCCACCGTCATCCGCCGCGCCATCGAGCATCGCGGGCTGGTGCTGGAAAACCGCCGCTTGCGCGCCGTCGCCGGAAAACGCGACGATGTCGAGGCCAGGCTGCCGGGCCGCACGCAAGTCATGGTCGATCTGCGCTATCGGCTGCGCGCCATCGGTGCCTCGGATGCCGATGCGCTGGTCATCGGCCCCACCGGCGCGGGCAAAGAGGTGGTGGCCCGGGCGCTGCACGATATTTCTGCGCGTGCAGGCCGGCCCTTTATCGCCATCAACTGCGCCGCGCTGCCCGAGGCGCTGATCGAAAGCGAGCTTTTCGGTCACGAGGCCGGCGCCTTTCCCGGCGCGTTGCGGCCCCGATATGGCAAGTTCGAACATGCGCGCGGCGGCACCGTGCTTTTGGACGAAATCGCCTCGATGCCGCTGGAGTTGCAGGCGAAGCTGCTGCGGGTGCTGCAAGAAAGGACCATCACCCGGCTGGGCTCGAACGACCCGGTGCCGCTTGATGTGCGCTTTATCGCGATCAGCAAGGTCGATCTGGAGGACTTGGTCGCGGGCGGCAGTTTCCGCGAGGATCTGTTCTGGCGGCTGAATGTCGGGGTGCTGCATGTCCCGCCGCTTTCGGCCCGGCGCGAGGATGTGCCGCTGTTGTTTCTGCAACTGGTGCGCGAGGCGGCTGCCCGCCACAATATCGCCGAGCGTGAAACCCCCGCGGCCTTTCTGTCGGGGCTGGCGGCAAGGGAATGGCCGGGCAATGTGCGAGAGTTGCGAAATCTGGCAGAGCGTTTCGTGCTGGGGCTGGAAAACGCCGAGCCCGATCCCGCGCAGGGCGCGCGTCTGGCGGACCGCGTGGCCGAATTCGAACGCAGCCTGATTGCCGGCGCCATTGCCGCCCATGGAGGCAAGCTGCGGCCCGTCTATGAAACGCTGGGGATCTCGCGCAAGACCCTTTACGAAAAGATGCAGAAATACGGGCTGGACCGGCGGCTGATCCTTGATGCTGCCGAAGAGGACCCGGCCTGAGATGCGAAGATGGGTGAAAATCCGCCCATCTTTTGCCTGTCATGTCACCATTTCCACCCATTTTTTGCCTATTGCGGCAATTTGCCCAGATCAGACCCCTTTTTTGATTTGTGCGAGGGGGCAACCCGCCGCACCCTTCGCCCGGTGGCCGCGCCGAGGAGGGTGCCGGCCAAACTAATCCTTGGGGGAGGGGAATATGGCTTACCCGAAGCTTCTGGGCGCGCTTTGCGCCACGACCTTGCTGGTCGCGCCGGCTTTTGCGCAGGACTGGCCGCAGCGCCAGATTACGATGGTGGTGCCTTTCGCGGCTGGCGGGCCGACCGACACCGTCGCGCGTATGGTAGCCGAGCGCATGTCGGCCGATCTGGGCCAGCAGATCATCGTCGAGAATATCGGCGGCGCAGGCGGCACGCTGGGTGCGGGCAATGTCGCCAAGGCTGATCCGGACGGATATACGGTGCTGCTGCACCATATCGGCATGGCGACCTCGGCCACGCTTTACCGCAATCTGGCCTTTGATACGCTGAATGCCTTTGAATACGTCGGCCTTGTCACCGAGGTGCCGATGGTTGTCGTCGCGCGCAAGGATTTCGAGCCGGGCGATTTCAATGAGTTCATCAGCTACGTCAAGGACAATGCCGACAACCTGACGCTGGCCAATGCCGGGATCGGTTCGGCGTCGCATCTGTGCGGCATGATGCTGATGTCTGCGCTTGAGGCTCCGCTGGTCACGGTTCCCTACAAGGGCACGGGTCCGGCGATGACCGACCTGTTGGGCGGGCAGACCGATATCATGTGCGACCAAACCACCAATACCACGCAGCAGATCAAGGGCGGCACGATCAAGGCTTATGCCGTGACCACGCCTGAGCGGCTGGAGTTGTTCCCGGATCTGCCCACGGCGATGGAAAGCGGGCTTGACGATTTCGACGTCTCGATCTGGCACGGCATCTACACGCCCAAGGGCACGCCTGCCGAGATAAATGAGCGGTTGTCGCAATCGTTGCAGGTCGCGCTGGCCAACGAAGGCGTCGTCAAGGCCATGGCCGATCTGGGCACCGCACCCTCGCCGGCCGAGGATGCCACGCCCGCCGCGCTGCAAGCCAAGCTTGAGGCGGAAATTGCCCGCTGGCAGCCGGTGATCGAGGCCGCAGGCGTTTACGCCGACTGATCTTGCGGCCCCGCCGCCCGCGATTGCGGCGGGGCTTGCCTTTTTCGGGGGGAAACACATGTCCACGAAACCCAAGGACAACACTGACATCGCGGCAGGGTTGCTGCTGATGGCGGCGGCGGGATTTTTCGGTTGGCAGACCGTCGGGTTGGAAATCGGCACCTCGCTGCGCATGGGACCCGGCTATTTCCCAATGGTGCTGTCGGGGATCCTGTTCCTGCTGGGGCTGATCATCTTTGTGCGTGCCTTTGGGCGCGAGGATGACGAGCCCTTTGGCAAGGTGGCCTGGCGTGGCATCATGTTCATCCTGCCCGCTCCGATTTTCTTTGGCCTGACGGTTCGGGGCCTGGGCTTTGTGCCGGCGCTGTTTCTGACCACGCTGATCGCGTCGCAGGCGTCTGTGCGGATGCGGCCTCTGGCTGCGCTGATCCTGGCCGTGGCGGTCACGGTTCTGTCCACGCTGATCTTCAGCTATGGGTTGGGCCTGCCGTTCCGCCGCTTTGGCCCTTGGGTCCAATTCTAATAAAAGGGGGGCGGCATGGAACTGCTCAGCAATCTCGCGCTTGGCTTCTCGGTCGCCTCGTCGCTGGCGAACCTGTTTTTTTGCCTGATAGGTGTGCTGCTTGGCACGCTGATCGGCGTCCTGCCGGGGATCGGCGCCACGGCGACCATCGCCATGCTTTTGCCGATCACCTTCCAGCTTGAGCCTGTCAGCTCGCTCATCATGCTGGCGGGGATTTATTACGGCGCGCAATACGGCGGCTCGACCACGGCGATCCTGATCAACATGCCGGGCGAAAGCTCGTCCGCGGTGACGGCTATCGACGGCTATCAGATGGCGCGCAAGGGTCGGGCGGGCACCGCGCTGGCTACGGCGGCGCTGGGATCGTTCTTTGCCGGCACGGTCGCGACATTTCTGGTGGCGATCTTTGCTCCGCCCTTGACCACGGTGGCGCTGAAATTCGGGGCGGCGGAATATTTCAGCCTGATGGTGATGGGTCTGGTCATGTCAGTGGCGCTTGCGCATGGCTCGGTGCTCAAGGCGCTGGCCATGGTTGTGCTGGGCCTGCTGCTGGGCATCGTCGGCACCGATATCTATACCGGCGCGCCACGCTTTACCCTGGGCATCACGCAATACGCCGACGGCCTGAACTTCGTGGCTGTCGCCGTGGGCGTCTTCGGCATTGCCGAGATCTTGCGCAACCTTGAAGATGAGCATGATCGCGAGGTGATGACGAAAAACATCAACCGTCTGTTCCCCACCCGCCAGGAGTTTCGCGAAATGATCGGGCCGGTGCTGCGCGGCACCGGGATCGGCTCGGTCCTGGGCATTCTGCCGGGCGGTGGTGCGATCCTAGCCTCGTTCGCGTCATATACCATCGAGAAGAAGGTCTCGAAACACCCCGAGGAGTTCGGCAAGGGTGCGTTGGCCGGTGTCGCCGGGCCGGAAAGCGCCAATAACGCAGGGGCGCAAACCAGCTTTATCCCGCTGTTGACGCTGGGGATTCCGGCAAACCCGGTCATGGCGCTGATGATCGGTGCCATGATCATTCAGGGCATCGTGCCGGGGCCCAACGTGGTCAACGAACAGCCGGCACTGTTCTGGGGCATCGTGGCCAGCATGTGGATCGGCAACCTGATGCTGGTGGTGCTGAACCTGCCCCTGATCGGGCTGTGGGTAAAGCTGCTGACCGTGCCCTATTACGTGCTGTTCCCGATCATCATGGCGATGTGCTCGATCGGGGTCTATTCGGTGGCGTCCAACACCTTCGACCTCTACGCCGTCGCCTTTTTCGGGTTGCTTGGCTATATCATGTCCAAGCTGCGGTGCGAGCCGGCCCCGCTTTTGCTGGGGTTCGTTCTTGGACCGTTGCTGGAAGAAAACCTGCGCCGGGCGATGATCTTGTCGCGGGGTGATCCCATGACCTTCCTGAACCGTCCGATCAGCGCGGCCCTGCTGGGGATGTCGCTGATTATCCTGGTCCTCGTCTTCATGCCGCAGATCCGCAAGCGTCGGGACGAGGTGTTCACCGAAAGCGATGCATAAGACATCCAACAGAGAGGAAATCATGACCGTATCCATCACCCGCCGCCTGTTGCTGGGCGCAGCCGTGGCGTTTGGCCTGGCCGGTGCCGCAGCAGCCGACTTTCCTGACCGGCCGATCACCCTGGTGATCCCCTTTGCCGCCGGCGGCTCGACCGACGTGGTCGGCCGCATTGTCGCCGACCGCATGAGCCAGGAACTGGGCCAGCAGGTCATCGTGCAGAACGTCGGTGGCGCCGGCGGCAGCCTTGGCGCGGCGCAGGTGGCCAAGGCCGATCCAGATGGCTACACCATCCTGATGGCGACGGTGGCCACCCATGCGCTGAACCCGCTGATCCTCAAGCAGAAACCCTATGACCCAGTCGAGGATTTCGCGCCCATCTCGCTTTTGGTGTTGGTGCCGAACGTGCTGGCCGTGAACCCGGAACTGCCGGTGAATACCGTGCAGGAACTGATTGATCTGGCCAAGACCGAGCCGCTGGCCTATGCCTCATCCGGCAACGGCACCCCCCTGCATCTGTCTGGCGAGTTGTTCAAGGCCATGGCAGGGATTGAGTTGACCCATATCCCCTACAAGGGTTCGGGCCCGGCGCTGACCGATGTGCTGGGCAATCAGGTGCCGATCATCTTTGACAACCTGCCCTCCGCTTCGGGCCATATCGCCAGCGGCAAGCTGCGCGCGCTTGGCGTGACCACGGCGGAACGCGCCGCCAGCTTCCCCGACATTCCCGCCATCGCCGAGACGCTGCCGGGCTATGAGACCTACACCTGGAACGCGCTATTTGCCCCGACCGGCACGCCCCCCGAGGTGATCGAGGCGCTGAACAAGGCCGCGCTGGTCGCCATGGCCGATCCGGGCGTTGCCGAGCGGATGAAGGAATTTTCGGCCACCATCGTCGCCTCTTCGCCCGAGGAATTGGCCGAGCACGTCAAGGCCGAGATGGCGAAATGGGAACCGGTGGTCCGCGACGCCAACGTAAGTCTGGACTGACCCCGGACCAGAACATCATCGAAAGGCCGGGCGCAGTCCCGGCCTTTTGGTTTGGGATGGTTCGGTGTGAATGCGGCTTGCTTATGCCTGCCGGCCGGTGACGCGCAGGCCGGCACCGCCACCGTTCAGCCGGCGCAGCGACAGGTCCAGCCGCGCCTCGGCATCGCGGATCTCGCGGCTGGCCTGACGCAGATAACGGATGTGTTCGTCTGCTGCCCGCCGCGCCGCTTCGGCGTCGCGCAGCAGGATCGCCTCGGCGATGGCGCGGTGTTGCCGGCGCAGCAGGTCGCGGATGGCGGGCACGACGAACAGCCGGCTGCGGTTCTGGATCACGTCCGAACGCAGCACCCCCGCCAGCGCCTGCATGATTTGTAGCAACGTCAGGTTGTGGCTGGATTCATAGATCAGCAGGTGAAGTTCGGCGTCCGCCTCGGCCTCTTCGTCCGTGTTCGCTTCGGCATGGGCGCGGTCCATGCGGTCAAGGCAATCCCGGATACGGGCCAGTTCGACCTCGGTGGCGCGTTGCGAGGCCAGCGCCGCGGCCGAACTTTCGACGATGCCGCGGAATTCCAGATAATCGTCGTCCGCCTCGGCATGGCGGGCCAGCATGGCGATCAGCGGATCGGTGATCGCGGCCTTGCCCAACTGTGCAACCCGGTTGCCGCGTCCACCGGCACTGGTCAGCAAGCCGCGCTCTTCCAGGATTTTCAGCCCATCGCGCAGGGTCGAACGGGATACGTTGAGGCGCTCGGCCAGTTCACGCTCGGGCAAGAGCCGCTCATCGGGACGCAGGGAGCCCTCCAGGATCAGCGATTCCAGATGCTGGGCCACGGCCTCGGCGGCGCGTTCGGATTTTACGGACGGGTTCGTCATGGCGCTCATGCGGTTGTCGGGCATATCTGGACCGATGTAAGCACAAAGCCGGTACGTTGGTCCAGAAAAATACCGATTGACGTTTATGGTCTAAAAATTATACCAAAATTGCACAGGGTGGATTCATGCTATCCTGCCAAAGATTCGAAGCTTGACTGAGGGAGGAGAGCTTGTCCGGTATCGCCATGCCAACGCCCGATGCGGGTATCCTGTCGCGTGCGCCGGCGATCATCGCCGCATTGCGCGCGGCTCTGCCCCAGGATGCCGTCATCTGGGACCCCGAGGAAACGCGCGCCTATGAATGCGACGCGCTGACCACCTATCGCTGCCCGCCGCTTGCCGTGGTGTTGCCACGAACCACCGAAGAGGTCGCGACCGCCATGCGCATCTGCCACGAGATGCGGGTGCCGGTGGTGCCGCGCGGGGCGGGAACCTCGCTTGCCGGCGGCGCGCTGCCTACGGCCGATTGCGTCATCATCGGCACCATGCGCCTGCGCGAGATGCTGGAGATCGACACCGCGAACCGCTTTGTCCGCGTGCAGACCGGCGTGACCAATCTGTCGGTCAGCGGCGAGCTGGAATCGCATGGCTTCTTCTATGCGCCCGACCCGTCGTCGCAACTGGCCTGCACCATTGCGGGCAATATCGCCATGAACTCGGGCGGCGCGCATTGCCTGAAATATGGCGTCACCACCAACAACCTGCTGGGCGCCACCGTGGTGCTGACCACGGGCGAGGTGGTCGAACTGGGCGGCGCAGAGATGGGCCCGATGGGTCTGGATCTGATGGGGTTGCTTTGCGGCTCTGAAGGGCAGCTTGGCATCGTGACCGAGGCTGTGCTGCGGATCCTGCCGCGTCCCGAGGGCGCGCGCCCGGTGCTGATCGGCTTTGACGGTGCCGAGGTGGCGGGGGAATGCGTGGCGCGCATCATCCGCTCAGGCGTGCTGCCGGTCGCCATCGAATATATGGACGATGTGTGCCTGCGCGCGGTCGAGGCATTCGCCCATGCCGGTTATCCCGATTGCGCCGCGGTGCTGATCGTCGAGGTCGAGGGTTCGCCCGAGGAAATCGACCTTCAGATCGCCCGCATCCGCGAGATCGCCGACGCGCTGAACCCGGTCGAATTCCGTGAAAGCCGCAATGCCGACGAGGCCATGGCGATCTGGAAGGGCCGCAAATCTGCCTTTGGCGCCATGGGCCGGCTGGGCGACTACATCTGTCTGGACGGAACGGTTCCTGTGGGCCAGCTTCCTTATACGCTGAAAATGATCGGAGAGCTTTCGCGCCAGCACGGGCTGGAGGTGGCGAACGTCTTTCATGCCGGCGACGGCAACATGCATCCGCTGATTCTGTTCAATGCCAACAAGCCCGGCGATCTGGAAAAGGCCGAGGCTTTCGGCAACGACATCCTGCGGCTTTGCGTCGATGTCGGCGGCTGCCTGACCGGCGAGCATGGTGTGGGTATCGAAAAGCGCGACCTGATGACCAAGCAATATGACGGCCCCGATCTGGATATCCAGATGGCGGTCAAGGACGTTTTCGACCCGCGCTGGCTGCTGAATCCGGCCAAGGTCTTTCCGCTGGAGGTCAGCCAGCCCTGGCGCGAGGAGGCCGCAACCCGATGATCGCCGATATTCCCAGCCGTGCGGGCCTTGCCCCCGCCAGCGAGGCCGAGCTTGGCGCCCTGATCGCCGACCGTCGCTCCTCTGGCCAGCCTCTGCGAATTGCCGGCGGCGGCACCCGGACCCAGACCGACCATGTGCCGGGCGAGGCGCTTTCCACCGCCGCGCTGTCGGGCGTCGTCACCTACGAGCCGGGCGAGATGACGCTGATCGCCCGCCCCGGCACCCCCCTTGACGAGATCGAGACGATGCTGGCGGCCGAGGGTCAGGCATTTGCTTTCGAGCCGGCGGACATGCGCGGCGTGTTGGGACGCAACGGTGCGCCGACCATCGGCGGCATGGTCGCGGCTAATGCCAGCGGCCCACGCCGGCTTCTGGCCGGGGCCTGCCGCGACCATCTGCTGGGCGTGCGCTTCGTGGACGGGCAGGGTCGGGTGCTGAAGAACGGCGGCCGGGTGATGAAGAACGTGACCGGTCTTGATCTTGGCAAGCTGATCTGCGGCGCACATGGCACGCTGGGCGTGCTGACCGAGGTGGCGCTGAAGACCCTGCCGTATCTGCCCGACCGCTGTACGCTGGGCTTTCACGGCGTGACGGCCCATGAGGCGGTCGCCATATTCTCTGCCGCCTTGGCCACACCTTTTGAGGTCTCGGGCGCGGTCTTCCGCGACGGCACGGCTTGGCTGCGGGTGGAAGGGCTGGGACCGCAGCTTGGCTATCGCCGCGACCGTCTGCTTGGGTTGATCCAGACCCGGGAAGCCGAAGTTCTGGATGCCACCGCGACCGTGACGCTGTGGCGGGAGTTGCGGGATCTGGCGCATTTCGCCGGTTCTGATGCACCGCTGTGGCGGATACTGGTCAAGCCCAGCGAAGCGCCGGCCGTGGCGGGCGCGCTTGCCGCGCTTGGTGGGGTATTCTCGCTTGATTGGGGCGGCGGGCTGATCTGGTATTGCGGCCCCGGCACCGCACAGGAAGTTCGCGGGATTACGCGCCATGCCACGCTGGTCCGGCGCGGTGGCCTGACCGGGCCGGCTTTCCCCCCCGAGGCGTCCGCCGTCGCCCGGCTCTCAGCCGGATTGCGGCAGGTCTTCGACCCTGCGGGTATCCTTAACTCCGGCCTGATGGATCAGTGACATGCAGACCAATTTCACTGCCGAACAACTGGCCAACCCCGGCACAGCCCGCGCCAACGAGATTCTGCGCAGCTGCGTGCATTGCGGTTTCTGCACCGCGACCTGCCCAACCTACAAGGTGCTGGGCGATGAGCTGGATAGCCCGCGCGGCCGCATCTATCTGATCAAGGACATGCTGGAAAACGGCAAGGTTCCCGATGCCAAGACCGTCGGGCATATCGACCGTTGCCTGTCCTGCCTCAGTTGCATGACGACCTGTCCTTCGGGGGTGCATTACATGCATCTGGTCGATCATGCGCGCGAATATATCGAAAAGAACTATCGCCGTCCGCTGGGTGAACGTGCGCTGCGCTGGCTGCTGGCGCGGATTTTGCCTTATCCGGGGCGTTTCCGGCTGGCGCTTCTTGGGGCAAAGATGGCGCGGCCATTCCGCCGGTTCGTGCCGGATGCCCGGTTGCGCGCCATGTTGGACATGGCCCCGCGCGACATCCCGCCGCCCAGCCTTAACGACAAGCCCCAGGTCTTTGCCGCGCAGGGTCCGCGCCGCAAACGAGTTGCGCTGCTGATCGGCTGCGCGCAAAGGGCGCTGAATACCGATATCAACGACGCAACAATTCGGCTGCTGCGCCGGCATGGCTGCGAAGTGGTGATCCCCAAGGGCCTTGGCTGCTGCGGGGCGCTGACCCATCACATGGGCAAGACCGGCGAAAGCCATGCACAGGCCGCCGCCAATATCCGCGCGCTTGCGGCCGAGATCGCGGGTGAGGGGCTGGACGGTGTGGTCATCAACACCTCGGGCTGCGGCACGACGGTCAAGGATTACGGCCATATGTTCGCCGGCGACCCGCTGGAGGCGGATGCGGCGCGGGTGGCGGCCCTGGCAAAGGACATTACCGAGGTCATGGTCGATCTGGGTCTGGACGACGCTGCCCATGCTCCGCCGCTGCGGGTCGGCTATCACGCCGCCTGTTCGCTGCAACATGGCCAGCAGATCCGCAGTGCGCCCAAGGACCTTCTGGCTCGTGCCGGCTTTACCGTGCTGGAGCCGAAGGACAGCCATATCTGCTGCGGTTCGGCCGGAACCTATAACCTGATGCAGCCCGAGATTTCGGGTGAACTCAAGCGTCGCAAGGTCGAGACGCTGGAGGCGCTGACGCCCCAGGTGATCAGCGCCGGCAATATCGGTTGCATGATGCAGATCGGATCGGGCACCGGGGTGCCGGTGGTCCACACCGCCGAACTGCTGGACTGGGCCACGGGTGGACCAAAGCCCAGGGCACTGGCGGATGTGGCCTAGGCTACGTCTGCAGGCCGGGCGGCCCTTGCCGTTTCTGTTCCGTCCAGGCCGATGATCGTGGGTTGACCGCGCCTGCGGTCTGCCGGCTCGACATGCTTGGCCAAGACCTGAAATAATAGGGCGGCGACCGCATCCTGGTCGCCGCCCTATTTGCATTCCTTGCCCGGTGGGCGATGGCCATCCCCGCGTTGCGGGAACGGCCGGTCCGTCAGCTCATCTCGCGCAGCACATATTGTACGATGCGTTCGGCGGCATCCTCGGGCGTCAGCTCTACCGTGTTCACCGTCAGTTCGGCATTCTGCGGCTGCTCATAGGGGCTGTCGATGCCGGTGAAGTTCTTGAGCTGGCCCGCGCGCGCCTTTTTATAAAGGCCCTTGACGTCGCGCTCTTCGGCCACTTGCAGCGGCGTATCGACAAAGACCTCGACGAACTCGCCCGGCGCCATCAGGTCGCGCACCATCTGTCGTTCCGAACGAAAGGGCGAGATGAACGCGGTCAGGACGATCATCCCCGCATCGGTCATCAGCCGGGCGACCTCGCCCACGCGGCGGATGTTTTCCACCCGGTCGGCATCGGTAAAGCCCAGATCGCGGTTCAGCCCGTGGCGGATGTTATCGCCGTCCAGCAAGAAGGTGTGCTTGCCAAGGGCATGCAGCTTTTTCTCGACGATATTGGCGATGGTCGACTTGCCCGAGCCGGACAGGCCGGTGAACCACACCACCGCCGGCTTCTGGTTCTTCAGTGCGGCATGGGCCTCGCGGTTCACGTCCAGCGCCTGCCAGTGGATGTTCTGCGACCGGCGCAGGGCGAAATGGATCATGCCTGCCGCCACCGTGGCGTTGGTCATGCGGTCGATCAGGATAAATCCGCCAAGGTCGGGGTTCTGGTCGTAAGCCTCGAACGGAATCGGCCGGTCGGTCGAGATGTTGACCACCCCGATGGCATTCAGCCCCAGCGTCTTGCTGGCCAGATGCTCCAGCGTGTTGACGTTGACCTCGTATTTCGGCTCGGTGACGGTCGCGGTGACTGTCTGGGTGCCGATTTTCAGCAGATAGGGGCGGCCCGGCAGCATCTCTTGCTCGGCCATCCAGACCAGCGTCGCCTCGAACTGGTCGGCGACCTCGCAGGGCTCGTCGGCCTTGACGATCATGTCGCCGCGCGAGCAGTCGATCTCGTCGGCAAAGGTCAGGGTGACGGACTGGCCGGCCATGGCCAGATCCAGATCGCCGTTATAGGTGACGATGGACTTGACCGTCGTGGTCTTGCCCGAGGGCAGCACCCGGATCGCATCGCCCGGCCGGACCGTGCCGGCGCCGATCTGGCCGGCAAAGCCGCGGAAATCCAGATTCGGCCGGTTCACCCACTGCACCGCCATGCGGAACGGTTGCTCCAGCATCTGCGTGTCGCTGACCGGCGCTTCCTCCAGATGGCCCAGCAGCGTCGGACCCTGATACCAGGGCATATTTGGGCTTTGCTCGACGATATTGTCGCCCTTGAGCCCCGAGATCGGGATCGGCAGGAAGCTGTCCATGCCGATTTGTTTGGCGAAATGCGAATAATCCGCGACGATGTCATAGAATCGCTCGGCCGAGTAATCGACCAGGTCCATCTTGTTTACCGCCAGCACCACGTTGCGGATGCCCAGCAGGTTCACCAGATAGCTGTGCCGGCGGGTCTGGGTCAGCACGCCCTGCCGCGCATCGATCAGGATCACCGCCAGGTCGGCGGTCGAGGCGCCGGTGACCATGTTGCGGGTGTATTGTTCATGGCCGGGCGTATCGGCGACGATGAACTTGCGCTTGTCGGTGGCGAAAAAGCGATAGGCGACGTCGATGGTGATGCCCTGTTCGCGCTCGGCGGCAAGGCCATCGACCAGCAGGGCAAAGTCGATCTCACCGCCTTGGGTGCCCACGATCTTCGAGTCGCTTTCAAGACTTGCAAGCTGATCCTCGAAGATCATCTTGCTGTCATACAGCAGCCGGCCGATCAGCGTCGATTTGCCGTCATCGACCGAGCCGCAGGTGATAAAGCGCAGCATGGTCTTGTGTTGATGCTTCAGCAGATAGGCGTCAATATCCTCGGCAATCAGCGCCTCGGTGACATAAACGGGGTCTTTGACCGCGGTCGTCATCTTAGAAATACCCCTCTTGTTTCTTCTTTTCCATCGAGGCGGACTGGTCGTGGTCGATGGCGCGCCCCTGCCGTTCCGAGGTGGTGGTCAGCAGCATTTCCTGAATGACTTCCGGCAGGGTCCGGGCATTCGATTCCACCGCGCCGGTCAGCGGATAACAGCCAAGCGTGCGGAAACGCACCGATTTCATCATTGGCTGCTCTCCGTCGCGCAGGCGGAAACGCTCGTCATCGACCATGATCAGCAGCCCGTCGCGATCGACCACCGGGCGCATGTCCGAAAAGTACAGCGGCACGATGTCGATGTTTTCCAGATGGATGTATTGCCAGATGTCGAGTTCGGTCCAGTTCGACAGCGGAAAGACGCGGATCGATTCGCCCTTGCCCTTGCGCGTGTTGTAAAGCTTCCATAGCTCGGGGCGCTGGTTCTTGGGGTCCCAGCGGTGGTTGGCCGAGCGGAACGAGAACACGCGTTCCTTGGCGCGCGACTTTTCCTCGTCTCGGCGCGCGCCGCCGAAGGCCACGTCGAAACCGAATTTGGTCAGCGCCTGTTTCAGGCCGTCGGTCTTCCACATATCCGTATGCAGGCTGCCGTGATCGAACGGGTTGATGCCCTTTTCCACGGCCTCGGGGTTATGATGAACGATCAGTTCCATCCCTGCGTCGCGGGCCGCCCGGTCGCGCAACTCATACATGGCGCGGAACTTCCATGTGGTATCCACATGCAGCAGGGGAAAGGGCGGCGGTGCGGGGTAGAACGCCTTTTTCGCCAGATGCAGCATGCAGGCCGAATCCTTGCCCACGGAATACAGCATCACCGGATTGTCGGCAGCCGCCACGACCTCGCGCATGATCTGGATGCTTTCGGCCTCGAGCCGCTGAAGGTGGGTCAGCGTGGCCACCTGACCCCCGGGTTCTATGACGGATTGGCTGTTCATCTGGATGGCCCTTGTTCTAGGATGCGCCGTCCTTTGCCAGATTTTCTTGGCAAGACCAAGTCCACGACGGGGAAAACGGCGATCTGGCGCTGGTGCTTTCACGTTTTGCTGCATTGCGGCAACGCTGGGCCGGTCGAAAAGACATATCCTTCCTGTCGAAGCGCCTTTCTACCTGCGGTTGCTGCATCCAAGGCTTTCTGAAATGTTCGTTTCAGTTCGCTTTTTGTGTTTTGCATGGATATTCCGCCTGATGCGCAACCGGGAACCGCACATATTATCCCGCGAAACACGCTGCACTTGCAGCATTTTGATGCGTATCTTGCTGCATTGCCGCGCATTCCTATTCGTTTTTTCATAAAACGATCATAAACGAAACTTTCGCTTGACCGGGATTGCGAAGCCGTTACACATTTTGGCTATCAAGAGTGGCGAACGATGGGGGAGGGATCGGCGGTGTCATCGTCAACGCAACCCCCGGCCGACCTTTTCATCATCGGCGGGGGAATCAACGGCTGCGGAATCGCGCGGGATGCCGCGGGACGCGGGCTGTCGGTCACTCTGGCCGAGATGGGCGATCTGGCTCAGGCGACCTCTTCGGCCTCGACCAAGCTGTTTCATGGCGGGCTGCGCTATCTGGAGTTCTTTGAGTTCCGGCTGGTGCGCGAGGCGTTGGAAGAGCGCGAGACGCTGCTTGCCGCCATGCCGCATATCTCTTGGCCGATGCGTTTCGTGCTGCCCTATTCCCCGCAGATGCGGTTTGAAAGCGACACTCCGACCTCGCGGCTTTTGTCCATTGCCATGCCCTGGCTGCGTGGCCGCCGCCCGGCGTGGCTGATCCGGCTGGGTCTGTTTCTATATGACAATCTGGGGGGACGCCGGATTCTGCCGGGGACGACGCGGCTGGATCTGTCGCGTGACCCGCTGGGCCAGCCGCTGAAGCCGGGCTTCCGGCTGGGCTGGGAATATTCCGATTGCTGGGTGCAGGATTCGCGCTTGGTGGTGCTGAACGCTCGCGATGCGCAGGCGCGCGGTGCAACCATCCTGACCCGTACCCGCGTCACCCATGCCGAGCGTGTGGGCGATTTGTGGCGCATCAGCACCGAGGGACTGGGGGGAACGCGGACCCATAGCGCCCGTGCGCTGGTCAATGCCGGCGGGCCATGGGTCGAGGATGTCATTCGCAACGTCGCGCATATCCCCTCGACCGAGGGGGTGCGACTGGTGCGCGGCAGCCATATCGTCGTGCCCCGGCTTTACGATCACGACCGTTGCTATTTCTTTCAGGGCACGGATGGCCGCATCATCTTTTCCATCCCGTTCGAGCAGGATTTCACCCTGATCGGCACCACCGACATGGACCATCACGGCGCGCCGGGCGAGGCGCGCTGCACGGACGAAGAGCGGGATTATCTTTGCGCCTTTGCCAGCCGCTATTTCGCCAAGCCGGTCACGCCCGATCAGGTGGTATGGACCTATTCCGGAGTCCGGCCGCTTTATGATGATGGCGCGAAATCCGCTACGGCGGCGACGCGGGACTATGTGCTTAGCCTGCACGAAGGCACGCAGGACAAGGCCGCGCCGCTGTTGAACGTCTTTGGCGGCAAGATCACCACCTATCGTCGGCTGGCCGAAGGGGCGCTGGCCAAGCTTGCGCCGTTCTTTCCGCAGGCGGGGGGGGACTGGACGGCCCGGGTGCCTTTGCCCGGCGGTGATTTTCCGGTGGACGGGGTCGAAGACCTGACCGCCCGGTTGCAGGCCAGCTATCCGTTCCTGTCCGCCCGCCTTGCCCGTCGTCTCGTGCGCACTTACGGGACCGAGGCATTGCTGCTGATGAATGGTGCGCGCAACATGGCCGCGCTTGGCCGCAACTTCGGCGCCGGGCTGACCGAGGCCGAGGTGAACTGGCTGGTCCGCAACGAATTTGCGCAGAGCGCGCAGGACATTCTGTGGCGCCGCACCAAGCTGGGGCTGCACATGGATAAGGCGCAATGCCGCGAGTTGGAGACATTCGTGCAGGCGCTTCAGGCCGCCCACTCGGCGGCGGAATAGGGGAGGAAGGCTGTGCTGGAATTGCAGGGTGTATCCAGATCGGTTGGGGGCAGGGTGCATATCCACCCCACCAACCTGACCTTGCAGAAAGGCACGATGAACGTGCTGCTGGGGCCGACGCTTTCCGGCAAGACCAGCCTGATGCGGCTGATGGCGGGGCTGGACCAGCCGACGGAGGGTCGCGTGTGCTGGAATGGACAGGACGTGACGGGCAAGCGGGTGCAAAGCCGCGATATCGCCATGGTTTATCAGCAGTTCATCAACTATCCCGGCCTTTCGGTTTATGAAAACATCGCCTCGCCGCTGCGCATCCTTGGCCGGTCCAAGCCCGAGATCGACCGCAAGGTGCGCGAGACCGCCGAGATGCTGCACTTGACACCCATGCTGGCCAGAAAGCCGCTGGAACTGTCCGGCGGTCAGCAGCAACGCTGTGCGCTGGCGCGGGCGCTGGTCAAGGGCGCGGGGCTGGTGCTGCTGGACGAGCCGCTGGCGAACCTCGATTACAAGCTGCGCGAGGAGTTGCGGGTTGAAATCCCGCGCATCTTCGAAGCCTCGGGCGCGATCTTTGTCTATGCGACCACCGAACCCGAGGAGGCGCTGCTTCTGGGCGGCAATACCGCCACGCTCTGGCAGGGCCGGATCACGCAGTTCGGCCTGACGCCGACGGTCTATCGCCAGCCGGTCGATGCAACCACAGCCCGGGTGTTCAGCGACCCGCCGATGAATTTCGTCGATGCCCGAAAACGGGCTGAGGCAGTCAGCTTTGGCGAAACCGCACTGGCCTTGGGCAGTTTTGCCGATCTGCCGGACGGCGCCTATCTGGCCGGCTTTCGCGCCAATCACCTGTCGCTGGACAGGCCAAGCCCGGCGGCTGTCGAATTCGCCTGCACCCTGATCGGGACCGAGATCACCGGCTCGGAAACCTTCGTCCATGTCGAGCACGGCGCCGACCGCTGGGTCGGGCTGGTCGAGGGCGTGCATCTGCTGACCCCCGGCCAGCCGCTTTCGGTTTGGCTGGACCCGGCGCATGTCTATCTGTTCGATCCGGCCGAGCGGCTTGCCGCGCCGGCCGCCTATGCGAGGGCGGCCTGATATGGCGCGCATCACGCTGCAAAACCTGGCCCACAGCTATCTGCGCCATCCGCGGTCCGAGGCGGATTTCGCGCTGAAACAGATGGATCACGTCTGGCAGGACGGCGGCGCTTATGCGCTGCTGGGTGCCTCGGGCTGCGGCAAGACCACGCTGCTCAACATCATCTCGGGGCTGCTGATCCCCAGCCAAGGCAAGGTGCTGTTCGGCGACCGCGACGTGACCGGTGCGCCGACGGCTGAACGCAATATCGCGCAGGTGTTCCAGTTCCCGGTCGTCTACGACACTATGACCGTGCGCGACAACCTGGCGTTTCCGCTGCGCAATCGCGGCAAGGATGCCAGCTATATCAAGTCCCGCGTCGAGCAGATCGCCCGGATGATCGGCATGGAATCCATACTGAACCGAAAGGCGCAGGGCCTGACGGCGGATGCCAAGCAAAAGATCAGCCTTGGTCGCGGCATGGTGCGCGAGGACGTGAACGCCATCCTGTTCGATGAGCCGCTGACCGTAATCGACCCGCATATGAAATGGGAATTGCGCACCCAACTCAGGCAATTGCACAGCCAGTTTGGCCATACGATGATCTACGTCACCCATGACCAGACCGAGGCGTTGACCTTTGCCCAGCAGGTCGTGGTCATGCACGAAGGTCGCGTCGTGCAGATGGGCACGCCCGAGGAACTGTTCGAAAAGCCCGCCCACAGCTTTGTGGGCTATTTCATTGGCTCGCCCGGCATGAACTTTCTTGATGCCGAGGTGCGGGGGGACCGCGCCCTGCTGGCAGGCGGCGAGACGGTGGAACTGGGCGGGCATTACGCCCCGGTGGCGGGCCGGGTCCAGATCGGCATCCGCCCCGAACATGCCACACTGGTCGCCAGCGGCGGGCTGCCCTTTGCCATTCGCCGCATCGAGGACGTGGGCCGTCACCGTCTGGTGCGTGGTGAGTTGATGGGCCGGGCGTTGAATGTCGTCATGCCCGAGGGGGTCCCGGTTGAGGGCCTGCCGCGCGTCGCCTTCGCGCCGCACAAGATCAACGTCTATGCCGACGACTGGCGCATCGCGCCCGAACAGGAAGGGGCGTCCTGATGGAAAAGACCCAGAACAACAAGGCGTGGTTCCTGGTCCTGCCGGTGCTGATCCTTGTCGGATTTTCGGCCGTAATCCCGCTGATGACGGTGGTGAATTATTCGGTGAACGACACTTTCGGCAACAACCAGTTCTTCTGGGTCGGGCTGGAATGGTTCGACGAAATGGTGCATTCCCCGCGCCTGCACGGGGCCTTGGGCCGGCAGGTGCTGTTTTCCGCCATCATCCTGCTGATCCAGGTGCCGTTGGGTATCTTTGTCGCGCTGAACATGCCCCAGAAGGGCTTCTGGTCCAGCCTCGTTCTGGTGCTGATGGCGCTGCCCTTGCTGATCCCGTTCAACGTCGTGGGCACGATCTGGCAGATATTCGCGCGCACCGATATCGGCCTCATGGGCTATACGCTCAAGTCGCTGGGGTTTGATTACAACTTTACCAACGATCCCATTGATGCATGGATCACGGTGATCCTCATGGATGTCTGGCACTGGACCAGTCTCGTGGCGCTGCTGTGCTATGCCGGGCTGCAATCGATCCCGCAGGCTTATTATCAGGCCGCCCGGATAGATCAGGCCAGCCGCTGGGCCGTGTTCCGCTATATCGAGCTGCCCAAGATGAAGGGCGTGCTGCTGATCGCCGTGCTGCTGCGCTTCATGGACAGCTTCATGATCTATACCGAGCCATTCGTGCTGACCGGCGGCGGCCCCGGCAACTCGACCACCTTCCTGTCCGTCGACCTTGTCAAGATGGCGGTCGGGCAGTTCGATCTTGGCCCTGCCGCCGCTTTTTCCATGATGTATTTCGTGGTGATCCTGCTGGTAAGCTGGGTGTTCTATACCGTCATGACCAACGTCGACCGCAGCCCCGGCAAAATCCCGGAGGGCATGTGATGCGTCTTGGCTCGTCGGCCCCGGTGATGGTGCTTTACCTGATATTCCTCATGCTGCCGATATATTGGCTGGTGAACATGAGCCTGAAGACCAATGCCGAGATCATCGGCACCTTCAGCCTTTATCCTCATAACCTGACGTTTCGGAACTATCAGGTCATCCTGACCGACCCGAGCTGGTATATGGGCTACGTGAACTCCATCATCTATGTAGTCATGAACACGGTGATTTCCATTACCGTGGCGTTGCCGGCCGCCTATGCTTTCAGCCGCTATACCTTCATGGGCGATAAGCATCTGTTCTTCTGGCTGCTGACCAATCGCATGGCGCCGCCGGCGGTCTTTGCACTGCCGTTTTTCCAGCTTTATTCCTCGGTCGGGCTGTTCGACACCCATATCGCGGTGGCGCTGGCGCATTGCCTTTTCAACGTGCCGCTGGCCGTCTGGATCCTTGAGGGCTTCATGCGCGGCGTCCCCAAGGAAATCGACGAGACCGCCTATATCGACGGCTATTCCTTTCCACGCTTCTTTATCCGGATCTTCATGCCGCTGATCGCGTCAGGCATCGGTGTCGCCGCCTTTTTCTGCTTCATGTTCAGCTGGGTCGAGTTGCTTTTATCGCGCACCTTGACCAGCGTGAACGCCAAGCCGATCGCGGCGACCATGACGCGCACGGTGTCGGCCTCGGGTATGGACTGGGGCGTGCTGGCGGCGGCGGGGGTGCTGACCATCATCCCCGGCGCGCTGGTGATCTGGTTTGTCCGCAACTACATCGCCAAGGGCTTTGCCCTGGGGAGGGTCTGATGTCCGACATTGCCGCCCCAAGCCGAAAACGCGCCCCTTGGCCCGCGATCTATGTATCGGCCGCCGTCCTGCTGGCGGCGATGCTGGGCTTTCTGCTCTGGGCCACGCCGGTCAAGGATGGCGCGCGGGACTGGCTCGCCCCGATGATCGCCGGCGGCTGGATGGCCTGGACCTTTCCTGTCGCGCTGTTTTTCTGGGTGATCGCCAGTCTTCTGGTGCTGTTCACCATCCTTGCCATCCGGTTCCCCGAGACCCCGCGCATCGGCCTGCTGCGTATCGAGACGACGCGCGGGGACCGGCTGTTCATCTCGCTTCTCGGTTCGGCCTTTATCTGCATGGGCTGGCTGTTTTTCGCGGGTCCCCCGCTGTGGTGGGGGCTTGCGCTTTGCCTTGTCTATGCCGCGGCGGTGTTTCGCTGGGTCTGACCGGGTTCCAACAAGCCTGAAGGGCAGCGGCGATTGCCCAAGGCGCACGGATCAACGTCACATTCCAAGGGAGGAAATCATGAGACCGATGCAAAGGACCACGGCCATGGCGCTTGCGCTGATGGTCATGGGCGCGCCCGTCTGGGCCGATATGGAGGCGGCAAAGGCGTTTCTGGACGCCGAGATTGGCGATCTGTCCTCGCTCTCGCGCGAGGATCAGGAAAAAGAGATGCAGTGGTTCGTCGACGCCGCGCAGCCGCTGGCCGGGATGGAGATCAAGGTGGTCTCGGAAACCATCACCACGCATGAATACGAATCCAAGGTGCTGGCCCCGGCCTTTACCGCCATCACCGGCATCAAGGTCACCCACGACCTGATCGGCGAAGGCGATGTCGTCGAGAAGCTGCAGACCCAGATGCAGACCGGCGAAAACATCTATGACGCCTATGTCAACGACAGCGACCTGATCGGCACGCATTGGCGTTATCAACAGGCCCGCAGCCTGACCAAGTGGATGGAGGAGGAGGGCAAGGACTTTACCAGCCCGACGCTGGATCTGGACGACTTCATCGGGCTGAAGTTCACCACCGCCCCGGATGGAGAGCTGTATCAGCTGCCCGACCAGCAGTTCGCCAACCTTTACTGGTTCCGCTATGACTGGTTCAACGATCAGAAAACCCAGGACGATTTCAAGGCCAAATACGGCTATGACCTTGGCGTGCCGGTCAACTGGTCGGCCTATGAGGACATCGCCGAATTCTTTACCGGCCGCGACATGTCCTATATCGAAGGCGGCCCGGCGAAGGCTTGGGGCAATATGGACTACGGCAAAAAGGACCCTAGCCTCGGCTGGCGCTATACCGATGCCTGGATGTCCATGGCCGGCATGGGCGACAAGGGCGAGCCGAACGGCCTGCCGGTCGATGAATGGGGTGTGCGCGTCGATGAAAACAGCCGGCCCGTCGGCTCTTGCGTGGCGCGGGGCGGGGCGACCAATGACGCGGCGGCGGTCTATGCCGTGACCAAGGCCATCGACTGGCTCAAGCAATACACCCCGCCCGAGGCGATGGGCATGACCTTTGGCGAGGCCGGCCCGGTTCCCGCACGTGGCGATATTGCCCAGCAGATGTTCTGGTATACCGCCTTTACCGCCGACATGGTCAAGCCCGGCACCCCGGTCATGAACGAGGACGGCACGCCGAAATGGCGCATGGCCCCCAGCCCGCACGGCGCCTATTGGTCAGAGGGCACCAAGATCGGCT
Organism: Paracoccus methylovorus; assembly: GCF_016919705.1. Taxonomy (NCBI): domain Bacteria; kingdom Pseudomonadati; phylum Pseudomonadota; class Alphaproteobacteria; order Rhodobacterales; family Paracoccaceae; genus Paracoccus; species Paracoccus methylovorus. The sequence goes on from NZ_CP070371.1 coordinate 603,582, forward strand.
ATCAGGACGTGGGGTCGTGGACGCTGATGAAATCGACGCCGGTGGACCGGGCGCAGGCGGCCTGGCTTTACGCGCAATTCGTGACCTCAAAGACCGTGGACGCGAAGAAATCCCATGTCGGGCTGACCTTCACCCGCGAATCCACCATTCAGGACGAGTCCTTTACCGAACGCGCGCCCCAATTGGGCGGGCTGGTCGAGTTCTATCGCTCGCCCGCCCGCGTGCAGTGGTCGCCGACCGGCACCAATATCCCCGACTATCCGAAACTCGCCCAGCTTTGGTGGCAGAACATCGGCGATGCGCTTTCGGGTGCCAAAACCCCGCAAGAGGCGCTGGATGCGCTATGCGCCGAACAGGAGCGGGTGCTGGAACGGTTGGAGCGGTCCGGGGTGCAGGGTGATCTGGGACCCAAGCTGAACGAGGCAAAGGACCCGCAGGAATGGCTTGCCGCCGAGGGCGCGCCCGTCGGCCTGCTGGAGAACGAAAAGCCGCAGGGCGAGACGGTCTCTTATGACGAGTTGATCAAGTCCTGGCAGTAAGGCTGCGCGGGGGCGGGTTGTGTCTCGCCCCCGATTACCGATCCATGACATCACTCGAACGGATCCCCCGACCGCAGGATGCCTGCCGTCAAAGGCTTTCGTCGTGCCCAATCGTGCCCAGCGGTTGGAACAGCAGACCGTCGGGTCCCTGTGCCAGATGGGCGGTGATGCCGAACACGCGGGCAAGGTTTTCGGCTGTCAGCACCTGCTCGGGCGGGCCATCCGCAGCGATACGGCCCCGATGCAGCATCACCAGCCGCGTGCAATGCCGTGCCGCAAGTCCCAGATCGTGCAATGAGGCCAGCACCGTGCGGCCTTGCCCGGCGATCTGGCCAAAGAGCCGCATCACCTCGATCTGAGCGGCGGGGTCCAGCCCGGCGATGGGTTCGTCCGCAATCAGCAGCGGCGTTTCCTGCGCCAAGGCTCGGGCGATCAGCGTGCGGGCCTGTTCGCCGCCCGAAAGCTCGGTCGCGCGGCGATGGCGCAGCGGGGCAAGATGCAGCGCGGTCATGGCCCGCTCGATAGCCGCGCGGTCGGCGGCGCCGGCCGAATGCGGATGGGCGATGCGGCCAAGCGCCACCAGCGCTTCGACCGGCATAGGCCAGGCGATTTCGCGGCCCTGCGGCATATAGGCGGCGGCGCGGGCGCGTTCGCGTGCCGAAAGCGCCGCCAGCGAGGAATGACCCTGTGCGGGCAGCAGCCCCAGTGCAGCGCGCAAAAGCGTCGTTTTACCTGCGCCGTTCGGACCCAGCAGGCCGACGAATTCACCCGCGCCAAGGCGCAGGTCGATGCCCCCAAGAACAGGGACGCCGGCGCGGCTCAGCGAAAGGTTGCGAAGCTCAAGCATCGTCACAGCCCTTCGCGCCGGGTTTGCAGGATCAGGTGCAGAAAGAAGGGTGCCCCCACCAGCGCCGTCAGCACCCCAAGCTTGAGATCGCGGTCCGGCGCGATTACCCGTACGGCCACATCGGCGGCCAGCACGACCGCCGCCCCGCCAAGCGCCGCTGCAGGCACCAGCCGCGCCGGGCTGGCGCCCACCGCGCGGCGCAGCACATGCGGCACCACCAGCCCGACAAAACCCACCGTGCCCGCGACTGCCGTGGCACCGCCGATCAGCGCGGCGATGCCCGCCACCAGCATCAGCCGCAACCGACCCAGATGCACGCCGCTTGCGGCCGCCGCATCCTCGCCCAGCGTCAGCGCCTCAAGCGCGCGGCGCGTCGGCCAGAGCAGGGCAAAGCCCAGCATCATGAAGGGCGTTGCGATCCAGACATGCAGCATCGACCGATCCGCCAGCGAGCCCATCATCCAGAACACGATTTCATTGATGGCAAAGGGGTTGGGCGAAAGGTTCAGCACCAGCGAGGTGCCAGCGCCAGCCAGCGCGGAAATCGCGATCCCGGCCAGGATCAGCGCCATCGTGCCGCCGCGTGGTCCAGCCAGCGCCAGCACCAGCAGCACCGAAAGCGCCGCACCCCCCAGGGACGCCAGCGGCAGGGCCAGCGGGAAGGCGGCGGACAGCCCGGTCTGGATCGCCAGCACCGCCCCCAGCGCGGCCGAGGCGCTGGTGCCGATCAGCCCCGGCTCGGCCAGCGGGTTGCGCAGGAAACCTTGCAGCACCGCCCCCGACATTCCCAGCGCCGCCCCGACCAGCAGGCCAAGGATGGCACGCGGCAGGCGCAGCTCTCGCATGACCAGCGGCAGCAGATCGTCGCCGCCCTGAAACAGTGCTGCCAGACTTTCGCCCATGCCAAGCCCGGCCGGGCCGGTCAGCAGCGAGGTCAGGAAAAGCGTCACGACCAGCAACGACAGCGCGGCGATCAGCAGCGGATAGCGCCCGCCCGTCATTGCGGTGCCTGCAAGGCAAGGCGGGCGTCGCGCAACTGGGTCACGGCGCGAAGGATATAGGGGGTGCCGCAAACCCAATCGGGATCACCCATCACCTCGGCCGGCTTGCCCTTGGTCAGCGCCCTCAGCGCGGGGTGGTCCAGCATTTCCTGCGCGCGCGAGTTGCCCGGGTAACGGCGGCCCTCGACCAGCAGGTCGGGTGCGGAAAGCAGCAGGCTCTCCAGCGGAAGCACCCCGCCAGAGGGCAGGCCCAATTCATCGGCGACATTGTCAAAGCCGGCCAGTTCGACGATCTGCCCGGCCAGACTGTTGCGCCCCGTGCTATAGCCATTCACCATGTAAAGTGCCGCGCGTGGGCGTTGATTTGCGGGCGCATCGGACAGCCGTGCCAGATCGGCGTCGAAACGCGCCAGCAGGGCCTCGGCCTCGGGTTGGCGGCCCAGCACCTCGCCCATGCGCAGGATATTGGCGCGGATGCCGGGAATATCGGTTTCGACCGGAAAGACCTCGACCGGGATGTTCAGTCGCTGCAACAGCCGGATCGTCGCAGGGTTGCTCCATGCTCCGGCCAGCACCAGATCGGGCTGCATCAGGAATATCTCCTCGGCCAGACCATGGTTGACGGGCAGGCGCGCGGCCTCGTCCGCCATGGCCGAGGCCGTGGGATCCTGCGCAAGATAAGAGACCGAGACAAGCTGTCCCGGCGCGGCCAGCAACATGGCCAACTGGTCGGTGCACAGGTTGACCGACAGCACCCGGCGCGGCGGATCGGCCGCAACGGGTAAGGTCAGGCCCACCAGCAGGCAGGCGGCAAGGCAAAAGCGCCTTACCATTTCGCCGTCAGGCCGGCGTAAAGCGTGCGACCCTGACCATAATAGCCCCATGCTTCGGAATAATCCTTGTCGAACAGGTTTACGACCCGGCCGGTCACGACGAGATTGTCGGTCAGGTCATATTGCGCGGCAAGGTTCACGGTCGCGAAATCGGGCAGTTCAGTGGTGTCCGGGGTCCAGCTTCTGAACCATTCGGCATCGTAATTGCCCGCGACATAGCGAACATCGGCGGTGACCGAACCGCGCCCTTGCGCGAATTCCCCTGTTGCGCGCAGCCCAAGCATGTGACGCGGCTGACGCGGTATCGGCTGGCCTTCGGTGGTGCGGGCGTCCGTATAGGTATAGTTCGCTCCAAGTCGCAGCCAGCCGGTCACCTGATAGTCCAGATCGACCTCGACACCCTTGCGGGTGCTGGTGCCATCGAGGTTCTGCGATGTATCGCCCGCCCCGATGATCATGTCTTCGACCTTGCTGGTGAATAGCGTCGTCCCCAGCGTGCCCTGTCCCGCGGCAAAGTTCCAGTCTGCCCCGATTTCATAGCCGCGGCTGGTTTCGGGCGTCAGGTCGGGGTTGCCGCTGTAGCTGCCCGGCACATAGCCATAAAGCTCGAACATGGTGGGATTGACGATGGCCTTGCCCGCCGCCGCGCGCAGGCGCAGGCCGTGTTCGGGCAATTGCCAGGCTCCCGCGATGTTCCAGGTGGTGGCGTTGCGGAAATCTTCGTTGAAATCGCGCCGCACCCCGGCCTGAATGCCGATCCCGTCGAACTGGCCCTGATACTCCAGCGCAACGGATTTCGTATCCCGCTCATACCGGCCGCCGGCTGCGAAGGATGCCTCATAGGTTTCGCGTTTCTTCTGCACCGCGAAATTCAGCTTTTGCGCCGCGTGGCGGGCGTGGCCACCATCCAGTGCCCATGTGCCGGTATATTTGAAGTCCCGCAACCGCGAGCCATCGTCATAATCCGGCACGCCATCGTTGAAATGGTCCGTGGTCTGATTTGCGGCCGCAATAGTGAATCGGTTCAAAAGCCGGCCCCCCAACGCCTCGGCTTCCAGCCACAGCGAGCCGTAAGTCTCGTTCCGGTCAGCAGTTTGGGGCGCATCGACCACATAGTCCTGGGGCGTGAAGTCTGCTGACGGGGGGTACACCGTGTTATCATAACCATATTCCTGCCAGGTCCGGCGCAGGGTAAAGCCGGCGGTCACGCCTTCGGTCAATTCGTAGGACCCGTTCAGTCCCAGCGTCTTGTGCTTGTTGAACTCGGTATCCCCACCCGGAGTGCGCGATGCGTCCTCGCCATCGGTGCGGCGCGCCACGGCCGAAAGGCTGATTGCGCCACGTGCGCCCTTGGCCTGCACAAAGGCGCTTGCCGTGCGGGTGTTCAGCCCGCCGACCTCGACCGTGCCGCCATAGCTCAGCCCCGGGGCAGAGGCTTGACGGCTGGTGATCGAGATCACGCCGGAGGCGGCGTTGGCGCCGTAGATCGTCGATTGTGGCCCGCGCAGCACCTCGATGCGCTCGATATCCTCGGCCAGCATGCCGCTGAAGATGTAATCACCGTTGCCGGGCGAATTGGCCTCGACTCCGTCGATCAGCACCAGAACATGATTGGACTCGCCGCCGCGGATACGGACCTTGGTCAAGGTTTCGCCTGTCGCAGTCACGGCAAGACCCGGCACGGCGCGCAATGCATCCTGAACGGTGGTGACGCGGCGGTTTTGCAGGTCCTCGGCGGTCAGGACGCTATAGGCGCGGCCATAGGCGCTTTCCGCCACCGGCGACAGGCCGGCGGACAGGATCACCGTATCCAGCAGGACCTGATCCTGGCTGTCCTGACCAAGGGCGGCGGCGGGCAAAAGGGCGGCGGTCGCGGCCAGCACGGAAACCGGAGTTCTGAACATTCCAAAGCCTTTCCAACGCGGGTTGCGGCCCGCGATTTGCAGAACTGTCCTGCGGTAAGGCCGAGAAAGCGCAGCCCGGCCGCAGGACGGCGACTGTCACCTCTGCGGAAGGCCGCTTTCCTGACGCGCCCCGCGCCGGAAATGGGTGATCGCCACGGCAGGTCTCCTGGCTCGCGGATCATCGCTCGGGCCGGCCTTCCCGGGTGGGTCCCAGTGGCGTAGTCGGCCTTTGCTCACCGCGTACAGTTGCGGGGGCAGCCCCGGTCGCGCCCTGACCGCATTGCGGCCGGTGGGCGCACCGATGTTCCCTTTTCATCCGACGCTATCACGCCGGAACCGTAGCGGCCCCGCATTGCCGTAGCGTGGCGCCGGCTGTCAAGCGCCAATCGGCCCGCGTCGCCTCGTCGCGACATCCTGTCCAGTGCAAGCAACCGCCCGCTTTAGCCGGCCTCGGCCAGCGCGGCACGGATGGCGCGGGACAGACGGCGGCAACCTTCCTCAAGCTGCTCGGGCGCATTCAGGGTAAAGTTGATCCGCAAGGAACGCCGATCCAGCCCTTCGGGGTCGAACACGCTGGAGGGCGAGATGCAGACCCCCTGCGCCATTGCATGCTCCAGCAGCCGGTCGGTATCCAGTCGCGGATCCCGGGCTGTCGCCCAGACGAACATGCCGCCGACCGGCACCTGCCAGTCCAGATCCTCGGCCAGATGCGCCTGCATCGCCGCGCAAAGCGCATCACGACGGGCGCGATAGATCGACAGAACCTCAGGGCGGATGCGGTCGATCATCCCTGCTTCCAGCGCGCGTAGCGCCAGCATCTGCGACAGGCCGCTGCTGCACATGTCCGAGCCCTGCTTGGCAGTTGCCAGTGCCGCGATCATATCCGGCGCGGCGATGACCCAGCCGATCCGCAGCCCCGGCGCCAGCTCCTTGGAAAGCGATCCCATATAGACCACCGGCCCGTCATAGGGGCCGGGCCGCTCGGCCGCCGAAAGGTCCAGCAGGCGGGGCAGGGGCTCGCCTTCATAATAAAGCGCGCCATAGGGATCGTCCTCGATCAGCCAGGTGCCGGTCGCATGGGCGGCGGCGATCAGCGCCTGCCGCTCGGGCAACGCCACCAGCCTGCCGCTGGGGTTCGAGAAATTCGGCACGGTATAAGCGAATTGCGCACCCTCCAGCGCGGCATGAGGGTCAAAGTCGTTCGCTTCGATCCGCATGGGGCGGTACTGCGGCGAATGCGGCATCCAGGCATCAAGGGCCCCCAGATAGGCCGGGCTTTGCGCCGCAATCAGCCCGCCCGGTTGCAGCAGCACCTTGCCCATCAGCTCCAGCGCCTGCATGCCGCCGGTGGTGATCAGCACGTTCTCGCGCGACAGCCGCAGCGTATCGGTCGAAAAGCGCGCGGCGATCAGGTCGCGCAACGCCGGCAGGCCCGGGATCGGGCCATAGCCCAGCGTTTCGTCGGGGTGGCTGCGTATCGCTTGGGCGGCCAGATCGGCAAGCTCATCGACAGGCCAGACCGACGGCTCGGGCAGGCCGCCGGCAAGGTTGATCAGGCCAGGCACCCGCCCCGCCGCCAGAAAGACCGAGGTCACGTCATTGGTGCGGGACAGCCATGGGGCAAAAGCGGGGCGCATCATCGGAACTCTCGCATCGGACATATCCTGCTGTGACGGTTTTTCGCCAAAGGGGCAAGAGTTGCGGCCATTTCCCCGGCGCAAGGTGGCGGTGCCCGTCGTCCATCTATATGAGACAGAGGGGCATTCGCGGGACGAGGAAAACCATGCGCGCATTGAAACGGATCGGCATCGACACCTACATGCTGCTGCTGATCGGCATGGTGCTGCTGGGGCTGTTCCTGCCGACGCGGGGGCTGGCGGCCGAGATCTTGCGCGGGGCCACCTTCTGGGCGGTGACGCTGCTCTTTTTTCTTTATGGGGCCAAGCTGGACCCGGGTTCGGTCCGGGCGGGGCTGCTGAACATCAGACTTCAGGGACTGACCTTTGCCGCAACCTACGCGCTGTTTCCGGTTCTGGGAATCATTCTGGCCACGCTGTTCGGTGGCGTGCTTGGTCCCCAACTGACATTGGGCCTGCTGTTTCTGGCCGTTCTGCCCTCGACAGTGCAAAGCTCGATCGCCTTCACCTCGATCGCGGGCGGCAATATTCCCGCGGCGATTTGCGCGGCCTCGCTGTCGAACCTCGTCGGCGTGGTGCTGACGCCACTCTTGGTCGCACGCATCCTGCATCACGACGGCGGCGGCGTAAGCCTGGACGCCATCGAGAAAATCGCCATGCAGATACTGTTGCCGTTCATCCTTGGCCAGTTGCTGCGGCGCTGGATCGGCGGCTTTGTTCAGCGCCACCGGCTGCTGACCATGGTGGTGGACCGCGGGTCGATCCTGTTGATCGTCTATTCCGCCTTCGGCGCAGGCACCGTTGCCGGCATCTGGTCGGCGATTCCCGTGCCGGGGCTTGTGCTGTGCTTCCTGATCACCGCGCTGTTCCTGGCGCTGGCGATGGGGGCCATGGCGGGGGCAGGACGCCTGTTCCGCCTGCCCCCAGAGGATCAGGCAGTGCTGTTTTTCTGCGGTTCGACGAAAAGCCTTGCCAGCGGGCTGCCCATCGCCACGGCGATCTTCCCGGCGGCGACGGTCGGGGCGACCGTGCTGCCGGTGATGATCTATCACATGACGCAACTTCTGGTCTGCTCGGCCATCGCGCAAAGGCTGGCGCGCGCCCGGGCCCTTGGGCCGCGCGCCTAGAAATCCCAGTCCTCATCCTCGGTCGCGACGGCCTTGCCGATGACATAGGACGATCCCGAGCCGCTGAAAAAGTCGTGGTTCTCGCTATCGGGCGACAGGGCGGCCATGATCGCCGGATTGACCTCGCAAGCCTGCGGGGGAAACAGCGCCTCGTAACCCAGGTTCTGCAAGGCCTTGTTGGCGTTGTAATGCAGGAAGGCCTTGACGTCCTCGGTCAGGCCGATGCCGTCGTACAACTCGGCAGTGTACTTCGCCTCGATGTCGTAAAGATCGAACATCAGCGCAAAGGCGAAATCCTTCAGCTCCTGCTGCCGCGCCGCATCCAGCTTCTCCAGCCCGCGCTGATACTTGTAGCCGATGTAATAGCCATGCACCGCCTCGTCGCGGATGATCAGACGGATCAGGTCGGCGGTATTGGTCAGCTTGGCGCGGCTCGACCAATACATCGGCAGGTAGAAGCCGGAATAGAACATGAAGCTTTCCAGAAAGACGCTGGCAATCTTGCGCTTCAGCGGGTCCGAGCCCGGCTTGTACTTATCCAGCACCAGCCACGCCTTCTGCTGCAGATGCGGGTTCTCCTCGGCCCAGCGAAAGGCCGCGTCCACCTCGGGCGTCAGGCACAGGGTCGAGAAGATCGAGGAATAGCTGCGCGCATGCACCGCCTCCATGAAGGCGATGTTGGACAGCACCGCTTCCTCATGCGGGGTCAGCGCGTCCGGCATCATCGAAGGCGCGCCCAGAGTGTTCTGGATCGTGTCCAGCAGCGTCAGCCCGGTAAACACCCGGATGGTCAGTTCGCGCTCCTCGGGGCGCAGCGTCGCCCAGCTTTGCTCATCGTTGGACAGCGGCACCTTTTCGGGCAGCCAGAAGTTGACGGTCAGCCGGTTCCAGACCTCCAGGTCTTTCTCATCCTCCAGCCGGTTCCAGTTGATGGCGCGCACTGGCGCCCGCGTCGCGTGATCCTTCATCCGAAGAACCTTTCTTTCGTGTTCAAATATCCTCGGGGGTGTGGGGGCAGACAGCCCCCACCGGCGACGGCGCTCACAAGCTGCAAGAGACGCAGCCCTGCACCTCGGTTCCTTCCAGCGCAGTCTGGCGCAGCCGGATATAATAGATCGTCTTGATGCCCTTCTTCCAAGCATAGATCTGGGCCCGGTTGATGTCCCGCGTCGTCGCCTCGGCCGGGAAGAACAGCGTCAGCGACAGGCCCTGATCGACGTGCTCGGTGGCGGCTGCGTAGGTGTCGATGATCGCCTCGGGGCCGATCTCATAGGCGTCGCGGTAATAGTCGAGGTTCTCGTTGGTCATGAAGGCGGCGGGGTAATAGACCCGGCCGATCTTGCCTTCCTTGCGGATCTCGATCTTGGCGACGATCGGGTGGATCGAGCTGGTGGAGTTGTTGATATAGCTGATCGACCCGGTTGGAGGCACCGCTTGCAAGTTGCGGTTGTAAAGCCCATGGCTCATCACCGCTTCCTTCAATGCCGCCCAATCGTCGCGCGTGGGCAGCGTGATGCCCTCGAATACCCGCCCGACATCGGGCAGCGTGGGCAGCCAGTCATGCGAGGTGTATTTGTCAAAGAACGAACCATCGGCATATTTCGACTTGTCGAAATCCTTGAAGGTTTTGCCCTTTTCCTGCGCAAGCAGGTTCGAGGCCCGGATCGCGTGATAGGCGACGGCGGCGAAATAGACCGATGTGAATTCGACCCCTTCGGGGCTGCCGTAATGGATGCGCTCGCGCGCCAGAAAACCGTGCAGGTTCATCTGGCCCAGACCGATGGCATGCGCCTCGTCGTTGCCGCGCCGGATCGAGGGCACGGCCTCGATGGCCGACATTTCCGATACCGCGGTCAACGCACGGACCGCCGCCTCGATGGTGGTGCCGAAATCCGGCCCGTCCATGGTTGCCGCGATATTGAGCGAGCCGAGGTTGCAGGAAATATCCGTGCCCAGATGTTTGTAGCCCAGATCCTCGTGGAACTCGCTGGCCTCGTTCACCTGCAGGATTTCCGAGCACAGGTTCGACATGCTGATGCGGCCGGCCACGGGGTTGGCGCGGTTCACCGTGTCCTCGAACATGATATAGGGGTAGCCGCTTTCGAACTGGATCTCGGCCAGTGTCTGGAAAAAGGCGCGGGCGCTGATCTTTTTCTTGCGGATACGCTTGTCGTCCACCATCTCGGCATATTTCTCGGTCACCGAGATCTCTGAGAAGGGCAGGCCATAGACCTTTTCCACGTCATGGGGCGAGAACAGGTACATGTCCTCGCTGCGCTTGGCCAGTTCAAAGGTCACGTCCGGGATGACCACGCCAAGGCTCAGGGTCTTGATGCGGATCTTTTCGTCGGCATTCTCGCGCTTGGTGTCCAGAAAGCGCAGGATGTCGGGGTGATGCGCGTTCAGATAGACCGCGCCCGCGCCCTGCCGCGCGCCCAGTTGGTTGGCATAGGAAAAGCTGTCCTCCAGCAGTTTCATCACCGGAATGACGCCCGAGGACTGGTTCTCGATCCCTTTGATCGGTGCGCCCGCCTCGCGCAGGTTGGTCAGCATCAACGCCACGCCGCCGCCGCGCTTGGACAGTTGCAGCGCCGAATTGATGCCGCGACCGATCGATTCCATGTTGTCTTCCAGCCGCAGCAGGAAACACGAGATCAACTCGCCGCGTGACTTCTTGCCGGCGTTCAGAAAGGTCGGGGTTGCGGGCTGGAAACGGCCCGACAGGATTTCTTCCATGAAGCGCATGGCAAGATCCTGATCGCCGCGCGCCAGCGTCAGCGCGACCATGACCACCCGGTCCTCATAGCGTTCCAGATAACGCCGGCCGTCGCGGGTCTTCAGCGTGTAGCTGGTGTAATATTTGAAGGCGCCCAGAAATGTCGGAAAGCGGAATTTCTTGCGAAAGGCCGCATCCCAGATCCGCTCCAGAAACTCGCGGGGATATTGGCCCAGCACCTCGGCTTCATAATAGCCTTCATCGACCAGATAGCCCAGCTTCTCGTCCAGCGAGTGAAAGAAGACGGTGTTTTGGTTGACGTGCTGCAGGAAATACTGCCGCGCGGCCTTGCGATCCGCCTCAAAGCGGATGCGCCCTTCACCATCGTAAAGGTTCAGCATCGCGTTCAGCGCATGATAGTCCAGCTCGGCCTTTACGCCATCGTCAAGCATTCCGTCCCCCAGAATTTTTCAAGTCCCGCCCGGACGCGGGAAAGGTCGTTGTCGTCGCCCGCCAGCTCGAATCGATAAAGCGCGGGGACGTTGCATTTGGCAGAGATCACCCCGGCAGACAGGGCGAAGGTGGCACCGAAATTGCGGTTGCCTGTGCCGATCACGCCGCGCAGCAGGGCGCGGCGGGCAGGATCGTTCAGAAAGCGGATGACCTGTTTGGGCACCGCGCCGCGCCCCTGTCCGTCGGCATAGGTCGGGCAGATCAGCACATAGGGTGCTTCGGGCTGCGGCATCCGTTCGCAAGGCGCGACCGGGATTCGCCCGGCGGGCAGGCCCAGGCGCGTGACGAAACGCGCCGTGTTCCCCGAGGCCGAGGAATAATAGATCAGCCCGCCCATCACGCGCTCAGGACAGGCGGCCGATCATATCGGGGCGGAAGCCTGCCCAATGCGCCTCGCCGGCGACGACCACGGGGGCCTGCCGATAGCCAAGCGAGCTGACCATTTCCATGGCCGCGTCATCCTCGGTCAGGTCGACCAGATGATAGGCCAGTCCGCGCGCGTCGAGCGCCCGGGTGGTGGCGGTGCATTGCACGCAGGCGGGCTTGGAATAAACGGTGATGGTCATGCCTCGGCTCCTTTTGTGTTTTTGCAGGCAAGAGGGGGCCGGGCCGATGGGTCGCCCCATCCAGACCACGTTCAGCCCCGCGCCCGCCGCACGGTTTCGTTCCTTCGCGTCCTGGCAGGTCTTCTGACTTGCGGGTCTCGGCTTGACTGGCCTTCCCGGGGTTGACCCAGTGGTTTTCCAGCGTCGCTCGCCGCTTACAGCTGCGGGGGCAGTGCCGGCTTTTCACCGGCTTCCCTTTTCATCCCCGAGTCGACCCCGAGGCAACCATGACCACTGCAGTTAGCCATGGGCCGACGCGCGGGTCAATCCATATTTAGTGGGTGACCTGCCTGCCTTTGGGAACATCTGGTAGGTGGGGCGATCCTGCCGGGCGCATAAATCCCCGCTTTCCTTTGGTAAGCCAAAGCAATGGGCCCAAGTCCCAGACCGCGGCTCAATCCGTTTGGCCTGTTGAATTATGGCAACACCGGGAGGTTTCGCTGCCATATATAACGTCACGTCGTTTGACAAATTGCGACAATTAGTCCTCTTGCGTGAATTACGCGCGATCAGGAAGGGCATTGTCCCTGTCCCGGTTCGCAACATGCAAGCCATTGATGAGCCAGCACTTTCATTGCGCTTCCGCCTATGGCGGCGGCGATCAACCCTTTGTGCCGGGATCAACCCATGAACAAAACCCACTCTACGACTCCGGCCCCAGCGTCCGCAGCGCAGTTGCTGCCGACGCTGGGCCTGCTTCCCATCCTTGCCATTTCGGCCGGCGTGGCCGGTCCTGCTCAGGCGCAGGACACCGTCACTCTGGACACGGTCGTCATTCGCCGCGAACAGGGCAACGAGGCCCAGACCGGCTATGCCATCACCGACAGCACCTCGGACAAGGCCACCGCGCCGCTGCTCGACACGCCCAGAACGGTCACCGTCGTGACCCAGCGCCAGATGCAGGAACGCGGCCAGACATCGGTGACCGATGTGCTGCGCACCACGCCGGGGGTCACCCTTGGCGCGGGCGAAGGCGGCACCCCGCAGGGCGTTCGTCCTTTCATCCGCGGTTTCGAGGCCAGCCAGGATGTGCTGGTCGACGGCATGCGCAACGCTTCGCGCACGCAATACGAGGCGTTCAACCTGGAATCGATCGAGATCAACAAGGGTCCGGGCGGTGTCTATTCCGGTGCGGGTTCGACTGGCGGCACCATCAGCCTGAACAGCAAAACTCCGCAGCCGGGCGCCTTTGACGATGTGGCGCTGTCCTTTGGCACCGGAAGCTTTGTCCGCGGCACGCTGGATTCGAACCGGGAATTCGGCGCTGTCGGGGTTCGCCTGAACCTTATGACGCAGCATGCCGACGATCTGGGTGGGCGCGACGGCGTCAAGTCCAAGCGGTTCGGCGTGGCGCCCACTCTCAGCTATCGCCTGACCGAAAGCAGCAAGGTCACTGCCGGGCTTTACTATTACAAGGACGAGGATATGCCCGATTACGGCGTGCCGATGTCCAATATCACGACACCGGGCGAATGGCGTCGCGGTTCCGGCACACGCACCGACCCCTTCCTGCCGGTCGATGTCTCGCCCGATACCTTCTATGGGCTGCACGAGCGGGATTTCCGCGAGGTCGAAACCGCCTCGGGCTATATCAAGTTCGAGCACGCCTTTTCGGATAGCCTGCGGCTGACGGCTGCGTTACGCAAGGCGCGCGATACCAACACCTATGTGGTGACCTCGCCGACATCGGGCAGCGATGGGCTGGTGTCGCGCGGCTCCAAGGCCTCGGACCGGGTGAACGAAACCGTCTCATTCAACGCCCAGCTTTCGGGCGAGGCGCGGGCCTGGGGCGTCGAGCACAGCTTTGCGGTCGGCGTGGATATCGCCAATTCGCGGGCCACACGTCGGACCCTGACGGTGATCAATCCCGACCCGATGCCGGGCGCGCCCTATGAAAACCCCGATCCCGGCGCGCCTTGGGGCGGCAGCATCGAGCGCGGCGGCGATGCCGGCTACAGCACGACGAAAACGCGCGGCGTCTATGCGCTGGACACCATCACCTTCAATCCGCAATGGGAGGCGACGGTCGGCCTGCGCTGGGACGATTACAGCGTGAACAGCGTCACCTTTGCAACCGATGACGCCCCCCGCGCAAGCGAGACCAACGATTCTGACTTCCTGAACGGAATGCTCGGCGTGGTCTACAAGCCGGCGGCGAACGGCTCGGTCTATGCCTCGGTCAGCACCTCATCGAACCCGGCTGGCGAAGGCGCGGGGACGGGGGGCAGCGACGCCTCGGACGATCTGGACAGTCTCGACCCGGAACGCAGTGTCAACTTTGAGATCGGGACGAAATGGCTGGTGCTGGACAACCAGCTTCAGCTTAGCGCAGCGCTGTTCAAGACCGAAAAGGACAATGCGCGCGTCACCAACGCACTGGGCGAGACCGAGAATATCGGCAATACCACCGCCAAGGGAATCGAACTGGGCTTTGCCGGTCAGATCAATGATCGCTGGGGCATCTGGGGCGGCTATGTCTATCAGGACGTCAAGCTGAAGGACGGCGGCTGGAGCACTCCGCGCGGCGGCGGCGAACCCTATCCCAACCCCGCAACCGGAAATCAGGTCGTAAAGATCCCGCGCAACAGCTTTTCGCTGTGGACGACCTATGATTACAGCCCGCAACTGACGCTGGGCGGTGGCGTGACCTATGTTGACAGGCGTATGGCCAGCTATTCGCAGAATGGCGACGGCGATGCCGCCCTGCCGTCAAGCTGGCGCACCGATCTGATGGCCGCCTACAGGATCACCGATGACACGGCGGTGCAGTTCAACGTCAACAACGTCTTCGACCGCCAGATCTATACCGACTCGCACGTTTCGCAATTCGCCAATATCGAGCCGGGCCGGAACTTTGTGCTGACGCTGAAGCACTCGTTCTGAAAATCGCATCTGCCACGGTTACAGGGCGGCCTTGGGTCGCCCTGTAACGACATCAGCAACCATAATGGTCGACAAAAACACTTAACTTTCTTGGGCAGGGATCCTAATCTGCCCGCACGCACCGCAGGAGAATCCCATGCTCGTCACAATCCCGGACCTGCTGACGCCCGAGGAGGTCGCCTATATCCGGCAGGTTCTTGAGGGCACCGATTGGGTCGATGGCCGCAGCACTGCGGGCGATCAGGCCGCGAAGGTCAAGAACAACCTGCAAGTGCCCCAAGATAGTCCCGTGGCGCGCGAACTCAGCGGCATCGTCATGCGGGCCCTGGGACGCAGCCCGACCTATTCCTCGGCCGCGTTGCCGCTGCATGTGCTGCCGCCGATGTTCAACCGCTATGACGAAGGCATGACCTTCGGCGCGCATGTCGATGGCTCGATCCGTGTGATCCCCGGCACCGGCCAGCGCATCCGCACCGATATCTCGACCACCGTTTTTCTGACCCCGCCCGAGGATTACGACGGTGGCGAACTGGTCGTGCATGACACCTATGGCGAGCATCGCGTCAAGCTGCCGGCGGGCCATGCCGTTGTCTATCCCGCGACCTCGCTGCATTCGGTGTCGCCGGTGACGCGGGGTTCGCGTTGGGCGTCGTTTTTCTGGGCGCAGTCGATGGTTCGGGATGATTGGCGGCGACATATGCTTTACGATCTTGACCAGTCGATCATGCGCATCCGCTCGATGTTGCCGGACGACGATCCGGCCGTGACGGGTATCACCGCGCATTATCACAACATGATCCGCCACTGGTCCGAGATTTGACGCAACCCATCCCGCCCGATGTGGTGGCGTTGAGCGACTATCAGCGCTATGCCGCCGCCATCCTGCCGGCGCCGGTTTGCGCCTATGTCGAGGGGGCCGGTGCGGATGGGCTGACGGCACAGGCCAACCAGAGCGCCTGGCAAGGGCTGCGGCTGCACTCGTGCCTGCTTTGCGACATGCGGGGCGCGAATACCGATCTGCGCCTGTTCGGCCTTGAATTGCCGCATCCCTTTCTGTTGGCGCCCGTGGCATTTCACGGCCTTGCTCACCCCGAGGGGGAACATGCCACCGCCCTGGGTGCGGCGGCGACGGGCAGTCTGATGGTCGTTTCAACTCAGGCCGGGCTGACGCTGGCAGAGATTGCCCAGCAGGCGCAGGGGCCGTTGTGGTTCCAGCTTTATATGCAGGCCGAGCGCGCTGACACGCTGTCCCTTGTCCGTCGCGCTGAGGCGGCGGGGTATCGCGCGCTGGTCGTGACCGTGGACGCGCCGGTGAACGGCATCCGCAATACCGAGGTGCGGGCAGGTTTCGCGCTGCCCGAGGGGTTGCGGGCGGTCAATCTGGACGGGATGCGACCGCCGCAGATCCGCGCGTTGCCGGGGCGGGCGGCGACCTTTCTTGGCCTGCTCGATCACGCGCCGCGATGGGAGGATATTCTTTGGTTAAAGGCCCAGACCCGGCTGCCTGTGCTGCTGAAGGGGATCATGTCCCCCGATGATGCCGAACGCGCCGTCGAGGTGGGTGCGGATGGGGTGATCGTGTCGAACCACGGCGGCCGCGCGCTTGATACGCTCCCCGCGACCGCAGAGGCGCTGCCGGTGGTGGTCCGGCGGATTGCCGGGCGCGTTCCGGTGCTTTGCGATGGCGGCATCCGGCGCGGCACCGATGCCTTGAAGGCTCTGGCGCTGGGGGCCTCGGCGGTGCTGGTCGGCCGCCCGCAGATCCATGCGCTGGCCGTGGGGGGTGCGGCTGGCGTTGCGCATATGCTGACCATCCTGCGTGCCGAACTGGAGGTCGCCATGGCCCTGACCGGGCGGCGCAATCTGGCCGAGATCGACGAAACCGTGCTGTGGCCTAGCTCTTGAAGCTGCGCCACAGGCTCAGCGCCGCATCGGACAGATCGCCCAGCCGGGCCAGCACATGTTCGCGCCCCAGTTCCGGCACGTCGCTGGTGTGGTCCAGCCGTCGCAGCAGCCGCAGCACCCGCCGCTGGTGAATGCCGGTCCAAAGCTGGATCGGATCCGCAACCAGCCCGGCAAAGGTCGTCACGACCGAGGCCAGCACGGCAAGAACGATCCCGGTCATCACCACCTCGGCGCTGGAAAGCTCTTGCGGGAAGGTGCCATACCACATGCGGCCGGCCCAGTTTCCCAGCGCGAAATTCTCGATCGCCTGTGTTTGGGCGCGCAGATGCGCGACCGGCCCGGCCAGCGAGATCACGCCCGGAGTGGCCCGGTGAAACAGCCATATCCCCGCCGCCAGCACCAGAAGCGAGGTGGTGATTTCGGCCACCGCGTTGCGCGTCTCGGCATAGTTCGAAACGGCGCGGGTGACGGCGGCCGGCGGGGCCTTGGGTGCCAGCCCCTTTGCGGCCAGATCGTCGATCAGGCCGTCAAGATCTGCCTTGATCCGTTGGGCGACGTCGGATTTCAGAAAGATTTTGCGCCGGACCAGCCAGTTGCCGGCCCGCACCAGCCCGATCCGGCGCAAGAGCGGCCCACCCAGCCGCGTCAGCAGAAACAGCGGCGACAGCATGACGTTGACGGGTGCGCGCAAAAGGTCCAGCCCCACGGCGTGCCGATGCAGTGCCAGCGTGCCGCGCAACCCGTAGCGGGCACGGACAAAGCGGCGGACCTCGGTCTCGCGCCGGGTCATCGGGCGGGTGTCGGCGGGTTGCAATGCCACGGGTACGGTCCTTTGCCGGATCGTGCCCAATCTAGGGATCGCGGTGCGGCGGCTCAATGCCGGCCGGTCAGATCAGTGCCACCAATCCCAGCCCAAGGGTCGAGATGAACAGCCAAGCCAGCGCACCAAGCGCCAGCGGTCGCATGCCCTTGGCCTGCAGCTTGCGGATGTCGGTCTCCAGCCCCATCGCCGCCAGCGCCATGGTCAGCAGAAAGGCGGTCAGGTCCACGACCTCGACTTGCAGCGCCTCGGGCAAGGGCAGGGCGCTGTTGAGCAGAACAACGGCGATAAAGCCCAGTACGAACCACGGCGCAGGTGCCGAACCCTGTGCCTTGCCGCCCCGCCGACGCGCCAGCGCGCCCAGCGTCAGGATCAGCGGCGCCAGCAGCATGACCCGGCTTAGCTTGGCCACGGTGGCCGCTTGCCCGGATTCGGCGCCATGCTGGAACCCTGCGCCGACGACCTGCGCCACCTCATGTATGGTTGCGCCGATCCAGATGCCGTAATGGGCAGGGGCCATCGCCATCATCCCGCCCAGGATCGGCATGGCCAGCATCGAGAGAGAGCCGAAGACGGTGACGCAGGCGATGGCATAGGCTACGTCCTCGTCCGAACCGCGCGTGACGGTATTCGTCGCGATGACCGCCGAAGCGCCGCAAACCGAGGTGCCCGCCGCGATCAGTTCCGCAAGCCGGGCCTCGACCCCCAACGCCTTGCCGGCCCATTTGGTGAAGACGAAGGTGGCGGCCAGCGTTACCGAAATTACCGCCAGTCCGGGCAGGCCGACGGCGCGCAACTGCTCCAGCGTCAGTTGAAAACCCAACAGCACGATGGCGAAACGCAGCACACGGCGCAGGGTAAAGCCGATGCCCGGTCGCGCGGCCTCGGGCGTGCCGAAAAGGTTGCGCAGCGCCATGCCCAAAACCATGGCCACCACCAGCGGGCTAAGCGCCGGGATGCCGGAAAGCCTTTGCGCCGCCGTGGCAACGACCGCGATGCCAAAAGTCAGGCCCAGCCCCGGCAGGATCGCCCCAGACCACACCCCCAATGAGGAAGAAGTTTGCGGGCTATGGTCGGTCGAGGACATCGTCGCGTTCCTTTGTGCTGGACTGGAACATGGTCCTGAAACTATGTTCAATCCATCGCATAGTATTTGCCATATCATTCGATTTTACTTATTGATCATGCATGACACTGGAACAGCTCCGTATCTTTCTTGCCGTGGCCGAAAGGCAGCATGTCACCCGCGCGGCCGAGGCGCTGAACTTGACGCAATCGGCGGTCAGCGCCGCCGTTTCGGCGTTGGAGGCACGCCATGGTGTGCGGTTCTTTGACCGGGTAGGGCGGCGTATCGTGCTGACAGAAACCGGCGAAGCCTTCATGGCCGAAGCACGCGCGGTGCTGGACCGGGCCGAGACGGCCGAGATGGTGCTGGAGGATCTGGCCCGCGAGCCGCGCGGGCGGTTGCGGGTCCATGCCAGCCAGACCGTCGCCAGTTATTGGCTGCCCCCGCGACTGGTGGCCCTACGCGAGATGCATCCGGGTATCGAACTGCGCCTGACCGTCAGCAACACCACCCATGTCGCGGATGCGGTGCAAGAGGGGGGCGCCGATCTGGGTCTGGTCGAGGGCGCGGTGACGCATGGCGATCTGCACCGGCAGGTGGTGGCGCGGGACCGGCTGGTGCTTGTCATGGCTACCGATCATCCTTGGGCGGGACTGGAAGAGGTGCCTCTGGCCGGGCTGCAAACGCAGAACTGGATCCTGCGTGAGCCGGGCTCGGGCACGCGGTCGGAGTTCGAGACCTGGCTGTCGGCGCAGGGGCTTGACGTGGCTGCGCTGTCTTTGGCGTTGGAACTGCCCTCGAACGAGGCGGTGCTGAATGCGGTGGCGGCCAGCCAATGTCTGGCGGCGCTGTCGCAACGCGCTGTGGCGCGCCCGGCTGCAGCCGGCTGGATCCGCGCCCTGCCGCTGGTGGGGGCCGAACGGCCGTTTTCCCTGCTGACCAATCCGCAGCGCTATCGCACCCGCGCCGTGCAGGCGCTGATCGGGATTCTGGCGGATGAGAGCTTTGCAGGCGGTGTGATCTGACGGGAAAGGTCGGCGTGGTGCCCCGGCCTGATGGTGACGTCGTGCTAATTGGCGGTATGCCGAGTTTCGCTTTGACTCGCGGGTCGTGACAGGATAGGCGGGCGGCTTGGCTCCGCGTTCCGGGCCGGCGGGCCCGTGGGGAGAGCCCGGCCGCAAAGGGGAATGGTGCCTTCACCCGGATGCCACGCATCCCCTTTTTGGCGAAGAACATGAACGAATATGATATTGCCGCGCCTTTGGCCGCGGCGCTGGCGGCCAAGGGCTATGCCAGCCTGACTACTGTGCAACAAGCGGCGCTGGCGCCCGAGGCGCGGGGCCGCGATGTATTGGTCTCGGCCCAGACCGGTTCGGGCAAGACGGTGGCCTTCGGACTGGCCATGGCCGGCGACATCCTTGACGGCGCGGCATTGCCCGTGGCGGGACAGCCGCTGGCGCTGGCCATCGCGCCGACGCGCGAGCTGGCATTGCAGGTCGCACGCGAACTGGGCTGGCTTTACGAACAGGCGGGCGCGCGCATCGCCACCTGCGTCGGCGGCATGGATTACCGCACCGAGCGTCGGGCGCTTGAACGCGGCGCGCATATCGTCGTCGGCACCCCCGGCCGGTTGCGCGACCATATCGAGCGCGGTTCGCTGGACCTGACCGCGCTGCGCGCCAGCGTGCTGGACGAGGCGGATGAAATGCTCGACCTCGGCTTCCGCGAGGATCTGGAGTTCATTCTTGGCTCTGCGCCTGCGGAACGGCGCACGCTGATGTTCTCGGCCACCGTGCCGCCAGCCATCGAGGCGCTGGCCCGCGACTTCCAGCGCGATGCCCTGCGCATTCAGGCCATCGGAGAGGCCCGTCAGCACGTCGATATCGAATATCGCGCCCTGTCGGTGACGACCCGCGACCGCGAGCACGCCATCTTCAACACCCTGCGCTATTACGAGGCGAGCCGCGCCATCATCTTCTGCAAGACCCGCGCCAACGTGAACCACCTGTTGGCGCGCATGGGCAATCGCGGCTTCAAGGTCGTGGCCCTGTCGGGAGAGTTGAGCCAGCAAGAGCGCAGCCACGCCCTGCAAGCCCTGCGCGACGGCCGGGCCCGGGTCTGCATCGCCACCGACGTGGCCGCACGGGGCATCGACCTGCCGGGACTGGAACTTGTGATCCACGCCGACCTGCCGACGAACCCCGATACCTTGCTGCACCGCTCGGGCCGCACCGGCCGGGCAGGGGCCAAGGGCACGTCGGTCCTGATCGTCCCTGCGGCGGAATACAAGCGGGCGCAGCGGCTGCTGCAGCGCGCCAAGCTGGTCGCGGAATGGGGCAAGGCGCCCTCGGCCGACGATGTGCAGGCCCGCGACGACGTGCGCCTGCTGGAACATCCCGCGCTGGCCGAAGCGCCGGGTGACGAGGCCGCGCTTGCCGCGTCGCTGCTGGAACGCTTTGGTGCCGAACAGGTCGCCTCGGCTTTCGTGCGGATGTGGCGTGAAGGTCGTCCGGCGCCCGAGGAACTGTCCGAAAACACCCTTCCCACACCCGCCGCGCCGCGTGACCGGGGTGAATTCGGTCCTGCGGTCTGGTTTCTGCTGTCGGTCGGCCATTCCGGCCGGGCCGAGGCCCGCTGGCTTTTGCCCAAGATCTGCGAGGCCGGCGGCATCACCCGCGACGCCATCGGCGCGATCCGGGTCAAGACCGAGCAGACCTTTGTGCAGATCTCCGCGCCTCTGGCTCCGAAATTTGGCGACCTGATCGAGTTGGAACCCGGCCTGACCATGCGCCGGATCGACGGTGAGCCGGTATTCGACGCTCCGCCGCCCGAGCGCGAGAAAAAACCCTATCGCGCCGCGACCCCGCGTGCCCCGCGCCCCGAGCCGGTCGAGCCTCTGACCAAACCCAAGTCCAAACCGGCCCGCCGCCCGGCGTTGCTGGACCCCGACGACGTGAAACCCCGCGCCGCCCGACCCGCGCCCGAGACGGTGGTGACGGAGATCGCGCCGGTGACGGAGCCGGCCGCGGCGCCCCGCAAGGCGCGCTGGAGCATGGAAAAGAAGCAGGCGCATAAAACCGCGCCGAAAGCTGCCCCGCGGGCGGCAGGATCCAAGTCCCATGGCGCCGCGCCGCGCGACGACCGGCCGGCCCGCACCGAGGGTGCCGAGGCACGCCCCAAACGTGCCGCCGGTTTCAAGTCCCATAAGGCTGCGGGCGGCTGGCAGGGTAAGGCAGCGGGGGACAAACCGTTCCGCGCCGGCCCGAAACCGGGCAAACCGGCCAAGCGTTAACGCGCCGTCGCCAGCGCCAGCCCGTCCACCACCGCGGTAAAAGCTTCCGAGCGCAGCAATTGCGCCTCGGGGCAAAGCCGCAGGGCTTCGGCGGCGACGAGACCCATCAGGCTGGAGCCGCCGACCAGGATCACGCTGCCGACCTGTGCTGGTGCGATCCCGGCCATGCGCAGCGTCTCGGCCGCAGCGTCGTGAAGTTCGGTGCGATAGCCTGACAAAGCTTCGTTCAGCGAGGCGGGCGAGATCGCCGGCGCCAGCCTCGGCTCGATAAAGCCCATGGCGATCTGCGCGCCCTCGCCACCGTTCGCAGCGATCTTGCCGCGTTCGACGGCAAAGGCCAGTTCATGGCCCAACTCCTCGTCCAGCACGGTGATCAGGCGGGTCATGGCGGCACGATCCACCGCCATGCGCGCCATATCCGCGGCCATGCGCCGTGTTTCGGGCACATACAGAAACGGGATCTTTGCCCAGGTTGCCAGATCGACATAGATCGCATTTGGCACCGGCAAAAGACCCGGCCCCATCACGCGCCGCAACTTTCCACCATGCCCCAAGGCCGGCATGGCATGGTTCAGCGAGATTTGCTGGTCGAAATCGGTTCCCCCCAGCCGGATGCCGTGATTGGCCAGAATCTCCAGTCCTTCATTCCCGCTGCGAAAGACCGAGAAATCCGAGGTGCCGCCGCCGATATCCACGATCAGCCCGATTTCTCCTGCCCGGCCCAGCCCGTGGCTGGCAAGTGCGGCGGCCTCGGGCTCGGCCAGAAAGGCGACCTCGTCAAAGCCGGCCGCCAGATAGCAGCCGCGTAGATCTGCCTCGGCCTGCGCGTCGCGGGTGGGGTCATTCGAGTGGAAATGCACCGGCCGGCCCGAAAGCACGCGGTGAAAGCCCCGGCCCGTTACAGTCTCTGCCCGTTCGCGCAACGTGACCAGAAAGGCGGTGACGATTTCGGCAAGTGTGCGGCGTTTGCCCGAGATAAGCCGCGATTCATGGAAAAGCGTCGTGCCCAACACGCTTTTCAGCGCCCGCATATAGCGGCCTTCGGCGCCCTGCGTCAGCGCCTCTGCCGCGGCCGTGCCGATCCGCATGCCGCCGCGAGCAGGAAAGAAGACGGCGGTGGGCAAGGTCTCGCCGTCCGCTTCGATGGCGATACGCCGCGGCCGGCCTTGGTGCAGGATTGCGACGGCCGAGTTCGAGGTCCCGAAATCGATTGCGAGTATGTCGTTCTGCATCCCTGAGCCCCTGTCCGCAAAACGCGCGCTGTTATCCCTTTGCGCGGCAGGGCGCAAGCGGGGCCGGGCATTGCCCGTGCCCCGACCTGCTTTACGGGGTCATCCCCGTTGCGCCAGCCAATGATCGAGACCGGCCTGCGCTACGGCCTGATCCTGCGCCGGGGTGCCCGAAGACACGCCGATGCCACCCACGGTCTGCCCGTCATGGTCCACCGGCAGGCCGCCGCCCACCACCATCAGCCGGCCGCCGATAGCCGAGGAAATCCCCCAGGCCGGTGCGCCCGGCTGGCTGGCGGCGCCATATTCGTGCGTGGCCTTGCGCGCCGCCGCTGCGGTAAAGGCCTTGTCTATGGCGATGGTCGCCGAGGTCACCTTACCGCCGTCCATGCGCGAAAAGGCCACAAGCTGTCCGCTTTCATCGGTGATGGCGATGCACATGGGGACGCCGATCTCGCGGGCATGAGCCTCGGCGCCTGCAATCAGCAGACGCGCGTCCGCCTGGTCGAGTCGGGTGATGGTGAGCATGGTTTTCTCCTTGTGAAAATCGCTCTCAGGTGGTTCGTCCGGCGCGATGCGCGGGGTGGCGGCCTTATGCACGCCAGCGCCGCGCATTGCACGCCCATAGCTGGCAGCAACGGGTTCTCGGGGTGGAAAGCCAAAGGGGCAAGGGGCGCAGTGATCGGACCGGTGCAGGCTACTCTGGCAAGGCTGCGGGTATAATCCTTGAGATCAACATGCAGCTTCAACGCGGCGTATAATATTTGGCTGCCCGGGCCCACCAAGGCACCTGCAGCCTGTGCCCGGGCTTCCTTTATCAGCGGATGACCGCAAAACCGTGCGACGTCGGCGCGGGCCATGGCTATACGCCGGGCGTGCATTATGGCTTGATGGGTCAATCTGTAATTGCCGGAGATGCGCGATGGCATCCGTCCTTATCAACCTTCTGATCTTTGCCGCGCTGATTGTCGCGCTGGTTCGCCTGCAAGGCGGGCAACTGTCGCTGTCGGTGCGGGTCTTCATCGCCCTTGTCCTGGGCACACTGTTCGGGATCGGGCTGCAACTTGTCTATGGCAACGACTCGCCGATGCTGCAAACCACGATCGACTGGATCAACGTGGTCGGCAACGGCTATGTGCAATTGCTGCAAATGGTGGTGATGCCGCTGGTCTTTGCGGCGATCCTCAGCGCAGTGTCGCGGCTGCATGACGCCTCGGCGCTTGGGCGGATCTCGGTGCTGACCCTTGGCACGCTGCTTATCACCACGACGATCGCGGCCTTTGTCGGCGTGGTCATGTCGCTGGCCTTCGGCCTGACTGCCGAAGGGCTCGCTCAGGGCGCGGCTGAAACCGCTAGGCTGACTGCGCTGGAAACCAACTATGCGCCCCGGGTCGCCGATCTGACGGTGCCGCAACTGCTTTTGTCCTTCATCCCGAAGAACCCCTTTGCCGATCTGACCGGGGCCAACCCGACCTCGATCATCGCGGTGGTGGTGTTCGCCGCTTTCCTGGGCGTCGCCGCCATTCGCCTGCTGCGCCGCGACCCGGAAAAAGGCCGCAGCCTGCTGAACCTGATCGATATCCTGCAGGCCTGGATCGGCCAGTTGGTGCGGCTGATCATGATTCTAACCCCCTATGGCGTCATGGCGCTGATGACCAAGATGGCGGCGACCTCTAACGCGGCCGATATCCTGAGTCTTGGCAAGTTCGTCATCGCCTCCTATGTGGGTCTCGCGATCATGTTCGTGGTGCATGGCGTGCTGTTGACCCTGACCGGGGTGAACCCGCTGACCTTCTTTCGCAAGATCGTCCCGGCGCTCAGCTTTGCCTTCTCAAGCCGCTCCAGCGCCGCGACCATCCCCCTGAACGTCGAGATCCAGACCCGCCGGCTGGGCGTGCCGCCGACCATCGCTTCGTTCTCGGCCTCGTTCGGGGCGACCATCGGTCAGAACGGCTGCGCCGGGCTGTATCCGGCGATGCTGGCGGTGATGGTCGCACCGACCGTGGGCATCAATCCGCTCGATCCGGCCTGGATCATGACGCTCCTGGCCATCGTCACGCTGTCCTCGGCCGGGGTCGCGGGCGTGGGCGGCGGGGCCACGATGGCGGCGCTGATCGTGCTTCCGGCCATGGGCTTGCCGGTGACGTTGGTGGCACTGCTGATCTCGGTCGAACCGCTCATCGACATGGGCCGTACGGCCCTGAATGTCTCGGGCTCGATGACCGCGGGCACGGTCACGTCCCAGATCCTCGGCCAGACCGACAAGGCCGTCTTGCAAAGCCGGGACGAAAGCGGCCTGCAAAACGCCTGAAAAACACCACCCGGCGCTGCCAAACCGCGCGGCGCCGGGCTTCTTCGTTGCCCAAATACCCATGCAACGGTCCCGTTCATGCCGGTTCAGCCAAATGCCTCGCGAACCGCGCTCTTTGACAGTGCCACCAGCTTTTCCCGCAGCCGCATCGCCAGCGGCGACAGGGGCCGGCGTTTCAGGTCCAGCAGGTAATAAGGCGAAACACGGATCTCATGCGGCACCTGCAACATGGTGAACCCCGCCCCGACCGGGGGCCGGATCAGCAGTTCCGCCACTTCCTCGGACATCGGCGCAACCGCGTCGCTTTGCGCCAGATAGGCGATGGTCAGCAGCAGCGAAGGGCTGTTGACGATATTCGTCGGCTCGGACAGGCCGACACCGGCAAAGGCGGCCAGTGCCGCCTCGCGGATCGGTGCGCCGCGTTGCTGCATGATCCACTCTTGCCCGGCCAGTTCGGTCAGCGTGACCGAGGCCGAACGGCCCAACGGATGGCTGGCCCGCACCAGAAAGGCCACCTTCTCGTCGCGCATCGGCAGGATGTTGAAATCCTGACTGTCGAATTCCGGCAAGATACGGGCCAGCACGAAATCCATTTCCCCCGCCGCCAGATGCCGCAGCAATTCGCGTGACGGCATGACATCGACGGTGATGTCGGCCTCCCGAGCGTCCTGCTTGATCTCGCGGATGGCCGAAACGAGATAGCTAACCGCTGGCCCCGTCACCGCGCCGACCCGCAGTGCGCCGCCGACCCCTTCGCGCAGCGCCTGCACATCCGCCGCCATGCTGAACATCTCGCGCAGGACCACGCGGGCACGGCGCAGAACCGCCCGGCCGATCTCGGTGGGCTCCATGCCCTTGGGCTGGCGCAAAAACAGCTGCGCGCCGATCTGGTTCTCGATCTCGGCCAGCATGCGCGAGGCGGCGGGCTGGGTCATGCCCACCCGCTCGGCCGCAAGTTGTAGCTGACCGCTCTCGGCGATCTGCTGGATCAGACGCAACTGGGCGGGCTTCAGCATCAGGCGGGCAGGAGGCAAGGCTATGACAATTCCGATATGCAAATTGCAGATGATGTAATTTTACCATCATGTTGTTTCATGGCTAGATCAAGCGCAACCGTCAGGAAGGGGCATCTATGCTGCCGTGTCATGGGCACGCCCCGGCAGTCTGACCGATCGTAACGGGGGTCCAGCCATGTTTCTGTCGCAACTGCTTTTGCCGGACGGAGGGCGCGCCGTCGCCCTGCGGCGCGACGATGTGCAGGCGCATCTGGTTCCGTCCGCGGAAACCACGCGTGAACTGGCGCTCGCAGCCATTGTCGCGGGGCGTGGACTGGCTGATGAGGTCGCGCAGCGCGGACAGGGTGCGACAGTAGACCTGCAGGCGGCGCTGGCCGAGGGACGTGTCCTGCCGCCGCTTGATCACCCCGATCCCGCCCATATGCTGCTGACCGGCACCGGGCTTACCCATCTGGGCTCGGCGGCGACGCGGGACGCCATGCATGGCGCACCCGACATGGGTGAGTTGACCGACAGCATGAAGATGTTCCGCATGGGGTTGGAGGGCGGCAAGCCCCGCCGGGATGAGGTGGGTGTGCAGCCCGAATGGTTCTATAAGGGCAACGGACATGCGGTCGCCGCACCGGGCCGCGCGCTGACCTCGCCTGCTTTCGCGCTCGATGCCGGAGAAGAGCCGGAGATCGCCGGGCTTTACCTGATCGGGCCGGACGGCACACCCTTTCGGCTGGGCTTTGCGCTTGGCAACGAATTCTCGGATCATGTGACCGAGCGGGGCAACTACCTGTGGCTTGCCCATTCCAAATTGCGCCCCGCAAGCTTTGGCCCCGAGCTGCGTCTGGGCGATCTGCCGCCCGATGTCCAAGGCACCAGCCGCATCCTGCGCCAAGGCAAGGTGCTGTGGGAAAAACCGTTTCTTTCAGGCGAGGCGAACATGTCGCACAGCCTCGCCAATCTTGAGCATCACCATTTCAAGTATCCGATCTTTCGCCAACCGGGCGACGTGCATGTACATTTCTTCGGCACCGCGACCCTGTCCTTTGCCGATGGCATCCGGGTTGAGCCGGACGATATCTTCGAGATCGAAGCCCCCGCGCTCGGTTTGCCGTTGCGCAACCCGGTGGTGCTGGACGCACCCGGCGAACCCCTGACCCGCGTCGAGGTGCTGTAATGACCAAGCCGTTCACCCCCGCGCCATGGCCGCGCAAACTGCGCTCGCAGCATTGGTACGGCGGTCAATCGCGTGACACGATCTATCATCGAGGTTGGTTGAAGAATCAGGGATATCCGCATGATTTATTTGATGGAAGGCCGGTTATCGGTATCCTGAATACTTGGTCCGACCTGACGCCTTGCAACGGCCATCTGCGCGAGCTTGCGGAAAAGGTGAAGGCCGGCGTCTGGGAGGCCGGTGGATTTCCTCTGGAAGTGCCGGTGTTCTCGGCCAGTGAAAACAGTTATCGCCCAACCGCGATGATGTATCGCAACCTTGCCGCCATGGCGGTCGAAGAGGCGATGCGCGGCCAGCCCATCGACGGCGCGGTGCTGCTGGTGGGCTGCGACAAGACCACCCCCAGCCTGCTTATGGGCGCGGCCTCGACCGATATCCCCTCGATCGTCGTCACGGGCGGGCCGATGCTGAACGGCTGGTTTCAGGGCGAACGCATCGGCTCGGGCACGCATTTGTGGAAGTTCTCCGAGGCCGTAAAGGCCGGCGAGATGACGCAGGCCGAGTTTCTTGAGGCCGAGGCGTCGATGAGCCGCTCGACCGGCACCTGCAACACCATGGGCACGGCCTCGACCATGGCGAGCATGGCCGAGGCGCTGGGGATGGCGCTTTCGGGCAATGCCGCGATCCCGGCAGTCGACAGCCGCCGCCGCGTCATGGCGCAACTGACCGGGCGGCGCATCGTGCAGATGGTCAAGGACGACCTGAAGCCCAGCGACGTGCTGACCCGTGCTGCGTTCGAGAACGCAGTTCGCACCAACGGTGCCATCGGCGGCTCGACCAACGCGGTCATCCATCTGCTGGCCTTGGCTGGCAGGGTCGGCGTCGATCTGACCTTGGAGGATTGGGACCGGCTGGGCCGAGACGTGCCGACCATCGTGAACCTGATGCCCTCGGGGCAGTATCTTATGGAAGAATTCTTTTATGCCGGTGGTTTGCCGGTCGTTCTTAAGCGGTTGGGCGAAGCTGGGCTGTTGAACCGCGATGCGCTGACCGTCTCGGGAAGCACGATCTGGGACGAGGTGCGTGAGGCGCGCAACTGGAACGAAGAGGTGATCCTGCCCGCCGACAAGCCGCTGACCGCGCATGGCGGCATCGCGGTGCTGCGCGGCAATCTGGCGCCGGATGGCGCGGTACTGAAACCCTCGGCCGCCAGCCCGCATCTGATGCGCCACCGTGGTCGCGCTGTGGTCTTCGAGGATATCGACGACTACAAGGCACGTATCGACGACGAGGATCTGGACATAGATGAGACCTGCGTCATGGTGCTGAAGATGTGCGGCCCGCGCGGCTATCCCGGCATGGCCGAAGTCGGCAATATGGGCCTGCCCTCCAAGGTGCTGCGCAAGGGTATCACCGATATGGTGCGGATCTCGGATGCGCGAATGTCCGGCACGGCCTATGGCACTGTGGTCCTGCATGTGTCGCCCGAGGCGGCGCGCGGCGGGCCCCTGGCAATCGTTCGCACTGGTGACATGATCGAGCTTGACGTGACGGCCCGCCGGCTGCATCTGGACCTGCCCGAGGCAGAGATCACCCGCCGCCTGGCCGAATGGCAGAACCCGGCGCCGCGACCGCAGGGCGGCTATGCGCAATTGTTCCACGATCACGTCGAGGGGGCCGAGACCGGTGCCGATTTCGACTTCCTGCGCGGTTGCCGGGGTCGCGAGGTCGGAAAGGACAGCCACTGATGCGGATCGCGCTTGTCGGTATCGGAAAGATCGCTTTGGACCAGCATGTTCCGGCGATTTCCTCGTCTCCCGACTGGGAGCTGGCCGCCACGGTTTCGCGCCATGGCCGGGTCGAAGGGGTGGAGGGCTTTACCTCGGTGGACGAGATGGTCGCGGCCCGGCCGGATATCGCGGTGGTTTCGCTTTGCTTGCCGCCGGTGCCGCGTTTCGCCGCCGCCCAAGCGGCTTTGCGGGCCGGCCGGCATGTCATGCTGGAAAAGCCGCCCGGAGCCACGCTTGCCGAAGTGCAGGCGCTTGAGGCGCTGGCGCGGGCGCAGGGCGTAACCCTGTTTACAACCTGGCATTCGCGCGAGGCAAAGGCGGTGGCAGCGGCGAAACGCTGGCTGCAGGGGCGGCGCATCGAAAGCGGGCGGATCATCTGGCGCGAGGATGTGCGGGCATGGCATCCCGGACAGGATTGGATCTTTGCGGCGGGCGGCATGGGGGTTTTCGATCCCGGCATAAATGCACTGTCGATCCTGACCCATATCCTGCCCGAGCCGGTGCATGTGACTGGCTGCGAAATGGACGTTCCTGCCAACCGTCAGGCCCCGATTGCGGCGCGGCTGCAACTAAGCCAAGGCATCACGGCAGATTTTGATTTTCGCCAACAGGGCAAGCAGACTTGGGACATGGAGTTTCAAACCGACGGCGGACATCTGGCGCTGTGGCTGGGGGGCAACCTGCTGGAGATCGACGGCCAACCTGCGGGCGGCGAAGACACCATTATGGGCGAATATCCGGCGCTTTATGCCCGCATGGCGGCTTTGCTGCGCGAGGGCGCTTCGGATGTGGATCTGTCGCCCATGGTGCTGGTCGCGGATGCCTTTACGCTTGCCTGCCGCAATGTCGTGGAGCCCTTTGTATTCTGATAGCTTTTGGGTGAAGGCCGGGTCGTCCGGCATTTTGCCGGCTCTCCACAGCGCGAAGCCTGCAGGTTATAAGACGGCTGTTTCGGGTGCGGCCTCGAAGGCCTCGGCGATTTCTGCCTCGGAGCAGCCGTTAGCCAGCATCGCCGCCAACAGGATACGCGCCTGACCGGGGCGAAGAAGCCGGGCGTGGATAGCGCCGGCACGCCGCATGTCGTGCCCGCCGCCGCCGCCGCCATAGATCGGCGACAGCAATCCTTCGGGCACGCGGCTGGACACGACCACCACGGCGCCTTGCGCACGCGCGCGCGCGATTGCACCCACCAGTTCGGGCGTCGCATTGCCCGAACCAAGCGCCGAGATAACGATACCGCGCGCGCCGGCGGCAAGGCTGGCCTCCAGATGCAGCCCGTCGCTGCCGGGATGGGTGGCGACGATGTCGACGCGCAGGTCTGCGACCGACGCGGGCAAGGGACGGGTTATGGTTGCGCATTCCTCGGCAACGCGACGAAAGGCGTCGGGCGCGTCCGAGGTGAACTTGTAAAGCCCCCAGACCGGCAACAACCGACCGCCAAAGGCCAATGTCACACCGCCCTGCTGTGGTGGTTGCAGCGCTGCATTGACGGCATCGGCCAGATTGCGCGCCCCGTCCGAGCGCGGATGGTCCGAGGCGAACTGCGCCCCGGTAAATACGACCGGCTTACGAGGTGCGTGCTGCAACTGCACCAACAGGGCCGTTTCTTCCATCGCATCGGTGCCATGCAGCGCGATGACGCCGGCGATGTCGGGATCGGCCAACTCCGCCGCCACCGCATCGCTGATGCGCTGCATATCCGCAAGCGTCAGACTGGCCGAATCCTTGGCCAATACCTCCTGCGGGCGCAGGTCGACCGCCAGGGGCGGCAGCAGCGCCAGCAGATCCCCGGCCCCCAGACGCGGGCTGGCGGCGCCGTCCGCGCCTTGGCTGCTGGCGATGGTGCCGCCGGTGGCAAGGACAGCCAGCAACGGAATCCGTCTGGTTCCGACACGCATGGGTCGCGCAATCCTCCCTAGCAGATCTGTGGCCGATCAGACTTGTCCGCTTTGCCACAATCTGTCTGACAGCTTGCGATTATCACAGCAGACGGCAGGGTCAAGCCACCCATCGGCGGCGCCGGCATGATCTTGCGGGTTAAGGCCGAAAGTCGACCGATCATTACCCTGATTGCCGGAAAGCCGGAAGATCACGAATTGGCGGGGTGCTGGCTGATGATCCGGGACATGGTCTGTTCGACCTCGTTCAGGTGATCGCGCATGGCGGTGCAGGCCTCGGTCTCAGAGCCTGCGGCGATCGCCTCGGCGATGCGGCGGTGTTCGTGATTCGAGGTAATGCGGCGATCCGCCATCAGGTTCACCAGTTCGGACTGGCGCATCAGCGCGTCGCGGGCGTCGGTGACGATGCGGACGAACAGCCGGTTGCGGGCGGCCTCGGCGATCAGGCAATGGAAATCCGAATCCAACCGCACCCACTTCAACGCATCCTCCTGCCGCTCCATGCTGTCGCATAGCTGCAAAAGCCGGGCCATATCCTCGTCGCTGCGGCGCAGGGCGGCCCAGCCGGCGGCGGGGATTTCGATAAAGGGACGGGCCTCGACCAGTTCGCGCGCCGAGTAATTGCCATAGGCAAGCTCGATGGATTGCCGGTCCGCGATCACGAAACTGCCGCTGCCGCTGCGGCTGCGGGTCAGGCCCAGCGTCTGCAACGAACGCATGGCTTCGCGGATGATGGGTCGGCTGACGCCGTAATGCTCGGCCAGCTTGGCCTCGGAAGGCAGCCGGATGCCGACCGGCAAATGGCCGGCCAATATTGCGCCTCTCAGGTCTTCGAACACCGTTTCGGCGGCGTTTTTCCGACTGACCGGGCTCTTTTGGGACAACCAATCAGCCACTTTGTTCATGGCGCCAATGTTGCATGTCAGGCGCACCTGTCAACCCATGCCGTCGGGTGGCGGGTTACTACCAATAAAGAACGGCGGCGGCGATCAGCCCGACAAGCCCGGCAATTTGCGCCATGAAAATCAAATGATAGGCTTTCATCCGCGTGCTCCGCGTCAGAATCCGAAAATACTGTCTTTCATCCTGATAGCACCCGCCGGGCATGAAAAGACCCAATCCAAATGCGACAAACATTTATCAATCCCTGCCGGGTGCGCTGAGTGAAGGTTGCACTTGCCCGGCAGGCATGGCAAGTAACGCGCCGTGGCGGCGAGTGAGTCTGGTGCGATTCTGCGCCCGCGTTCCCTATATCTGACATATTCACAGGTTCTCCGATGCGTGATCCCCTGTTCCGCATGGCCTTGCTTCTTGGCCTGCTTTCCGCCGTCGGTCCCTTTGCGATCGACATGTATTTACCCGCGCTGCCGCAAGTGGCCAGCGATCTTGGCACGACCGAGGCCGGGGCAGCGTTGACGCTGACCTCGTATTTCATCGTCTTCGGCTTTGCGCAGATGATCTATGGCCCGATGTCCGATGCGATCGGGCGCAAGAAACCGCTGGTGATTGGTGTCGCGATCTTTCTGGTGGCCACCGTGGCGGCAAGCCTTGCTCCGACGATTGGCTGGTTGATCGCCGCCCGGGCCGTGCAAGGGCTGGGCGCGGCAACGCTGATGGCCGTGCCGCGCGCGGTGATCCGCGACATGGCGACCGGCCCCGCGGCGGCCAGGATGATGGCGGCGATCATGATCGTGATCTCGGTATCGCCGATGCTGGCACCGCTCACCGGCTCGGCGGTGATGGCTGTCGGCGGCTGGCGAGAGATTTTTGCCGTGCTTGCGGCCGCCGCGCTGCTGAGTCTGGCGCTGATCATCTTCGCGCTGCCCGAGACCTTGCCCGCCGAGCGGCGCCGGCCCGTGCGGCTGTCCGCCATGGCGACCGGGGCGCGGCGGCTGTTGTCGGATCGCCGCTTTCTGGGCCTGACCATGATCGGTGGTTTCGGCATGGCCAGTTTCTTTGTGTTTCTGGCCTCGGCCAGTTTTGTCTATACGCGGCAATACGGGCTGAGCCCGACCGGGTTTTCGCTGGCCTTCGCCGTGAACGCCATCGGCTTTTTCAGCGCCTCGCAGTTCGCAGGCCGGCTGGCAGAGCGTTTTGGGATGGAGCGGGTGATCTCGCTGGCCATCACCGGTTTTGCCGCGATGGCGCTGGTTCTGACGCTGGTGGTATTGTCGGGCTTTGACGGGCTTGCGGTTGTGATTGTCGGTCTGTTCCTGGCCAATGCCTGTCTGGGGCTGGTCATGCCGACGGCGATGGTCATGTCGCTGGACCCGCATCCCGATATTGCCGGCCTGGCCTCTTCGCTGGGCGGCACGATCCAGATGCTGACCGGGGGCGTGATGATCGCCGTAACCGGGCCTTTCCTTGACAATACTGTGGCGACAATGGTGCCGGCGATTGCGCTGTGCGCGCTGCTTGCCTGGGGGGCGGCGGCTGCGTCGCTGCCACGGTTGCGGATTCTGGCCTGAGGTCGACGGCTAGGCGGCTTGTCGCATCGGGAGAGGCCCGTGTGACAGGCCGCCATACCTTATATATATTGCGCTACGCCGTGGCTGGTGTCGCGCCCTCGCGGTCAAGCAGCGCGCGTTTACGCTCCACCCCCCAGCGATAGCCGGACAACCCCCCGTCGCTGCGCACGACGCGGTGGCAGGGAATGGCCACAGCGATTCCGTTTGTGGCGCAGGCCTGAGCCACGGCCCGACTGGCCCGAGGCTCGCCGATGCTGCGCGCGATGTCTGCGTAGCTGGCGGTCGTGCCGGGCGGGATCTGCCGCAGCGCTTGCCAGACGCGTTGCTGGAATGCGGTGCCGCGAATATCCAGCGGCAAGTCTAGTCCGAGGCCGGGCGCCTCGACAAAGCCGATGACACGGGCGACCAGAGCCTCGAATTCGGGATCGGCGCCGATCAGGGTGGCGGCGGGGAAACGATCCTGAAAGTCGTGCAGCAGGACCTCGGGGTCGTCGCCAAGCGCGATGGCGCAGATGCCGCGCTGGCTTTGTGCGACCAGAATGGCGCCAAGCGTGCATTGCCCCAGCGCAAATCGGATACTCGTCCCGACGCCGCCCTTGCGCCATGCCGAGGGGGTCATGCCCAGCATCCCGTCGGCGCTTTCATAAAACCGGCTGTTCGAGTTGAAGCCGGCCTCATAGATCGCGCCGGTGATGCTTGTTCCTTTGGCCAGTTGGGCGCGCAGCCGGCTGGCCCGATGCGCGGCGGCATAGGCGCGGGGTGTCAGGCCGGTAATCGCCTTGAACTGACGATGGAAGTGGAACGGACTCATACCCGCCGCCTCGGCCAGTTCATGAAGCGAGAGCGGCGTTTCGGCCTGCTCGATCAGGCGGCAGGCGGCGGCGACCAGCGCGGCGTTGGCCTCGGCCACCGATGCGCCCTTTGGATTGCAGCGTCGGCAGGGGCGAAAGCCCGCCGCCTCGGCCTGCGCGGGCGAGGGATACAGGGTCACGTTCTGCGGTTTGGCCCGCCGCGCCGGGCAAGAGGGGCGGCAATAGACGCCGGTTGTGCGCACGGCATAAACAAAGCTGCCATCGGCGGCCGCATCACGCGTCAGAACATGCTGCCAGCGCGGATCGCTTTCGGTCGGGATCGGGGCGTGGTCCATGGCAGGAACCTTTCTGCTGCGTCATTCCTGCTATCATATCTAGGGACGACGGGCGACCGCCGCACTCCGCCGCTTGCGATCGAATTCCCCGGTGCTCAGGGAATGTTCAGGGCGGTGTCCAGCAGGTTGTTGGGCTGGACCAGCGCCTTGAGAGCTGCCGGGTCGGTAATGGTGATGCGCATGCCGTCGATATGCACGCCATGATCGCGCAGCGCCTTGAAAGCGCGCGACAGGCTTTCCGGCGTCATGCCC
Organism: Paracoccus methylovorus; assembly: GCF_016919705.1. Classification (NCBI taxonomy): domain Bacteria; kingdom Pseudomonadati; phylum Pseudomonadota; class Alphaproteobacteria; order Rhodobacterales; family Paracoccaceae; genus Paracoccus; species Paracoccus methylovorus. Next base: position 638,549 of record NZ_CP070371.1, read on the forward strand.
AGATAAGATGCCAGCAACCGCTTTTCCTGCGGCAGAACGAAGCCCTGGGTGCCCCCCTCTTCCAAAGATCGCTGCCAGAGATAGGCCCCCAGCCTTTCGCGGGCATTGCGCAGCTTCAGGTTCTTGGCGTGGCGCACGAGGTTGCGGTATCCTTCGGAAAGCTCTTGTACCGCGGCAAGGGCAAAGCCGTGGTCGCGCCCAAAGGCCGCACGCACGTCCACTGCCGGAATCAGCACGATCCGCGACCGTTGCAGGGTGCGTGCGGACATCAGATAGGGCGCGTCGCGCATGCAGGCGGCCAGAATAAAGGTCGTGACCGGATGGACCACGGCCATGGTCGTATCCCGGTCTTGCCAATTGGCGTAAAGTTCGACTGCGCCCTCCAGCAGGACATGCAGGAAGTTCGCGTCCTCGCCCTGCTGGACAAGCTCCAGTTGCGCCGGAAAGATCTGGTCATAAGCCGCATGCATCAACGCGTCGAACGCGGGGGTGGCCATGTTGCGAAACAGCGCCAGGTTGCGGATGTCGTTGCGGTCTTCGTCACGCATGTTGGCTGTCCTGCTGGAGTGGCTGAGGAATCGACCTCTGCTTTGCAGAATTATTGATTTTTGTCAATCAATATGTCTGCATTTGCCTATTAACGGCGCGGCATATGTCAGGGGAGAGATTGCGGATTTCCCAAGTTGGTGCGTGCAATACTCAAAATCAGTCGGTTTTTCAGGCGCCCTTTTGGAAAGTTGATTCAGATCAAACTTGTCCAAAGGGGGCTGTGGTGGGTGAGAGGCAGAAACCGCGCGCGAAATTCCCAATCGGAGCATCCGCCATGCCGGACCCACGTTCCTATCCCCAGACGCAGCAGCAAAAGGCGCTGTGGCTGAGCACCATTGCCTTCACGCTGTGCTTTGCCGTCTGGACGATCTTTTCCATCATCGGAATCACCATCAAGAAAGACCTCGGCCTGTCCGAGTTCGAATATGGTGTGCTGATCGCCACGCCAATCCTCACCGGGTCGGTGACCCGCCTGATCCTGGGCGTCTGGACCGAACGCTACGGTGGTCGGCTGATTTTTTCCCTGCAGATGCTGTTTGCCGGCGCTGCCACCTGGGCGCTGACCTGGGCCGAAACCTATTCAGGTTTCCTGCTGGCGGCGCTTGGCGTCGGGCTTGCGGGCGGTTCCTTCATCATCGGCGTCGCCTATGTCTCGAAATGGTTCCCGGCCGAGCGTCAGGGCACCGCGCTTGGCATTTTCGGCATGGGCAACGTCGGGGCCGCCGTGACCAAGTTCCTCGCCCCCTTCATCATGGTGGCTTGGGGGTGGGAGGCCGTGGCACAGGTCTGGGCCGTAGCCATCGCGCTGATGGGCGTCGTCTTCTTTCTGGTTGCGCGCAATGATCCCGATTTCGAGGCCCGCCGCGCACAAGGTGTTGCCGCGCCCAGCCTGGCCGAGCAATTCGCACCTCTGAAGAACGTGCAGGTCTGGCGTTTCTCGCTTTACTATTTCTTTGTTTTCGGCGGCTTCGTGGCTCTGGCGCTGTGGTTGCCGCATTACCTGACGCAAGTCTATGGCGTCGATCTGCGTATTGCGGGGATGGCTGCGGCTGCCTTCAGCCTGTCGGCCAGTATTTTCCGCGCCTATGGCGGCGTGCTGTCGGACCGTTTCGGCGCGCGCACTGTCATGTACTGGACCTTTGGTTTCAGTGCGCTCTTCTTGTTCATGCTGTCCTATCCGCCGACCGATTACACCATCCGCGGCAAGGACGGGCTGATTTCCTTCTCGACCGAGATGGGGCTGTGGCCCTTTGTCGTCACCCTCTTTGCGCTTGGCTTCTTCATGAGCCTCGGCAAAGCGGCGATCTTCAAGCATATCCCGGTCTATTATCCGAACCACGTCGGCTCGGTCGGCGGTCTTGTCGGCATGATCGGTGGCTTGGGTGGGTTCATCCTGCCGATCATCTTTGGCGCGCTGCTGGACCTGACCGGCATCTGGACCTCGTCCTTTGCGCTGCTTTTCCTGATCGTCATCGTGTCGCTGGTATGGATGCATTCGTCGATCCGCGCGATGGAGCACCGGGCGCAGGGCAGGGCCTTGGACCGGTTGCCGAACTTTCCCGAACTGGCCGAGGTGCATGACCCAGAACGCACGGTAATGCCCCGTGTGCTGGATGATTGGCGCCCCGAGAACGCGACTTTCTGGGCGGAAAAAGGCCGCAAGATCGCACGCCGCAACCTGTGGATTTCGATCCCGGCGCTGACGCTGGCCTTCTCGGTCTGGATGGTCTGGTCGATGGTCGTGGCCAAACTGCCGCTGATCGGCTTTGAATTCTCGCAAGATCAGCTTTTCTGGCTGGCGGCGCTTCCGGCACTGTCGGGCGCGACGCTGCGCATCTTCTACAGCTTCATGGTGCCGATCTTTGGCGGACGGCTGTGGACCACGCTTTCGACCGCCTCGCTGCTGATCCCGGCCATGGGCATCGGCTATGCGGTGCAAGATCCTTCAACCCCTTATGTGATCTTCGTGGCATTGGCGCTGCTGTGCGGGCTGGGTGGTGCGAACTTCGCCTCGTCCATGGCCAACATCAGCTTCTTCTTCCCGAAAGCGGAAAAGGGCAACGCGCTGGGGCTGAACGCTGGCCTGGGTAACCTCGGTGTTTCGATCATGCAGTTTCTGGTGCCGATCGTCATCGCCGCCGGCGTCTTCGGCGCCATGGGTGGCGCACCGAAAGAGCTTTCGGACGGCAGCCAGCTGTGGTTGCAAAACGCAGGCTTTATCTGGGTGCCCTTCATTCTTGCCTCGACCATCGCGGCATGGCTGGGCATGAACGACATTGCCGATGCGCGCGCCAGCTTCCGCGAACAGGCGGTGATCTTTGGTCGGCTGCACAACTGGGTGATGTGCGTGCTTTATATCGGCACCTTCGGCAGCTTCATCGGCTACTCGGCGGGATTCCCGCTGTTGATCAAACTGGCCTTCCCCGAAGTGAACGCGCTGCAATTCGTCTTCCTTGGTCCGCTGGTCGGTGCGCTCAGCCGCGCGGGCACGGGCTGGTTGTCCGACCGTGTCGGCGGCGGGCGGGTGACCTTCTGGGTCTTCGCCGGCATGATCGCCTCGGTTGCGGTGGTGATCTTCTCGCTGCAGGCGCTGTCCTTTGTCGGCTTCTTCGCGGGCTTCATGGCGCTGTTCTTCTTTACCGGGGTCGGCAACTCTTCGACCTTCCAGATGATCCCCGTGATCATGCGCAAAGAGGTCGACCGGCTCGAGCCCCAGCTTTCGCCCGAAGAGCGCCGCCGCCAGTCCGACCGCGAATCCGCTGCGATCATCGCCTTTACCAGCGCGATCGGTGCCTATGGCGGGTTCTTCATTCCCAAGGCCTATGGCAGTTCGATCGCGTTGACCGGATCGGCGATTGGCGCCCTCTGGGCCTTCCTGGGCTTCTATGTGCTCTGCCTTGCCGTGACCTGGGTGTTCTACACCCGGCCGGGCGGCCTCTTGCACGATATCGAACGCGGCCGCGCCCCAGCCGGCGCCGCCAATCCAGCCTGAAATTAGGAGACAGCCATGAGCAATCTGCTGGACCGTCTGAACTTTCTGAAATCCACACGCAAAGATGTGTTTTCAGAAGGACATGGCCAGACGACGACCGAAAACCGCGACTGGGAGGACACCTATCGTTCTCGCTGGCGTCACGACAAGATCGTGCGCTCGACCCATGGGGTGAACTGCACCGGGTCCTGTTCGTGGAAGATCTATGTCAAATCGGGCATCGTCACCTGGGAGACCCAGCAGACCGACTATCCCCGCACCCGGCCCGACCTGCCCAACCACGAGCCACGGGGCTGCGCGCGGGGCGCTTCCTACAGTTGGTATCTTTACTCGGCCAACCGGGTAAAGACGCCGCTGATCCGTGGCCGTCTGATGAAGCTCTGGCGCGAAAAGCGCCGGAGCATGACGCCCATCGAGGCTTGGACCGCGATCCAGAACGACCCGCAGGCGCGCGAAAGCTATACCCGCATCCGCGGCAAGGGCGGGTTCGTAAGGGCGAACTGGGACGAGGCGACCGAGATCGTCGCGGCTGCCAACGCCTATACGGCCAAGAAATACGGGCCTGACCGGGTCTTTGGCTTTTCGCCGATCCCGGCGATGTCGATGATTTCCTATGCTGCCGGCACGCGCTATCTGTCGCTTCTGGGCGGCACCTGCATGTCGTTTTATGACTGGTACTGCGACCTGCCCCCTGCCAGCCCGCAAACCTGGGGCGAACAGACCGACGTGCCGGAATCGGCCGACTGGTATAACGCAGGCTACCTGCTGCTCTGGGGCTCGAACGTGCCACAGACCCGCACGCCGGACGCGCATTTCTATACCGAGGCGCGTTATCGCGGCACCAAGTCGGCGGTGATCTGCCCGGACTATTCCGAGGCGGCGAAGTTCGGCGACATCTGGCTGAACGCGAAACAAGGCACCGACGCGGCGCTTGGCATGGCCTTTGGTCACGTCATCCTGCGCGAATTCCACCTGGATCGGCAGGCCGAGTATTTCGAAGACTACTGTCGTCGCTATTCCGACATGCCCATGCTGGTGCAGTTGGAAGAACGCGACGGCCGTTTCATCCCCGGTCGCCAGCTGCGCGCCGCCGATTTCGACGGTGGGCTGGGGCAGGCCAATAACCCGGAATGGAAGACAGTCGCCTTCAACGAGACGAACGGCGAGATCGTGGTTCCGAACGGCTCGATCGGCTTCCGCTGGGGCGAACAAGGGCGCTGGAACCTTGAGCAGAAATCCGGTGACGACGAGGTCCGGCTGAAGATGAGCCTGATCCTCGAAGAGGATCGCGACGATGTGGTCGGGGTCGATTTCCCCTTCTTCGGCGCCGCCGCCACCAACGGTTTCGAGGTGGACAATCGCGGCGACATCCTGACCCGCAACGTGCCGGTCAAGCGCCTGAAGCTGGCCGATGGCAAAGAGGCGCTGGTCGCCACGGTATTCGACCTGTTCTGCGCCAACTACAGCCTTGATCGCGGGCTTGGCGGTGAAAATGTCGCCAGCGACTATGACGCCGATGTGCCGTTTACCCCGGCATGGGCCGAACGCATCACCGGCGTGCGCCGCGACAAGATCATTCAGGTTGCGCGGGAATTCGCTGCCAACGCCGAAAAGACCAATGGGCGCTCCATGGTCATCATCGGCGCGGCGATGAACCACTGGTTCCACATGGACATGAACTATCGCGCCGTCATCAACATGCTGGTGATGTGCGGTTGCGTCGGTCAGTCGGGCGGCGGCTGGGCGCATTACGTCGGCCAGGAAAAGCTGCGTCCGCAGACCGGCTGGACGGCGCTGGCCTTTGCGCTGGACTGGGCGCGCCCGCCGCGGCACATGAACTCGACCAGCGCCTTTTATGCCCATACCGACCAATGGCGCTATGAGACGGTCAGCAGCGCGGAAATTCTGTCTCCCACCGCACCGGCGGGCGACTGGAGCCGGCTCAGCCTGATCGACTATAACATCCGCGCCGAACGGATGGGCTGGCTGCCCTCGGCCCCGCAACTGAGGACCAACCCGCTGGAGATCGGCCGCGCCGCGAAAGCCGAAGGCATCGCCGTCAAGGATTACGTCGCGCGCGAGCTGAAATCCGGCGCGCTGCAAATGTCCTGCGAAGACCCGGATGCACCGGAAAACTGGCCGCGAAACATGTTCGTCTGGCGCTCGAACCTGCTTGGTTCGTCGGGCAAGGGGCATGAATACTTCCTGAAACACCTGCTTGGCACCGATCACGGCGTGCAGGGCAAGGATCTGGGTCAGGAAGGCCGCCAGAAACCGGTCGATGCGGTCTGGCACGACAAGGCCCCCGAGGGGAAACTGGACCTGCTGGTCACCATCGACTTCCGCATGTCCACCACCGCCGTTTATGCCGATATCGTCCTGCCGACCGCCAGCTGGTATGAAAAGGACGACATGAACACGTCGGACATGCATCCGTTCATCCACCCGCTTCAGGCGGCAGTGGATCCGGCTTACGAGTCCAAGACCGACTGGGAGATCTTCAAGTCCATCGCCCGCAAGTTCTCGGAACTGGCCCCCGAGATTTTGGGAGTCGAAACCGACGTGGTGCAGCTGCCGTTGCAGCACGACAGCGCCTCTGAGGTTGCCCAGCCCTTTGTGAAGGACTGGAAGCTTGGCGAATGCGATCTGATCCCCGGCACGACCGCGCCCGCCTATATCGAGGTGACGCGGGATTATCCCAACCTTCACAAGCGCTTCACCGCGCTTGGCCCATTGATGGAAAAGCTGGGTAACGGCGGCAAGGGCATCTCTTGGGACACCAAGAGCGAGGTGCACCACCTGCAGGCCCTCAATGGCTGCGTGACCGAAGAAGGCGCGACCAAGGGCATGGCGCGGATCGAGACCGCGATCGATGCCGCCGAGGTCGTGCTGATGCTGGCGCCGGAAACCAACGGCGAAGTGGCCGTGAAGGCGTGGGAAGCCTTGGGCCGCTTCACGGGCCTTGATCACAAGCATCTGGCCGAGGTCAAGGAGGACGAGAAGATCCGTTTCCGCGACATCGCGGCCCAGCCGCGCAAGATCATTTCCAGTCCCACCTGGTCGGGCATCGAAAGCGAGGAAGTCTGCTATAACGCCGGCTGGACAAACGTCCACGAACTGATCCCATGGCGGACGGTCACGGGTCGCCAGCAGCTTTATCAGGATCACGAATGGATGCGCGCCTTTGGCGAAGCCTTCGTGACCTGGCGGCCGCCGGTCGATCTGAAAACCGTCGGTGCGGATGCGCGCAAATCACTGGGTGCCGGTGAAAAGCATGTGGTGCTGAACTTCATCACGCCGCACCAGAAATGGGGCATCCACTCGACCTATACCGACAACCTGCTGATGCTGACGCTGAACCGCGGCGGCCCGGTGGTCTGGATATCCGAGATCGACGCAAAGAAAGCCGGGCTGGTCGACAACGATTGGGTCGAGGTCTTCAACAGCAACGGCGTTATCGCCGCGCGTGCGGTGGTCAGCCAGCGCATGAAGGAAGGCACGATGTTCATGTATCACGCGCAGGAAAAGATCGTGAATACCCCCGGCAGCCAGATCACCGGCTTGCGCGGTGGCATCCACAACTCGGTGACGCGCATCGTGCCCAAGCCCACCCATATGATCGGCGGCTATGCCCAGCTTAGCTATGGTTTCAACTATTACGGCACGGTGGGTTCCAACCGGGACGAATTCGTCATCGTCCGCAAAATGAACAAGGTCGACTGGCTCGACCAGCCCGCAACCCAAGCTACGGAGGCAGCGGAATGAAAGTACGTGCGCAAATCGGCATGGTGCTGAACCTGGACAAGTGTATCGGCTGCCATACCTGCTCGGTGACCTGCAAGAACGTCTGGACCTCGCGCGAAGGCGTTGAATACGCGTGGTTCAACAACGTCGAGACCAAGCCCGGCATCGGCTATCCCAAGGATTGGGAGAACCAGAAACGCTGGAACGGCGGCTGGGTACGGACGAAATCGGGTCATCTGCGGCCCAAGCAGGGCGGTAAATGGCGGATTTTGGCGAATATCTTTGCCAACCCCGATCTGCCCGAGATCGACGATTTCTACGAGCCATTCGATTTCGACTACGACCACCTGAAATCGGCGCCGGAAATGCCGGCGTTTCCCACGGCCCGGCCGCGCTCGAAGATCTCGGGCCAGCGGATGGAAAAGATCGAATGGGGCCCGAACTGGGAGGAAATCCTGGGCGGCGAATTCGAAAAACGCAGCAAGGATTACAACTTCGAGGGCATCCAGAAGGATATCTACGGCGAATACGAAAATACCTTCATGATGTATCTGCCGAGGCTGTGTGAACACTGCCTCAACCCGGCCTGCGTCGCCTCTTGCCCCTCGGGCGCGATCTACAAGCGCGAAGAGGACGGGGTGGTGCTGATCGATCAGGACAAGTGCCGGGGCTGGCGGATGTGCGTCTCGGGCTGCCCTTACAAGAAGATCTATTACAACTGGTCCACCGGGAAATCGGAAAAGTGCATCCTGTGCTATCCGCGCCTTGAATCCGGCCAGCCCACGGTCTGTTCGGAAACCTGCGTTGGCCGCATCCGCTATCTGGGCGTGATGCTATATGATGCCGACAAGATCGCCGAGGCTGCCGCCGCGGAATCCGAAATGGATCTCTACGACGCGCAACTGGGCGTGTTCCTGGACCCCAATGACCCCGAAGTGATTGCCGCCGCCCGCGCCGAAGGCGTCCCCGAGGACTGGATCAAGGGCGCTCAGAAATCGCCGATCTGGAAAATGGCGATGGAATGGAAGATCGCCTTCCCGCTGCATCCGGAATACCGCACCCTGCCGATGGTGTGGTATGTGCCGCCGCTGTCGCCGATCCAGAACGCCGCCGAGGCCGGCAAGATCTCGGCCCAGGACGACATGCCCGACGTTCGCAGCCTGCGTATTCCGCTGCGCTATCTGGCGAACATGCTGACTGCCGGCGACGAGGCCCCGGTCGCCGCCGCGCTGGAACGGATGCTTGCCATGCGCAGCTATATGCGGTCCAAGACGCTGGACGGTGTGGTCAACCTTGGTGTCGCAAACCGCGTCGGGCTGACCCCGCTGCAGATCGACGAGATGTATCAGCTTCTCGCCATCGCCAATTACGAAGATCGTTTCGTCATTCCCACCACGCACCGCGAGATTGTCGAGGATGCCTATGACCTTCGGGGCGGCTGCGGCTTTACCGACGGACACGGCTGCTCGTCCGGTGATACCCCCTCGCTCTTCGGCGGCAAGAAATTCCGCAGTCCGCAGGAGTTCATCGCATGAAAACCTTCAAGGCTCTCTCTGCGCTGCTGAGCTATCCCACCGAAGAGCTGATCGCAGCGCTGCCCGAAATCGACGCCGCGCTGCATGCAGAGGGGCTGTTCGGCCCCAAACGCATGGAGGAGATCACCCGGCTGCTGCAGGAACTGCGTCGGGGCGATCTCTATGATCTTCAGGAACGCTACGTGCTGCTGTTCGACCGTTCGCGCACCCTGTCCCTGAACCTGTTCGAGCATGTCCATGGCGAAAGCCGGGACCGTGGCGGCGCCATGGTCGATCTGCTGGAGACCTATCGCGCCGGTGGCTTCGATCTGGTGGGCTCGGAATTGCCTGACCACCTGCCGGTGCTGCTGGAATACCTGTCCACCCGGCCGCTGACCGAGGCGCTGGCGATCCTGAGCGATGCGTCGCATATCCTCGTGGCGCTGGCCGACAGGCTGACCCGCCGCGAAACTGCATATGCCGGCGTGCTGGGCGCGCTGGTGACGCTGGTGGTGACCGAACCGGCGGCCCTGCCCGAAGAGCTTGCCAATGTCCCCGTGGACGATCCCGAGGATCTGGCCGCGCTCGATGCTGTCTGGGAAGAAGCGCAGGTGACTTTCGGCCCCGATCCCAATGCCGGCTGCCCGATCAGCCGCGACATCCTTGCCCGTATGGACGCCCCGCGCGTCGCCAACCCGACGCAGTGAACAGGAGGTTCAGATGAACAACTTCTTTTTCGGCATCTACCCCTATATCGCCATTACGGTGATGATTTTGGGCTCGGTCATCCGCTACGATCAGGACCCGTTCAGCTGGAAGTCGAAGTCCAGCCAGATCCTGCGACGGCGGCAATTCGTGATCGGCTCTGTCCTGTTTCATGTCGGCGTGTTGGTTATTCTGGGCGGCCATCTGGTCGGGTTGCTGACGCCCATCGCGGTGTTTGACGCATTCGGCATCAGCCACGGCGCCAAACAGGTGCTGGCGATGACTGCAGGCGGCATTGCCGGCGTCATGGCGCTGGTGGGCGGCGGGCTGCTGCTGCATCGCCGGCTTTACGATCCGCGCGTGCGCGCCCATACGACGCTGGCCGACACCGGCATTCTGGTGCTGTTGATCGCTCAACTGGTGCTGGGGCTTGCGACCATTCTGGTCTCGATGCAGCATCTGGACGGGCACGAGATGACGCTGCTGATGTCCTGGGCGCAGGGTATCGTCTATTTCCGCTCGGGCGCGGCAGACTATCTGGCCAATGTGCATTGGCTGTTCAAGCTGCACATCCTTCTGGGTCTGACCATCTTCCTGCTCTTCCCGTTCACGCGGCTTGTGCATATGATCTCGGCACCCGTGCGTTATCTCTGGCGGCCCGGCTATCAGATCGTGCGCTCCAAACGTTATCCTGCTGAGTAGGGGCGATTGAGATGAAACCGCTGCTGCCGCCGATTATCGTGAACGGCATAACCATCGACCCCGGCCGCGTTGCGGCCGAGGCGCAGAACCATCCCGCCCCCAAGGGCAAACCGGGGCACGCCTGGAAATCGGCTGCGCAGGCCTTGGCGGTGCGCGAGCTTCTGTTGCAGGAAGCCTGCGCCAAGGGCATCGTGGCCGAACCGGCCGAGCTCGCCCCCGGCCAATGGGAAACCGAGGACGAAGCCTTGATCCGTGCCCTGTTGGACGAGGTGATCCGGCCCGCGCCTGCCGATGAGGCTGCGTTGGCCGCCCATTACGCCGCCCACCCCGAACAGTTTCACGCGCCGTCGCTGTTCGAGGCCGCGCATATCCTGTTTGCCGCCGCGCCCGACGACGTCGGGGCGCGTGCCGAGGCTCGCAAACGCGCTGAAGTGGTTCTGGCTGAACTCCGGGCCGAGCCGCAGCGGTTCGCCGCGCTTGCCGCCGAGCTAAGCGCATGCTCGTCGAAAACTGCGGGCGGAATGCTGGGGCAATTGACCTCGGGCGATACCGTTCCTGAATTCGAGGCGGTGTTGGCCAAGATGACGGAAGGCACATTTGCCTTGGCCGAGACGCGTTATGGCATCCATGTCATCCGCCTCGACGCCCGGGCGCGAGGCGAGGTCCTGCCGTTCGAAGCGGTCCTGCCTCAACTGCGGCAGGCCCATGACAAGGCGGCTTGGCTGCGCGCCAGCCGCGACTACCTTGACGGATTGATTGCCGGGGCCGAGATTGCCGGTGTCTCGTTCAATCAGGAAAGGCATGCTTGATGCATCTGGCCTATATCAGCCTGCCCGGTCGCGGTGCGAACGACCGCTTTCTTGCCGTCGTTGCAGAGCAGGCTCTGGCTGTCGGGCTGCGACTGGCCGGGACGGTGCAGGTCAATATCCAGCGCGAAGGGCGTATCAAATGCGATATGGACCTGCGCGTCCTGCCTGATGGCCCTGTGTTGCGCATCAGCGAGGATCGGGGAAATGGTGCGCGCGGCTGTCGGCTGGACGCCGGTGTTCTGGAAGCTGCGGTGGTTGGTGTTACGGCGGCGTTGCCCACGACCGATCTGTTGTTGGTTAATAAGTTTGGCAAGCAAGAGGCCGAGGGGCGCGGTTTCGCACCGCTGATCGCCGAGGCTTTGTCGCGCGGCATTCCGGTTTTGGTCGGGGTAAACGGGTTGAACCTGCCGGCTTTTCAGGAGTTCTCCGACGGGCTTGCCACGCCCCTTCCTGCTGACGAGGCGTTGGTACTTGACTGGTGTCAGGAGGTGGGCGGTCTGCACCCCGCTTAAGGCGCGAAAATGCAGGCGAAAGGCCCGGTTAAGCGACCGGGCCTTTTCCTATTGTGGTGCAGGTTTTGTTGTGGCTCAGGCCCGCCTTGGTCCTGAAACCGGCTTGGCTGCCAGACGCGGCCGAGCCAGCACCGGCAGATAGAGCAGGGCGAAGCCGCCAAAAGCCAGGAACCAAAGCGTGCCCGACAGATGCAGCAGCCAGACCTGATCCGGCACGATTCCCGCCAACACCCGCATCACGACCGAGCCAAGCAGCGCCAGATAGGTGGCCGTGGTGCCGCCATTGGCGTGCAGGGGCCGTCCGGTATGACCAAGGCTTGCCCGGCTCATGACCGCCAGCGTCATCAACCCGATCGCGCCGGCCAGCCAGACATGGCGGGCAGGTGCCGCTGCGATCAGGCCGAAACCGGCCGCCGCCTCGGCCCAGAAGCCCAGTGCCAGCGCCGCATAGGCCAGATGCAGGACCCAAAGCAGCGGTTCAGCGGTGGTGCGAAGACCCTGCCAGCGCGCCAGCCGCCACAGATGCGCAGTTCCGCAAGCCAGCATCAACCAGCGCATGAAGGTGGCTTCGGGCACAACGACAAAGCCGGTAAGCGTGACGACTGTCAGCCCCAGCACCAACCCATCGCCGCGGTTGAAGGGTACAGGCAGGCGCTTGGCACCCCGCGCAACCAACCAGTTGCGGGTAAAGCTGGGGATGATGCGCCCGCCGATAAACGCGATCAGCAACAGGGCGGCCGCCAGTCCCAACCGCATGCCTGTGCCTTCGAAGGCTGCGCCTGCATTGGCGGCCTCGATGTGGAACAGCGCGTTGCCGCCGATGAACACGGCCAGCAGCGTCAGCACCGGCAGGTTGCGCCAGTTTCTGCCGCTCAAGACTTCGCGCGCCAGAAAACCCAGAAGGGTTAGCCCCCAAGCCAGATCGATCAGCATGACCAGCCGCCAGTCGATCAGTGCCGAGGTTGCGACCGCGACGCGGCCCAGAAGCCACAATCCGACTATCCCGGCCAAGGGTATTCCCATCACGGGTAGCCTGCCGGTCCAGTTCGGCACCGCGGTCAGCAGGAACCCGGCGATGACCCCGCCCAGATAGCCGTAAAGAAATTCATGTGCATGCCAACTGAACGGGTCGAAGGCCATCGGCAGGATGTCGGCCCCGGACAGCATGGCCACCCAGATGACCATGGCCAGTGCCGCCCAAAGTGCCGAAAGCAGGAAGAATGCCCGGAACCCGTGGCTCAGCAGCACCGGCCCGTGATAGTTGCGCCTGCGTTCCGAGGTGGACATCGCGCGTCTCCGTTAAAATCGTTAGGGGCAGGGGGCCGCACCAGCGCGCGCCTCCAGAAAGCCCTGGGCGAAAACTGCACCCGGTTGGATACGCCGAAGATCGGCTAGAGCCTGGTCCGGTGCAAGCCCACTGTCCAGCAGCCTTGCGTAAAGCCCGATCACCGCGGCAAAATCACCCGGCTGCGGCGACAGGCGCAGCGCCGCGACACCGGCTTCGCGCAATTCGTCGATCTGGCCGGCCACGGTCATGTGGCTGTGGCTAAGCGTCTGCACGCCATTCACGGTCAGGAAGGCTTGACCCTCCAGCGTCTCGACCGTGCGGCCATCGGGGTCCTCTTCGCAAACGAACTGGCAGCTGTCCTTGGCGCGATCATGCAGCCGTGCGTGATAGCACCTGCCCGAGATGGCGAGAGGAGCGCGGCCATGGCCCCAGACCTCGACGGCAACCCCGGCCTGCTGACCGGCGCGGGCCAGCCGCGCGACCGACGCCAAAGGCAGCTCCGGCGGCAGGCAGATCCGCTGCGCCCCCCGGGTCGCCAGCCATTCCAGCGTGCCTTCGTTATAGACGTTCACTGTCGGGGCGACCCAGAAGGGGGCGCCCTCGGGCAGGTGCCTCAGCGCAGTCAGATCAGCGATCTCGACCGGCAGGCCCGAGGCGAAAAGCTCGGCCGTCTGCCGGCGTTCACGTTTCAGCGTCACCAGCGTCAGGGTCGAAAGCGCGACCTGTTTTCCGGCGGCTTGCAGCACCTCTACTGCGGCGGGAATTTCATGCTGCCAGAACGGTAACCGTTTGGAGCAGACCCATTCGCCGATCACCACCCGTTTGACGGGGGTTTCGGCCAGCGTCCGGTAAAAGTCGCGAACCTGATCCGCGCTCCAGAAAAAGGCGATGGGGCCAACCGTCAGGTCCATGGTCATCTCCAGGTCTTGGCATAGGCGCCGGTGGTTGCGGCTTGTCCTTCGGTCAGGCGCGCCAGCAGCCCCTCGGGCATCGGCGCACCCTGTTCGGCCGCTTCGACTGCGGCGCGAAAGGCGCGCACCACCTGCGCGACATAGGCGCGCGAACGCTGGCGGCCCTCGATCTTCAGGGCACTGACCCCGGCCTTTTGCAGCGCCGGAATCAGCCGGGTGGCGTCAAGGCTGACCGGGTCCTCGAAGATATGGCCGGTCTGGCTGTTGCCCTTGTCGTCGGGCGACGTGAAGCAGCCCTTGCACAGCGTCGGATAGGGCACGGGCATGCCCTTGGGCGTGCGGTGGATCAGGAAATCGCCCAATCGCGCCTCGTGATTGCCGCCGATATCGGAATAGGTGACGTGGCTTGCCGGGGAGCAGACGCCATTCATGTTCGGCGAAAGCCCGGTGGCGTAAGAGGACAGCGAACACCGACCTTCGGCCATGACGCAAAGTCCGCCAAATACGAAAACCTCGGTCTCGACGTCGATTTCGCGGTTGATGGCGGTGATCTCCTCGACCGAAAGCACGCGCGGCAGTACGACGCGGCGGATGCCGAAGGTCTGGGCATAGAAATTGATCGCATCGGGATTGGCGGCGGCGGCTTGCACCGACAGGTGCAGGCGCAGACCGGGATGGGCCTCGGCGGCATGGGCGATCAGGCCCAGATCGGCCAGGATGACGGCATGTGCACCCAGATCGGCGGCATCGCGAACCGCATCGTGCCACAGCATCTGTTCGCCTGCGCGGGGGAAGGTGTTGATCGCCACCAGCACCTTGGCGCCCCGCGTTTGGGCGTAGGCCACGCCATCCGCCAGCTCTTCGCGGCTGAAGTTCAGGCCAGGAAAGTTGCGCGCATTGGTTTCGTCGGCAAAGCCGCAATAGACCGTATGCGCCCCGGCATCGACCGCCGCGCGCAGTGCCGCGGGGGTTCCGGCCGGACAGACCAGCTCCATCATGGCATCACCTCTTGTCGAGACAGAATAAAGCCGCTTTTGCGCGCGACCAGTGCCGAACCCCGGCGCAGCCAGCGGCCCAGCGGCTGGCCTGAAATCCCCGCCAGTTCCTCGGTCAGGTCCAGTTCGGCGTCGTCCAGTGCGTTGCGCAGCGCCAGCACAGCCGAGGTGTCGCCCGAGATCTGCAACTCGCCCGAAAAGAACAACGCATCGCCATCCTCGGCACCGTGCAGCATGGCCAGAAACGCGGCCAACCCGCCCCGGATCGCGGCATCGTGATCGGGGGCGGCCGCGCGACGCGAATGGGCGGTCAGCCGCCGGGCCTCGGGCTGCATCAACAGCAGAAAGGGCGCGTCGCTGACATCAAGCAGGAAGCGCGACTGACGATAAGGGCCAAGGCGTGACAGGATTGCCGGCTTTTCCGTCGCAATCCTGCGCAAAAACGCGGTTAACGCCAGACCGAGGGCCGGGCGTGTAAGCGGAGGGGGCGGGAGCCGCATCATGAGCGGCGGCAGAGAGGGGCGCTGGGTCATGCCATGGGTCTAGGCCCGTCAATCGGGACTGTGATTGATCTTTGTCAAATCGGTCGGGGAAATTCCTGCCTAGCTTGCCCCCTCATGATCCGCCCGCCTTTACGCGGGCCTGCCGGAGCCATCAATGCGCAGCCTTCCCTCGTTTCCCGACCTGCGGGCTTTTCTTTCCTGGCTGGAGGCGCGGGGTGAATATGCGCGTATCGCCGAGCCGGTTTCCCTGCGTCACGAGATGACGGCGGTGCAACTGGCCTGCCTGCGGCGCGGCGGCCCGGCATTGCGCTTTGACCAGCCCGCGGGCGCGCAGATCCCGGTGGTCGCCAATCTGTTCGGGACGCGTGCGCGGGTCGCGGCGGGGTTGGGGCTTCAACCCGACGAAATCTCGGGCTTTGGCGAGTTCCTCGCGGCATTGCGCAGTCCCGCCCCGGTCGAGGGGATGCGCGATGCGATGTCGCGTTGGCCGATGCTGCGCGCGGCGCTTTCGACGCGGCCCAAACTGCTGCGCCACGGTCCGGTTCAGGATGTCGAGCTGCCCGACCTCGATTCACTGCCGGTGCAGACGCCCTGGCCCGAGGATGGCGGACCCTTGATTACCTGGCCGGTGGTGCTGACGAGGCCGCACAGCAGTCGGGCCGAGGATCTGATCCGCTATAATCTGGGCGTTTATCGGGCGCAGGTGCTTGGCCCCGACCGGCTGATCCTGCGCTGGCTGGCGCATCGCGGCGGGGCGGCGCATCACCGCAGTTGGGCCAAGGCGGATGAGCCGATGCCCGTGGCCATCGCGCTGGGGGCCGATCCGGCGCTGTTGCTTGCCGCCGCGCTGCCGCTGCCCGAGACCGTTTCCGAATTGGGCTTTTCCGGCGTATTGCGTGGTGCTCGCACCGAGCTGGTCGCGGCGCAGACGGTGCCGCTGATGGTGCCCGCCCGCGCCGAGATCGTTATCGAGGGCTGGGTCCATCCCGGTGAGACCGCGCCAGAGGGGCCTTTCGGCGACCATACCGGCTATTACAATGCCGTCGAGCCTTTCCCGGTCATGCGCGTAAGCCGTATTACCTGCCGCAACGACCCGCTTTACCTCTCGACCGTCACCGGGCGACCGCCTGACGAGCCGTCGGTCATCGGCGAAGTGTTCAACGAACTGGCGCTGCCGGTCATACGCGCCCAGATCCCCGAGATCGCCGATCTGTGGCTGCCGCCCGCCGCCTGTTCCTATCGCATGGCGGTGGTGGCGATCGACAAACGCTATCCCGGTCAGGCGCGGCGGGTGATGATGGCGTTGTGGGGGATGCTGCCCCAATTCAGCTATACCAAGCTGGTGGTCGTGGTGGACAGCGACATTGATGTGCGCAGTTGGGACGATATCGCCTGGGCGATCTCGACCCGGATGGATCCCGGTCGCGACGTGATGCTTCTCGACCGCACGCCGATGGATTACCTCGACTTCGCCTCACCGCTGGAAGGACTGGCGGGCAAGCTGGGTCTGGATGCGACCACCAAGATCGGTGCCGAAACCAATCGCGAATGGGGCCGCGTCATGCGGCTTGACCCGCAGCACGAGGCGCGGGCCGAAGCCCTGCTTGCTACGGTGATGCCATGAGGGTGGTGCTGGGTGTCTCGGGTGCTTCGGGCGCGGCGTTGGCCTTGGATTGCGCCCGCGCGCTGGTTCGCCTTGGGGCCGAGATTGATCTCGTCGCCTCGGCCATGGCCGAGCGGACGCTGGTCGAAGAGGTCGGCCCGGGGGCGCTAAACGAACTGCAGTCTATCGCCACGCGCGTTCACGCGCAGCGCGATCTGGGGGCCGAGATCGCCTCGGGTTCCTGCCCGGTCGCCGGCATGATCGTCGCGCCCTGTTCGATGCGCAGCCTGGCCGCTATCGCGCATGGTTTCGATGACGGCCTGCTGACCCGCGCCGCTGGTGTGCAGTTGAAAGAGCGTCGCCCGCTGGTTCTGCTGGCGCGCGAAGCGCCGCTGACCTTGGCGCATTTGGAAAACATGCAGGCCGCGACCCGGATGGGTGCAGTGATCCTGCCTCCTGTTCCGGCCTTTTATCTGCGTCCGCAATCTCTGGCCGAGGTCACCGGCCAGATTGCCGCCCGTGCGGTCGATCTGCTTCGTCTTGGTCCGCCACTGGCGCGGGCATGGACTCCACGTCAACCCGCCCCCAATGGAGAACCATCATGACCGACATCACCCTGGCGCCCGACAGTATCGTCGGCGACATTGCAGCCCGGCTGCCCGGCGCTGCCGAAGTGTTCCGCCGTGCCGGCATCAGCTTTTGCTGCGGCGGCAAAGCCGGGTTGGCCGAGGCCGCAGCCAAGGCCGGGATTGAACTGCCGACTCTGACCGCCGAACTTCAGGCGCTGATCGACCGGGCCGGGCGCGATGCTCCCGACGAAACGCCGGCGATGATCGAGTATATCCTGTCACGCTATCACGCCACCCACCGCGAGGAACTGGGCTGGCTGATCGGCTTGGCGGACCGGGTGGAGATGGTGCATGGCGATCATGACGAGGCCCCGCTGGGCTTGACCGAAGCGCTGGTTTCGCTGCGCGACGATCTTGAATCGCATATGGCCAAGGAGGAAGCCGTCCTGTTCCCCGCCATCTTGCAGGGCGCCGGCGCGCACATGCTGGCAGGACCGATTCGCGTCATGCAATCCGAGCATGAGGATACCGGCGGGCTGCTGCGCCGGATCGAGCATGTCACCAACGGCCTCGCCCTTCCGGTCGGGGCCTGTGGCTCCTGGACCGCGCTTTATACCGGCGTGCGCAAGCTTTGCGACGATGTGGTCGCCCATATCCATCTTGAGGAAGAGGTGCTGTTTCCGCGCGTTCTTGCCATCTGAGGCGGCATGGGGCTTTCGGCGATCCCGAAGGCCCCGTCAGCCCGCAGTGGCACCGCGCATCGGAACGTCGAAGCGCGCGCGCTTGAGGATCGTTCCGGTATCGTCGATGGTCAGCCGCAGGGCCTGTGCCTGGAAAAAGAAGGTCAGGCGATGGCGGCCGGCGTCTTCGCCTTCGCCGGTCTCGCAGCGGGTGGTTATGCGGTTTTCGCGCATCAAGCCGGGCACTTGCTCGGGTTCAAGCCCGAAGGCCGAGGCCAGTTCCTGCGCCTCGACAACGAAACCTTGGTCGGTCAGGTTGATCTTGGTCATGCTGTTTCCCCTTGCCGCCATCCTGGCTGACATATGGATATCCGCCGGGGGTTTTGCCATGGCCGAAAAGGCTTCGGGCTGATTTTCGTCAAGAATAAGGCGCGGACGGTATTGCCGCGCCGCGCCTGTTCCTGTCGATGACGGCTGCCAGGGCCGGCTCAGTTGACTTGCGCCAGTTCCGCGTCCATGCGCTCGCGCGCTTTCTTGGGCATCTTGGCCGTTTTGGCCACTTCGGCGTTCGCCGGCGCGTCGCCGACCTGCACGAGTCCGACCATGCCCATGCCGAAATGCGGTGTGCATTTCACGCCGTAAAGCCCGGGCTCGGTCACGGTCAGCGTATAGGATTCGTTGATCTTGCTTTTGAAGTGCTCGACGCCTTCGGGCAGGATTTCCTTGATCGCCTCGACGTTGTGGCTTTTGTCGGTCGGGATGAAGTTGATCACGTCGCCCGGCTCGGCCCGGACATAGGCCGGCTCGAACACCATGGCGCCGGATTCGCCTTTGTTGAGCATATGCACCTCATGAGTCGCGGCATATGCGGGGACAACAAGACCAAGCGCCAGCACGGTGCTGACGGCTGCGGCGAAGGATTTCTGGAACATCATGTTCTCCTTGGTGGTCCGGGCGGAAAGGCCGCCCGTCCCGCCTGTCCTAGCCTGCTGCAGCTCAGCGCAGCTTGAGATATGTCAAATGCCGAGGGAAAAAGTCGGATACTTAACCGGACAGATTGTCGCAGGGTGACTGCGACCGGCTGTCGCGTCCTGCCTTCAAGCTGGATCGTTTGATTTAAATCAACGTCTGGGCAGAGGTAACGGCCTAGACGGGCCTCATGTGCCGCCGCGCGATTCATAATCGGGTCCAAAGCCTTTTCGCCTTTGCCGCGATTTTCCTTCTGCTTCTCGCGGGGTGGATCGGGACGGGTGTTGCGATGCCTGCCCAGCTTGCCGGGGTTCTGACCGGCCCCTTGCATGAGGTTGCCATCTGCGCCGAAGGCCATGCCCGCACCATCTGGCTGGACGCCGAGGGAAATGAGCATTCCGCGCCGCAAGAGTGCCGCGACTGCCCGCTGTGCCACATGCCCGAACTGGCCGCCAACCCCGAACTGCGCCTGCCTGCCGGTTCGGATCAATGGTGGCGCCACGATGGGCAGCTTTTGGCGGCGCAGGTTCCTATTGTGGGTCGTGCCATATCTGTGTGGGCGCGCGGTCCTCCGTTTTCATTCTCTGCCTGGACCGTAGCGGTCCCGTCGCCTGCGAGCGACTGCCTGGGGCTTGGCGCGGCCAATCCGCGCCAGCCGATGCACGGGGTCTGGGCAACTGCCAGGGATACCCGAGCATGAAGATCTTCCGTTTCGTCCTGACGATTGCGCTGCTGCTGCTACCGGCGCTGCCGGCGACCGCCGAAAGCGTGCTGGAGCAACTGCTGCCCGACCAGAACGCGGCGGAACTGGTGCCGGGCGCCGACGGGTTCGGACCCATCAGCACTGAGTTGGCCGTTGCCCCGGTGCTGAAGGGTGGCGAGACCGTTGCCCATGCCTTCATCACCTCTGACTTCGTCGGCACCACGGGTTATTCCGGCAAGCCGATCCATACGCTTGTCGCGGTGGACAATGATGCGAAGATCGCCGGTGTCCAACTGGTCAAGCATTCCGAGCCGATCGTGCTGATCGGCATCCCCGAGGCCAAGATCAAAACGCTGGTCGAGGGATATACGGGGCTGGATCTGGTGGCCGAGGCGCAGTCCGGCGGCACCGCGCATGACGTCGAGATCATCTCGGGGGCCACGGTCACGGTGATGGTGATCGATGATTCCATCGTGCGGTCTGGTCTGAAGGTTGCGCGCTCGCTTGGCCTTGGCGGTCTGGTCACCGAGGCTGCTGCCAGCGGGCCGAAGTTCGAGATCAATCCTGAAGCGGTCCTTCCGGCCGATTGGCACGAGATGGAGGGTGACGGCACTCTGCGCCGGTTGGCGCTGGATGTCGGTCAGGTAAATGCGGCCTTTGCCGACAACGCCGATCCCCGCGCCGCCGAACGCGCGCTGACCGAGCCGCCCGAGACCACTTTCATCGAGATGTACGCCGGGCTGGTGTCGGCCCCCGCAATCGGTGAGGTGTTGCTAGGGCAGGCGCAGGATACGAACCTGAAAAACTGGCTCGTCGAGGGCGATCACGCGATAGCGGTAATGGGGCGTGGCCTCTACAGCTTCAAGGGGTCGGGCTATGTGCGGGGCGGTATCTTCGACCGCATCGTATTGATCCAGGACGATATCTCGGTTCGTTTTCTCGACCGCGACCATCGCCGGTTGAATGCCATCGCAGCCGATGGCACGCCGGAATTCACCGAGATGGATCTGTTCAAGATTCCCGCCGCTTCGGGTTTTGACCCGACGAAGCCCTTTCGCATTCAGTTGCTGGTCCAACGCGAAGTCGGGCCGATCGAAAAGGTCTTCCACACTTTCGACCTTGGCTATCAACTGCCGCAAAAATACCTGCGTGCCATTGCCGTTGCGCCAGAGGCCGCGCAACCTGCAGCCGAGCCGGACGAGGCGCAGGCTCAGGCCCAGTTGTGGAAACGCATCTGGCTGGATTCCAAGCTCAAGATCGCAGGCGTTGGTGTCATGCTTCTGGTGCTGACCGGGGTGTTCTTCTTCCAGAGTTTTGCCACCCGGAACGAGCGCGCATTTTATATCTTCCGCATGGGTTATCTGGTGATCACGCTGGTTTTCCTGGGCTGGTATGCCAATGCGCAACTGTCGGTCGTCAACCTGATGGCCCTGTTCGGCAGCCTCGTGAACGGCTTTAGCTGGCAGGCTTTCCTGCTTGATCCGCTGACCTTCATCCTCTGGTTTGCTGTGGCTGCCGCACTGCTGTTCTGGGGGCGCGGCGCCTATTGCGGCTGGCTTTGCCCCTTTGGCGCGCTGCAAGAGCTGACCAACCAGATCGCCCGCAAGCTGCGTATCCCGCAATGGACCTTGCCTTGGGGCCTTCATGAACGGCTGTGGCCGGTCAAATACATGATCTTCCTTGGGCTTTTCGGCGTCTCGTTGATGAGCATCGAGCGGGCCGAGCATTTAGCCGAGGTCGAACCCTTCAAGACCGCGATCATCCTGAACTTCGTCCGCGCCTGGCCCTTCGTGGCCTATGCGGCGGCACTTTTGATCGCGGGCCTTTTCGTCGAGCGGTTCTATTGCCGCTATCTTTGCCCCTTGGGCGCGGCGCTGGCGATTCCGGCCCGGATGCGCATGTTCGACTGGCTCAAACGCTATCACGAATGCGGCAATCCCTGCCAGACCTGCGCCCACCAATGCCCGGTGCAGTCGATCCATCCGACGGGCGAGATCAATCCCAACGAATGCATCAACTGCATGCATTGCCAGGTTCTTTACCAGTCCAAGACCACCTGCCCGGTGGTGATCAAGAAGTTGAAGCGGCGCGAAAGCATGGCTGCCGGCAGCGTGCCCAATTTGGGCAAGCCCCCGGCAGGTCATCCCAACGCCGCACGCAAGGTTGAAGTTTGAACCAGAAGGAGTTCGATCATGGAATCGAAACAGCATAAAGGTCTCAGCCGCCGCGCGCTGCTGGGCGCAACCGCCGGAGGCGCGGCTGCGGCCGGGGCTCTGGGGGGGCGGTTGGCACTTGGGCCGGCCGCGCTTGGGCTTGGCACCGCGGGTATCGCGACGGCCGCCAGCACTGGTGCGGCATTGGCTGCGGGCGGCGACGGGGCAATCGCTCCGGGCCAGCTTGACAGCTATTACGGCTTCTGGTCCTCGGGCCAGACCGGCGAGGTGCGGATCATGGGCATCCCGTCGATGCGTGAATTGATGCGCGTGCCGGTTTTCAACCGTTGTTCGGCCACCGGCTGGGGCCAGACCAACGAATCGTTGCACATTCATGATCGCACAATGACCGAGCGGACCAAGAAGCATCTGGCCGCGAACGGCAAGCGCATCCACGACAACGGCGACCTGCATCACCTGCACATGTCCTATACCGAGGGCAAATACGACGGTCGCTATCTGTTCATGAACGACAAGGCCAATACCCGCGTGGCACGGGTGCGCTGCGACGTGATGAAATGCGATTCGATCCTGGAGATCCCGAACGCCAAGGCCATCCACGGCATGCGTCCGCAGAAATGGCCGCGCTCGAACTATATCTTCTGCAACGGAGAGGACGAGGCGCCGCTGATCAACGACGGCACCACGATGGAGGACGTGTCCACCTATGTGAACGTGTTCACCGCCGTGAACGCCGACGAGATGGAAGTTGCCTGGCAAGTTCTGGTGTCGGGCAACCTCGACAACTGCGACGCCGATTATGAAGGCAAATGGGCGTTCTCGACCTCGTACAACTCGGAAATGGGTATGAACCTGGCCGAGATGAGCGAATCCGAGATGGACCACGTCGTCGTCTTCAACCTCGCCGAGATCGAAAAGGCGATTGCGGCCGGAGATTATCAAGAAGTCAACGGTTGCAAGGTTCTGGACGGCCGGAAAGAAGCCAACAGCCAGTTCACCCGCTACATCCCCATCGCCAACAACCCGCATGGTTGCAACATGGCGCCGGACAAGAAGCACCTTGTCATTGCGGGCAAGCTTTCGCCCACGGTGACGGTGCTTGATGTGACCAAGTTCGACGCGATCTTCAATGAAGGCGCCGACCTGCGCAGCCCGGTGGTGGCAGAACCGGAACTGGGTCTCGGCCCGTTGCACACCGCCTTTGACGGGCGCGGCTACGCCTATACCTCACTCTTCATCGACAGCCAGGTGGTCAAGTGGAGCCTTGACGAGGCGATTCGAGCCTATGCCGGCGAAAAGATCGACCCGATCAAGCAAAAGCTGGACGTGCATTACCAGCCCGGTCACCTCAAGATCGTAATGGGCGAGACGCTGGATGCCCGCAACGACTGGCTGGTTTGTCTGTGCAAGTTCTCGAAGGACCGTTTCCTGAACGTCGGCCCGCTGAAGCCGGAAAACGACCAGTTGATCGACATTTCGGGTGACAAGATGGTGCTGGTGCATGACGGCCCCACCTTTGCTGAACCGCATGATGCCATCGGCGTGGACCCTGCGGTTTTGTCGAATATCAAGTCGGTCTGGGACCGCAACGACCCGATGTGGGCTGAAACCCGCAAACAGGCCGAGGCGGATGGCGTCAACATCGACGAATGGACCGACACGATCATCCGCGACGGCAACAAGGTGCGGGTCTACATGTCCAGCGTGGCGCCCAGCTTCTCGATCGAGAGTTTCACGGTGAACGAGGGCGATGAAGTCACGGTCATTATCACGAACCTTGACGAGATCGACGACCTGACCCACGGTTTCACCATGGGTAACCACGGTGTCGCCATGGAGATCGGGCCGCAGGCGACTTCTTCGATCACCTTTACCGCCGCCAATCCGGGGGTCTATTGGTATTACTGCCAATGGTTCTGCCATGCGCTGCACATGGAAATGCGTGGCCGCATGCTGGTCGAACCGAAGAAGGCCTGACCTGATGCGCAGCCTGTCCTTAGTCCTTGCTCTGCTGCTTGCCTGGCCTGCGCTTGCGGTCGAGCATGCCGTGGCGCCGGGCGAGGGCGGCTTGGCAAATGCCATCGCCGGGGCTGCCCCCGGCGATGTGTTGCGACTTGGCGACGGGGTCCATATCGGCCCCGTCATCATCGACCGATCGCTGACACTCACCGGCACCCGCGCCGCTGTCATTGATGGCCAAGGCCAAGGGACGGTGGTTACCATTGCTGCCCCCGATGTCACGCTGCGCGGCTTTGCCGTTACCGGCTCGGGCATGGTGAACAAGGATCTCAATGCCGGGGTGAAGATCCTCAAGGGCGCTGACAGGGCGCAGGTCCTTGGGTTGAGGCTGACCGAAAACATGCATGGCATAGACGTGCATGGCGGCCGCGATGCCCGCGTCATCGGCAATGAAATTACCGGCACGCGCGACACGCGCATGAACGAACGCGGCAATGGCGTCTACGTCTGGAACAGCCCGGGCACTGTGGTTCAGGGCAATGTCATCCGCTATGGCCGCGACGGCATCTTCTCGAATACCAGTGCCGACAGCTTCTATCGCGACAATCTGTTTCGCGATCTGCGGTTTGCGGTGCATTTCATGTATACCCGCAACACCGAGGTGTCCGGAAATATCAGCATCGGCAACCATCTGGGCTTTGCCATCATGTATTCGGACCGGACGGTGATCCGCGACAATCTCAGCCTTGGCGATCGTGAACACGGCTTGATGCTGAACTATGCCAACAATGCCGATGTGTCGGGCAATCTGATCCGGGGCGGGGCTGCAAAGTGCCTGTTCATCTATAACGCGCACAAGAACCTGATCTGGGAAAATCGCTTTCAGGACTGCGGCATCGGTATCCATTTCACTGCCGGTTCCGAACGTAACGTGCTGACCGACAATGCTTTCATCGGCAATCGCGAGCAGGTGAAATATGTCGGCACCCGCCATGTCGAATGGAGCCATGAGGGGCGCGGCAATTTCTGGTCCGATCATCCGGGTTTCGATCTGAACGGAGACGGGATCGCCGATGGTGTTTATCGCCCGAACGATCTGATGGATCATATTCTTTGGTCGCAGCCGGCCGCCGCTCTTTTGACCGGATCGCCCGCTGTGCAGCTGATCCGCTGGAGCCAGCAAAGCTTTCCCGCAACCTTGCCGGGCGGTGTGCAGGACAGCGCGCCGCTGATGCGCCCCCTGACAATCCCTGTCCCCCCCGAGATCGAAGCTTACGAAGCCGAGGTCGCCGGGCGTTGGACAGAAGGAAATTACGATGACATCGACCTTAACGATCTCGCGACTCACTAAGCGTTTCCAAAACGTCGAGGCGCTGTCCCAGGTTTCGCTGGAACTGGGGCAGGGTATGCGTGTCGCGCTTCTGGGCCATAACGGCGCCGGCAAGTCCACAATGATGAAGATCATTCTGGGCCTGATACCCTTTGATGAGGGAGAGGTGCGCGTTTGCGACAGCGCCCCCGGTTCTGCGCAAGCCCGCACGCGCGTGGCCTACCTGCCCGAGAACGCCGCCTTTCATCCGGCGCTGACCGGGGAAGAGCAGATCCGCTATTATTTGTCGCTGCGCGGTGAAAACCCGCGTCAGGCCATGGAGCTTTTGGAGCGTGTGGGCCTTGCCCAAGCCGCGCACCGGCGTATCGGCACCTATTCCAAGGGGATGCGCCAGCGTGTGGGTCTGGCCCAGACCCTGATCGGGCGACCACGGCTTCTGGTGCTGGATGAGCCCACCTCGGGCCTTGATCCGGTGTCGCGGCGCGATTTTTATGCGCTCCTGGACGGGTTGGCGGCAGAGGGGGCGGCGATCCTGCTTTCCTCGCACGCGCTGACCGAGGTCGAGGCCCGCACCGACCGCATCCTGATTTTGTCTCAAGGCCGCATGGTGGCCGAAGGGACGCTTGCCGAGTTGCGCCGCCGCGCCGCCTTGCCGGTCGGATTGACCGTCACACCGGCGGCGGGTGCCGTCGAGGCGCTGGTCGCTGCCTTGCCGCAGGCACGTCGGACGGATGACGGCACGTTGCATCTGGCATGTGCGCAAGATGAAAAACTGGGTCTTTTGGCACAGATTTCCGGGCTGGGGGCACAGGTCGCAGACCTTGATGTGGTCCCTCCAAGCCTTGAGGATATCTATAGCCATTTCAGCCGGAGGGACGGGCAATGATCCGCCGCATCCTTTCCACCGCGATGCTGGAGTTCCGCATTGCGATGCGGAACCGCTGGGTTGCCATTGCGATCGGCCTGATGGTGATCTTTGCGCTGGTGCTGGCGGCCGCCGGGGCGGCGCCTACCGGGGATATCGGCGCTGATCGGTTGTCGGTCATCGTTGCCTCGCTGACCTCGCTTGCGGTTTATCTCGTCCCGCTTCTGGCGCTGCTGATGAGTTTCGACGCCATTGCAGGCGAGGTCGAGCGTGGCACCCTGCCGCTTTTACTGACCTATCCGGTTGCCCGGTCGGAGGTGCTGATCGGCAAGCTGGTGGCGCATATGGCGATTCTGGCGCTGGCGGTGGGGGCGGGCTATGGCGCCGCCGCGCTGGCCGCGATCTGGACCGATCCGGCTTCGCTTGCCGGAGTGCCCGCGCTTTGGCGTCTGATGTGGAGCTCGATACTGCTGGGGGCCACCTTCCTTGGTGCGGGCTATGCGCTTTCCAGCATCGCGCGCCGTCCCTCGGGCGCGGCGGGGCTGGCAATCGGCCTGTGGCTGGGGCTGGTCGTGCTTTACGATCTGGGTCTTCTGGCGTTGATCGTTGCCGATGGTGGCGGCAGTTTCACCACTGAAGTGCTGCCCATCGCGCTTTTGGCCAACCCTGCCGACGCATTCCGCCTGTTCAACCTGTCTGCGGCCGAGGCGACTGCCGCCGCCGCCGGCGTCGGGGGGGCCGCTGCAACGATACCGCTCTGGCAATCGGCGGCCTCTATCCTTCTTTGGCCGCTGGCCGCGCTGGGTCTGGCCATTGCCGCATTCCGAAAGGTTACGCCATGAGAGTTGCGCTGATACTGGCGCTGGTCCTTGGGCTGGCCGCCTGTCGCGACGAGGTCGCGCAGGATATCTCTCCGGTCGAGTTCACTGCCGAGACGGCGGGGCATTTCTGCCAGATGAACTTGCTGGAACACCCCGGCCCCAAGGCGCAGGTGCATCTGGAGGGGATGCCGGGCACGCCGCTGTTTTTCAGCCAGGTGCGCGACGCCATCGCCTATGCCCGGATGCCGGAACAGAGCCACCCGATCCTGGCGATTTATGTGAACGACATGGGTAAGCCCGGCGCGACTTGGGAAGAGCCGGGGCAGGGCAACTGGATCCCCGCCGAGGACGCCTTTTACGTGATGGGCTCTGCCATGAAGGGCGGGATGGAGGCACCCGAGGCGGTGCCCTTCTCAAGCCGCGAAGCTGCCGACACCTTTATCGCCGCCCAAGGTGGACAGGTGCTGCGGCTGGACGAAATCCCCGATGAGATGGTGCTGACCCCTGAAGAAGTCGTGCCCGACAGCGGTTCGGACGACGATTATCTGGACCGTCTGCGCGCACTGAGCAAACCCAAGGAGCCCGCGACATGACCCTTTCTCGCCGTCGCTTTCTGAGCATTACCGCCGCCGTGGCGCTGTTGCCGGGAGGGCTGCGCGCCCAGCCCGGCCGCCATTGGGTCGGACAGGCGCTTGGTGCCCGCGCCTCGATCCGCATCGACCACCCTGAGGCTGAGGCGATCACCTCGCGTTGTCTTGCAGAGATCGACCGGCTGGAAAATATCCTCAGCCTTTATCGCCTGGACAGTGCGCTTGTGCGTCTGAACAGGGAAGGCGCGGTGGATGCGCCACCGTTTGAACTGCTCGATTGCCTGTCATTGGCCGGTGCTGTGCATAGGACCAGCGACGGGTTGTTCGACCCCACGGTGCAACCGCTCTGGTCGCTTTGGGCCGAGGCTGCGGTGGCCGGTCACCGTCCTACGCCAACTCAGCGCCGCGCTGCGCTGGAGCGCGGTGGTTGGGACAGGGTGCGGCTGGATTCCGGCCGCATCGCGTTGGAGCCGGGGATGGCGTTGACGCTGAATGGCATCGGTCAGGGCTATGTCGCCGATCGCGTTGCCGCGCTGCTGGAGGAAGAGGGGCTGAGCAACATCCTGATCGACACCGGCGAGTTGCGGGCCGTCGGGTCCCGGCCGGATGGCGCGGATTGGCCGGTCCGGCTGGCCGATGGCGGCGCGGTAGGTCTTAACGCGCGTGCGCTGGCGACATCCGCCGCTCTGGGCACCAGCTTTGATGAGGCTGGCCGAGATGGCCACATCCTCGATCCGCGTAGCGGTGCGCCTGCGCGTTCCGTCTGGCGATCGGTCAGCATCTCGGCCCCCAGCGCGGCGTTGGCAGATGCGCTGTCCACGGCCGCATGCCTGACCGGAGACCGGCGGGAAATCCAGATATTGCTGGACCGGTTCGCCGGCGCCAAGCTGGAGGCAGCCCACCCGCGGGCATGACCTTGGTCGATCCGCTTTTCACGCCGTCATGCGACAACCGCATGGCGGCGTTTGTGCGTGCCGGAATGACACGCGCAGGTGTATTCTGACGCATCTGTGAACATTTTACAAAAATGCTGATTTTATGGTCAATTTATTAACTAAATTCTCCATATAAAAAAAGGGTTTACTGAAAAACAAAAGTCATATTAACATCTCACGCAATCGGTGTGTGATGCCTGTTTTTGCGCCTTGAGGAGGGCGCGGGCATCCCGAACCGAGCGGATCGCGAGTAGAGGAGGCGCGTCGTGTCTGTTGAAAATGTTGCGAAACATCCGGTTCCATCGGGCTTCGAGGATGCTTTGGTCAAGCCGGCTGACTATGCCCGCATGTATGCCGAATCGATCTCGGACCCAGAGGGATTCTGGGGGCGCGAGGGCAAACGTCTCGATTGGATCGAGCCTTATACCAAGGTGAAGAACACTGATTTCACCTTGGGCCAGGTTTCGATCAAATGGTTTGAGGACGGCGTCCTGAACGCCTCGGTCAACTGTATCGACCGCCACCTGCCCGCGCGCGCCAATCAGACCGCAATCATCTTCGAGCCTGATGACCCGAACCAGCCCGCGCGACACATCACCTATGCCGAGCTGTCCGAAAAGGTGAACCGTTTCGCCAACGTGCTGCTGAGTCAGGGTGTGATGCGCGGCGACCGGGTGGTGATCTATCTGCCGATGATCCCCGAGGCCGCCTATGCGATGCTGGCCTGCGCGCGGATCGGGGCCATCCACTCTATCGTGTTCGCCGGCTTCTCGCCCGATGCGCTGGCGAACCGCATCAATGACAGCGGCGCCAAGCTGGTCATCACCGCCGACACCGCGCCCCGCGGCGGCCGTCGCACCGCGCTGAAGTCGAACACCGACGCGGCCTTGCTGCATTGTTCGGACCGGGTGCGCTGCCTCGTCATCAAGCATACCGGCGACCAGACCACCTGGATTGATGGCCGCGATGTCGATGTGCTGGCGATGATGGAGCAGGTGAGCCCGGATTGCCCGCCGCGCCCGATGAATGCCGAAGACCCGCTGTTTGTCCTTTATACCTCGGGTTCCACCGGCAAGCCCAAGGGCGTGGTCCATTCGACCGGCGGCTATCTGCTTTATGCCGCGATCACCCATCAATACGTCTTTGACTATAAGGACGGCGATATTTTCTGGTGCACCGCCGATGTGGGTTGGGTCACCGGCCACAGTTATATCGTCTATGGCCCGCTGGCCAACGGCGCCACGACGCTCATGTTCGAAGGCGTGCCCACCTGGCCCGATGCCGGCCGCTTCTGGGCCGTGTGTGAAAAGCACAAGGTCAACCAGTTCTATACCGCGCCGACCGCCATTCGCGCGCTCATGGCACAGGGACCGGAGTGGGTCGAGAAACACGACCTTTCCAGCCTGCGCGTGCTGGGCACGGTGGGCGAGCCGATCAACCCGGAAGCCTGGATCTGGTACGACAAGCATGTGGGCAAGGGCCGTTGCCCGATCGTGGATACCTGGTGGCAGACCGAGACGGGCGGCCACATGATCACTTCTCTGCCCGGCGCCATTGAGGCCAAGCCGGGCTCGGCCACGCTGCCCTTCTTTGGCGTCAAGCCGCTGTTGTTGGACGCGCAAACCGGCGTGTCGCAAGACGGCAATGGCGTCGAGGGCGTGCTGTGCATCTCGGATAGCTGGCCGGGGCAGATGCGTACCGTCTGGGGCGACCATCAGCGCTTCATGGAGACGTATTTCCAGCAGTATCCGGGCTATTATTTCACTGGCGACGGCTGCCGCCGGGACGAGGATGGCTATTACTGGATCACGGGCCGGGTGGATGACGTCATCAACGTCTCGGGCCATCGCATGGGCACTGCCGAGGTCGAATCCGCCCTCGTGGCGCATGAGAAAGTGGCCGAGGCGGCGGTGGTCGGTTATCCGCACCCGATGAAAGGGCAGGGTATCTATGCCTATGTCACGCTGATGAACGGCGTCGAACCCACCGATGATCTGCGCGCCGATCTGGAAAAATGGGTGCGCACCGAGATCGGGCCCATCGCCAAGCCCGACCTTATCCAATGGGCGCCGGGCCTGCCCAAGACGCGCTCGGGCAAGATCATGCGCCGCATCCTGCGCAAGATCGCCGAGGACGATTTCGGCGCCTTGGGCGATATTTCCACGCTCGCCGATCCCGGCGTTGTGGATGATCTGATCGCGAACCGGATGAACCGCGACTGACGACCGGGGGCCGGCAGCAAAAACGCGTCGGCCTCGGATAAGACAGTGATGGCCATGGGCGCAACGCCGCGCCCATGGGTTGGCTGCGGCTTGGCTGGAGGGCCCGCCGCCTGCTGACAAATTTTCAAGGAAAGCTCCGTCTCGCCGGGTATCGCCGGCGCGGCCGAGAAGACCGCAAATCGTGGCAGTGGAGGAGCTCGACCCCGATGCAAGACAATCTGGCCGAACGGATCGCCGCAGATCCGAATTATCAACTACTGAAAGCGAAACGATCCCGCTTTGGCTGGATCCTGACCATTGCGATGCTTGTCGTTTATTACGGCTATATCCTGATGATCGCTTTCGACAAGGAACTGCTCGCCACCCGGATCGGTGACGGTGTCATGACCTGGGGCATCCCGCTGGGCTTTGGCGTGATCGTCTTTACCATCATCATCACCGGCATCTATGTGCGCCGCGCGAACGGCGAGTTCGACGAACTCAGCGAGAAAATCCGGCGGGAGGCGCTGAAATGAACCACAATATCCTGCGCAAGGGCCTGTTGGCCGCACTTCTGGCGATGCCGGGTGCAGCCATGGCGGCCGATGTCATCCAGGGGGCCGAGAAACAACCGACGAACTGGACCGCCATTGTCATGTTCGGTGTTTTCGTCCTTGGCACGCTTTACATCACCAAATGGGCCGCCTCCAAGACGAAGTCGGCTGCGGATTTCTATACCGCAGGCGGCGGCATCACCGGTTTTCAGAACGGTCTTGCCATCGCCGGAGATTATATGTCGGCTGCCTCTTTCCTGGGGATTTCGGCGGCGGTCATGATCTCGGGCTATGACGGGCTGATCTATTCGATCGGCTTTCTTGTCGGCTGGCCGATCCTGACCTTCCTGATGGCCGAGCGGCTGCGCAACCTCGGCCGGTTTACCTTTGCCGATGTGGCGGCTTTCCGTTTCGCCCAGACTCCGGTCCGCATCTTTGCGGCTTCGGGAACGCTGGTCGTTGTGGCCTTCTACCTGATCGCGCAGATGGTGGGCGCCGGCTCGCTGATCCAGCTTCTGTTCGGGCTGGATTACTGGATCGCCGTGGTGATCGTCGGCGCGCTGATGATGGTCTATGTCCTGTTCGGCGGCATGACCGCCACCACCTGGGTGCAGATCATCAAGGCCTGCCTGCTGCTGGGCGGCGCCACCTTCATGTCCTTCATGGTGATGTGGCACTATGGCTTCAGCCCCGAGAGGATGTTTGCCGATGCCACGCGCGTGAAGGCCGAGATTGCCACTGCCGGTGGCGCCACCGCCGAAGAAGCGGCCGTGGCTGGTCAGTTGATCATGGGACCGGGCACTTTCATCAAGGACCCGATCTCGGCAATCAGCTTCGGTATGGCGCTGATGTTCGGCACCGCCGGCCTGCCGCATATCCTCATGCGCTTTTTCACCGTGCCTAGCGCCAAGGAAGCGCGCAAATCGGTGATGTGGGCGACTGGCTGGATCGGCTACTTCTACCTTCTGACCTTCATCATCGGCTTTGGTGCCATCACCTTCGTGCTGACCAATCCCGAGTTTCTCGACGGGTCGGGTGGTCTGATCGGCGGCAGCAACATGGCGGCTGTGCATCTGGCCCATGCGGTCGGCGGCAATATCTTCCTGGGCTTCATCTCGGCCGTGGCCTTTGCCACCATCCTTGCGGTGGTTGCCGGGCTGACACTCTCGGGTGCCTCGGCGGTCAGCCATGACCTGTATGCGACCGTCATCAAGGACGGCAACCCGCCTCCCGGCAGTGAACTGCGCGTCTCGCGGATCACCACCATCGGGCTGGGCATTGTCGCGGTCGTGCTGGGCATTGCGTTCAAAAACCAGAACATCGCCTTCATGGTGTCGCTGGCTTTCGCGGTGGCTGCCTCGGCGAACTTCCCGGTGCTGTTCATGTCGGTGCTGTGGAAGGACTGCACAACGCGCGGCGCAGTGGTCGGTGGCTTCCTGGGACTGATTTCCTCGGTCGTGCTGACGGTGCTGTCGCCCTCGGTCTGGGAAGCGACGCTGGGCAATCCTGCCGGATCGGCGCCCTTCCCCTATACCTCGCCGGCGCTGTTCTCGATGACGTTGGCCTTCCTGGGCATCTGGCTCGTGTCCAAGATGGACAATGGCCAGCGGGCGCGTATCGACCGGGCTGGTTTCCCGGCTCAACAGGTCCGGTCGGAAACCGGGATCGGCGCTTCGCAAGCTTCGTCGCACTGAAAATGCCGGCCCGTCCCCCTTGGGGCGGGCCATCTTCGTTCCGGATCGGGCCTTGTCCAGTTCCGGTGTCCGGTTTTCGGAGGGGGGAATGGCCCATATCCTGATCGTCGAGGACGAGGACAATATCGCCGCCGCGTTGGAGTTCCTGCTGGCAAGGGCCGGCCACAGCTACAAGCGGCTCACTGGTGGCGATGGCGCACTGGACGAGGTTCGCGCCAACCGGCCGGATCTGGTGCTTCTGGACATCATGCTGCCCGATATTTCGGGCTATGAGATTGTCCAGGCGATGCGTGCCGACCCAACTATGCGCGATGTGCGCGTGTTGCTGATGACCGCCCGCGGTTCGGTGGTCGAACGCCGCAAGGGATTGGCGCTCGGCGCCGACGGCTTCATCGCCAAACCGTTCGAACTGTCGGAATTGCGTGCCGAGATGGCGCGGCTGTTGGGTGGGGTCAACTGACCCCCGACCCTCTGGCGGAACTGTCGCCGCAGACCCACATTCCCGCGACGTTCCCCGGCAAGAGCCGGGATTTTGCTTGTCTCTTGCCGGTATATCGGGATTTTCAAAGTCGGATACGCGCCAGAATGGAAGGTGACCGATGACTGACGCCTATCAAGCCATGATCGACCGCTGTGCCGGGCTGCCGCCTTTGCGCACCGCCGTGGTCCATCCGGTGCGCCACACCGTTTTCGAGGCCGTGAACGATGCGCGCATGTCGGGTTTGATCGAGCCGGTGCTGATCGGACCGGCCGGCCGCATCGCGGCGGCGCTGGCCGAGGCGGGGCTGGCCGCCGAGGATTTCGAGATCGTCGATGCCGAACACAGCCATGCCGCTGCCGCCCGCGCCGCCGCCATGGCGGGTATCGGGCAGGTCGGTGCGATCATGAAGGGCTCGCTGCATTCCGACGAATTGCTGGGTGCGGTGATCGACCCTGCCGCCGGGCTGCGCACCGAGCGGCGCATCAGCCATGCCTTCCTGATGCTGACCAATGATTATCCCCGGCCTTTCATCATCACAGATGCGGCGGTGAACATCGCCCCCGACCTTTCGGTCAAGGCGGATATCCTGTGCAACGCCATCGCGCTTTGGCGTGCGCTCTGGGGTCCGGCGCGGCCTAATGTCGCCATCCTGGCCGCGGTTGAGACAGTCAACCCCAGGATGCAAGCGACGCTGGATGCCGCCGCCCTGTGCAAGATGGCAGATCGCGGCCAGATCGCCGATGCGGTGCTGGACGGTCCGCTGGCCTTCGACAACGCGGTCAGCCTTGCCGCCGCCCAGGAAAAAGGCATCGTCTCGGCGGTGGGCGGTCAGGCCGAGATCCTGCTGGTCCCGGATATCGAATCGGGCAATATGCTGGCCAAGCAGCTTATTTTCATGGGCGGCGCGGATGCGGCGGGGATCGTGTTGGGCGCACGAGTGCCGATCATGCTGACCAGCCGGGCCGATTCCGTGCGCGCCCGGATGCTTTCCACCGCGCTGGCCGTGCTGATGGCCGAGGCGCGGCGACTGGGGCAGATCAAATGATCCCGGCGATCCTGACCCTGAATGCAGGTTCCTCCAGTCTCAAGTTCCGCGTCTTTGCGCGCAAGGGGTTGGCACTGCTGGCGCGCGGCGCGGTCAGCCGCATCGGCGCGGATGCCGAACTGGCGGCGAGGCTGAGCGGCGCGCCCGAATCCCGCAGCCCCCTTGCCGCAGGCGGCGATCACAGCGCGGCGATGCAGGCGGTGCTGGATTTCATCGATGCAAATGACGACGGCTGGCGGATCGAGGCGGTGGCGCATCGCATCGTGCATGGCGGCACACGCTATACCCGCTCGACCCCGGTGACGCCGCAGGTGCTGGCGGATTTGCGGGAATTGATCCCGCTTGCGCCCCTGCATCAGCCGCATGGGCTGGCAGCGATTACTGCCGCGCGCCGGCTGGTGGGGGACGACGTGCCGAACCTCGCTTGTTTCGACACCGCCTTTCATGCCGGGCGCGATGCGCTGTTTACCCATTTTGCCCTGCCCGAGCCGATGTTCGAACAGGGCATCCGCCGCTATGGCTTTCACGGTTTGTCCTATCAGTGGTTGGCGCAGGTGTTGGCGCGCGACCATCCCGATCTGCATCAGGGCCGGGTTGTTGCCGCGCATCTGGGCAATGGTGCCAGCCTGTGTGCCATGCGCGGGGGGCGCAGTATCGATACCACCATGGGCATGACCGCGGTGGACGGCATTCCCATGGGCACGCGCTCGGGTGCTGTTGATCCCGGCGCCATTCTGCTGATGCAGCGCAGTTTCGGTATGACCCCCGAGGAGATCGAGGATCTGATCTATAACCGCTCGGGCCTTATGGGCATGTCGGGCAAGTCGAACGATGTCGCGGCGCTTTTGGCCGATGACTCCCGCCAATCGCGTTTCGCGCTGGATTTCTTTGCGTTGAAATGCGCGCAGGCGGCGGCGACCATGGCGGTCTCATTGGGGGGGATCGACGCGATGATCTTTACCGGCGGCATCGGCGAAAATGCGGCCCCGGTGCGCAATGCGATCTTGCGCCACATGGCTATGCTGGGTGATTTCGCCACTTTGGTCATCCCGGCGAATGAAGAGCGGATGATGGCGATGGAGGCGGCGGCGCTGCTTGCGCCCCAGGATTGACCCCGCGCCGGCATCTATCTTTGCCGGACATAGCTGCCCGGCGCATCCCCCAGCGGCGGATAGCCTGCTGCCGCCGCACCCATATCGGGTGGTGCCTGCCGCTTCTTTGTGGAGTGGTGCGCCAGCCAATCGGTCCAGGCCGTCCACCATGAGCCCGAATGCATGGCGGCAGCCTGTGCCCAATCCTCGGGGTAAAGATAAGCGCCGTTCCGTCGCCTTGTGGCGATGCGGTAATGGCTGCCGGGTTGCGCCGGGTCATGGATGATGCCCGCCAGATGGTCCCTGTCCGCCAGCACAAAGGTCAGTTCGGCATCGCAAAGACAGTGCAGCCGATAGACCGACGACCATGGGGTGACATAATCGTCCTCGGTCCCGACAGCAAAGATCGGCGCGCGGATATTGCGCAGCGCCACGGGTCTGCCCTCGGCCAGCAACCGGTCGCTGGCCAGCGCATTTTCCAGATAGAGGCGGCGCAGGTATTCGCCTTGCATGCGATAGGGCATGCGGGTCGAATCGGCGCTCCAGGCGGCGATGTCGGTCATAGGCTCGCGTTCGCCCAGCAGATAGGCGCGCACCATGCGGGACCACACCAGATCGTTTGAGCGCACAAAGCGGAACGCGCCCAGCATCTGGTCGGCCGTCAGGTAACCGCGCTGCCACATCACGCTTTCCAGCCTGTGCAACTGGTCGTGGTCGATGAACAGCGCCAGATCCCCCGGCTCGGTGAAATCCGTCTGCGCCGCCAAAAGCGAGACAGTGGCCAGCCGGTTGTCCCGTGCCCCGGCCATGGCTGCCGCCGCGATGGCCAGCAGCGTGCCGCCCAGACAATAACCCGCCGCATGGATGCGCTGCCCCGGCAGAACGGCCGAGATCGCATCCACCGCCGCCATGATCCCAAGGTTACGGTAATCGTCCAGCGTCAGGTCGCGGTCCTCGGCGGTCGGATTGCGCCAGGACAGGCAAAACACCGTATGTCCGGCCTGAACCAGATGGCGGACCAGCGAGTTTTCCGGCGACAGGTCCAGCACATAATATTTCATGATCCATGCCGGGACCAACAGCACCGGTTCGGCCAGCACCGTTTCGGTTGCGGGGGCATATTGGATCAGCTCGATCAGGTGATTGCGAAATACCACCTTGCCCGGGGTCGTGGCGACCTCATGGCCGGGACGGAACCGCTCGGCCCCGACGGGGGGCCTGTTGGCGGCAAGATGCGCCATGTCCTCGAACCAGTTGCGTAGCCCGACGAGGTGGCTTAGCCCGCCGGTTTCGATGCTGCGGACGATAACCTCGGGATTGGTCAGGGGCAGGGTTGCCGGCGATACCATGTCCAGCCATTGCTGGGCCGTCGCCGACAACAGGCTTTCATGATGCGGATCGACACCGGGCACGTCGCTGGTGGCCGCCTGCCACCATTGCTGCGCCAAAAGAAAGCCGTGCGCCCAGATGCTGAAGGGCGGATTTCGCCATGCCGGGTCCGCGAAACGCGGGTCCTGCGGAGTCGGCTGGGTCTTCGGCCCGACGGTAAGGGCCACGATCCGAGCCATGAGGTCCGCTGCGTCCTGCGTGGCCTTGCCGGCCAGCTCCATCCGCTTGCCCGGCGCGGCGGCCAGATGCGCGGACCAGTCGATCAGCGCCATGCCAAGCGCCAGGGGCGAGATGCCGGTACCCAATCCCGCAACAGTCGCTTCGCGCAACCGGTCGATGGCGCGATAGGGCGTGATATTGGTCCCTGTGGAACCGCTTTCGGGCAGGTTCGCTGTTTCCTTCATGGCGGCAGGTCCAGACAAGGAAAGGGGCTGGGCGGGCGTCACCACGCCCGGCAATTCATAGCATGGGCGCGGCAACAGCGTCGAGACGGCAGGACCACAGGTCGTTGAATGCGGGATTTGCCTCGCGCAGCGCAGGCATGCGCCGGCCAAGGGGCACTGACCGGGATGGGATGGGCCGGGATGGGATGGGGTTGCGGTCGGCGGGCTCGGGCCAGACCAGTGTGCCGGGTCTTTCCAGCGTCATGGTATGCATCGGGGTTCCCCTTCCATCGCCGGCCTCAGGCTGAATATGTTGATGACAGGCCGGGGTTGCAAATGGGCGCGGCTAAAGGTCGCGGTGCTTTGGTCGGTCAAACCCGACTGGCGGGATCGGCCGCCCTTTTATGCCGCCGCGTGCGGCAGCACCCAGATGCCGCTGTCGGGCACGGTATTGACCCGCAGGCGGCAGCCATAGGCGCCCGAAAGCGCCGCATCGGTCAAAACCTCGTCAGGGCGGCCTTGGCAAAGCACGCGTCCCGCAGTCATCAGCACCAGCTTTTGCGCGAAAAGTGCGGTCAGGTTCAGGTCGTGCATGACCGCAACCACGCCGCCGCCGCGCCGCGCATAATCGGCGGCCAGCCGCATGACCGTCAATTGATGGGCGATGTCGAGGCTACTGACCGGCTCGTCCAGCAACAGCCAATGCGGGCCGGCCTGATCCACGGGATGCCAGACCTGTGCCAGTACCCGCGCAAGCTGCACCCGTTGCTGTTCGCCGCCGGACAGCTCTTGATAAAGCCGGCCGGAAAAGCCGGGCAGATCGACCGCCGCCAGTGCTGCAGGCACCAGAGCATCGGCACGCTCGCCCCGTGCCTCGACGCCGATGCGCACCACCTCGGCCACGGTAAAGGGAAATGACAACGCCCCCGCCTGCGGCAGCACCCCCCGGCACTGCGCCAGTTCCTCGGGCGACATATCGGCGATGTCGCGGCCGTTCAGGGTGATGCGGCCACGGCAGGCAAGTTCGCCGGTCAGGCCGCGCATCAAGGTGGTCTTGCCCGAACCGTTCGGCCCGACGATGGCGGTGATCTCGCCCGCCCGCGCCTCGACCGAGACCTCATGCAGGATCTGCTTGCGGCCAAGACTGACCGAGATATCGGTGGCGATCAGGCTCACAGGTCCAGCACCCCTCGGTTGCGCAACAGGATCCACAGAAAGAACGGGCCGCCCATGATGGCGGTGACGATGCCGATCGGCAGTTCGGCCGGCGCGATGATCGTGCGGCTGACCATGTCGGCCAGCAGCAGCGTGACCCCGCCCAAGAGCGCTGAGTTCACCAGCAGCCAGCGGTGATCGGGCCCGCTGGCCAGCCGCAACAGATGCGGCACCACGATGCCGACAAAACCGATGCCGCCCGAAACCGCGACTGCAGCGCCGGTGGCGGCGGCAACGGTCAGGATGGCAAGGTTCTTGACCTTTTGCACCCGGATGCCGATATGGCCGGCCGCCGCCTCTCCCAAGGCAAGCGCGTTCAGGCCGCGCGCAAGCCAGGGGGCAAAGACCAGCGCCATCGCCATGATCGGCGCTCCGGCCAGCAGCTTGGGCCAGTTCGCCCCGGCGAGCGAGCCGAGCCCCCAAAAGGTCAGATCGCGCAGTTCCCGGTCATTGGCGCGTAAGATCACCACGCCGGAAAGCGCGCCCATGATCGCACCAAGGGCGATGCCCGCCAGCAGCATGGTTGCGACCGAGGTACGCCCACGTCGCGTGGCGATGCGGTAAAGCACCATGGTGGTCAGCCAGCCGCCGGCAAAGGCCGCAAATGGAACAAGATACCCACCGAATATCGCCGCAATTCCCGCCGGCAACGAGCCGCCCAGCACGATGGCCAGGATCGCCCCAAGCGATGCGCCCGAACTGACGCCGACGATGCCCGGATCGGCCAGCGGATTGCGGAACAGGCCCTGCATCACTGCGCCCGAGACCGCCAGCGACGCCCCGACAAAGATGCCCATCAGCACACGCGGCAGGCGGATATCCATCAGGACCACCCGGTCCTGCGCCGCAAGCTCTTGTCCCGTCAGCAGGTCCGCGATTGCCCGCGTCAGCGAAGTCCCCGAGGCCCCCCAACCCAGCGACACCACAGCCATCCCGACCAGCAGCAGCGCCAGAAACAGGCAGAGGCGACGCGCAAGATGGCTGCGATCACCCTCGATCCGTGCCGGCTGGCGGAGTTCGGGTGAAAGGGCCACCATTACCACCCTCCATAGATCAGGTCGTGCAGCTCGACCGCCGCCTCGCCGGTGCGAGGGCCAAAGCCCAAGAGCTTGAGCCCGTCCATGATTACCAGTGCGCCGCTGCGTCCTGCCGGGGTCTGCCCCAGCGCCGGCAGGGCCAGTATCGCCTGTTTCGTCTCGGTTTCGCTGTTGCCGCCGTTGGCCTCGGTGTCCGCCTGCTCGTCGCCGCGGCGCATCATCAGGATGACGTCGGGTGCCGCCTCGATCAGTGCCTCGTCGGTGATGGGCTTGTAGCCCCTGAGGCCCTGCATGGCGTTTTGCGCGCCGGCCAACGTGATGATGCCATCCGCCGCCGTGTCGGTTCCGGCTGCCAGGACGCGCCCGCCTTGCAGCGACAGGATGAACAGCACCGTCTTGGGCGTGCCCACCGCTGCCGCCCGGCTGGCCGCAGCATCCAGCTCGGCCGCCAGCTTTTCGTGCAGCGCGTGACCTTTGTCGGGTATGCCAAGCGCCGCGGCGACGGCATCGATCTTTTGCAGCACGCCTTGGGCGTCATAGCGTTCGTCGACGCTAACAAAGGGCAGGCCGGCCGATTTCAGTACGGCGACCGCCTCGGGCGGGCCGGCGCCCTCTTCGGCGATGATCAGATCGGGCGAAACCGACAACACGCCTTCGGGCGAAAGCGCGCGGACATAGCCAACATCGGGCAGGGCATTGGCTTCGGGCGGCCAGTTCGAGGATGTGTCCCGTCCAATCAGCCGCGATTCTTCGCCCAAGGCATAGATGATCTCGGTCACCGAGCCGCCCAGCGACAGCACGCGCCGGGCCTCGGGGTAGGTTTCCGCACTGGCGGCGCCAGCCAGAAGGATCAAGGCAAGCGCCAGCCGTTTCATTCCGCCGCCCTTGCCAGCGCCGGTAGTTCGGCGACCACCGCTGCCCATGCTTCGGCATCGCCGCCCTTTTCGGGACGCAGGCCGAAGCACTGAAAAATCAGCGCGCCCTCGGCATCGAACGCCTCGACCGAGATTGCGGGGCCGCGCTTGGTCGGCTTGTCCACCGCCCAGACCTCGGCGACGTGATCGACGCGCAGATGCAGGTTGAAGCGCGGGTCCATGACGTTGAGCCAAGGCCCCATGGGTTTGAGCGAATGGATGGTCCCCGAATGGATCTCGATACAACCCATGTTGCCGACAAAGAACATCACCCCGACGCCATCGGCATGGATACGCTCCAGCAGGGTCGGCACCGCCTCGGGCGTTAGCGGCCTTACCAGCGGCCCTCCGGCGATGCGATAGGCACCCAGCCGGTTCATCTTGAGCCGGCGGATCAGGATGTTGAACTGGTGCGTGTCGGTCATTTGCGCCCATTCCTGACGCAGCGCGTCGGCGCGTTCGGGGTTGGGCTTGGGCGGTTCGACCGGTGCGCGGGGGTGGAAGTCGGCGCTGTCGGACTGATCGGCCAGCGCCAGGTCGCGCCGCAGCGTGTCCCATGCCGTCAGGTCCGATGTCTCGCGCAGATGGATCTTGTGCACCGCATCGCCGGCCGTATCGAATATCTGGATCGAGCGTCGGGTGCCGGTTCCGGTCTCTTGCTCGACAGCAAAGGCATGGGTCCAGTGACGGGGAAAGATGCGCAGGTCGATTTCGGGATCCAGCGTCATGGCGGCATGTTCGCCGTCGTGAAAGTCGTTGTAGGTAC
Source organism: Paracoccus methylovorus (assembly GCF_016919705.1). Taxonomy (NCBI): domain Bacteria; kingdom Pseudomonadati; phylum Pseudomonadota; class Alphaproteobacteria; order Rhodobacterales; family Paracoccaceae; genus Paracoccus; species Paracoccus methylovorus. The sequence goes on from NZ_CP070371.1 coordinate 679,741, forward strand.
CGATTTTTTCAATCACGCAAGAGCGGTTGCGGGTCAGCGCCATCACCTCGCCCAAGGCTTGCACGCACGGGATCAGCCGGCCGGGAAGAGGGTCGATGCGCAGGGTGCCATGACCGACCCGCGCCGCGACCAGCGCCGCTTCGGGGACGCCCAGCCGCTCGGCCAGATCATAGGGGCGGCCGCTGTCCTGGGTCAGAAGGCGGCGCAGATCTTCGGGGGAGTGCCTGCTCATCACGGTGCCTTTCGCTGCTGTGCATGCCCGGTCCAGCCCCGGAACCATACGTAAGGAATCATTGACGGTTTTACTAAGATTATCCGGCTTGGCGCAAGCCGGTCGTGTATGCGCTTACTGGCTGCGCATTGGGTCATGATGCCACAGGGTTTCCGCCGTTAGGATGCGGGATGGGATGCCGGAAAATGGCTCAGATCCCGCTTGGATGGGCTTTCGGTTTACTGAACCCCATCGAAAGTGGCAGCAAAATTCGGTAAGAATTCACATTATGTATATCTATTTATCTATTGATTTTAATATTTAATATTGAAATTCATTCCAATATCCTCCTGCCTGCCATACCAGACCGGTCAGTTGCGAATTGACACCCCGGCCCTCGGCAGGTGACAAATCCGAACAGGGAGGCGGACGGAGCGTGACGGGTCAAGGCTTGCGCATGCCGTCCGGAAACGATGACGCCGCAAGGCACGACTCGGAGGAAAAACAATGCAAAGAACCCTATTCTGGCTGGCCGGGCTGATGGCCTTGCCTGTCGCGGCCGAGGCCAAGACCGAAATTTCGTGGTGGCATGCGATGTCGGGCGCAAACGCCGAAGTGGTGACCAAGATCGCCAACGACTTCAACGCCAGCCAATCCGATTACGAGTTGAAACCCGTTTTCAAGGGCACCTATCCCGAAGCGCTCAATGCCGGCATCGCCGCCTTCCGCGCCGGGCAAGCGCCCGACATCATCCAGGTTTTCGACGTGGGCACCGGCGTCATGATGGGCGCACAAGGCGCGATCAAGCCGGTCGCCGAGGTGCTGAACGAGGGCGGTTTTACCTTTGACAAAAGCCAGTATCTGCCCGGCATCGTCGGTTACTATTCGACGCCCGAGGGCGAGATGCTGTCATTCCCCTATAACTCATCCTCGCCGATCCTGTATTACAACAAGGATATCTTCGAAAAGGCGGGGCTGGACGTGGATAGCCCGCCCAAGACCTGGGCAGAGGTTTGGGATGCCGCCCGCAAGATCAAGGAATCGGGTGCGGCAACCTGCGGCTATACCTCGACCTGGCTGACGTGGATCCACACCGAGAACTTCGCCGCATGGAACGACGTGAACTGGGGCACCAACGAAAACGGTCTGGCCGGCACGCCGGAACTGAGAATCGACGGCCCGCTGTTCGTCAAGCATTTCCAGGAGATCGCCGACCTGGCGAAAGAGGGTGTTTTCGTCTATGGCGGTCGCACCAGCGAGGCCAAGCAGAACTTCACCTCGGGCGAATGCGGTATCCTGACCGAAAGCTCGGGCGGGCTGGGCGATATCGTCAAATCCGGCATGAACTACGGCATCGGCCAACTGCCCTATGACGAGACCGCCGAGGGCGCGCCGCAAAACACCACCCCGGGCGGTGCCTCGCTTTGGGTCATGGGCGGTAAGTCGGACGAGATCTACAAGGGCGTCGCCGCCTTCTTCAACTACCTGTCGCAGACCGAGGTGCAGCAATTCCTGCACGAGCAATCGGGCTATCTGCCGGTGACCATGGCGGCCTATGAGGCGACCAAGGCTTCGGGTTTTTACGACGAGAATCCGGGTCGCGAAACTCCGATCCTGCAGATGATGGGCAAGGAGCCGACCGAGAACTCCAAGGGCGTGCGGGCGCCGAACCTGCCGCAACTGCGCGACATCCAAAACGAAGAGTTCGAAAAGATGCTCGCCGGCCAACAAGACGCGGCCACCGCGCTTAAGAATGCCGTCGAACGTGGCAATGCCGCGCTGAAAGAAGCCGTCGGCGGCTAAAGGCATGGGCGGGCGCATCGTCGCCCGCCCGTTCCGAAAGGGGGACGGATGAGACGAACGGTCTTTCCGCACAAGCTGCTGCCATGGCTGCTGCTTGTGCCGCAACTAACAATCACGGTGATCTTCTTCTATTGGCCTGCGGCACAGGCCTTTCGGCAATCTGTGCTGCGCGAGGATCCCTTTGGCCTGACCTCGACCTTTGTCGGGTTGGCCAATTTCCGCAGGGTGCTGAGCGATCCGAACTATCTGAACTCGGTGCGGGTGACAGCGGTATTTTCCGTGCTCGTGGCGTTTTTCGCCATGGCGATCGCGCTGTTTCTGGCCGTGCAGGTGGAAAAGATCGTTCGCGGCAAGGGGTTTTACCGAACGCTGATGATCTGGCCCTATGCGGTGGCGACCGCCATCGCCGGCATGCTGTGGCTGTTCATGTTCAATCCCAGTTTCGGCACCCTGGCCTGGCCGCTGCGGCAGATGGGCATCTATTGGAACCCGCTTCTGGATGGCGGGCAGGCCATGGCGCTGGTGGTGGCTGCGGCGACATGGAAACAGATAAGCTATAATTTCCTGTTCTTTGTCGCCGGTTTGCAGGCCATTCCGCGCTCCCTGCTGGAGGCGGCGGCCATCGACGGCGCTTCCCGCCGGCATGTGTTCTGGACCATCACCTTTCCGCTGCTGGCGCCGACGACCTTTTTCCTGCTGGTGGTGAATACGGTCTATGCGCTGTTCGATACCTTCGGCATCATCCACGCGGTCACTGGCGGCGGTCCCGGCAAGGCAACTGAAACGCTGGTTTATAAGGTCTATAACGACGGTTTCGTGAACCTGATCATGGGCGACAGCGCCGCGCAATCGGTCATCCTGATGCTGATCGTGATCGTGCTGACCGCTTTCCAGTTCCGCTTTATCGAGAGAAGGGTGCATTATGGCTGAGTCCACTCCGCTGGCCGTGCGCGGGGCGGGGCGAGTGCTGGCGCATTTCTGGATGGTGTTGGGCGTGATCGTCGTGGCCTTTCCGATCTATTATGTCTTTATCGCCTCGACCCATACCGTGCAGACCATCCTGCGCCCGCCGCTGCCGCTGCTGCCCGGACCCGAGCTGGTGACCAACTACACCGAGGCTTTCGAAGGCGGCGTGCGGCGCATCGGCGGGGTCAGCCTGTGGCGGCTATTGGCCAATACCACCATCGTCGCGCTTGGCATCGCGCTGGGTAAGATCGTGATTTCCATGGCTTCGGCCTATGCCATCGTCTTTTTCCGCTTTCCGCTGCGCATGGTGTGTTTCTGGCTGATCTTCATCACCCTGATGCTGCCGGTGGAGGTTCGCATCCAGCCCACCTACAAGGTCATGGTCGATCTGGGGCTGATCGACACCTATCCCGGGCTGATCCTGCCGCTGATCGCCTCGGCTACGGCAACGCTGCTGTTCCGGCAGTTCTTCATGACGATCCCCGATGAACTGCTGGAGGCTGCACGCGTCGATGGCGCGGGGCCCTGGCGGTTCTTCAAGGATATCCTTTGGCCGCTGTCGCTGACCAATGTGGCGGCGATCTTCGTGATCCAGTTCATCTATGGCTGGACGCAATATCTGTGGCCGCTTTTGGTCACCAATTCCAACGAAATGAACACCATCGTCATCGCGCTGAAAAAGATGATCTCTTTTGCCGATGCCGATACGCCCTGGAACCTCGTGATGGTCACCTCGGTGCTGGCCATCGTGCCGCCGATCCTGGTGGTGATGCTGATGCAGCGATGGTTCGTCAAGGGTTTGGTCGAGACGGAGAAATAAATGGCCCGTATCCTGCTGAACGACGTCCGCAAGAGCTATTCGGGCAATCAGGTCATCCACGGCATCACCATGGATATCGCCGACGGCGAGTTCGTGGTGATCGTGGGCCCGTCCGGCTGCGGCAAGTCCACGCTTTTGCGGATGGTCGCTGGGCTGGAGGCGATCACCTCTGGCACGGTGGAAATCGGTGGCAAGGTGGTAAATCAGCTTGAGCCGCGCCAGCGCGATATCGCCATGGTGTTTCAGAACTATGCGCTTTATCCGCATATGTCGGTGCGCCAGAACATGGCTTACGGCCTGAAGATCGCGAAACTGCCGAAGCCCGAGATCGAGGCGCGGGTGGCCAAGGCCGCGCAGATGCTGGAGCTGGAGCCCTATCTGGACCGCAAACCGCGTGCACTGTCGGGCGGCCAGCGCCAGCGCGTCGCCATGGGCCGCGCCTTGGTGCGCGAACCGGCGGCGCTGTTGCTGGATGAGCCGCTGTCCAATCTGGATGCCAAGCTGCGGGTGCAGATGCGGTTGCAAATCAAAGAGATGCACCTGCGCACCGGCCAGACCACGCTTTACGTCACCCATGACCAGGTCGAGGCGATGACGCTGGCCGACCGGCTGATCGTGATGAACAAGGGCGTTGCGGATCAGATTGCCACGCCGCTGGAGGTGTATCAACAGCCTGCCAGCGAATTCGTTGCCGGCTTTATCGGATCGCCGGCGATGAATATTTTCACGGTTGCGGCGGGCGAGGGGCAGGTGACCCTGCCCGGCGGTGCGGTGCTGCCGCTTCCGGGGGTGCCGCGCGGCGGCGACCTGCGGCTTGGCCTGCGCCCCGAGCATCTGCGGCCGGCCCAGCCGGGCGAGGCGGCAATCCCGGTCATGCTGCGCTCGGTCGAGCGGTTGGGCGCGGATGCCTTTGGCTATGGCATGATCGAAGGGTCAGAAGTGCCCTTGGTATTGCGGCTGCACGGATCCAGCGGGCTTTCTCGGGGAGACCGGATCGAGGTGGTGCCCGAACCGGCGCATCTGCATTTCTTCGATGCAGAGAATGGCCGACGCATCGAAGGCTGAAGCGGTCCTTGGGGGCATCCAAGCGAGCAAGGGGGGCGACGACATATCGGCGTTTATTCGCCGGTTTCAGGACGGCGCTTCCCGGCAGCATGTCTCGCGGTTGAAATTACACGCCATGCGCGTCACAAAAGCGGCGTGGGACAGTAAAAAAAGCAAACCAATGGCCATCCAATCGCCGAAGTTGCGGCAAACTGCGACCGTCGTATCCGTACTCTTCGTGTTGGCGGGGTGCGCGAACCAACCCTCAAGCACGGGCTCCTATACCAAGGAGGACCTGAACTGCATGGAACGGGCGATCTTTTTCGAGGCCAACAGGTCGAGCCGGGCCGGCATGGTGGCGGTCGGCACCGTTGTCATGAACCGGGTCGAGTCGGATCAGTTTCCCGATACGGTGTGCGGGGTTGTGGGACAGAAAGGCCAGTTTGCGCCCGGTGTGCTGACGCGCCCCATGGCTTCGAAAGCTTTGCCGGATGTGAGAGAGGCCGCGATTGCGGTTCTTCGTGGCGAACGGCAAAACCAGATTGAAAATGCCATGTTTTTCCATACCAGCGGTTATACGTTCCCCTATAATAACATGCATTATGTCCTCGTCGCGGGTGGAAATGCTTTCTACGAAAAGCGCAAAAGCGCTTTGGTGACGCAACGGGTTCCACCATTGCCGATTGAACGCAGCGGCAGTCGTTAAGCCCTGAATCCCAAAGCGATTTAGCCTGATTTTCCACTTCCTGCGATCATCACGCGTTTCTGCGTGGACTGCCGTGCAAATCTGCTGTGGAGGTGACAGTATGACCGGGCTACCCAGAATGTGCGGCGGCGAAAGTTTGTGAAGCAGCGCGCTAGTCTAGAACATCCAGACGGTGGACATCTATATAGCGACCTCTGATTCCGCGATCGACCTCGCCCGTCAGGCGAACATTGGTATCGGGACCTATTGTCTTGCCACGGAATACTCGGCGTTCGATTTCGGCGGTCATCGTGCCGGTGTGATCCTTGAAGATATAATAATCCTCGCGCTGATGGCCGATAATATTCCCAGTCAATACGGCCGGGGTATCCCAGCGCGCCTGTGCGGCTTCGGCAACCGTGGTCACTGTCGTGGAACTGGGGCCAACGAACTGGGCAACCGCTGGCGTTCCCGCCAATGCCGCCGATATTGCGAAGGCAATTGCAACCTTCTTCATCTGGTATCCCTTTATCGGGTGACCCGTCCCCATGACTGAGTCGCATCTACAGGATGAGGCCAACGACCTTTCCTTTCAAGAAAAAGCCGGCCATGATTAACCTCCGTCACAGAAATCTGGATTCCTCTCTGAATAGGTAAAGGAATCGCATGCCGGGAGGCGCAATTCTTGTCTGTATCCGTAGGGGAAGTTCAACCGACCTAGGCGCGCTTCGTATGCGCTGGCCTAAGTCGTTGAAAATAATGGTGGGCGATAACGGATTTGAACCGCTGACATCTTCGATGTGAACGAAGCGCTCTACCGCTGAGCTAATCGCCCGATGCGCGCTAGATAGCCGCAGCCGCGGGAGGCTGCAAGAGGTTTCAGGCGAAAAATCATGCCTCGCCGGCGATACGGCGGCGCAGGCGCAGGGTAATGATCTCGCCGCCCGTCCTGTCGTTGCGGCGACTGATCCGTGCGCGTCCAAGTGGCGGTAATGCCAGCGTCATGCCTGCGGCAATCGCTTCGCCCAATTCGGCCAGCGTGGCCTCGACGACCGTCTTGACCTCGGTGTTGCGCAAGCCAGTTCGTCGGGCGACCTGCGCCAGAAGCTGGCGTTTTTGCAAAACTTTTGCCGGCTCCGGCTCGACAAAGCTGTCTCTTTGCGCTTTTCCTCCTGATCGTGTCATGAGCGAACTCCTTTCTGTTGGAGCCTCGGCCAAGAAAAAACCGCGCGAGAGACCCGCGCGGTTTCAAGTTTAGTGGGCGACTGCCGCACCGCCACTTCCCTGATCGCGGGTCGCGGCAAGCCGGCTGGCCTCGGCCGCCTCTTCTGCGGCTTCGTCCCATTCGATGGGCTCGGGCATCCGCACCAGCGCGTGCTGCAATACTTCGCGCACGTTGCTGACGGGGATGATCTTCAGCCCTTCCTTAACATTGGCCGGGATCTCGGCCAGGTCCTTTTCGTTATCGGCCGGGATCATCACCGTCTTGATCCCGCCACGCAGGGCCGCCAGCAGCTTTTCCTTGAGCCCGCCGATAGCCAGCACGTTACCGCGCAAGGTGACCTCGCCGGTCATGGCGACGTCCTTGCGGACCGGAATCTGAGTCAGCACCGAGACGATCGAGGTCACCATGGCGATGCCCGCCGAAGGTCCGTCCTTGGGCGTCGCGCCTTCGGGAACGTGGACGTGGATATCCACCGTCTCGAATTTCGGCGGTTTCACCCCGATATCCGGGCTGATCGAGCGGACAAAGGAGGATGCGGCGTCGATCGATTCCTTCATCACGTCGCCCAGTTTGCCGGTCGTCTTCATCCGGCCTTTGCCGGGCAGCTTCAGTGCTTCGATCTGCAACAGATCGCCGCCGACCTGCGTCCAGGCAAGACCAGTGACCACGCCGACCTGATCGTCCTTTTCGGCCAGACCATAACGATGACGACGCACGCCCAGATACTCCTCGGCCTTTTCCGAGGTAACCTCGACGCTTTTGACCTTGCCCTTGAGAATCTCGGTCACCGCCTTGCGGGCCAGTTTCGCGATCTCACGTTCCAGCGACCGCACGCCCGCCTCGCGGGTGTAATAGCGGATCACATGGGTCAGCGCCTCGTCCGTCACCGAGAATTCGCCTTTGCGCAGCCCATTCGCCTTGATCTGCTTGGGCAGCAGGTGCTGGCGCGCGATCTCGTGCTTCTCGTCCTCGGTATAGCCAGCCAGAGGGATGATCTCCATCCGGTCAAGCAGCGGGCCCGGCATGTTGTAGCTGTTGGCCGTGGTCACGAACATCACGTTCGACAGGTCGTATTCCACCTCCAGATAGTGGTCCACGAAAGTCGCGTTCTGTTCGGGGTCCAGCACCTCGAGCATGGCCGAGGCCGGATCGCCGCGGAAATCCTGGCCCATCTTGTCGATCTCGTCGAGCAGGATAAGCGGATTCGTGGTCTTGGCCTTTTTCAGCGCCTGAATGATCTTGCCGGGCATCGAGCCGATATAGGTCCGGCGGTGGCCGCGGATTTCGGATTCGTCGCGCACGCCGCCAAGGCTGATGCGGATGAATTCGCGCCCGGTGGCCTTGGCCACGCTGCGTCCCAGCGAGGTTTTGCCGACACCCGGAGGGCCGACGAGGCACAGGATCGGACCTTTCAGCTTGGCGGAGCGGTTCTGCACTGCCAGATATTCGACGATCCGTTCCTTGACCTTTTCCAGACCGTAGTGATCGGCGTCCAGCACCTCTTCGGCCTTGCCGAGATCCTTGCGGATACGCGACTTGACACCCCAGGGCAGGGACAACAGCCAGTCGAGGTAGTTGCGGCTGACCGTGGCTTCGGCCGACATCGGCGACATCGACTTCAGCTTCTTGAGTTCGGCATCGGCCTTTTCACGGGCTTCCTTGCTGAACTTGGTCTGCTCGATCTTTTCTTCCAGCTCGGTGATTTCGTTCGAGCCGTCCTCGCCGTCGCCCAGCTCGCGCTGAATGGCCTTCATCTGCTCATTCAGATAGTATTCGCGCTGGGTTTTCTCCATCTGCGTCTTGACGCGGGACTTGATCTTTTTCTCGACCTGCAGAACCGACATCTCGCCCTGCATCAGGCCATAGACCTTTTCCAGGCGCTCGGCGGTCACCAGCGTTTCAAGCAGTTCCTGCTTCTTGTCCAGCGCAATGCCCAGATGGCCGCTGACCAGATCGGCCAGACGCGCGGGCTCTCCGGCCTCGGCAACGGCCGAGACGACTTCTTCGGGAATGTTCTTGCGAACCTTGACGTAACGTTCGAATTCCTCGGCGACGGCGCGGGTCAGTGCGGTCACCGTATCCTCGTCCCCCGCCTCTTCGGTCAGAGCCTCGCAACGGGCTTCGAAATAGGCTTCGTTCGGCACAAAATCGGTGATCTGCACACGTTCGCGCCCTTCGACGAGCACCTTGACGGTCCCATCGGGAAGCTTCAGCAGTTGCAACACATTTGCCAGAACGCCGGTCCGGAAAATCCCCTCGGCGGCAGGCTCGTCGACCGCGGCATCCTTCTGGGCAGCCAGAAGAATCGGACGGTCCTGTTCCATCACGGCCTCGAGCGCCCGCACCGATTTTTCACGCCCGACGAACAGCGGCACGATCATATGCGGGAACACCACGATATCCCGCAAAGGCAGGACCGGATGAGTGGTTTGGGCGAATTCGTTCATTGAATCAGTCCTTTCTCGCCAAGAGGCGCAACCCCTAAGGCAGGCAGTCTGCGCCCCCTGCTGGCTGACAAGATAGGTAGCCCGCGCAGGAGGTTCAATGGGGGATTGGTTCGTCCTTTGTTCCCAAGTCCGTCAACCAAAAAAGCCCCCGGCATAAACCGGGGGCCTTGGCAACCTATCCAACTTTGAAGGCTGGGCGGGTCAGCCCTTGTCTTCGAAGAAGGAATTGATCTGCTCGTCGGCATGTTCCTTGGTCCAGCCGTATTTTTCCTGCAGCTTGCCGGCAAGCTTGTCCTTTTTGCCCGCAACCTCGGTCAGTTCGTCATCCGTAAGGTCGCCCCACTTCTCTCTGACGCTACCCTTGAGCTGATTCCACTTGCCTTCAATAATATCCCAGTTCATCGGCACTCCTTCCGATCGGATTGCATTTGCACATGGGAACTCAACACCGGTTGGGGACCGAGGTTCCGCTCTCGATGCGGAAAACGCGGCATAAGTCATTCATCGGCAGCTTTGATCTTTGCCGCACCGGGCAGATCGGATTGATGTGCAAAGGAAAATCCGGAGCAGGGACGCGCCAGAATTTTGCTCGCTAGACAAGGCAGATTGCGGCCGGAAAATCCGCCCCGTGCAAGGGAGTTCTTGCAATCCGATACCCGTAATACGAGAAATATGGATAATCGCTTTAGAATGGTTTGCCAAATCAAGGGTTTTGGAAAACATGGGCTCAAAGTAATCGGCGGAAAAGCGCCATAGCCTTATCGAAACAATCGACAAGTTTTTGGCGAGATGTCAAATTTAGAAAATAAGCGACCGGGTAAGCACGGTGCCCACGTCTCACCCGGTCTCGCCGTACCCGTAAAAGTGGAAATCGTTCAACGGCTAACGCTACCCTGCAATGAAAGCCGTGGACCGGGAACCTGCCTTTTTGGTGAGGTTCCTCATGATTTTTTTCCATCCATACAATTCAAGCGTGTCTTTGACCCTTATTAAACATCGCGATATCTAACTCTGGTTGAATATCAGAATTTGATTTCATCTATGGAATGAGCCGCCCTCTTGTTGCTAAGACCTGTTGCGGTAAAGATTCGCAGACGGGGTGCGCGAATGGCGAAACAAGGCAAGGGCAAAGGGCGGGACGGAACGATTCCATCTCCTGCTTCCCCTGCGGCCGAACGTGCCGCGCGTCAGGCGGCCAATCGCGCTGAACGCGAGGCGCGTCGTCAGGCTCGTCAGGCCGAACGTGCCGCGCGCCAGTCGGGTAAAGCCCTTCCCACGCGGGTCGATCAACCTGCTTTGCCGCGGTCGATCCCCTTCAACATCCTGCTGATAGGGCAGGGTCAGCGTCTGGGTGTCGAGGCGGTGTTGTTCGCCGCCAGCCTGCGCCGCCATGCGCCCGACTGGGGTGGGCGACTGATTGTCGCGGAACCTCGGCCCGAAGGCGCCTGGGCTGGCACACGGACCCTGATGCCTGACGCGATCCGTCAGACCCTTGCTGGTTTCGGAGCCGAAATCCTGCCCTTTACCGCCACCCACTTCGGCGCCAGCTATCCCTATGGCAACAAGATCGAGGCGCTGGCCATCCTGCCGCCCGCTGAACCTTTTATCTTTTTTGACAGCGATACATTGGTGACCGGACCTCTGGACAGGTTGGCTTTCGATTTTTCGCGGCCATCGGCTTCGATGCGCCGGACCGGCACTTGGCCCCAGCCGCCACTTTATGGCCCGGGCTATGGCGAGATCTGGAAATCGCTCTACGACCGATTCGGGCTGGATTATGAAAGCTCGCTCGACACCAGCCAGCCCGATGAGCATTGGGAGCGTTACCTGTATTTCAATGCCGGCTGGTTCTTTGGTCCCGATCCGCAGGACTTCGGCCGGCGTTTCCTTGAATGGGCACTGGCGATCCGCGACGACCCGGGTGAGGCACTGGCCTGCCAAACGCTGGACGTCCTGCTGGATCAGGTGGTGCTGCCGCTGGTGATCCATGCGCTTGGCGGTGGCCGTCCTGGCCCTGAACTGGCCGGTCTCGACGGCGATACAACCTGCCATTATCGTGATCTGTCGCTGCTCTATGCCCGGGAAAGCGACCTGGCCGTCGATACGATCGAGACTCTGCTACATGATCCGCGTCTGCAACCGCTGGCCGAGGCATGGGAGCCGGCAAGGAAAATCGTATTGGAGGGGATTGGCCGAAACCGCATCCGGCCCATGTTCAACCGCTGTGGACCGCTGAACGAAGGACGGACACGGCAGACCCTGAAAAAGGCTGGTCTCTGGCTGCGTTGACTAGGCAGCTAACACGCCGCAGAGGGGAACCCAGTCCCCTCTGCGTGCTTGTTGGTTACCGTTCGCTCAGCGCCGCGTCGCAACGTGCGCAAGTGCCGGCGTGCTTATGGCTGCCGACATCGGGCAGGATCTTCCAGCAACGCAGGCATTTCTCGCCCTCCGCCTCTTCGAACACCACGCCGATGCCCGGCACATCCGAAAGCCGGAACGCTTCGCCTGGCGCGGGATCGGCCGTCAGGCTCAGGTCCGAGGTGATGCAGATATCGGCGAAATCCACCGACTTCAGCGCCTTGAGTTCGTCACAATCCTCGACATGCACCACCGGAGCGGCTTCAAGACTGGCGCCGATCACCTTATCCGTGCGTTTGATCTCCAGCGCTGCGGTGACGACGCGGCGGATACGGCGGATCGTGTCCCATTTCTGCGCCAGCGGCTCGTTGAGCCACTCGGCCGGGGTGACCGGGAAATCATGCAGATGCACCGAATCGTCTTCCGAGGGGAAGCGGCTCAGCCAGACATCCTCCATGGTGAAGGGCAGGATCGGCGCCAGCCAAGTCACCAGCCGATGGAACAGCAGGTCCAGAACTGTCCGCGCCGCGCGCCGCCGCATCGCATCCGGTTGGTCGCAATAAAGCGCATCCTTGCGAATGTCGAAATAAAAGGCCGATAGGTCCACGGTGGCGAACTGGAATACGGTCTGGAACACACCTTGGAAGTCGAAACTGTCATAGCCGTTACGCAACTGCTGGTCGATCTGCGCCACACGGTGCAGCACCCATTGTTCCAGTTCCGGCATCTGGTCCGCGTCGACGCGTTCGGCCTCGGTAAAGCCGGCAAGGTTGCCCAAGATAAAGCGCAGCGTGTTGCGCAGCCGGCGATAGCTGTCGGCGGTGCCTTTCAGGATTTCCGGTCCGATACGCTGGTCGGCGGTATAATCGGTCTGCGCCACCCAAAGCCGCAGAATATCGGCGCCGTATTGCTTGATGACCTCTGCCGGAACAATGGTATTGCCAAGCGATTTAGACATTTTCATGCCCTTCTCGTCCAGCGTGAAGCCATGTGTCACCACGTTGCGATAGGGCGCCCGGCCCTTGGTCGCGCAGGCTTGCAGCAGCGAGGACTGGAACCAGCCCCGATGCTGGTCGGTGCCCTCCAGATAGACGTCGGCGATCCCGTCCGGCGCCCCGTCGGCGCGGTCGCGCAGCACGAAGGCATGGGTCGAACCGGAATCGAACCAGACGTCCAGCACGTCCATGACCTGCTCGTAATCACCGGGCTCGACAATGCCCGCCAGAACCTCGGCCTTGAACCCCGCGCGATACCAGCTGTCGGCACCGTCACCCTCGAAAGCTGCAATGATACGGTCATTGACGCGCTGGTCGCGCAGCAGAAAGTCCGGGTTGTTAGGCCTGGCCCCCTTCTTCACAAAGCAGGTCAGCGGCACCCCCCAGGCGCGTTGGCGCGACAGCACCCAATCGGGCCGGTTCTCGACCATGGAATGGATGCGGTTGCGGCCCGATTGCGGCCACCATTTCACCAGTTTGTCGATGCTGGTCAGGGCGCGCGCGCGGATGGTGTCGCCATATTCGCCCATGCCGTCGGTCAGCCCGTGGTCGATGGCGGCGAACCACTGCGGGGTGTTACGATAGATCAACGGCGCCTTGGAACGCCAGCTATGCGGATAGGAGTGCTTGACCTTGCCCTTGGCCAGCAATGCGCCCTTCCAGGCAAGCTGCTTGATGACGCTGACATTGGCCGGGCCTTCCTTGCCATCCGGACCGATGATCGCCTGACCGCCAAACAGCGGCAGGTCGGTGCGATACGATCCATCCGGCTCGACGTTATAGGTCATCGGCAGTTTGTACTTCAGCCCCAGCTGATAGTCGTCGTCGCCATGGCTGGGGGCGGTATGCACGAAGCCGGTGCCCGCATCTTCGGTCACATGCTCGCCCGGCAGCATGGGCACATCGTAATCCCACTCGCCCGCGGCACCCTCGACCCCGCGCAGCGGATGCGATAACACCAGCCCCTCCAGATCGGTCGCCGTCACATCGTGGACCCGCTCCCAATCCTCGATTTTCGCGGCCTGCCGCACGGTTTCAGCCAGCGGATCGGCCAGCACCAGCAACTCGCCGCTTTTGGCGGTCGCGTTCTCGGTCACGGCGCCCACGCGATAAAGACCGTAGGCAATCGCCGGATTATAGGCCACCGCGCGGTTTTGCGGGATGGTCCATGGGGTGGTGGTCCAGATCACCACGCTTGCGGGTTTCTCCGTTGCCCAAATACCCTGCGACGCGGCCACCGGGAACCGCACCCAGATGGTGTGGCTGGTATGGTCGTGATATTCCACCTCGGCCTCGGCCAGCGCGGTCTTCTCGACCGGAGACCACATCACCGGCTTGGACCCCTGATAAAGCGCGCCGTTCATGAGCAGCTTCATGAATTCGGCGGCGATCACCGCCTCGGCGTGATAATCCATGGTCAGATAGGGATCGTCCCATTTGCCGGTGATACCCAGCCGCTTGAACTCTTCGCGCTGGATATCGACCCAGGCCTCGGCAAAGCGGCGGCATTCCTGGCGGAACTCGACCACCTCGACCGCATCCTTGTCCTTGCCTTCCTTGCGGTATTTTTCCTCGATCTTCCATTCGATCGGCAGGCCGTGGCAATCCCATCCCGGCACATAGCGCGCATCGCGGCCCATCATCTGGTGGCTGCGCACGATGATGTCCTTGATGGTCTTGTTCAGGGCATGACCGATATGCAGGTTGCCGTTCGCATAGGGGGGGCCGTCATGCAGGATGAAAGGTGTCCGGCCCGCGGCACGCTCGCGCAGGCGGTCGTAGATGCCGATGCGCTCCCAACGGGCCAGCCATTCCGGCTCGCGCTGCGGCAGTCCGGCGCGCATCGGGAAATCGGTCTGGGGCAGGAATACGGTATCGCGGTAATCGGGCGCGGCTTGGGCTTCGGTGGTCGTTTCGCTCATCTGGCGGGAATCCTTCGGTGGCAGGGCAAGCGTGCGTGACCCGGCGGCGAGGACACCCTACGCCGCCGGGCGAATAATTCGGAAAATCCGCACCCTGCTGAACATGCGCGGGTTATAGGAAACAGCCCCGATGCCTGCAAGCGTCGCTTGCACCTGCTGCCTGCCTCGGGCAGCAAGCGGCCATGAGCTACAGGATCGCCATAGCCGGCGCCGGGATCGGCGGTCTGGCCGCCGCTGCGCTGCTTGCCCGCGAGGGCCATGACATCACCCTGTTCGAGCGTTTCTCCGCCCCGCGCCCATTAGGTTCCGGCCTGGTGATCCAGCCGGTCGGACTGGCCGTTCTGGACCTGATCGGGGCCGGAGAGGACGCGCGTCGTCTCTCCAGTCCCATTGCCCGGATGCTGGGGCACGAGGTGCGGGGTCGCAAGGCGCTTGATGTGTCCTATCCCGCGAGTGCTCCGGGCCGGGGGATCCATCGCGCGACACTGTTCGGTTTGCTTTGGGACCGCGTCGCGGCGCTAGGTGTGCCGGCGGTGACCTCGGCGGAAATCGCCGCAGCGCCGCCTGACGGGACGGGGCGTCGGCTAAGCCTCGTCGATGGGCGCGATTTCGGGCCTTTCGATCTGATCGTCGATGCCAGCGGCGCGGGCTCGCGACTGTCGCCCCTGCGGGCCCGGCCGTTGGGTTATGGCGCGATCTGGGGGACGGTGCCTTGGCCGGGGACAGAGTTCCCGCGCAATGAATTGCGCCAGCGGTACCGTGCCGCCAGCCGCATGGCGGGCGTTCTGCCCATCGGCTGCCTGCCCGGCGATTCGTCCCCGCTTGCCGCGGTTTTCTGGTCCATGCCGCTGGCCGAACTGAACCGCTGGCCGCAGACACCGGTGACGGATTGGCATACGGCAGTCGCCGGTTTTTGGCCGCAGATCGCGCCGTTTCTGGAAACCATCCGCGACAATGCGCAAATGACTCAGGCCCGCTACAGCCACGGGACACTGCGCCGGCCGTGGACGCCGGGTCTTGTCCATATCGGCGATGCCGCCCATCGCGCCAGTCCGCAACTCGGGCAAGGGGCGAACATGGCACTGCTGGACGCGCTGGCTCTGGCCCGCGCATTGCGCCAGCCGCTTGAGGATGCCTTGCCCGATTACGCCGCCATGCGCCGCTGGCATGTCCGTATCTATCAAACGATGAGCGCGGTTTTCACACCGATGTATCAATCGGGCAATTACGGCCTGCCCTGGCTGCGGGACATGATTTTGGCCCCGCTCTCCACCCTGCCGCTGCTGCGTCCGGGGCTGACGCATCTGGTGGCCGGCACGATGATTGCGCCGCTTTCCGGAACGCGCGATCCCTGACGGGCTTGCGGGGCAGGGCGCGGGGGTCCATATCCGCAATATGATTCTGCCTCGCTTTGATGTCACCTCCGAACAGATCGACCGCGTGGTCGCGGTCTTTTATGCCGCGATCCGCCGACACGAGGTGTTGGGACCGATCTTTGCCGGTCATGTCGCTGACTGGCCAGAGCACGAGGCCAAGATCGCCCGCTTCTGGCGCAATGCCATCCTTTACGAGCGCGCCTATGACGGCAACCCCATGCAGGTCCACATGCGCGCGGGCGATGTAAAGGCCGATCATTTCGCCCCTTGGCTCATGCTTTTTGACGAAACATTGCGCCGTAGCCTGCCGGCAGAGACGGCCAAGGCTTGGTCGGAACTGGCCCATCGTATCGGTGCAGGGTTGCGCATGGGGGTCGAGGATCTGCGCGAGCGCCGCCCCGGCCCGCCGGTCTTGCGCTAAGCCGGTCATGGGTGTAAACAAATCGGGAACATCTGAAAGGGGCTTCCCGATGAAGATCGACTATCTCGAATTCACCTCGCCCGATCTGCCGGCCACAAAAGCTTTCTTTGCCGACGCCTTTGGCTGGAACTTCAACGATTACGGCCCTGAGTATCAAGAGATCGCGGATGGCGGCCTTTCGGGGGGGATCGCTGCCGGTCCGCTGTCCCCGCCGCTGGTGATCCTGAAGGCCGAGGATCTGGCGGCTGCACTGACCCGCGTGACCGACGCTGGCGGGCAGATCACCAAACCCATCTTCAGCTTTCCCGGTGGTCGCCGCTTTCACTTCCGCGAACCGGGCGGCTCTGAAATGGCGGTCTGGTCCGAGCGCTGACGCGCCCTAGTTTCGCGGCGGCCGCGCCTTATAGACCGGCAGCCGCCAACCCAGTCCGATGCCACCCGCCCGCAGCAGCAGCACTGCCGCCGCGCAACCGATCAACGCCCAGCCGCGCCCCGAACCAAGGGCCATCAGCAACAGCGCCGCAACCGCCCCGCCAAAGGCGGCGGTGACGTAAAGCTCGCCCTGTTTCAGCACAAGCGGCACCTCATTGCCCACCACGTCGCGCATGAGCCCGCCGAAAGTTCCGGTCATCACCCCCATCAGCACCGTGACCACCGGGCTGACCCCAGCTTCCAGCGCGATGCCAACCCCGGCAGGCACCGCGACCGCCAATGCAAAGGCATCCAGCCACAGGATCGCGCGATAGCGGCTCTCCAGCAGATGTGCGGTGAAAAAGACCACGATCGCAGCCACGGTAGTCAGCAGCAGCAGTTCAGGCCGTCCGATCCAGAACACCGGGGCCCGGCCAAGGGCCAGGTCGCGGAGGGTGCCGCCGCCGATCCCGGTCAGCGTGGCGAAGAATATGAATCCGACCAGATCAAGCTGAGCGCGGCTGGCAACCAAAGCCCCGGTCAGCGCAAAGATCAGCACGCTTGTATAGTCCAGAAAGGGGACCAGCGTTTCGAAGCTCATCCCGAAACCTTTGCCGGCTTGAAAGGTGCCATGCCCGCGCGCGCCAACTCATCCGCGCGCTCATTCTCGGGATGGCCGGCGTGGCCCTTGATCCACTCCCAGTTCACATTGTGTCGGGACTGGGCCGTGTCCAGCCGCTGCCACAGATCCGAATTTTTCACCGGCTTGCGGTCGGCGGTGCGCCAGCCGTTGCGCTTCCAGCCGTGGATCCATTGCGTGACGCCGTTCTTCACATAGGCACTGTCGGTGGTCACGGTGATCTCGCTCGGCCGGGTCAGCGCCTCCAAGGCCGAGATTGCGGCCATCAATTCCATGCGGTTGTTAGTGGTGTCGGCCTCGCCCCCAGACAATTCGCGTTCCTTCAGCACCTTGCCGCCTTCCATGGCGCGCATCAGCACCCCCCAGCCCCCTGGGCCCGGGTTGCCGCTGCAGGCTCCGTCGGTCCAGGCAAACAGGACCGTCATGCGTCCAGCCCCCTATAGCCGGGCAGCGCAGCGATCCGGTCGAGCCAGCGACCGATAGCGGGAAAGCGCCCCATCTCGAACCCGCCCTTGCTGCCAGCGCTATGGGTGTAGCCATAAAGACATATATCGCAAAGGCTTGCCGCATCGCCCGCCAGCCACTCATGGACGGCCAACCGGTCCTCCATCACCTGCAATAGCGCATGACCGCGCTCCAGCAACTCGGCCATCCGCTCGGGCGTCGCCAGATGCCGGCGTGCGGGATAGGATTGCAGCGCCGCGCGCACGGCGATCACCCCCTCATGCTGGTTCTGCTCCCAGAACATCCAGCTCAGCATCGAGGCGCGGGCGAATTCATCCTCCGGAACAAAGTGCGTGCCTTCGCCCAGCCAACACAGAATGGCGTTCGATTCGGGCAAAAGCCGCCCGTCATCCAACTCCAGCACCGGCGCCTTGCCAAAGGGCAGACGCCCCGCAGCCTTGGCGGAAACCAGCGCCGCAGAGGAATCCTCGACATCGACAATCTCGCAATCGCGGCCCAAAAGCGCCAGCAGCAGCCGCACCTTGTAACTGTTGCCCGAGGACGGCATCGACCAGAGCTTCATGAACTATCCTTCTTTCGTGTGCAAATATCCCGGGGGACGCCGCATGCGCCCCGTCGAGGGGCACATGCGGCGGGGGGCAGAGCCCCCGGCTCCCGCGCAATCCGAACCTATCCTCAGGCTTCGCGCAAGACCCGCGGCACCTTGAATTCGACGTTCTCCCGCGCCGTCTCGACCATCTCGACGGTCAGTTCGTAACGCTCGCGAAAAGCCTCGACCACCTCGTCGACCAGAACCTCGGGGGCCGAGGCGCCTGCTGTCACACCAACTGCCCGCGCGCCCTCGATGGCGCGCCAGTCGATCTGGTCGGCGCGCATCACCAGTTGCGAATAGGCGCAGCCTTCGGCGCTGCCCACCTCGACCAACCGCCGCGAATTGGAACTGTTGGGTGCCCCGATCACCAAAAGCGCGTCGATCCGCCCGGCGATGGCCTTGACCGAGGCCTGACGATTGGTCGTCGCGTAGCAGATATCCTCTTTGGCGGGTCCCTTGATGCCG
This sequence comes from Paracoccus methylovorus, assembly GCF_016919705.1. NCBI lineage: Bacteria > Pseudomonadati > Pseudomonadota > Alphaproteobacteria > Rhodobacterales > Paracoccaceae > Paracoccus > Paracoccus methylovorus. The sequence continues at coordinate 698,587 of NZ_CP070371.1, forward strand.
GGAAATCGCGCGTGAAGGGCTGCAACGATGGCGGCGGTGTCATCGACCGACAGCGTGGTCTGGGTGATGAAGGCCAGTCGTTCCGGGTCGCGTGGCGTGATCCGGGCGACATCCTCGACGGTCTCGACCAGCAGAACCTCGCCCTCGGGCAGTTGCCCCATGGTGCCCAGAACCTCGGGATGGCCGGCATGGCCGATCATCACCATCTGCAAACCTTCTGCATGATGCCGCTCGGCCTCAACATGAACCTTGCTGACCAAGGGGCAGGTGGCATCGACAAAGACCATTTCGCGCCGCCGCGCCTCGGCGGGAACGGCCTTGGGCACGCCATGGGCCGAAAAGATCACCGGACGGTCGTCGGGGCATTCGTCCAACTCCTCGACAAAAACCGCGCCCTTGTCGCGCAGGCTGTCCACAACGTATTTGTTATGCACGATCTCGTGGCGCACATAGACCGGGGCGCCCCATTTCTGCAGCGCCATTTCAACGATCTTGATGGCGCGATCCACGCCGGCGCAGAAACCGCGCGGTGCAGCAAGATACAGGGTCAGGGGTGGTTTCTTGTCCATGGGCCTCAACTAACGCCCGGCAAGCCCTCTCGCAAGGGATCAGGCCCCCTCGAAGGCAGTCAGGGCGTTGACCTCGTGGCCCAGGCTCTCCAAAGCCTTGCGCCCGCCCAGTTCGGGCAATTCGATGACGAAGGTGCAGCCCACGATCCTGGCCCCCAGCCGCTCGCAAAGCGAGATGCCGGCGACTGCCGTGCCGCCGGTGGCCAGAAGGTCGTCGACGATCAGCACCCGGTCGCCGGGGCGAAGCGCATCGTCATGCATCTCCATCACCGCCTCGCCATATTCCAGCGCATAGGCCTGGCTGATGACGCTGCCCGGCAGCTTGCCTTTCTTGCGGATCGGCACAAAGCCCACGGAAAGCTGATGCGCCACTGCGCCGCCCAGAATGAATCCGCGTGCCTCCAGCCCGATGACTTTGTCGATGGGCTCGCCCGCATAGGGGGTCAAAAGCTGGTCCACGGCCATGCGAAAACCGCGCGCATCGGCAAACAGCGTGGTCACGTCGCGAAACAGAATGCCTTCATGCGGGAAATCGACGATGGTGCGAATATAGTCGCGCACCGTCCGGGTATCGAGGCGACGCTTTCCGGTCGGGGTTTCCATCAGGGGCGCTCCATCTCGAATGTTTCGGTGGTGATGGTGTAGTCCTTGTATCCCATGCGTGCCAGCCAGCCGGTGGCGTGCAGATCGAAGCGGCCGTCGATCACGCAATCCTCGCGCAGATGGATGCCGGTGACGACGCCCAGCACCATGAAGTTCGCGTCACCCGCCAGCCGCAGGATGCGCGTCGCGCGGCATTCCAGCGCGGCGGCGGCACCGGCCACGCGCGGGCAGTCGATGGTTTCGCATTCGGCGGCCTCGATGCCCGCGGCCTCGAACTCGTTCACCCCGGCGGGCAGGGCGGCCGAACTGGCGTTCACCTGATCCCTCAGCGGCCCGTCGGCGATATTGACGCAAAAAAGCCGCGATTCGGCGATCTGGGCCACGCTGTCCTTGGTCCCCGGCCGATCCGGCTTGGCCGAGGTCGAGGCGAACATCACCTGCGGCGGCGTATAGGCGGTCAGGTTGAAAAAGGAATAAGGCGCAAGGTTGTCGCCTTGCCGGCTGCGGGTCGAAATCCAGCCGATGGGTCGGGGCGCGACGATGGCGTTCAGCGGATTATGCGGCAGCCCATGGCCGTCCTGGGGTCGGTAGAACATGGCTTGCCTCGCTGATGCGTCCGTTATGCGGGGCTCAGAAGTGACGTCATGCGCGCGGCGCGTCAAGCATTCTTGCGCCTTTCCGGCCGGCTGCCGGGCCTTGCGGACGCAGATTGACGAAATTTGCGGCCCGTGGCCCCGCAGGCGGTTTTCGTGGCCGCTACCGCATGTTACGCGGGGCTGCCCCCCGCCCAGACCCACCCGAATCCCGGAGGCAGGATGTACGAACTTTGCCCCGAAACCCCCGCCGACACGCCCGAGGTCGAGGCGCTGATGGACCTGTGCTTTGCGCCCGGACGAACGGCGCTGTCGTCGTATCGTTTGCGTGACGGTGTGGCGCCGGTCGGACCGCTTTGCCTGATGCTGCGTGACGAATTCGGCGTGCTGGTCGGGGCGATCCGCTTTTGGCCGGTGCGCGTGGGCGGTCAGCCGGCCCTGCTGCTGGGGCCGATCGCGGTTCACCCCACCGCGCAGGGCGAGGGGCTGGGCGGGTTGCTGATGCGCGAAAGCCTGACACGCGCAACCGAGATGGGCTGGAGCCGGGTCATGCTGGTCGGCGATCTGCCCTATTACCGGCGTTTCGGGTTCTGGAAACTGGAAGGGGTCGAGATGCCCCCCCCCACCAACCCCGACCGGGTGCTGGGGCTCGAACTGGTGCCCGATGCCTGGGCGCAGGTTACCGGGCCGGTTGAGCGCGAAAGCGGCGATATCGCCGCCAACCTGCGCGAAATGCCCGGGAACACGCAAGACACCCGGGGCTGCACCGAGATCGAACCACCCGATCACTCGGCATAGATGAAATCGGCGGGGTGATTGGCCAGACTGCCGCTGAGCGCAGCATAAAGAATGGTGCGGCCGTCAATGGTTTCAGGCCCGCCAGCCATGCCCAGCCAAGTCAGCAGCTCCGCCCCCTCGCCGTCACGGACCGACAACACGCCATAGGCCGTGCCGCTGTCCGGCGCATAAAGCACCGCCATCTGGTTCTCTGCGCAGTTATGCTGCTCGCAGGCCGTCATGGCGAGATACTCGGTGCCGCCGAACGCCACCTTCTGGCTGGGCGAGACGACTGCGCCTTCGCGCAGCCAGGCGGGAAGTTGATGGCCGTCGGCCATTTTTTCAAAGGCTGTGGCCAGCTTTTGATCCTTGCCCAGATCCGCCAGCGTCAGACCCGTTTCTGGGGCGGCTTCGCCAGAATTGCTCTGGTTCGGGGTCTCCGCCGTGTCCTGAGCGAGTTCCTGCGCCGGTTGCGTTGCCGGTGCTGTCTCCTGCGCCAGTGCCGTCTGACCCAGTGCCAGCGCTGCGGCAAATGTCAGGGCCGGGATCATGCGGCGAATAGTCATTGCGGTCTTCCTTGTCATCTGTCCGCCGGGGCGGCGGGTTGGCTATTTGTCGGCCGGAACCCCCGGGGCGCCTTGCGGGTTCCCTTGCGAATGCCCAGTTCAAGGGCGATCCATGATTACGCAGGGTATCCCAAGGATGACCGAGCAGACCCCGATCCCCCTCAGGCAGGCCGTCCTGCCCCCGATCGATGACCCGACCGTCCATGTCGCTATCGACGGGCTTGCGCGACGCTATCTTCGCGCGGGCGGCGTCGCGATGGAACTGCTGGTGGTCGTCGGCGGCAAGGCAGAGGGCCTGATCGAGCGGCTGCCAACGGCCGTGCGGGGGCGCATGGACCGGATTACGCTGGCGGCCCTGAACCATGCGTTTGACGCTGCCTCGCGTTCGCGTGGGTTGGTGCGAGAGCGGGGTGACATGTTCAACCGCCTGCTCTCGACGACCTCCGGTGCAGTGGGCGGCCTCGCGGGGATCAGCGGCGCGGTGCTGGAGCTTCCGGTGACGGTTACGCTGCTTTTGCGGGCGATCATGGACATCGCCGCCGAGCACGGTTTCGACCCCGTGTCGGATGAGGCCCGGCGCGAGGCGCTGCATGTCTTTGCCTCGGCGGGGCCGCTTTCCGACGACGACGGCACCGACATGGGCCTGCTTGCCGCCCGCATGACCCTCACCGGCCAGACGGTGCAGGCGCTGATTACCCGCGTGGCGCCCCGTCTATCGGCATCCCTGGCGCAGAAGCTGGCGGCGCAGGCGGTGCCTATCTTGGGCGCACTTGCCGGGGCATCGATCAATTACAGCTTCACGCGTTATTATCAGGAACTCGCCCGCGTGCATTTCGGCCTGCTTCGGTTGTCGCAAGAAACCGGCATTCCCCGCGAGGCGCTGACAGAGGCACTGGAGTTGCGCATGAACCAACTGCGCCCCGGAACGTCCACGCCCAAGCCGCCCCGGCGGAACTAGTCCTCGGATTCGGTGGCCAGTTGCAACACGTTGGCCGGAGCCTCCAGGTGGTCGATGCCCAAAGGGGCCGATGGCCGGGCCAGACGCGACTTAACCACCCAATGCAGTCGCTCCTGCGTCCGGGTGATGGCGACGTAAGCCAGCCGCTTCCATAGCGCGATCCCGGCCTCACTGCGGCCCGACCAGGCGGCGGCGGCGATGTCGGGCGCAAAGACCTGCACGTCGGGCCATTGCGACCCTTGCGCCTTGTGGATCGTCACCGCCGCGCCATGCAGAAAGGCCGCGCCCATGCGAGCCGCATAGGGGATAAAGGGCTCGTCGACATCGGGCATCTCGATCTTGACGATACTGGCGGCGGACAGCCGTGGCTCTTCGGCGCCCACAACATGCAGGCGGGAAAACCCCGGCTTGCGGCCCGGTCCCAGATAAACCACCTGCGCGCCCTTGATCAGCCCGCGAGCCTCAAGGTCGATGCGCTTCTTGCGGTGCTTGAGCGGTAGCTCCAACCCGTCGCAGATCAGCGGCTCTCCGGGCAACAATGCGTCGCCGGGGGCGCCATAGGCAGAACGAAAGGCCTGGATCAGCTTGATCCGGGTAATGTTGCGCCAGCACAGAACCGGGCTTTGCGCCATCAGGTCGGATTCAACCCGCTCGGCCCAGATCACACGCGGATCGCGGCTGGCGGCGTCGCGGATCATGCGCTCGAAACTGTCGAACTCCAGCTTGGGATCGGCCAGCGCATGGGCGAGGTCAAGGATGGGGCTGTCGTCCTGCTGGCGGTGAACGCGCTCGAGCACCAACCGCTGCGCGGGGGCCAGCCTGTCAAAGATCATCTGCCCGGATTGCCCGACGGGCGCAAGCTGCGCGGGATCGCCGAACAGGATCAGAAGCGGAAAGATCTCGCGCAGATCCTCGAACTGACGCTCATCCAGCATCGAGGCTTCGTCGATCAGCCCGATGTCCAGCCCTTCCTCGCGCCGTTTCCAACCTCGGATGAAGTCCGAGCCGCGCAGCCCGGCCGCGGCAAGCGCGCCGGGGATCGAAGCATTCTGCTCATAAAACGCCTTGGCGCGGTCCAATGCGGCTTCGGTCAGCCCCTCCATCACCCCTTCGACCCCGGGCCGGTCGCCGATCCCGGTCAGCCAATCGGCAATGCGTTCGTATTCGGGATCGTAAACCGGGGTATAGAGAATGCGGTGAATTGTGGTCGCCGGCACCCCACGCATGCGCAAGACGAAGGCGGCCTTGTTGGTCGGGGCAAGGATGGCAACGGTGCGACGGTCCTTGCGCTTCTTGCCCTCGTAATCGCCCGAGATGATATCCACCCCCGTCGCCTTCAGGGCCTTGGTCAACTCGGCCAGCAGCAAGGTCTTGCCCGACCCGGCCTTGCCGACCACGGCCATTACGCGACCCTTGCCGGGTGTGGGTGGTGCTATCTCTTCAGAAAGCAGGTCGATGCCCGACTCTTCGAGCATGGCGGCAAGCATATCCCATGCTTCGGCTTGGTCGGGGGAAAGGGTGGGCAGGGTCATGCACCCTTGTTAGCGGGCCATGCGAAGGGCGGAAAGGTCCATTGGGTATTTGTACAACGAAGAAGGACAGGCCGATCCATGATCTTCTTCGTTGTAGAAATACCCATGCAAGGGTGCTGTCGAGCGCAGGTTGGTCATCTTTCGCGGGTTGCCGTGATTGAGCCGGGGTTACCGGGCACTGACAGCAATCAGCGCCCCGACGCCCAGCATGATCAACGCCATACCGCCAAGTTGCCGCGGGCTGGCGCCTTCACGAAACACCCGGCCCGAGACCAGTTGCGCCATCACCACCTCGACCAGCGCCAGAGTGCGGACATTGGCGGCTGCCGTCAGCGCAAACCCCAGGAACCAGAAGAGCGATGCCAGCGCACCCAATGCGCCTGCGCCCAGAGAGCCGCGCAAATGCTGCCCCATGCCCACTAGCGCCCGGCGGTTCAGCGCCCCCAGCCAGATCAGCATGATTGCGCTTTGCATGGCGAGGCTGAGGACCAGGATGGTCGCCGCCCGCACCGGCTCGGCTCCGAAGGGCAGGGCCAGGATCGCGCCGCGAAAGCCGATGGCAGAAAGCCCGAACAACACCCCCGCCACGATCCCCAGGCCTGCTGCGCGCCAACCACCGCGCCGCCAATCTGCCCCCGACATCAGCAAGACGCCCAATGTGGCTGTGGCGATGGCTGCCATGCGGGCAGGGCCCAGCGGTTCGGCCAGCAGCAGCGCGCCGATCAGCGCCAGCGTTACCGGCTCGGTCTTGATCAACGCCGTGGTCACCCCGAAACTGCGGCTTTCCATGGTCAACAGCATCAGGGCGGTTGCGGCGATCTGCGATATGGCCCCTGTCGCCGCCCAGCCGAGTGCTGCCGCATTAGGCATTGGTACAGACACCAACATCGCCATTCCTGCCAGAAACAATGCGGCGAAGGGCAGGCCAAAAAGAAAGCGCACGGCGGTCGCGCCCATGGTGCCCAGTTCGGCAGTCAGCCTGCGCTGTGCCGCGTTGCGTCCGGTTTGCGCCGCAGCGGCAATCAGCGTGGCGAATATCCAGCCCATCAGCCCCGGATGGCCTCCAGCATACGCGTGACGTTTTCGGGATCGGCCTCGGGGGTGATGCCATGGCCGAGGTTGAAGATATGCGGGCCGTTCGCGAAGGCGCGGGTAATGCGGCGGGCTTCGGCCTGCAATTTCTCGCCGCCGGTAACCAGCAGGCGGGGGTCGAGATTGCCCTGTACGCAGCCGTCCTTTTGCACCTCGGCCGCCGCCCATTCGGCGCTGACCGAATTGTCCAGCGCCACGCAATCTGCGCCGGTAGCGTGGGCAAAGCCGGCATAGCGGGGGCCGGCTTCGCGCGGGAAGGCAATGACCGGGATGCCGGGATGGCGCACCTTCAGGGCGGCGATGATCCGGCGGGCGGGTTCCAGCGCGAAATCGTCGAAATCCTGCCCTTTGAGCGATCCTGCCCAACTGTCGAACAGTTTGATCACCTCGGCACCGGCTTCGATCTGGGCCGAGAGATAGTCTATGGTCGACTCGGTAATGCGGTCGATCAGTGCCGAGAAGGCTGCGCGGTCGGCCGCCTTCATGGCATGGGCCGGGGCCTGATCGGGCGTGCCGCGTCCCGCGATCATATAGGTCGCGACGGTCCATGGCGCGCCGGCGAATCCTATCAGCGTCACTTGGGGCGGCAATTCCCGCGCAAGGATGCGCACGGTTTCATAGACCGGGGACAGGGTGTCGTGGATGGCGGAGGTTGGCTTCAGCGCCGCGACCTCGGCGGCGCTGGTCACGGTGGACAGCCGCGGCCCTTCGCCGGTCACGAACCACAGGTCCAGCCCCAGCGCCTGCGGCAAGAGCAGGATGTCGGCAAAGAGAATCGCTGCGTCGAATCCGTAACGGCGGATCGGTTGCAGCGTGACCTCGGCCGCCAGATCCGGCGTGTAGCACAGCGACAAAAAGTCGCCGGCCTGGGCGCGGGTGGCGCGGTATTCCGGCAGGTAGCGGCCGGCCTGGCGCATCATCCAGACAGGCGGAACGGGCAAACGCTCGCCCTTCAGCGCGCGCAGGATGGTTTTTTCGGACATAATTCACCTCTCGTGCCCTTCATGGCGTGCGCGTCCCCGTTGTCAAGGCCGAGGGGGGGCGCTAAGCCCGGTGTCATGACCCAGATGCCCGACCCCCAGAACCCCATCCGTATCGGCACCCGAGGCTCAGCGCTTGCGCTGGCCCAGGCACATGAGACGCGCGACCGGCTGATGGCCGCGCATGGTCTTGAGGCCGATGCTTTCGAAATCGTGGTGATCAAGACCACCGGCGACCGAGTGCTGGACCGCCCGCTGAAAGAGATCGGCGGCAAGGGCCTGTTCACCCGCGAGATCGAAGACGCGCTGCTGGCGCGGGAGATCGATATTGCCGTGCATTCCATGAAGGATATGCCGACGCTCCAGCCCGATGGGTTGGTGATCGATTGCTATCTGCCGCGCGAGGATGTGCGCGACGCATTTGTCAGTTCGCAGTTTGCGGCGATTGCCGAGCTTCCTCAGGGCGCTGTCGTCGGTTCTTCAAGTCTGCGCCGGCGCGCGCAGCTTGCCGCGCGGCGACCGGACCTGAAGCTTGTAGAATTTCGAGGAAACGTGCAGACGCGCTTGAAAAAGCTTGAGGATGGCGTGGCTGTTGCCACCTTCCTTGCTATGGCGGGTTTGTCGCGGTTGGGCATGGAGCATGTGGCGCGCAGCGCGGTCGGGCCGGAGGAGATGCTGCCGGCCGTGGCTCAGGGCTGTATTGGCGTCGAACGGCGCGCAGCCGACGAACGCATCGCGGCACTTCTGGCCGCGATCTCGGATCGCGACAGCGCGTTGCGGGTGACGGCCGAGCGGGCATTTCTGGCGCGGCTCGACGGCTCCTGCCAGACGCCCATCGCGGGGCTGGCCGAACTGGACGGCGACCGGCTGCGGCTGCGCGGAGAAATCCTGCGGCCCGACGGCAGCGAGGTGATTGCGGGCGAGCGTGTCGGACCGGCATCGGACGGCGCGGCCATGGGCACCGATCTGGCCGAGGAATTGCGCGGTCAGGCGCCTGCCGATTTCTTCGACTGGTCCTAAACCGCCAGAAGTAGCGCCAACCCCAGTCCCAGCAGGACCATTGCCCGGCGATAAAGCGCCAGCCCGCGCAGCAGATCCGGCGGGCTGGGATCGTGGGCGTCTTCGTTCAGCCACGGTTCGGGGCTTTCCACGCCATGATAGCTGCGCGGGCCGGACAAGCGCACCTCCAATGCGCCGGCCATGGCCCCCTCGGGCCAGCCAGCGTTGGGCGAGCGATGGCGGCGCGCATCCCGGCGCATTACCCGCCAGGCGCAGCGTGACCAGCCCGCTGTCACAAAAAGCAGTCCGGTCAGGCGCGAGGCGGGCAGGTTCACCAGATCGTCCAACCTTGCCGCGACCCGTCCGAACAGCACATGGCGCGGGCTCATGTGGCCGATCATCGAATCGAGCGTATTGATGGCCTTGTAGGCCGCGATCCCCGGCAACCCCGCCACAGCCGCCCAGAAGATCGGCGCAACCACCCCGTCCGAGGTATTCTCAGCCAGACTTTCCAGTGCGGCGCGGGCAATGGGCTCGGGGCGGTCGTCCAGATCGCGGCCGACGATCATCGCCACCGCGGCCTTCGCGGCCGGAATGTCGCCCGAGGCCAAGGGCCGCGCCACGGCGGCGACGTGATCGTGCAGCGAGCGCGTGGCGACCAGCGGCCAGGCCAGAACGCCAAGCAGCACCGGGCCCAAGGGCAGGGGCGCAATAGCGTGGGTCAGCAGCAGTGTCGGGACCACCGCTGCGCCGACCGTGACCATGACCGTCAACGCGCCGCGTGCGATACGGTGACTGCCCCGGTTCCATCGCCTGTCCAGACCCGAGATCAGCCGGCCGATCCAGACCACCGGATGCGAGATGCGACGATAAAGCGCATCGGGCCAGCCGATCAGGGCATCGATCAGCAGGGCTGTCAGCGCAACCGTCAGCGTTTCCTGCGACAGGATCATGGGGCGACCCGGTTGACGGCCTCGACAGCCCAGCCGGCAGCCGAACGACTAAGGATGGTCAGCGACAGCGGGGCCACGGAAAAGGACAGTGCCGCTGGGCCGACCGCCAAGGCGAGTGCGGCGCGCACCGTGCCGGCATGGGCAACGACGACCACCGTGCCGCGTGCCGCCATCAGCAGGGGTTGCACCCGCGCCGCCATGTCCAGAAAGCTCTCGCCCCCCGGTGGGCGCTTGCGCGCCAGTTCCTCAGGCGGCAGTGGGCCGAGGTCGGGGATGGGGGTGCCGGGTTCTTCCCAAGCTCCGAAGTCCTGCTCCCACAGCATGGGATGCCATTCGGGGCTCAAGCCCAGTGCCGTGCAGGTCTGACGGCAGCGGCGGGCGGGGCTGGACCAACAGGTCTGCGCCCCCAGCAATGCGGCCCGCGCCCAGTCGAAAGCAGCAAGGTTGCTGCAGTCCGCCGCCACATCCCGCCGTCCAGCCAGTCCCGGTTGGGCCAGCGGTGCATGGCGCAAAATCAGCAGCCGTGCGGTTGTTGTTTCGGGGGTGACAGACATCGGCCATCCTTGCGGTTCCGCGGCATGGATGGCGGCGGCCCGCGGCCTTGTCAACGAATCCCGGCGCTTGTCCTGACAACCCGTGCGGCGCAGGATCGACGATAGGGGATATACCGCCAGAATATGCTTGACGCAGGCCGGGTCCCAGCGACATAAAGCAGTTAAATGAACAATCGTTCAATAAGTGGAGGAGAGGGCCGATGTTCAGTGCGGGAATGCAGTTCGATCTGGGCGAAGACGTGAACGCGCTGCGCGAAACCGTCCATCGCTGGGCGCAGGAGCGGGTGAAGCCCATCGCGGGCGAGGTGGATCGCAAGAACGAATTCCCCAACGAGCTTTGGCGCGAGATGGGTGATCTGGGCCTTCTGGGCATCACCGTATCCGAGGAATACGGCGGCAGCGGCATGGGCTATCTGGCGCATGTCATTGCGACCGAGGAAATCGCCCGCGCCTCGGCCTCGGTCAGCCTGTCCTATGGCGCGCATTCGAATCTTTGCGTGAACCAGATCAAGCTGAACGGCACGGATGAACAGCGGCGGAAATACCTGCCGGACCTGTGCTCGGGCAAGGCTGTGGGTGCATTGGCCATGTCCGAAGAGGGGGCCGGCAGCGATGTCGTCGGCATGAAGCTGCGCGCCGAAAAGCGCAATGACCGCTATGTGCTGAACGGCAACAAATACTGGATCACCAACGCTCCCGATGCGCATACACTGGTCGTCTATGCCAAGACCGACCCCGAGGCGGGCAGCCGCGGCATCACCGCCTTCATCGTCGAGCGCGGCATGCAGGGCTTTTCGACCAGCCCGCATTTCGACAAGCTTGGCATGCGCGGCTCGAACACCGGTGAGCTGATCTTCGAGAATTGCGAGGTGCCTTTCGACAATGTGCTTGGCGAAGAGGGCAAGGGCGTGCGGGTGCTCATGTCGGGGCTCGACTATGAACGGCTGGTGCTGTCGGGCATCGGCACCGGCATCATGGCCGCCTGCCTCGACGAGGTGATGCCCTATGTCAAGGAACGCAGGCAGTTCGGTCAGCCCATCGGGTCCTTCCAGTTGATGCAAGGCAAGATCGCCGACATGTATGTCGCACTGAACACGGCGCGGGCCTATGTCTATGAGGTGGCGCGCACCTGCGACGCCGGCAAGGTTACCCGGCAGGACGCGGCGGGCGCTGTGCTTTATGCCAGCGAACAGGCCATGGTGCAGGCGCATCAGGCGGTGCAGGCCCTGGGCGGGGCCGGGTTCCTGAACGATTCCGTGGTCAGCCGGCTGTTCCGCGACGCCAAGCTGATGGAGATCGGTGCCGGCACCAGTGAAATCCGCCGCATGCTGATCGGCCGCCAGTTGATGGAACTGGCCTGATGCGCGCGCAGGGGTACGTCCTGCCGATCGATGCATCCACCTTGGCAGGTCGCGCCTGGGGCGTTGAACCCGTCGCGATCAGGCAGCGTGACGTCGCTGCTCAGACCCATCCACAAGCAAGTAGGGGGCGCATTTGTCAACCGCGCCCCCGTTTGGAAGAGAAATCAGAACTTCATCACATAGCTGATGCCAGCCACGACCGGATCGATATCAACCGAACCGATATTTGCACCGTTCAACTCGACATCGGAACCGATATCGATCCAACGCAGATCGGCACGCAGGGCTGCACGATCACTGATCCAGTAATCGGTGCCCAGATGGGCGGCCAGCCCCCAGCTGTTCTTGACGCGCAGATCATTGCCGGCCAGCGCACCCTTGGCCTCGCTGTCCCAAAAACCGGTAAAGTTCACGCCGACACCGACAAAGGGCTTCCACGCCGGATGGATGTCAAAGTGGTATTGCAGCGAAATGACGGGCGGCAGGTGCTTGACCGTCCCGATCTCGGCACCGTTCGATCGGATCGAGTGTTTGAAGGGCAGCGCACCAAGCACCTCGATTCCCAGATTGTCGCGCACAAAATACTCGACCGTTATCGAGGGCCGGGTGCTGTCGCCGATGCTGACCGGCACCGTGCCCCCGGCCAAAGATCCGTTGTCCGATTTGGGATTAACATGCGCCAACCCCAAGCCCAGCGTCCAGTCGCCCTGCGATTGCGCAACGGCGGGCGATGCAAGCGCGGCCAGTACCGCAACCAATGCAAGCTCGTGTTTCATGGCGATCCTTTCAAGTTTTTGCATCTCAACCCATCGCGTTATTTCGCGTTCTCTGACGTTGATCTGGGTCAACAACTCATGAACTTCGCCCGGTCGCGACATGCTGTCGCAGCAAGGCCGTGGTCAGAAAGGATGATAGGATGAAGCTTGGCACATCGGTTCTGCCGTCTTCGGAAATCTTCCGTGCCAATCGCACGGCGCATCTGGCCATGCTGGATACGGTCCGCAAGGCGGCGCTTGCTGCGGCGGCGGGTGGTGGCGCGAAGGCGGTTGAACGCCACGTCGCCCGCGGCAAGATGCCGCCGCGCGAAAGGGTGGCGAACCTGCTCGACCCCGGCTCGCCCTTTCTGGAAATCGGCGCGACGGCGGCGCATGGCATGTATGACGATGCCGCCCCCTGCGCGGGCGTGATCGCCGGCATTGGCCGCGTGCACGGACAGGACGTGATGGTCGTGGCCAATGACGCCACGGTCAAGGGCGGCACATATTATCCGATGACGGTCAAGAAGCACCTGCGCGCGCAAGAGATCGCGGCCGAATGCCATCTGCCCTGCGTCTATCTGGTCGATTCCGGCGGCGCGAACCTGCCCAATCAGGACGAGGTCTTTCCCGACCGCGACCATTTCGGCCGCATCTTCTATAATCAGGCGCAGATGTCCGCCCGGGGCATCGCGCAGATCGCCGTGGTCATGGGCTCTTGCACGGCCGGCGGCGCCTATGTTCCGGCCATGTCGGACGTGACCATCATTGTTCGCAATCAGGGCACGATTTTCCTGGCCGGCCCGCCGCTCGTCAAAGCCGCCACCGGCGAGGTAGTCACGGCCGAGGACCTGGGCGGCGGTGACGTGCATACCCGGCTTTCGGGCGTGGCCGACTACCTGGCCGAGGACGACGCCCATGCGCTGGCGCTGGCCCGCCGCGCCATCGCCAACCTCAATCGCCATCAGCCAACCACCGTGCAGTGGCAAGCGCCCGAGGCTCCGGCCTACGATCCCGAAGACATCCTCGGCCTCGTGCCGGCTGATCTCAAGATCCCCTATGACATCCGCGAGGTCATCGCCCGGGTGGTGGACGGCTCGCGTTTCGACGAGTTCAAGGTCCGTTTCGGCGAGACGCTGGTCACCGGGTTCGCCCATGTCGAAGGTTGCCCGGTCGGCATCGTCGCCAACAATGGCGTGATCTTTTCAGAAGCCGCGCAAAAGGGCGCGCATTTTATCGAGCTGTGTTCGATGCGGAATATCCCGCTGGTATTCCTGCAAAACGTCACCGGCTTCATGGTCGGGCGCAAATACGAAAACGAAGGCATCGCCCGCCATGGCGCCAAGATGGTAACAGCAGTGGCGACGACCAATGTGCCCAAAATTACCATGCTGGTCGGCGGCAGTTTCGGTGCCGGCAATTACGGCATGGCGGGCCGGGCCTATTCGCCGCGCTTCCTCTGGACCTGGCCCAATTCGCGCATCAGCGTGATGGGCGGCGAGCAGGCGGCGGGCGTGCTGGCCACCGTACGCCGCGACGGTATCGAACGGCAGGGCGGCTCCTGGTCCCCCGAGGAAGAGGCCGAATTCAAGCGCCCCACCATCGAGATGTTCGAGCGTCAATCGCATCCGCTCTATGCCTCGGCCCGGCTCTGGGACGATGGGGTCATCGACCCCCGAAAGACCCGCGACATTCTGGCCCTCAGCCTGCGCGCCAGCCTGAATGCTCCGGTCGAGCCGACACGCTTTGGCATCTTCCGGATGTGATGCCCATGCGCTTCAGCCTTTCCATCGCTATCGCGCTTGCCGCCGACTTTCATCCGGTCATTGTTGTCTTTGACAGACGGGGGCATGACGCGCCCCGAGCGTCCTTGTCCCGGACCTGCCCATGATGTCTTCCGTGTCCCAATATCCCACGGGGGTCCGGGGGAGTGAAACCCCCGGCCCGACCGCCGCCACAGGAGCCGTCGCATGTTTCAGAAGATCCTGATCGCCAATCGCGGCGAGATCGCCTGCCGGGTCATCGACACTGCCCGCAAACTCGGGGTGCGTACGGTCGCAGTCTATTCCGACGCAGACCGGGCCGCACGCCATGTCGCCTTGGCCGATGAGGCTGTCCATATCGGCGGTCCGGCGCCGCGCGACAGCTATTTGCGCGGCGATACCATCATCGCGGCTGCGCTGGAAACCGGCGCGCAGGCCATCCATCCGGGCTATGGCTTCCTGTCGGAAAACCCGGATTTCGTCGATGCCGTAACGGCGGCGGGCCTGATCTTCATCGGCCCTTCGGCGCAGGCGATTCGCAAGATGGGTCTCAAGGATGCGGCCAAGGCACTGATGGCCAAGGCCGGCGTGCCGGTCGTTCCCGGCTATCACGGCACCGATCAGGACGCGGCACATCTGGCGGCCGAAGCCCACAACATCGGCTATCCGGTGCTGATCAAGGCCGTGGCAGGCGGCGGCGGCAAGGGCATGCGACTGGTTGAGCGCGCCGAGGAATTCCCCGCCGCGCTGCAATCCGCGCAAGGCGAGGCCGCCACCGCCTTTGGCAATCCATCGGTGCTGATCGAGAAATATATCCAGCGACCCCGTCATATCGAGGTGCAGGTCTTCGGCGACGGCACCCATGCCGTCCACCTGTTCGAACGCGACTGCTCGCTGCAACGCCGCCATCAGAAGGTGATCGAGGAGGCCCCGGCCCCTGGCATGACCCCCGAAATGCGTGCCGCCATGGGCGCCGCAGCCACCCGCGCCGCCGAGGCCATCGGTTATGCCGGCGCGGGCACCGTCGAATTCATCGTCGACGGCAGCCATGGCCTGCGACCCGATGGTTTCTGGTTCATGGAGATGAACACCCGGCTTCAGGTCGAACACCCGGTAACCGAACTTATCACCGGCATCGATCTGGTCGAATGGCAGTTGCGCGTGGCCTCGGGCGAGCCGCTGCCGGCAAGGCAGGAGGATCTGGCCATTACCGGCCACGCATTCGAGGCCCGGCTTTATGCCGAAGACGTGCCGGCCGGCTTTCTGCCTGCGACCGGCACGCTGGCCCATCTGCGCTTTCCCGACCATGCGCGTATAGAAACAGGGGTGCGGCCCGGCGACACGATCTCGCCTTGGTATGATCCGATGATCGCCAAGATCGTCACCCATGGGGCCACCCGGGCCATCGCCTTGCGCGCTCTGGAAGCGGCGCTGGTCGATACCGAGGTCGCCGGGTCGGTCACCAATGTTGATTTCCTGATTGCCCTTGCCCGGCACGAAGGTTTTGGCAAGGGCGAGGTCGATACCGGCCTGATCGCCCGTGAACTGGATGCGCTGATCCGCGCGGCCGAACCCGATCCCGCTGCCTGCGCGCTGGCGGTGCTGGGGCTGGCGGGCCTTGACGATCCGCAGGTGCGCGGTGGCGTCACCCTTTGGCAGCCCCTGCGCCGCACCATAGCATGGGAGGGTGGAGAGGCGCTGCTGGAGGTGCTGGGTCCCGGCTCCGCCCGCGTGACCTTGGACGGCGGCACGCATGAAATCGGCTATGAGGGCGGGCGCTGGTGGGTCGACGGCAGCCCGCGCCGCTCGCGCATCGTCAACCATGCGGCGGGCAGCAGCGTTTTCGGCGGCCGGTCGCTGACGCTGGTGCCGCTCGATCCTTTGGCACGCGGCGGCGATGAGGCGGGCGGCGGCCTGACGCTGTCGCCCATGCCGGGGCTGGTCAAGGCGATTTTCGTGGCGGCGGGGCAGCAGGTTGCAGCGGGCGAGCGTTTGGCGATTCTGGAGGCAATGAAGATGGAACACACGCTCATGGCCGCCCGCGACGGGCGCGTGGCCGAGGTGCTGGCCCAGGCCGGCGATCAGGTCGAGGCCGGCGCGGCCCTTATCCGGCTGGAGGAGGACGAGGCATGATCCGCCTGCACCATGTTCCCGGCTCGCGCTCGATACGCGTTCTGTGGCTGATCGAGGAACTGGGCCTCAACTGTGAATTGCAGTTGTGGTCGCTGACTGACGGCAGCCTGCGCAGCGCCGGGTTCCGCGCGTTGTCGCCCGCAGGCCGCATTCCGGCTCTGGAAATAGACGGTCGCGCCATCTTTGAATCCGCAGCCATCGTGCAATACCTGACCGAACGCGAAGGACGGCTGGCACCGAAACCGGGCGACGAAGAACGCGCCGATTTCCTGTCCTGGGTCAACTTTGCCGAGACACAGGCGAATATCCTGCAGGCATTGAATATCCACCATATCTTCCTGCGGCCCGAAAGCGCCCGCTCGATCCCGCTGATGCGGCTGGACACAAAGCGGTTGGCGGTCACTGCCCGCGCGGTGGATACGCATCTGCAGGGGCGCGAGACGTTGCTCACCACCTTTTCGGCGGCCGACTGCATGCTCGGGTTCAATATCGAGGCGGTGTTCCGCTTTCTGCCTTTCGCCGACTATCCTGCGCTTGCCGCTTATCGCGACCGCATGCAGGCGCGACCGGCCTATCGCCGCGCCTTGGCCCGCGCGGGGGACGACGTCATCTATGACCGCGATTTCTACGAGGTGTCCGATGTCCCGGGTTGAGATATTCGAGGTCGGCCCGCGCGACGGATTGCAGAACGAAAAGCGCCTGATCCCGGCGGCGGAAAAGATCGCGCTGGTCGATCTGCTGTCGCAGGCCCGGTTCAGGCGTATCGAGGTGACCAGTTTCGTGTCGCCGAAATGGGTGCCGCAAATGGCGGATGCCGCCGAGGTCATGGCCGGCATTACCCGCCGACCCGGTATCCGCTACGCCGTCCTGACCCCGAACCTGAAAGGTTACGAAGCGGCCAAAGCCGCCGGTGCGGATGAGGTGGCGATCTTTGCCTCTGCTTCCGAAGGCTTCTCCCGCGCCAATCTGAACGCCAGTATCGCTGAAAGCCTTGAGCGTTTCGCCCCAATAGCGAAGGCGGCGCGAGAGGACGGCATCCTGCTGCGCGGCTATGTCTCGGTGGTGACGGATTGTCCCTTCGATGGGGCTGTCCCGCCCGGCAACGTCGCCCGCGTCGCTGCCCGCTTGCGCGACATGGGCTGCTATGAGGTCAGCTTGGGTGAAACCCTTGGCCAGGGACGACCCGAGACCGTGGATGCTATGCTGGCCGCCGTGCTGAACGAACTGCCAGCCGAAAACCTGTCCGGCCACTTCCATGACACCGCCGGCCGGGCGTTGCAGAATATCGACGCAAGTCTGGCGCGTGGATTGCGGGTCTTTGACGCTGCAGTTGGGGGTTTGGGCGGCTGTCCCTATGCGCCGGGCGCCGCCGGAAATGTGGCCACGGAAAAGGTTGCCGCGCATCTGGCAGGGCTTGGATATGAAACCGGGCTTGACATGGCCGTGATAGATCGGGCCGCCGCCATGGCCCAGACGATAAGGGGATCAGCGTGATGGAGACGATCCGCATCGAAACCGACGCCCGCGGTGTGGCGCATCTGTGGCTCGCCCGCCCCGACAAGCATAATGCTCTGTCGGCGCAGATGATCCGCGAGTTGACGCAGGCCGCGCATGATCTGGGCTCGGACCCGACGGTGCGGGTCGTCGTGCTGGCCGCCGAAGGGCGCAGCTTTTGCGCCGGTGGTGATCTGGGCTGGATGCAAGAGCAGATGCGCGCTGATGCCGAAACCCGCAAGGTGGCAGCAAAAGAACTTGCCATGATGTTGCAGGCGCTGAACGAAATGCCCAAACCGCTGATCGGTCGGGTGCAAGGTAATGCCTTCGGCGGAGGTGTCGGCATGATCGCAGTCTGCGACGTGGCCGTGGCCGTGGCCGAGGCGCGCTTTGGCCTGACCGAGACCCGGCTGGGCCTGATCCCCGCCACGATCGGTCCCTATGTGCTGGCTCGAATGGGCGAAGGCAAGGCACGCCGCGTCTTCATGTCCGCGCGGCTCTTTGGCGCTGACGAGGCGATGCGGCTGAATCTGCTGGCGAGCCTTTCCGATGCGACGACCATTGATGACGCCATCGAGGCTGAGGTCGTGCCCTATCTTGCCTGCGCCCCCGATGCGGTGGCGGCTGCCAAGCGTCTGGCCCGGCGTCTGGGCTCGCCCATAAGCGCGGCAGAGATCGAGGACAGTATCAACGCCCTCGTCGATGTGTGGGAAGGGGACGAGGCCGCCGAGGGCATCGCGGCTTTTTTTGATAAACGCAAGCCACGCTGGCAATCCGGTCGCTGACGCGTCTTCTTCGTTGTTTAAATACCCATGCTTTGGCCCGCTATCAGGGCCAGGTTCGCCGCTTTTTGCACAACTATCCGCGTAGCCTTGGATTGATATGTGGTATTTGGGTATTTAGGCAACAGAGAAGGCGGAGGGTGTTCAAGGCTGAGAACCATCGCGCTCGTCGATGTCAGGAGACGAGTAAGTTTCTCCGGGGACGAACTTCATGATTGCCCGGCGCGAGTGCGAGGCGAATTCGCGTCGCCATGATATGAAAAGTACATAGGTCGTGGCAAGGAACAGGCCGAGCGGGCCGGCCAGCCAGCCAAGTGCGCTCAATGCGAAATAGACGCAGCGCAGCCCCGAATTGAAGCTTTTCGCCGCGGTGATGTTGATATCGGCCGCTTGCATGGCCAGCGGCAGTGCGCGGGGGTCTTCGGGTTCATTCGGGACCGAGGCCATGATGATTGCGCAATAGCCGAACAGCCGATGCGACCAGACGAAGCGCAAAAGCGCATTGGCGACAAAGAACAGCACCACGACGATCTTGATTTCCCATTTCAGCGTGGGGACGTGGCCGAGGTCGAACTGGCGCGCGACGCCGGCAAGCTGGTCCGTATTGCCGATCAGCGCCAGTCCGCCGCCCACCGCGATCAGGCAGGCCGAGGCGAAGAAGGCCGTGCCCTCGCGCAGCGTGGTCAGTATGGCGCTGTCGAATATGCGCGGATTGCGTGTGATAAATTGTCGCATCCATTCGCGACGGTGAGCCTTCATCAGCACCGTAACCGAGGGGTGATCCTTTGGTGGATATTCGGTAACCCAGCCTATGCCAAACCAAGCCAGAAACAGCCACGTAAGGGCGGCGAGATCGGCCAGAGACAGCGGGCCGGGCAGGGGGGCGTTCAAGTCCATGGCGCGTTCTACCTTCGTGGAGTTGATGTTGCCAGTCTGCTTCCCGGCGTCTATCCAGAGCACGGTTATATTTGTTCCGGAGTAAAGAAAATGGCAGCACCCCATGCTATCCACGAGGAATTCCCCAATGATGCCGGGGTTATCCACGAACTGAAAGTCTCGGACACGCGTTTCGCCCGGCTGCTTGAGGAATATGACGAGGTGAACGACGAAGTGGCGGCCGCCGAAAGCCGTCACGTCCCGATGTCGGAAGAGGCCGAAACCGCACTGCGCAAAAAGCGTGCCGCCCTGAAGGACGAGATCGCCCGGATGCTGAGCGCTGCGCGCGCCTGACCGGGCCCATGCGCCAATGGCCGGATGGCCTGTGGTTTTGGGTCGAAGGCAATGAATGAAGAATTGGCGCGTGGGACATGCCCGCGCGCCTTGGTTTTTCCGCGTTATTGCGAGTGGCGGGGATGCGCTGCGCGGACCCGCGCCGGATCTTGAAACGCTGGCGACGTATTCCTACCTGAAATGTTGTCGGAGGGCCATCGTGGCGCCGACGGACCTGCCCGCCCGGATCGGGGGGCAAGCCTTTGTATCGCTTGAAGAAGGATGCGAAACATGCGTAATTTCGATCTGACCCCGCTTTATCGCGCTTCGGTTGGTTTTGATCGTATGGCCGATGTGATGGACCGTGCGTTGTCGGCCGACATTGCCAGCTATCCCCCCTATAATATCGAAAAAACCGGCGAGAATGCTTATCGCATTTCAATCGCCGTTGCTGGCTTTTCGGCCGACGACCTGACCGTCGAGGTCAAGGACGGCGCCGTCATCGTCTCGGGGCGTAAAGCTGCCGAGGATGAGGGCCGCACCTACCTGCATCGTGGTATTGCCACCCGTGCCTTTGAGCGCCGCTTTACTCTGGCCGATCATGTTCGGGTTCAGGGCGCCAGCCACGAGGACGGCATGCTGAACATCGACCTGCTGCGCGAAATCCCCGAGGCGCTGAAGCCGCGCCGCATCGAGATCGCCAAGCCGGCCAAGTCGGTCGAGAAACTGGACGCTTGAGCCAAAAGGGGCTCTGCCCCCACGTCTTCTGCACCCCTTGATGGGGCACAGAAGACGCTCCCCCGGGATATTTGGACAAGGAAGAAACAGGGGCGTGGCACCTTGGCCGCGCCCCTCGCGATTCAAAGCTTGCGACGGGCGCGCAGCGCTGCGGTGATGGTGCCGTCGTCCAGATAGTCGAGTTCGCCGCCGATGGGCACGCCCTGCGCAAGACCGGTGACAGTAACACCGGTGGGGGTCAGCGCCTCGGCGATGTAATGCGCAGTCGTCTGGCCCTCGACCGTGGCCGAAAGCGCGAGGATGACCTCGGCGATGTTTTCCTCGGCAAGGCGGGTGATGAGTTGCGGGATGCGCAAATCCTCGGGGCCGATCTCGTCAAGCGCAGAAAGGCTGCCCCCAAGGACGTGGTAACGGCCGTGAAAGGCGCGCCCACGTTCCAGCGCCCAGAGATCGGCGACTTCGGTCACCACGCAGATTTCGCCGCTGGCGCGGGCCGGATCCTCGCAGATCGGGCAAATGTCGGATTGGGTGATATTGCCACAGACCAGGCATTCGCGGGCGTTTTCAGCTACGCTGGCCATCAGGCTTGCCAGTTGTGCCATTTGCCCGGTGCGGCGGCGGATCAGGTGCAGCACGATGCGCCGCGCCGAACGGGGACCCAGCCCCGGCAGGCGCGCCATGGTGGCGATCAGCGTTTCGATCTCGTCGCCGGAAGCGGCCATTCAGAATGGCATCTTCATGTCGGCGGGCAGACCGAGTTCGCTGGTCAGGCGCTGCATTTCTGCCGCCGCTTTGTCCTGTGCCCGCCGTTGCGCGTCCTTGATTGCGGCGAGAATCAGGTCCTCGACCACTTCCTTGTCCTCGGCCTTGAAGATCGAGGGGTCGATGTCCAGCGCGGTCAACTCGCCCTTGGCCGTCGCGGTGGCCTTGACCAGCCCGCCGCCAGCCTCGCCGGTGACGGTCAGGCGGTTCAGTCCCTCTTGCATTTCCGCCATCTTGGTCTGCATTTGCTGGGCGGTTTCCATCATCTTCGACAGATCCATATCGCCAAGACCTTTGAACATTGCTTAATCCTCGTCCTCGAAGGGGTCCCATTCCTCGACCTCGGCCACCGGGCCTTCGGTCAGTTCATGGGGGGATGTATCCTCGCCCGTCGGGTTTTCAACCGCCACGGGGGCGGGGACCGGACGGATATTGGTGATCTTCGCTCCGGGGAATGTGGCAAAGATCGCTTGAACCACCGGATTTTCCATGGCACGGCTGCGGGCCTCGGCCTCATGCGCGGCGCGCTTTTCGCTGATGGTGGGCTGGCCGCCGTCCGAAACCACGGTCACTGCCCAGCGTTGGCCGCCGGTCCAGCCGCGCAGCCGTTCGGCCAGCCGTTGCGCCAGATCGCGGGGCGCGTCGTCCGTCGGCTGGAACTCGATCCGGCCGGGCGCATAGCGGGCCAGTCGCAGATGATCCTCGACATCCAGAAGCAGTTTCATGTCGCGCATGCGGCGGATCAACTCGATCACCGATTCGAAGTCGGGAAATCCGGCCAACGCGTCGGGTGAAACCGCAAGGGCCGTGGCACTGCCGTCCGGGCGCACGACCACGGGCATGCGGGGGGGGGCGCTTGCGCGCGGAGCTTCGGTACGGGCAGCGGGCGGGGCGGCGTTGCGGCTGAAGGCCCCCGCGGCCGCGCTGGCCTGCACCTTGCGGATCAACGCCTCGGGATCGGGCAGGTCGGCGACATGGGTCAGGCGGATGATCGCCATCTCGGCTGCCATCATGGCATTGGGGGCGTTGCCGACCTCTTCCAGCACCTTGAGCAGCATCTGCCACAGCCGGGTCAGCGCCCGCATCGGCACTTTTTCCGCGATGGTCTGTCCGCGCGCGCGTTCGTCCGGACCGATGGTCGGATCGTCCAGCGCCTCGGGCGTGATCTTCACGATCGAGATCCAATGCGTGATTTCGGCCAGATCGCGCAGCACGGCCATCGGATCGGCGCCATCGGCGTATTGCGCCTGCAGCTCGGCCAGCGCTTCGGCCGCAGCACCTCGCAGGATCATGTCGAAAAGGTCCAGCACCCGGCCCCGGTCCGCCAGCCCCAGCATGGCACGGACCTGCGCCGCGCTGGTTTCGCCCGCGCCGTGGCTGATCGCCTGGTCAAGCAGGCTGGTCGCATCGCGGGCCGAGCCTTCGGCTGCGCGCGTGATCAGCGCCAGTGCGTCGTCGCTGATCCCGGCGCTTTCCTGCGCGGCGATCTTGCGCAGCAGGGCGATCATCACCTCGGGCTCGATGCGGCGCAGGTCGAAACGCTGGCAGCGCGACAGCACCGTTACCGGCACCTTGCGGATTTCGGTCGTGGCAAAGATGAACTTCACATGCGGGGGCGGTTCTTCCAGCGTCTTCAGCAGCGCGTTGAAGGCACTGGTCGAAAGCATGTGCACTTCGTCGATGATATAGATCTTGTAGCGCGCCGAGGCGGCCCGGTAATGCACCGACTCGATGATCTCGCGGATGTCGTTTACGCCGGTGCGCGAGGCGGCGTCCATCTCCATCACATCGACATGGCGTCCTTCCGAGATCGCCACGCAATGTTCGCACACTCCACAGGGTTCGGTGGTCGGGCCGTCCTGGCCATCCGGGCCGATGCAGTTCAGCCCTTTGGCGATGATGCGCGCGGTGGTGGTCTTACCCGTGCCGCGAATGCCGGTCATGATGAAGGCCTGCGCGATGCGGTCGGCGGCAAAGGCGTTTTTCAGCGTCCGCACCATGGCGTCTTGGCCGACCAGATCGGCAAAGGTTTCGGGGCGGTATTTCCGCGCCAGCACCTGATAGTTCCGTTCGCTCTCGCTCATGCTCGGCCTTCCTTGACCGGCGCAGATTAGCGGCCGCGGCGGGGGGCGGCAACCGCCCTTGGGCGGGTTGCCGGTTGAAGGCGCAACGAGGCCGTAATCGCCGCCGCACAGCCAAGGACGTGCGGCGGTATCGGGTTTCAGACCGTGGTAACCCCGTGGCTGCGCTTCAGTCGTGCTCTCCGACCACTTTCCAGATCAGCCCGCCAAGAACTGCGCCCGCGATCGGAGCCACCCAGAACAGCCAAAGCTGCTGTATCGCCCATCCCCCCACGAACAGGGCTTGGCTGGTCGAACGTGCCGGGTTGACCGATGTGTTGGTCACCGGGATCGAGATCAGGTGAATCAGCGTCAGCGCCAGACCGATGGCAAGCGGCGCGAAACCCGCCGGCACACGGCCATGGGTGGTGCCCAGGATCACGATGAGAAAGCCCGCCGTCAGCACGATCTCGATCAAAAGCGCCGAGAACATGCCATAGCCGCCCGGAGAATGCGCGCCATAGCCGTTCGCAGCGAAGCCGCCCAGATCGACGCCCGCCTTGCCGGTTGCGATGACGTAAAGAACGGCGGCGGCAAGGATGGCCCCGACGAGTTGCGCAACGATATAGGGCAGGAGCCCACTGGCCGGAAAACGTCCCGCGACCGTCAGGCCTACGGACACCGCCGGATTGAAGTGACCGCCCGAGATACCGCCTACCGCATAGGCCATGGTCACCACGGTCAGGCCGAAAGCCAGCGCGACCCCTGTAAAGCCGATCCCAAGTTCGGGGAAACCCGCAGCAAGAACGGCGCTGCCACAGCCGCCGAACACCAGCCAGAATGTGCCGATGACCTCGGCCAGAAGTTTTTTCTGCATGGTAAACCTGTTTGTTTAGTGAACGGGTCAAGGGTTCACCAAGGGCTTGATTTGTCAATCTATGGCAGCGAACAGGTCGTGCGAATCCTGTCCGGCGCCTCTGGTCGTGGCGCCGGCCGTTGACCCGGCGCCCGGGGCGGCATATCTGCGGCGCATGGCACGTGCTCCGCTTTTGCAACTCACCGATATTTCGCTGACCTTCGGCGGCAATCCCGTTTTCGACGGGCTCAGCCTGACCGTCCAGCAGGGCGATCGGCTGGCGCTGGTCGGCCGCAACGGCTCGGGCAAGTCCACGCTGATGAAGGTCATGGCCGGATTGGTCGAGCCTGACAGCGGCGAGGTCATCACTTCGGCCGGCACCAAGGTCGGCTATATGGAGCAGGACCCGGATCTGTCGGGCTTTACGACCTTGGGCGATTTCGCTGGCGCCGGCTTGGGCGATTCCGAAGGTTACCGCGTCGAGATGGCGGCCGAAGGGCTGAAGTTCGATGCGGATCGTCCGGTCGCCACCGCCTCGGGCGGTGAACGCCGCCGCGCGGCCCTGGCCCGTCTGCTGGCCGAGGCGCCGGAACTGATGCTGCTGGATGAGCCGACAAACCACCTGGACATCGAGGCCATCGGCTGGCTCGAAGAACAGCTCTCTGCCACCCGCACCGGTTTTGTGCTGATCTCGCACGACCGGGCCTTTCTGCGGGCGCTGGCGCGGGCGACGCTGTGGATCGACCGGGGCGAGGTGCGCCGGCAGGACCGCGGGTTTGAGCATTTCGAGGAGTGGCGCGAAACCCTTTGGGCGGCCGAGGACGAAGCCCGCCACAAGCTTGACCGCAAGATCAAGGCCGAAGCCCGTTGGGCGGTCGAAGGCATCAGCGCCCGGCGCAAGCGAAATCAGGGCCGGGTCCGGGCGTTGGCGGCGTTGCGGGATGAGCGCGCAAGCCAGATCCGCCGGCAGGGCACGGCGGCGATGGAGCTGGATGCGGGTGTGCAATCCGGCAAGCGCGTGATCGACGCCAAGGGGATTTCCAAGGCCTTTGGCGACCGGGAAATCCTGAAACCCTTTGATCTGCGCGTGTTGCGCGGGGACCGCGTGGCCTTCGTGGGTCCCAACGGCGTGGGCAAGACCACTCTGATCAAGATGCTGACCGGAGAGGTCGCGCCGGTTACCGGCACGGTCAAGCACGGCACCAATCTGGAAATCGCGGTTTTCGACCAGGCCCGTTCGGCCATTGATGAGACCGTGACGCTGTGGGACGCGCTGGCGGGCGATCCGTCGATGCGCGTTTCCGGGCGCTCGGATCAGGTCATGGTGCGCGGCAATCCGCGCCATGTCGTGGCCTATCTCAAGGATTTCCTGTTCGACGAGGCGCAGGCGCGCGCCCCGGTCGGCAGTCTTTCGGGCGGGGAAAAGGCGCGGCTGCTGCTGGCCCGGATCATGGCAAAACCCTCGAATCTGCTGGTTCTGGACGAGCCGACGAACGATCTGGATGTCGAGACGCTGGACCTGCTTCAGGACATTCTGGGCGACTATGACGGCACGGTGCTGCTGGTGAGTCACGACCGTGATTTCATCGACCGCGTGGCCACGACCACCGTGGCGATGGAGGGCGACGGCCAGGCCACGATCTATCCGGGCGGCTGGTCCGACTATCGCGCGCAACGTCCCGAACAGGCTCTCGCGACAGAAATGCCAAAACGGGCGGCCACTGCCGCACAGCCAACGCCGCAACGCACGCCCGAAGAGCGCCAAGGGCTGAGCTTTACCGAGCGTAAGCGTCTGGAGACCCTGCCGGCGATCATCGAGCGGCTGGAGGCCGAGATCGGCAAATTGACCGAATTTCTGGCCCAACCCGACCTGTTCCAGACCGCGCCGGCCAAGTTCGCCAAGGCCAGCGAGGGCCTGTCCGAACGCCAGCGGGCGCTGGCGGCCGCCGAAGAAGAGTGGCTGGAACTGGCGGAAAAGGACCACAGTTAGGCGTCGCGCAAGCTGGTGCCGCAAATCACGCCCCTTGTATTCGCGGATATGGGGACCCATGTTCAGTGGGCTAGGTTATTTCTTCCGCATCCTGTCTCCTTATCCGGCTTCAGATTTGTGTTTCGATCTGACTGGGCCGGGCCGCCACCTATTGCGGGCGGCATTATTTTAAGGAGATATCACGATGGCCAATGGCACCGTGAAATGGTTCAATACCAACAAAGGCTTCGGCTTTATCGCGCCCGAGAACGGCGACAAGGATGTGTTCGTGCACATCTCGGCGCTGGAAAAGGCGAATATCCATCAGTTGGATGACGGCCAGGCTGTGACCTTCGAATTCGAGACCGACCGCGATGGCCGCCAGTCGGCGCGCGATCTGGCGCTGGCTTGATTTCGAACTGGTTCGGCCGATACCGGCCGGACCGCGCAGGCTATGCCTGCCTTGGCGACCTTGCCTGCGGGCAATCGCATCACGGCTTGTCCCATCAGGTTTTCGCCATCCGGGCGAAACCGGGTGGGGCGGCCCAATAACTCAATTGAAAGACAAATATTATGGCCAGAACGTCGAACAGACGCGTAAACCGCAAAAGAATCACGCAAAGACAGCAGGACCGTCGCAGGCTGGCGATCATGTTCATGACGAAACAGATCGAGGCTGCAGCGGTTGCCGAACAACAATCCAAAGAGGTGGTCGGCTCTTGAAAGGGCCGCCCGTGAACGTCAATCGTCGTTCCAGACAGACTTCATGGTAAGCCGGTTTCATTGCAGAAACCGGCTTGAATTATGCCATACGCCGGTCGGTTGAACTATAGCTGACCCGGCCGACGCCCACCCTGACGAAAAAGGCCGCTCCCTTCGGAGCGGCCTTTCTTTTGCCTGAACGGCAAGCGGATGATTACATCATTCCGCCCATGCCGCCCATGTCGGGCATACCGCCGCCCTGAGCTTTGGGTTCGGGCTTCTCGGCGATCATGGCTTCGGTGGTGATCAGCAGGCCGGCCACCGAGGCGGCGTCTTCCAGCGCGGTGCGGACCACTTTGGCCGGGTCGATGACGCCGAACTTGAACATGTCGCCATATTCTTCGGTCTGGGCGTTGAAGCCAAAGGTCTTGTCGTCCGATTCGCGAACCTTGCCGGCCACCACGGCGCCGTCGACGCCGGCGTTTTCGGCGATCTGACGCATCGGAGCTTCCAGCGCGCGGCGGATGATGGCGATACCGGCGTTCTGATCCGAGTTCTCGCCGACCAGACCTTCAAGCACCTTGGCGCCTTGAACCAGAGCCACGCCGCCACCGACGACGATGCCTTCTTGCACGGCCGCACGGGTTGCGTTCAGCGCGTCATCGACGCGGTCCTTGCGCTCTTTCACTTCGATCTCGGTCATGCCACCGACGCGGATGACGGCGACGCCACCGGCCAGTTTCGCGACGCGCTCTTGCAGTTTCTCGCGGTCGTAGTCCGAGGTGGTTTCCTCGATCTGCTGGCGGATCTGCGAAACGCGGGCTTCGATCTCGGCTTTTTCACCGGAACCATCGACGATGGTGGTGTTGTCCTTGTTGATCGAGATCTTCTTGGCGCGGCCGAGCATGTCGATGGTGACATTCTCCAGCTTCATGCCCAGATCTTCCGAGATGACCTGACCACCGGTCAGGATCGCGATGTCCTGCAGCATGGCCTTGCGGCGGTCGCCGAAGCCCGGAGCCTTGACGGCGGCGATTTTCAGGCCGCCACGCAGCTTGTTCACGACCAGGGTGGCCAGGGCTTCGCCCTCGACGTCCTCGGCGATGATCAGCAGCGGTTTTTGCGACTGGATGACCGATTCCAGCAGCGGAACCATCGGCTGCAGCGACGAGAGTTTTTTCTCGTGCAGCAGGATGTAGGCGTCTTCCAGTTCCGCGATCATCTTGTCGGCGTTGGTCACGAAATAGGGCGAGAGATAGCCGCGGTCGAACTGCATGCCTTCGACGACTTCGACTTCGGTCTCCATGCCTTTGTTTTCTTCGACGGTGATGACACCCTCGTTGCCGACGCGCTGCATGGCTTCGGCGATCTGCTGGCCGATGAAGGCTTCGCCGTTGGCCGAGATGGTGCCGACCTGCGCCACTTCCGAGCTGTCGCTGACCGGACGGGCGGCGGCCTTGATCGACTCGACCACTTTCGCGGTGGCGATGTCGATGCCGCGCTTCAGATCCATCGGGTTCATGCCGGCGGCGACGGCTTTCAGGCCCTCGCGCACGATGGCCTGGGCCAGCACGGTCGCGGTGGTGGTGCCGTCACCGGCTTCGTCATTGGTGCGCGAAGCGACTTCGCGAACCATTTGGGCGCCCATGTTTTCGAACTTGTCGGAGAGTTCGATTTCCTTGGCGACCGTGACACCGTCCTTGGTGATGCGCGGCGCGCCAAAGGATTTGTCGATCACCACGTTGCGGCCTTTCGGGCCCAGCGTCACTTTGACGGCATCGGCGAGAATGTTCACGCCTTTCAGCATGCGGTCGCGGGCGTCGCTGTTGAACTTGACTTCTTTCGCAGCCATTTGCTCTGCTCCTTGAATGGGTTATCGGAAGGGGACGATCAGGCGATGATGCCCAGAATGTCGCTTTCCTTCATGATCAGCAGCTCTTCGCCGTCGACCGTAACTTCGGTGCCCGACCATTTGCCGAACAGCACACGATCGCCGGCCTTGACCGCGGGTGCGATCAGTTCGCCCGAATCCTTGCGCGCGCCTTCGCCCACAGAGACGATTTCGCCTTCGGCGGGTTTTTCTTTTGCGCTGTCGGGGATGATCAGGCCGCCCTTGGTCTTTTCGTCCGATTGGACGCGACGGACCAGAACGCGGTCATGCAGCGGTGTGAAAGCCATTGTAGAACACTCCGGTGTTTCAGGTTGCAGTGTTGCAGCTGTTGGCACTCGACATTGATGAGTGCCAATGCAGCCCATCTAGGCGCAGGCCGGCTGCCTGTCAACGGTCTGCAATCAGGAAATTTTGCCGTGAAATCTGCTTGACTGGCTTTCTGCGCCGCGGCTACGCCGGAATAAAGCAGTGGGGGCGGATGTGATGGTGGAACGGCGTCTGAAGGCCCTTGTCATTGCCGAGGCGGCAAATCCCGAGTGGGTCTCGGTTCCGCTGGTGGGCTGGTCGCTGGCCCATGCGCTGCGCGAGGTGGCGGATGTGCATATCGTGACCCAGGTTCGCAATCGCGAAGCCATCCTGCGCGCCGGTCTGGTTGAGGGGCGCGACTTCACGGCCATCGACAGCGAAAAGCTGGCGGCGCCGATGTGGCGGGCAGCGGAAAAGCTCAGCATGGGCAAGGGCGTTGGCTGGACCATGAAGACCGCCATCACCACCCTTGGATACGGTTATTTCGAACGGCTGGTCTGGCGCGCCTTCGGTCCTGCAATTCGTGCCGGGGAATACGACATCGTGCATCGCGTGACGCCTTTGACGCCAACTGCGAACAGCCTGCTTGCGCCGCGTTGCGCCCGGGCCGGCGTGCCCTTCGTGCTGGGTCCGCTGAACGGCGGCGTGCCATGGCCCAAGGGTTTCGACAGCGAGCGGCGGCGGGAAAAGGAATGGCTGTCCTATATCCGCGGGGCCTATAAGGCGCTGCCGGGTCGCGGCGCGATGCTGCGCCATGCCTCGGCCATCATCTGCGGCTCGTTGCATACCTTGGGCGAAATCCCGCAGCAATATCGCGACAAGACCGTCTGGCTGCCGGAAAACGCCATCGATCCGGCTCGCTTCAGCCTGACCGCACCTCAGCCCGGCACCCTGCCTCTGCGCGGCTGCTTTATCGGGCGGCTCGTGCCCTACAAGGGGGCGGACATGGCGATCGAGGCGGCGTTGCCCTTGCTGCGCGCCGGGCAGATGGTGCTGGATATCATCGGCGACGGTCCGCAGGCCGAGGCGCTGCGTGCGTTGGTCGACCACGAGGACGTGGCGCAAGCTGTGCGTTTCCATGGCTGGCTGCCGCATGAACAGGTGCAGGTCACCGCCGCGCAGGCGCAGCTTTTGGTGTTCCCCTCGGTGCGGGAATTCGGCGGCGGCGTGGTGTTGGAGGCGATGGCGCTTGGCGTGGTCCCGGTGATCGCCGATTACGCCGGACCCGGCGAGTTGGTTGATGACACGACCGGCTTTCGCATTCCCATGGGCTGTCGGGCCGATCTGGTGGCGGGGCTGCGCACCCGGCTGCAGGCCATTGCCGCCGATCCCACTGTCCTGCCGGGCATCGCGGCGGCCGCGCAGGCCCGCGTCATGCACGATTTCACCTGGGCCGCCAAGGCCGCGCAGGTCGAGCGCATCTGGCGGGCGGTGCTTGCCCGGAAGCCCTTGCCGCAGGAACTGCCGTTGCCGCGCTAGGCTGGCGCGCTGCGCAGCCTCGTGCCATGCTGGCGCCATGTCGAAGTCGGAACCGAATATATGCGCCTCAAGCCTTTCCTGACCGCCATTTTTGCCGCCATGTTTCTGGCCTTGCCCGCGGCGGCGCAGGAATGCGTGGGAAAGAACCTGTTCGACAGCATGCCCCCGGCTCGGTTGGCCGAACTGCGCGCGGCGGCCGAGGGCGTGCCCTATCGTCACGGCCTGTTCTGGCGCGCAGAAAAGGGCGAGCAGCACATCACGCTGATCGGCACCTATCATTTTGCCGATCTGCGCCACGCCCTGACCATGGACCGTTTCGGCCCCCAGATCGACGCCGCAGCCACGCTGTTGGTCGAGGCCGGCCCCGAGGAAGAGGCGCGCCTGACCCAGGCCATGACCTCGGACCCGACCTTGCTGGTGGATCCCGAAGGCCCGACCTTGCCCGAGCGGTTTACCGATGACGAATGGAAATCGCTTTCCTCGGCGCTGGAGGCACGCGGCCTGCCGGTGGTGATCGCCAGCCGTCTGCGGCCGTGGTATGTCGCCGTGATGCTGGGGGTCTCGCCCTGCATGATGCAAGTCATCAAAGAGCGTGGAGACGCCGGCGGGCTAGACCACTTCCTTGTCGAACGCGCCGAAGCTGCCGGGGTGCCGGTGCAGGCGCTGGAGCCCTGGGATACCGTCTTTACCCTGTTCGAGGGCATGACCCCAAAAGAAGAAGAGGACATGATCCGCGCCGCCATGCCGGCCGCCGAATATGCGGACGATTACGCGGTGACACTGGCGGATGCGTATTTCGCCGGCGATAGCTGGCTGATCTGGGAATTCGGCCGCTTCGACGCCTATGATAATTCCGGCCTGACCCGAGCCGAGGTCGATGAACAGATGCGGCTGGCGCAGGAAAAGCTGATGGATCAGCGGAACAAAAACTGGATCAAGCCGCTTGAGCAGGCAGCGGCCGAGGCGGCCGGGCAGGGCAAGGGTGTGGTCGCGGGCTTTGGCGCACTGCACCTGCCGGGCACCAGCGGCGTGTTGCGATTGCTGGAAAACAGGGGCTGGACCATCAGCCCGATCACGGTGGAGGGGATAGGCGATGGCGGATGAGCTTTGGCGCGAAGAGCGCGAATTCTGGCTGGCAGGGGTGGCCGAGGCAGCGCGCAAGCTTGACGGTTCCTGCCTGATGGCCTTTGCGTCCAAGGGGATCATGGACCGTGCCGCGGTGGTCTCTGCGCTGCAATCGGTCCCGCGTTGGCAAGAGGTCACCATGGCCGAGCGTGTCAGCATCGAAACCGACGATGTCTGCGTGCTGGCCTATCACGCCACGGCCCGCCGTGCGGGGGCTGAAACCTATCGTGCGCTCTGCACCACGACATGGATCCGCCGCGCCGGCGACTGGCGCATCCTGCAACACCAGCAAACCCCGGTCTGACGCCCGACCTTGCTGCCGGCTGCGCGCCCGTTCTGTCGGGCCGTGCAGTTATGTTTGCGCGCCGGCCCGGTGCGGTGCGGCAGCTTCGGCAGGATGTTGCGAAACCGTAGAAAGTCGCGCGATTGCGCAGGCGCGGGCGACGCAGGATTGATAGACATTGCCGGGCCGCGCCCCTATAAGGCCGGCGAAATTTCCGCCCAAACTTCAGGGGATCCCCATGATCAAGGTTTTCGGCCACAAGGCACCCGACACCGATTCGACCGGCTCGCCCATCATCTGGGCCTGGTATCTTTCCGAAGTGCGCAAGACCCCGGCCAAAGCCGTCCTGCAGGGCGAGCCGAATACCGAGGCCGGCTGGATGCTGGCGAAATGGGGCATCGACAAGCCCGAAATCATCTCGGACGTGGCTGCGGGTGACCAATGCGTGGTGGTGGACACCAATAACCCGGCCGAATTGCCCGCCTCGTTGGGCGAGGCCGATGTGATCGAGATCATCGACCACCACCTGTTGGCCGGCGGTATCAAGACACGCCTGCCGATCAACATCACCATTCGCCCGCTGGCCTGCACCGCGACGATCATGCACGACCTGATCGGCAACGACGATCTGGCCCGTGCGCCCCGTGCCGTCAAAGGCGCGATGCTGACCTGCATCCTGTCGGACACGCTGGAATTCCGCAGCCCGACCACCACGCCGCACGACCGTTTCGTCGCCGAAAAGCTTGCCAAGGATCTGGGCGTCTCGATCCCCGACTATGCGGCCGAGATGTTCGCGGCCAAGTCGGACGTGTCGTCATTCTCTGACGAGGCGCTTTTGCGCATGGACAGCAAGGAATACGAACTGGCCGGCAGGCAGTTGCGGGTTTCGGTGCTGGAGACGACCGCGCCTCAGGTGCTGCTGGATCGCAAGGACGCGCTTATGGCCGCGATGCCCGCCGTTGCCGCTGCCGATGGCGCCGAAGAGGTCCTGCTGTTCATCGTCGATATCCTGAACGAAGAAGCCACCCTTCTGGTGCCCAACGATTTCGTCAGGCAGGTCGCCGAGAAAAGCTTTGGTGCCAATGTCGCTGGCGACACCGTGGTTCTGCCCGGCATCATGTCGCGCAAAAAGCAGATCATCCCGGCTTTGGCCGTCTGACCCGAAGGGCATTCTATGACGCAGATCATCCGCTCGCTCGACGAGATCGCACTGAACTACGACGTCCTGTTCTGTGATCTGTGGGGTTGCCTGCATAATGGCGTGGAGGCTTTTCCGGCCGCCGTCGCCGCTTTGCAGGGCTTTCGTGCGAAAGGCGGGCGGGTGGTGCTGTTGACCAATGCCCCGCGGCCGCGAAAATACGTGGCCGGGCAGCTCGATCACATGGGGGTGCCGCGCGATGCGTGGGACGCCATTGTCAGCTCGGGCGATGCGGCGCAGGATGCGATGTTTGCAGGCGCCGTCGGGCGTCGCGTCTGGGCCATCGCCCAGCCCAAGGACGAAGGATTCTTTGCCGATATCCCCGAAGAATGGCGCGACGCCCCGCCGATTACCCGCGTGACCTTGGACGAAGCCGAGGGCATCGTCTGCTGCGGCCTTTTCGACGATCTGACCGAGGTTCCCGAGGATTACCGCGCCCGGCTGATGCTGGCCCGGCAGCGCGAGCTCAAGCTGCTTTGCGCCAACCCCGACGTGGTGGTCGATATGGGCGAAAAGCGGCTCTACTGCGCCGGCGCGCTGGCCGAGCTTTACGAGGATCTGGGCGGCGAATCGCTGTACTTCGGCAAGCCGCATCCGCCGATATATGATCTGGCGCGGCGCCGGCTGGGATTGGAGGACAACGCCCGCATCCTGGCCATCGGCGACGGCATCGCAACCGATATCTCGGGTGCGGCGGGCGAGGGGCTGGATGCGCTGTTCGTCACCGGGGGCCTTGGCTTTGACCAGTTCGGCCACGATGTCGAAAACCCCGATCCTGCGCGGTTGAATGAGTGGCTGGCGCTGCGCTCTCAGAACCCAGCCTATAGCATCGGCCGGCTGCGCTGAACGGTTCGGTAACAATCAGTCTTTTTGGTTAGCTCCTGCGTTATTTTGTTGCTTGATAGGGCTTTTGCTGCTATGCGGCATAAAGCCACTCAACGGGAGCATTGAATGATGCTGGACAACCTTCCGCGCGGCACGATCGTCATCGAGGATCTGGAGGTCGGGATGATGCGCTACCTGCAGAAGGTAGTGACCGACGAGGATATCCAGATGTTCGCCCAGGTCTCGACCGACCGTAACCCGGTGCATCTGGACGATGCTTATGCGCAGGACACGATTTTCGAAGGTCGTATCGCCCATGGCATGCTGACCGCCGGGCTGATCTCGGCCGTGATCGGAGAGCAGCTTCCCGGCCATGGCACGGTCTATCTGGGCCAGACGTTGAAATTCATGGCCCCCGTGCGGCCCGGCGACATGGTGCGCGCCGAGGTTGCGGTCGAGACGATCGACCATGCAAAGCGCCGTGTGACCCTTGCAACCCGCTGCCTCGTCGGCGATACGGTCGTCCTGAAAGGCGAGGCGGTCGTTCTGGCGCCAAGCCGTAAATTCGACTGACAGGGCCGGCCGCCGGCCCATCGGGGGCCCTATTGCGCATCCATCACGACTGGAAAGCCTTGCCGCTCGACGCCCGCGGGGCAACCGTCGCCATGGGCAATTTCGATGGCGTGCATCTTGGCCATCGCTCGGTGATCGACACGGCGCGCGCCGCTTGCAAAGCACCGTTGGGGGTTATCACCTTTGAGCCGCATCCGCGCGAATTCTTTGCCCCGGATGCGCCCCCCTTCCGGCTGATGAATGTGGAGTCGCGTGCGAACAGGCTGGCGCGGCTGGGCGTGGACCACCTTTACGAACTTCCCTTTGATGCGGTGCTGGCCGGGCTTTCGCCCGAGGCGTTCACGCGTGAGGTTCTGGTGGATGGGTTGGGCGTGCGCCATATCACCGTCGGTGCCGACTTCTGCTTTGGCCGCCAGCGTTCGGGTGATGCGCAGACGCTGGCGCAATTGGGTCGTGACCAGGGCTTCGGCGTCACCGTCGCCCCGCTGATCGGCGACGGCGGGGTGCAGTACAGCTCGACCGAGATTCGCAAGGCTTTGGCCGAGGGTCGTCCCCGCGATGCCGAGCGTATGCTGGGCCATTGGCACCGTGTCGACGGCGAGGTGCTGCATGGCGACAAGCGCGGCCGCGACCTGGGCTATCCCACCGCGAATATGGCTGTCGACGGGCTGCATCTGCCTGCGCTTGGTATCTATGCCGTGCTGGTCGATGTGCTGACGGGGGCGGATCGTGGCAGTTACAAGGGCGTGGCCAGTCTTGGCGTGCGGCCGATGTTCGGCGTGAACCATCCCAATCTGGAAGTGCACATCTTTGATTTCGCGGCCGATCTATACGGACAGCACCTTTCGGTGGCCCTTGTCGAATATCTGCGGCCCGAGGCGAAGTTCGACAGTCTTGACACGCTCGTCTCGCAGATGGATCGCGACAGCGCCCGTGCGCGCGAGATTCTGGCGACCCGCTGATGCGTGCGCGGTTCTGGGAACTGCCGCTGGCACGTCTCGACAAGGACGAGTGGGAGGCGCTTTGCGACGGTTGCGGCAAGTGCTGCCTGAACAAGATCGAATATGAGGACACGGGCGAACTGGCCTTTACCCGGGTCGCCTGCCGGCTTTTGGATGGCGAGACCTGCCAATGCTCCAGCTATGCCAATCGCCATGAATTCGTGCCCGATTGTGTGGTCCTGACGCCCAAGAAGCTGAAAGAGATTGCCTGGTGGCTGCCCTCGACCTGCGCCTATCGGTTGCGGGCCGAGGGCAAGCCGCTTTACGACTGGCATTATCTGATTTCTGGGGATCGCGAATCGATCCATCGTGCCGGCGCCTCGGTGCGCGGCTGGACGGTGAACGAACTGACCGTAACCGAGGACGATTGGGACGAGTATATCATCGAGGATCTTTCATGAATTTTGCCTCGGACAATGCGGGCGGCGTGCATCCGCGCATCATGGCCGCGATTGCGGCGGCGAACGAAGGCCCTGTTCCCTCTTACGGCGGCGACAGCATCACTCGTGTCGCGCAGGATCGGCTGCGCGAGCTGTTCGACGCGCCCGAGGCGGCGGTGCATTTCGTGGTCTCGGGCACTGCGGCGAATGCGCTGTCTCTGGCGCTTTTGTCGCCCGGCTGGGGCAAGGTCTTTTGCCATACCGATGCCCATGTGCAGACCAGCGAGACCGGGGCCCCGGAATTCTTCACCGCCGGCGCCAAGCTGGTTCCGGTTCCCGGTGCGGCTGGCAAGATCACACCCGAGGCACTGGCCGAGGTGCTTGAGGTCAACGGCCGCGATTCGGTGCATGCCGGCCAGAACGCCGCCCTGACCCTGACCAATGCGACCGAATGGGGCACGGTCTACAGCCCGGACGAGGTAGAGGCGCTTTCCGCCATCGCCCGTGCCGAAGGGCTGGGGGTGCATATGGACGGCGCGCGCTTTGCCAATGCGCTGGCGGGTCTGGACGTGGCGCCTGCCGATCTGACATGGCGCGCCGGGGTCGATATCCTGTCGCTGGGCGGCACCAAGAACGGCTGCATGGCGGTCGAGGCGGTGCTGATCTTCGATCCCGCGAAATCCGAGGAATTCGCATTCCGCCGCAAGCGGGCCGGCGCACTGGTTTCAAAGCATCGCTATCTGTCGGCGCAGATACTGGCATGGCTGGATGGCGATCTTTGGCTGCAACTGGCGCGTCACGCCAATGCCATGGCGCATGAGTTGGGGCTGGGGCTGGCGCGGTTGCCGGGCGTGCGGATCGACCAACGCGTCGACTCGAACGCGGTCTTTGCCACCATCCCGGCCGAGTTGCACCGCCGCGCCTGCGAGGCGGGGATCAGCTATCATCTTTGGCCGCATACCCAGACCGGGGACGGAGAAGAGCCGGTTTCCATCCGGCTGGTCTGCGGCTGGGACACGCGGCTGGACGAGGTGAACGCCGCCTTGCAGGCGCTGGCCTAAATCAGCGCCGCGCGCAGCAAGGCCAGCGCGTGTTCGACGGTGGCGGCGCGTACCTCGATGCGGCCGCGCGGACCGAAATCCACCGTTTCGGTCCTGACGCCGCTGGCGTCGGCGATGCCGAAACACACCCGGCCTTCGGGTTTGTGCTCGGACGCGCCCGGTCCGGCGATGCCGGTGACGGCCACCGCAATACCCGCCTGCGAACGCGACAGCGCACCCTTGGCCATTTCGGCGGCGATTTCCTCGCTGACGGCTCCATGTGCGTCCAGCGTTTCGGGGCGGATGCCCAACATCTCGATTTTGGCGGCGTTGGAATAGGTGACAAAGCCCCGGTCGACTGCGTCCGACGATCCCGGCACATCGGTCAGCCGCCCGGCGATCAGCCCGCCGGTGCAGCTTTCGGCGGTGGCGATCATCACGCCACGCTTGCGGGCAAGGTCCAGAACCTCGGCCGGGTCAGTCACAGCATCGGCTCCAGCACGGTATGGTAAAGCCCGGCCAGGATGACCGAGCCGATACCGGCAAACAAGCCGGCCCACAGGTCGTCCAGCATCACCCCCGTCGCGCCGCCGCGCCGGTCCGCGCGTCCCACCAGCCACGGTTTCCAGATGTCGAATAGCCGAAAGAGCAGGAAGGGCACGACGAATCCCGGCCATGCCGCAAGGATCGAGACGCCTTTTTGCGCCAGCGGGATCACGGTAAAGCT
Organism: Paracoccus methylovorus; assembly: GCF_016919705.1. Lineage (NCBI taxonomy): Bacteria > Pseudomonadati > Pseudomonadota > Alphaproteobacteria > Rhodobacterales > Paracoccaceae > Paracoccus > Paracoccus methylovorus. Next base: position 736,175 of record NZ_CP070371.1, read on the forward strand.
CATGGCCAGCCATTGCCCGGCCACCTCGTCGATGACGATCCACGACGGGTCCTTGTCGGCGCTTTGCCTCAGCACCCCCGGCACCGCCCAAAAGCCCAGAACCGTCGCCACGACGAAACCCGCCGGCACCAGCATGGGGTGGATCAACTCATAGGCCAGCACCCCCAGCGCCACGGCGGCGGCCGAGCCCCAGGTGCCGGGTGCGGGGCGCAGGCGGCCGATACCGAAGAAGGTCGCGATCAGCTTGTCCATGTTCAGCCTTTGATCAATGTGGCGGTGGCGATGGCGGCGATGCCTTCCTCGCGCCCGGTAAAGCCCAGCCGCTCCGAGGTGGTGGCCTTGACGCTGACCCGATCGGCCTCGATCCCGATGATCTCGGACAGCCGCAGCGCCATGGCGCCGGCATGCGGGCCAACCTTGGGCCGTTCGCAGATCAGCGTCACGTCGGCGTTCGAGATCTCATAGCCCATCTGCCGGGCCAGCATCGCGGCATGACGCAGGAAGATATGGCTTTCGGCACCCTTCCATTGCGGGTCCGAGGGCGGGAAATGCCGGCCGATATCGCCCTGCGCCATGGCGCCATAGATCGCGTCGGTCAGTGCATGCATGCCGACATCGGCATCGGAATGGCCCAGCAGCGCCTTGTCATGGGGGATTTTCACCCCGCAAAGCCAGACGTGATCGCCGCTGGTAAAGGCATGCACGTCGAATCCATTGCCAAGACGAATATCCATCGCGTCCCCCAGGATACGCTCAGCCCGGGCAAAATCCCCGGGCCAGGTCAGTTTCAGATTGTCCTCGTCGCCGGCCGTCACGGTGACGGGCAGGCCGGCGCGGATCGCGAGTTCCACATCGTCCGCCGCACCCTCGGGATGGGCGCGATGGGCGGCAAGTATTGCCTCCAGCGCGAAACCCTGCGGGGTTTGGGCACGAAACAGCCCTTCGCGGTTGGCGGTGCCAGTGACGCGGCCATCTTCGCCGCGCCATAGTGCATCCGTTACCGGCAGGGCAGGTGCTGCGGCGGGGCTGCCGGCCCTTAGCGCTGCGACCACGCCCTGGATCACCCGGCGTGAGACGAGCGGCCGCGCGCCGTCGTGGATCAGCACATGGGTTACACCGCTGCCCTGCAGGCTTTCCAGTGCCGCGCGTACGCTTTCGCTGCGGGTGGCGCCGCCCGCGACCAGCACCACGGGCCCCGAAAGCTCGGCCACCCCGCGTGCCATGTCCTCGGGTGCCAGCGTCACCACGATGCGCGAAAAGCCCGCGAAAGCGGCGATGCTGCGTTCCAGCACGCTTTGCCCGGCAAGGCCGCGCCATTGCTTGGGCGGGCCGTCGCCCGCGCGGGTGCCTCGGCCGGCGGCGGTGATGATGGCGGCATATGTTGCGGGTATCGTCATGGCCGCCAGATTTAGGCGAGCGCGGCCCCCGAGGCAATCGCCGCAAGACAGTGTTTCGTGACGGTCAAAAGACGCAGCCGGTGGTAGCCCATGGCGCGGGTTCTGCGTATAAGGACGCAACCTGCCATTCTGCCAAGGATTCCTGTCATGACCGATCCCGCCATTGCCGATCTTTCCAAGGATGCCGCCGCCCGCGCCGCGGTGGCGCTGGTCGAGCCGGGGATGCGGCTGGGGCTGGGGACCGGCTCGACCGCAGCGGTTTTCGTGCGCCGCCTTGCGCAGCGCGTGCAGGAAGAGGGCTTTGACCTGCGCTGCGCCGCGACATCGAAGGCGACGGCCGGGCTTGCGGCCTCGCTTGGGTTGAGGGTCGAGGAACTGGACGATATCGGCTGGCTGGACCTGACCATCGACGGCGCGGATGAGGTGGACCCGGACCTGAACCTGATCAAGGGCGGCGGCGCCGCGCATCTGCGCGAAAAGATTGTGGCCACCGCCTCGGACCGCATGGTGGTCATCGCCGATCAGGGCAAGGTCGTGAATCGTCTGGGCCAGTTCCATCTGCCGGTCGAGGTGATTCCCTTTGGCTGGCAAGCCACGCGCAAGCTGATCCAGCGCGCGCTGGACCGGCTGGACCTGACCCAGCGCCCGATTTTGTTGCGCAAGCGCGACGAGAGCCCGCTTTGCACCGACGAAGGCAATCTGGTGCTGGATCTTGCGCTGGAGGCTATCCCAGATGCCGAGGCGCTGGCGGTCGAACTGTCCTCCATTGCCGGGGTGGTTGAACACGGGCTGTTCCTGAATATCTGCCAACTGGCGATCATCGGCTGCCCGGACGGTTCGGTGGTGGAACTGCGGCGCGAGGACATGGCATGAAATTCGATTACGACCTTTTCGTCATCGGCGGCGGTTCGGGCGGGGTGCGCGCGGCGCGGATCGCGGCCGGCGACTACGGCGCTCGCGTCGGGCTGGCCGAGGAAAGCCGCATGGGCGGCACCTGCGTCATCCGCGGCTGCGTGCCCAAGAAGCTGATGATCTTTGCCTCGCAGGCCGGTGCGGCCGCCGCAGAATCGCGCGGCTATGGCTGGCAGGGCGCCGGCGAGGGGCGTTTCGACTGGCAGGTGTTCCACGACAAGCTTTCGCGCGAACTGGACCGGCTTGAGGGGGCCTATGGTTCGGGGCTGGCAAACGCCGGGGTCGATGTTCACATGCAGCGCGCCCGGCTGCACGATGCGCATACGGTCGAACTGGCGGACGGCCAGCGGCTCAGCGCCAAGCATATCCTGATCGCCGTCGGTGGCCGGCCGCAGCGGCCTGACATTCCCGGCAAGGAACTGGGGCTGATCTCGGACGATCTGTTCACGCTCGAGAAATTGCCCAGCCGGGTTCTGGTGGTGGGCGGCGGCTTCATCGCCTGCGAATTCGCTACCATCCTGCAGGGGCTGGGCAGCGACACGGTGCTGGCCTATCGCGGCGACGCAGTCCTGCGCGGCTTTGACGGCGAGATGCGCCGCCACACTACCGAGCAGTTGCGCACCATCGGCATCGACGTGCGGCTTGGCACCAACCCGGCGCGGCTGGAGCGCGAGGGCGCGGATATCCGCGTCAGCTTCGAGGATGGCAGCAGCGAGCTGTTCGATGCGGTGATGTTCGCCACCGGTCGCGCGCCCTACACCAAGGGGCTGGGACTTGAGGACGCAGGCGTCAAGCTGGGCCGCAAGGGCGAGATCGTGGTGGACGATTGGTCGCAAAGCTCGGTGCCCTCGATCTTTGCGGTGGGCGATGTGACCGACCGTGTGAACCTGACCCCGGTCGCGATCCGCGAGGGACACAGTTTTGCCGACACGGTGTTCGGCGCCAAGCCTCGCAAGGTCGATCACGGCCTTGTGGCCAGCGCCGTCTATACCCGCCCGCATGAGCTGGCGACCATCGGCCTGACCGAGGAAGAGGCCGAAGCCTGCGGTCCTGCCGACATCTATGTCGCCAGTTTCCGTCCCATGCGCTCGTTGTTTGCCGGTTCGGACGCGCGGGCGGCGATGAAGCTGATCGTGGACGCGGAAACCGATAAGGTGCTGGGCTGCCACATCTTTGGACCCGAGGCGGGCGAGATGATCCAGATGGTCGCAATCCCCATGGGCATGGGCGCGACCAAAGCCGATTTCGACGCGGCCATCGCCGTGCATCCGACCCTGGCCGAAGAGCTTGTGACCATGCGCAAGCCCACCCGCCGGGTGGGTGCGGCAAAAGTTGACAAACCCGTCGCATCGGCTTGATTTTCCGGCCGAAGACACCAGTTTCAACCAGACAGACATCAAGCGAGGCACGAGAGGTATGGCAGGACAAGGCCCTTGGGGCGGCGGCGGAGACGATGGCAAAGGCGGCAAGCAGCCGCCGCAGGGGGGTGGTCAGCCTCCTTGGGGCAGCCCCGGGGGGGACGAGGACGATCGGCCGCAGGGTCCGCGCCGCGGTGACCAGATCCCCGAGATCGAGGAACTGGTGCGCAAGGGACAGGATCGTCTGCGCGTGCTGATGGGCGGCAAGGGACCGGGCGGCGGCAATCGCGGCAATGGTCCGCGCGGACCGCAGGGTCCGCAGTTCTCGATGGGCCGCGGCACCTGGGGGCTGGTGGCGCTGGCTGCGGTGGCAGTCTGGGCCTTTACCTCGTTCTATACCGTCAAACCCGAAGAACGCGCCGTTGAATTGCTGTTCGGCAAGCCGGTAGGCACGGGCGAGCCGGGCCTGAACTTTGCACCGTGGCCTGTCGTTACCGCCGAAGTCGTGCAGGTTTCGGGCGAGCGTACCACCGAAATCGGCACCGGCCGTGCCGGACCGATGGATTCGGGATTGATGCTGACCCGCGACCAGAACATCGTAGACATGGCCTATCAGGTGGTGTGGAATATCTCGGACCCCGAGAAATTCCTGTTCAACCTGGCTGATCCCGACGACACGATCCGTGCGGTTTCGGAATCGGCGATGCGCGACATCGTGGCCCGTTCCGAGCTTGCGCCGATCCTGAACCGTGACCGGGGCGCCATCGCCGAGGATCTGAAGCTGGCGGTGCAGAACACGCTGAACGCCTATGAAGCGGGGATCAACGTCCTGCGGGTCAACCTTGACCGCGCCGATCCCCCGCGCGAAGTGATCGACAGCTTCCGCGAGGTGCAGGCGGCCCAGCAGGAACGCGACCGGCTGGAAAAAGAGGCCGACGCCTATGCCAACCGCGTGCTGGCCAACGCCCGGGGTGAGGCGGCCGCGGTGATCGAACGCGCCGAAGGCTATCGCGCCGAAGCCGTGAACACCGCCGAGGGTGAGGCCGCGCGCTTCAACTCGGTCTATGACGAATATGTCAAGGCGCCCGAGGTGACACGTCACCGGATGTATCTGGAGACGATGGAAAAAGTTCTGGGCGGAGCCAACAAGGTCATTCTGGACAGTGACGAGGGCGGTCAGGGCGTGGTGCCTTATCTGCCGCTGGATCAGTTGCGCAGCGGGCTTCTGGGCACCGGCAACTCCAATACCAGCGAAGGGAACCAGTGATGAACCGTGCAATCTCGCTTTTGGCGCTGCCTTTCCTGGTCGTGGTCGCCCTTTTGGTCATTGCCTCTCTCTATATCGTCGATGTGCGCGAAAAGGCCCTTGTCCTGCGCTTTGGCGAGGTGGTCGAGGTGCGCGAAGAGCCGGGACTGGGCATCAAGGTGCCCTTCCTGGACAATGTGGTTACATATGACGCGCGTATTCTGGGGCTGCCCACCTCGCCGATGGAGGTCACGCCGCTGGATGACCGTCGTCTGGTGGTCGATGCGTTCGCGCGCTGGCAGATCACCGATGTCGTGCAGTTCCGCCGCGCCGTTGGCTCGGGCGGTATCGAATTCGCGCAGCGCCGGTTGGAGCCGATCGTGACCAATGCGATCCGTCAGGTCCTGGGCTCGGTGCCTTCTACCACGGTCCTGTCGGACGACCGGACGCCGTTGATGAACCAGATCCGCGATCTGGCACGGGGCGATGCCAAGGACCTGGGCGTTCGCGTTATCGACGTCCGCCTCACCCGGACCGACCTGCCCGAGCAGAACCTGACCGCGACCTATGCGAGGATGCGGGCCGAGCGCGAGCGTGAGGCCGCGGACGAGATCGCGCGTGGTGGCGAAGCCGCCCAGCGTGTTCGTGCCGCCGCCGACCGGACCGTGGTCGAGTTGACGTCAGAGGCGCGCAAGCGGGCCGAGGTGGTTCGCGGTGAAGCCGATGCACGCCGCAACGCCATCTACGCCGCCGCGTTCAGCCGTGACCCCGAGTTCTTTGCCTTCACCCGCTCGATGACTTCTTACGAGCGGTCGCTGAAGGGCGAAAACAGTGCGTTGGTCATCCAGCCGAAGGGGCAGTTCTTCGACTATCTGCGCAATGATGGTGCGGATCGCGCCAACCCGGTGCCCGTGCCGGCCCCGGCTGCGGCAATCCCCGAGGACCCTGAGGCCGAAGAAGAGGCCCGGACCGAGGGCGCGCTGCAGCCCGGTGAGACGCCGGCGCCGACGGCGACCAACCGCGAAGGCGAGCCGCTTGGCTCAAGTGCCGGGGTGACGCTGACGCCCTTGCCGGAAGCCTTGGCCAGCCCGCCGCAGGAAGAACCGGTGGTCCCTCCGGCTGCGGTTCCGGCTGACTGATCGGGGTACCCGGACGTGCAAAAAAGAAAAGGCGGGGCGCAATCGCGTCCCGCCTTTTTCATCTGTTGGGTCCGGCTTACTCCTCCAGTCCGATAAGCTTGCTGGCCGGGGGGTGTTGCCCCTCTTCTGCGATCTCGCGTTGCCATTCGCGCCAGATGGAAACCAGCAGCGCCATCAACACCGGGCCGACGAACAGGCCAACGATGCCCATGGTCTTGACCCCTCCGATCAGCCCGAAAAAAGTCGGCAGGAACGGCAGCTTGACCGGACCGCCGACCAGAACCGGGCGGATGGTCTTGTCCACGACGAACAGTTCGCAGGTGCCCCAGATGAATAGCGCCGTCCCCGCGACAGGCGAGCCGCTGGCCACCAGATAGATCGACACCAGTGTAAAGGACAGCGGCGCACCGCCCGGGATCAGTGCCATGAAGCCGGTGATGACGCCGAAGGTGACCGGCGAGGGCACGCCGGCCAGCCAATAGGCGACGCCCAGAACCACCCCCTCGCCAATGGCGATCAGCGTCATGCCGGTCACGGTCGAACTGATGGTGGCGGGCACGACGCGGGACAGCCGGCTCCATCGGTCGGGCAGGATGCGGCGGCCGACCTGGTCGATCTGCGCCACGAACTTGTCGCCGTCGCGATAAAGCACGAACAGCGTGATCAGCATGAACAGCAGCGTCAGCGCAAGGTGGAAGGCCAGCGTCCCGGCTGTTACCGCGCCGCGATAGATCGCGCCGATATTCGAGCCGCTGACCAGTTGCACGATCTCGCTGATGCCGCCGGGGCGACCGATATAGATCTGCCAGTTCTCGTTCAGCCAGTCGCCGATTTGCGGGAGGTTGATCATCCACTCCGGTGCGGACGCGCCCGAGCTGTTGACCAGAATGGCCCAGTTGATCCAGTCCCGCAGTTCGCGAAAGGCATAGATCAGCGCCATGGCGATGGGGATCAGCAGAAAGCATACCAGCACCAGCACCAGCGCCGTTGCCGCCCCGGTGCGGCCCAGGTTCAACTGATAGGCCGCGCGGTTGCGCAACGGCCAACTGGCCAGCGCGATCACCATGGCCGCAAGCACCGGCACCAGAAAGCCGTGGAAGAAATAGATCGAGGCCGCGACGATGGCCAAAAGCAACCAGCGTGCAGCCGAGATATTGGTCAACAGGGGCGGCCGGTGCAGGCGCAGCCCGATCTGTTTCGGGTGCGGCGCGGCGGCGGGATCGTTAGGTTCCGTTGCTGTCGTAGGTTTCGGCATTTCGCCTGTCGTCATGGTCCCGATCCTGACTGCGGGCAGGTAAGCCCACCCTGCCGCAACGAGATAACATCTGGCCCCCGTCTGCAACCCGGAATGCCGCGTCCCGCCGGAATGGCCACGCATTCGCGGCTCACGATTTTGTGGGTGGGCGCCTGCGGTGCGAATGGCTGTTTTCCCGGTCCCGTGGCGCGTGACAGATCCTGCCGCCCCCGCTAATCTGGCGCCACCAAGGGGAGCCCGGGCAATGGGCTGAGAAACTGCTGGCGGCACGCGGCGCGGTGACCCTTTGAACCTGAACCGGATCATGCCGGCGGAGGAATGGGAATGATGCACCTGCCTTTTGCCGGTCTCACTGTGAGACCGCCTTGGAACGACGGTCTTGCTCAAGCCATGAGGGGCCGATGACAGAAACTTTCTTTGAATGCCTGCGCCGGGAATGCGCTGCGGATTGGGCCGACGCCACCGGGCATCGCTTTGTGCGCGAACTTTGCGCCGGAAGCATCGCGGATGCCGCGATGGCGCGCTATCTGGTGCAGGATCATCGTTTTCTGGATGCTTTCCTGACCCTGCTGGGTGGGGCCATCGCCTCGACCGACCGTTTCGAATCGCGGCTGCGTTTCGGGCGCTTCGCCGGCATGGTCTCGGGTGACGAGAACGACTATTTTCTGCGCGCTTTCGCCGCGCTTGGCGTCAGCGAGGCTGATCGTGCCGCTGTTCCCGACAGCGCGCCGACCAGCGGCTTTCAGGCGCTCATGCGTGAAGCGGCGGCGACGCGCGCCTATCCTGCCGTGCTGGCGGTGCTGAACGTGGCTGAGGGGCTATACCTCGATTGGGCAATGCAGGCACCCCGGCCGCTACCGGAAAATTTTGTCCATGCCGAATGGATCACCCTGCACGACAATCCATTTTTCTGCGATTTTGTCGCCTTCCTGCGGAATGAATTTAACCGGGTGGGGCCGCAGGCTGCCGATCAGGCCCGCGAATTCTTCCATCGGGCCGTTAAGCTTGAATTGGAATTTTTCAACGAAATTCATGATACTTAACGTAGATTTCTAGAACAATTCTATAAGGAAGCTTTGGGGGAGCCACCATAAAAAGGCCCCGGTCGCATGTTGCGTTCCGGGGCCTCGTAAAGTTGTTCAGGACGAAGGCTTATTCGTCGTCATTGCCCGGCACGTCGGCGATGTCGTCCAGCGACATGTCGCCATCGTCATCGTCGTCGTCCAGCAGATCGTCGTCCAGATCGCCGGTATCGGCGTCATCGTCCAGATCTTCCTCATCGACCAGATTGGTCTGTTCGTTCTGGCGGGCGGCGGCTTTTTCCGAGATCAGCGAGCGCGAGCGGCCGTTGGTCAGGCTTTCCACCGTGAATTCCGCGCCACAGGCCGGGCAGGTCATCGGATCATTCGTCAAATCGTAAAAGCGCGTCGCGCAATGGGGGCAAAGGCGTTTGGTGCCCCATTCCTCTTTGGGCATGGTGTTCTCTTTCTGCCGCGTTCAGCTAAATCCGCTGTCCCCTGCCACAGCCGGGGCAGGCTGTCAAAGCCTTTTCCCCCTTGCGGCCCGGTAGCGGAGCGGGGGAAACATGGGCAGAAAGTCGGCACTTCGCAAGATGCGGAAAGATATGGACAGGATATTGGTTGGAGGCGACATCCCCGTGACGCTGCGACGCTCGGCCCGGGCGCGGCGCATGACCCTGCGCGTGTCGCGTGCCGGGGGCGAGGTGGTGTTGACCCTGCCAAGCCGCACCAGCCTGTCCGATGGCCGCGCCTTTGCCGAGTCGCGGGCCGAGTGGCTGCGCAACACCCGGGCGGGCATGCCACCGCTGTCTCTGGTCGAGCACGGCGCCTTGCTGCCTGTAGAGGGGCGCAGGCGGCGCATTGAGCCCCATGACGGGCGGCGGGTGGAGCTGACAGATGAGCGGTTGCTGGTGCCCCAGGGCCGCCCCACGGGCCTGCTGGTCGAGGTTTGGCTGAAACATCTGGCGCAGGCGCGGCTGATGCAGGCCTGCGACCGTTATGCTGCGGCGCTGGGGCGTGGCTTTCGTGCGCTGGCGCTGCGCGACACCCGCTCGCGCTGGGGCAGTTGCACCCATGACGGGCGGTTGATGTTTTCATGGCGGCTGGCCATGGCGCCGCCCGAGGTGCTGGACTATGTCGCCGCGCATGAGGTGGCGCATCTGCAGCACATGGATCATTCGCCGGACTTCTGGGCCGCGACCGGGCAATTGATGCCCGATTATGCGGCCCGTCGCGAATGGCTGCGCCTGCATGGGCATGAATTGCTGGCCTGGCGTTTCAGGCCGTAATGCTGCGGCATCGGGACGGCTTGACGGCGTCCAATTTTGTGATCACAGAGGGGGCATGACACTTTCGCGCACCTCCGAAACTTCGGCCCATGAACGGCTTTACCGCAATTTGCGCCAGCGGATCATGCTGGGCGAACTCCCGCCGGGCCTGCCCCTGACGTTGCGGGGCATTGCGGCCGAGCATCGTGTCTCGATGACCCCCGCGCGCGAGGCGGTGCGCCGGCTGGTGGCGGAGGGTGCGCTGTCGCTGTCGTCCTCGGGACGGATCAGCACGCCGGAACTGTCGGTCGAGCGGATCGAGGAACTTGCCGCCCTGCGCGGGCTGATCGAGCCGGAACTAGCGGCCCGAGCCCTGCCGCGCGCCCATCAGGCCCTCATCGAGCGCATGGCCATCATCAACGCCGCAATCGGAGAGGCGGCCGAGGGGCACGACGCCATCGGCTATATCCGCACCAATCTGGAGTTTCACCGCCTACTTTACCTGCGCGCGCAGGCCCCGGCGATGCTGGCTATCGTCGAGACGGTCTGGTTGCAGCTTGGCCCCACCATGCGGGCACTCTACGGGCGCATGAAGCGTAACGAGCCCCCCCGGCATCACCGGATGATCCTCGCCTCGCTACGGGCGGGGGATGAGCCGGGATTGCGGCTTGCCGTCCGGGCGGATGTGACGCATGGGCTGCGCCACATAAGCCCCGCCTAAGGCATTTCCAGCAAAGTAGATGCCGGTAAAGCGCCGGGAAATGCGTAAATACAACGACCACAGCATTTCTGCGATTCAACGAATTGCAACGATGCTGTAGACCCAGCCGCCTAGACTTCTTCGATGCGCAACTCGACCGGCTCGCCGGCGATGACGCCGGTGCGGGGCAGGGCGGCGATGGCATGATCGATGGCATCCGGGGTGGTCTTGTGGGTGACGATCAGCACTGGCGCCACCCCCTCGCTGCGCGAGTGTCCGTACTGGCGCATGCGGTCGATCGAGATACCGGAATCGCCCAGCACGGTTGCGACCTTTGCCAAGGCCCCGGGCTTGTCGGTCAGTTGCAGGCGGATGTAATAGGCCGCCGGCACCGCCGTCCTGGCCGGTTGCGGCATCGCCAGATCCCCGGCCGGCTGGCCAAAGCTGGGCATGCGCACGCCGCGGGCGATCTCGACGATGTCGGACATGACGGCGCTGGCGGTGGGGCCTTCACCGGCGCCCGGGCCACGCAACACGATCTGGCCGACCGAGTCGCCTTCGATCACCACCATGTTCGTCCCGCCCTGCAATTGGCCCAACGGGCTGTCGGCAGGCACCAGACAGGGCGACATGCGCTGTTCCAGCCCGCGTCCGGTCATTTGCGCCACACCCAGCAGCTTGATGCGATAGCCCATGTCGGCGGCACGGCGGATGTCGTCGATGCTGACCCGCTCGATCCCCTCGATCTCGACCGCATCGAAGCTGGGCTTCGTGCCGAAGGCGATGGCCGACAGGATCGCCAGCTTATGGCTGGCGTCGATGCCGCCCACGTCCAGCGTCGGATCGGCCTCCAGATAGCCCAGTTGGCGGGCCTCTTCGAATACCGTCTCATAGGGCAGGCCGGCGCTTTCCATGCGCGTCAGGATATAGTTGCAGGTGCCGTTCATCACCCCCATGACGCGGCGGATCTCATTGCCGGCCAGCGACTCGGTCATGGTCTTGATGACGGGAATGCCTCCGGCCACTGCGGCCTCAAATCGGATGACCCGGCCATGGGCTTCGGCCAGTTCGGCGAGTTCCTGGCCATGGATCGCCAGCAGCGCCTTGTTGGCGGTCACCACGTCCTTGCCGGCCCGCAGCGCGGCCGTCACGGCCTCGCGCGCGATGCCCTCGTCGCCGCCGATCAGTTCGATGAACACATCCACATCTTCGCGCAGGGCAAGGGCGCGGGCGTCCTCTTCCCAACCATAGCCGGACAGGTCCACGTCGCGATTCTTCATCCGGTCGCGGGCGCAGACGGCGGTGATGGTGATCGGCCGGCCCGCGCGCAGGGACAGCAGGGCGGCGTGTTTCTGGATGATCTTGACGGTGCCGGTGCCGACCGTCCCAAGACCAGCAATGCCGAGACGAAGCGGAGAGGCGTCTTGCCCCTGTTTCTGGGCGGTCATGTGAAACTCTTATCTATTGACAAGGCGGTGTTAGCGGATGGCGCGGCACGTTGCAACGCGCGGAACGCTCAGGCCTCGTCGTCGCCTGCCCAATAACCCTGCACGCCGGTCGCACGCATCACCCGCAGGACCCGTGTGCCGATTTCGACCGTATCCGCGCGGATGGCATTCAGCTCGGCAATGCCCAGCGGCTGGCGCTGCACCTCTCCTTTGGTGCTCACAAAGGCCGGATGCCAGCGCGCCTTGTCCTCGGTCGGACGCCAGGAGGCATGGCAGATCAGGTTGCGCTGCAAGCGGATCAGGGACAGCCTGTCGGTGATGCGGTTGCGGTCGCGCAGCCCCGGATAGCGGCGCATGGCGGCGTCCAACTGGTCGATCAGGGTGCCCATGGAATCATCCGCGATCGAGACCATGCGGGTCAGCCAGCTTTGCAACTCCTCCTCGGTCAGGTCGTCGGCCAGCCGTGCGCGGTCAAGGGCATAAATGGTGCGCTTGATGATCTCCTCGAGCCAGCCGAAACTCGCCACGCACTGCCCCAGCGCCGCGGCGAAATCAGCCGGCAGAGTGTAATGGGTCTCGGCTGGGGCGCCTATTCTGGTCATCGTGTCATGTCCCCCTCGGAAACCTTGATTGCGGGGGACCGAAATGCACCCAGCCATCCCGCGGAGCCGCGTTTTGGCCCCTGAGATGCGTCTGCCGCCCCTTTGTACCCGCTCTCATCTTGTCCTCGCGCGGCTCCCGATGGTCGAGTTTTCCACGGTACCCTGCGCCAGACAAGACGTGGTCAAAGCATCTTTTGCAGCAGCACCAGATCCAGCCACCGGCCGAATTTGCGCCCAGCCTGCGGCAACAGGCCGACCTGCACATAACCAATGGCGCGATGGAAGGAGATACCGGCCTCGTTCTCGACCGAGACGGCGGCGATCATGCTATGCGCGCCGCCGGTGCGGGCATGATCCTCTATCGCCTCCATCAGCGCCCGGCCGAGACCCCGGCCGCGTGCGATGGGCGACAGGATCACCGAATGCTCCATGCAATGGGCGTAACCATCCCCGCCGCGAAACTGGTCGTAGCTGGCCAGCCCCAGCACTGCGCCTGCGTCCTCTGCGATCAGGAATTCACGCCCTGCTGCCCGGCGCTGCGCGATCATCCGGGCCAGTCCCGCAGGTGTTTTCTCTTCGCTGGAAAAGGTGATGGTGGTCTCGCGGATCAAGGGATTCCAAAAGCCAAGGATCCCGGGAATATCCCCCTCGATCGCAGGACGCAGCCTCATCTCACCAGCCTCCCTGGCCAACACCGCCGCCATCTCCCATGGGACGACAGGCTGCTTCTTCGTTGCCCAAATACCCATGCGACCGCGACGCTGGGACGCGGCCGCGCTTTTGTCACGCCGCCCGCGCTGCGCGGATCAGCGTCAGGATATCACGCGCAGCCGAGGGGATGTTGGTGCCCGGCCCGAAAATCGCCTTCACCCCGGCCTTCTTCAGGAAATCGTAATCCTGTTGCGGGATCACGCCCCCGCAGATCACGATGATATCCCCGGCGCCCTGTTCCTTCAGCGCGGCGATCAGCTTTGGCGCCAGCGTCTTGTGACCGGCTGCCTGCGAGGAAATCCCCACGACATGCACGTCGTTGTCGATGGCGTCCTGCGCGGCTTCCTCGGGGGTCTGAAACAGCGGCCCCACATCGACGTCAAAGCCGATATCGGCGAATGCGGTGGCGATCACCTTGGCGCCGCGATCGTGGCCGTCCTGACCCATCTTGACCACCAGCATACGCGGGCGGCGACCTTCTTCCTCGGCGAATGTCTCGACATCGCGCTGGATCTGGGCAAAGTCGTCGTCGCCTTCATAAGCCGCACCATAGACGCCGGCCAGCGTCTTTACCTCGGCCCGGTGGCGGCCGAATTCCTTTTCCATCGCCATGCTGATCTCTCCCACGCTGGCCCGGGCGCGCGCGGCCTCGACCGCTGCGTCAAGCAGGTTGCCGCCTTCCTTTGCCCGGCGCGTGATCTCGTCCAGCGCCGCCTGGCACTTCGCTTCGTCCCGCGTCGCGCGGATCTGGTTCAGCCGCGCGATCTGGGACTCGCGCACCTTCACGTTGTCGATGTCGAGGATGTCGATGGGGTCTTCCTTCGTCAGGCGATACTTGTTCACGCCGACGATGACTTCTTCGCCCCGGTCGATCTGGGCCTGACGCCGCGCTGCGGTTTCCTCGATCCGCAGCTTGGGCATGCCCGAGGCCACGGCCTTGGTCATGCCGCCCATCTCCTCGACCTCTTCGATCAGCGCCCAGGCTTTCTCGGCCAGTTGCGCGGTCAGGCTTTCGACGTAATAGCTGCCCGCCAGCGGATCGACGACATGGGTGATGCCGGTTTCCTCTTGCAGGATCAACTGAGTGTTGCGCGCGATGCGGGCGCTGAATTCGGTCGGCAGTGCGATGGCTTCGTCCAGCGCGTTGGTGTGCAGCGATTGCGTGCCGCCAAGTGCTGCCGCCAGCGCCTCATAGGCGGTGCGGACCACGTTGTTGTAGGGGTCCTGTTCCTGCAGGCTGACACCCGAGGTCTGGCAATGCGTGCGCAGCATCAGACTGCCCGGTTTCTTGGGGTCGAACTCCTTCATGATCCGCGTCCACAGCAGACGGGCGGCACGCAGCTTGGCGGCCTCCATGAAGAAATTCATGCCGATGGCAAAAAAGAACGACAGCCGTCCGGCGAACTGGTCCACGTCCATGCCCGCGCTCAGCGCCGCACGGACATATTCGCGTCCATCGGCCAGCGTATAGGCCAGTTCCTGCACCAGGTTCGCGCCCGCTTCCTGCATGTGATAGCCGGAAATCGAGATCGAGTTGAACTTGGGCATCTCGTTCGAGGTATATTCGATGATATCCGCGATGAGCCGCATCGAGGGCTCGGGCGGATAGATATAGGTGTTGCGGACCATGAACTCCTTGAGGATGTCGTTCTGGATCGTGCCCGACAGGACCGAGCGCGGATGCCCCTGCTCCTCGCCCGTCACGATGAAGTTCGCCAGGATCGGGATCACCGCACCATTCATGGTCATGGACACGGAAACCTTGTCCAGCGGGATGCCGTCGAACAGGACCTTCATGTCCTCGACGCTGTCGATGGCGACGCCCGCCTTGCCGACATCGCCTTCGACGCGGGGATGATCGCTGTCATAGCCGCGATGGGTGGCAAGATCGAAGGCGACCGAGACGCCCTGTTGGCCGGCGGCCAGCGCCTTGCGGTAGAAGGCGTTCGATTCCTCGGCGGTCGAGAAACCGGCGTATTGCCGGATGGTCCAGGGCCGGCCGGCATACATGGTCGCGCGCGGTCCGCGGGTAAAGGGCTCAATCCCCGGCAGGCTGCCCAGATGCGGCAGGTGCGTCAGATCGTCCTGGGTGTAAAGCGGCTTGACCTCGATTCCTTCCAGCGTGTGCCAGGTCAGGCTGTCGGGATCGGCGCCTTTCAGCTCTTTGCTGGCAAGCTTGCGCCAGTCTTCCAGAGCGGCTTTTGTGCATTCGGTCATCTTGCATCCTTTCCCATGGCCTCTCGGCTCTTATATGAATAAGAAGAAGAGAGGATGATGAAACTGAAACGGTTGATTTTTCTGGCAATGGTGCCGCTGATTGCGGCCATGGGGCCCAGGCCCCAGGGCGAGGCCGACGGCCATCGTCCGTTTGTCCGCGGCGAAGTGCCCGCCGCGCGTGATGAGGCCGCACCGTTCACGCATCCCAAGATGCAGGCGGGCGAGTTGACGGTGCTGTCGGCTGACGAGGCTGATCCGGCGGAATTCGTCTGGCAGGCGCGGCCGGTGGTGATCTTTGCCAATACGGCGGCCGATCCGTCCTTTACCGAGCAACTGGCCATCCTGCGCCGCGATCCGGCGCCGCTGCTTGTCCGCGGCGTGGTGGTCATCACCGATACCGATCCTGCGGCTGCAAGCCTGTGGCGGCGGCAATTGCGCCCCGAGGGGTTTTCGCTGGTGCTGATCGACAAGGATGGCCAGGTCAAGCAGCGCAAGCCGTCGCCCCGATCCGTGCGCGAGATTACGCGGGCAATCGACAAGTTCCCGCTGCGTTTGCAGGAAATCGGTCGCGCCGGGTTGCCGTGACAGGTTGAAGCCCGCAACGGGATGTTGCAGAAATCGCAATTCGTGACTATTTTCAGGACATGGGCAGTATCCTGCCCGCCAGGAAAGGAGCGGCGCATGAGCAAGTCGAATTTGCTGCAAAAAACGGAAACGAGGCCCGAGTCCAAGCCGCGCCCCGAGCCCGCGGCTGCGAATGACAGCTTTGTCGCCCGGCTGGCAAAGGCGCGGACGGCCAATGAAATGACCAACCTGATCGGATTGAAACCCATCAAAGGCCGCTCCGGTCCGAAGATCGCCTATTAAGCCGCGCGCGCATCTCGGCCAGTTCCGAGGGCAGGTTTGCGGCGATGCGGTCCGCACGCTCGCGCGTGTCACTTTCGTATAGCTCCAGAATCGTCGCATCGCCGCCGTGCAGGCTGGCCAGCAGGATGCGTATCGCTCCATAGCCGGCTTCCCGCGCGACATCGCTGAGTTCCAGATAATCCAGAAACATCTCGGCCGCCCGGTCGCGGTTGCGGCGCGCCAATGCCGGCAGCTCGGTCTCGAACGAGCGCATCAGCGCGATTTGCCGGTAATAGGTTACGACCGGGTCGATAACCAGCGCCGGCAGGATATGCACATCCTCGATGAGGGCCGAAAAGATGCGGTCGTTGGAGTTGTCCGGCAGCATCTGGATAAAGCCGTCGTCGCGGATGCGCCGCACGGTGTCCGGGATTTCGCGACTATCCAGACGCTGGTTTTCCAGACTGACGACATGGGCGCGTATCTCGGCCAAAAGCGCGCGCTGCATGTCGTCCACGCGCTCGGCGCGCAGCTTGGCGTCGCGCCGACGGTTCTGAAAGGCGACGACCCACCAGCCCGTGGCGATGAACAGCCCGGCGACAAACGCCTGCTGTGCCTGTGGGCTGAGATAGTCGTCCAAAACCGGCATGTTCCCCGATCCTTGTGCCGGGCGCTGGTATGCGCCCGGCGGTTGCATGTCACTCGAACTCGATGATTACGTCATCGACCTTAAGGCTTTCGCCCGGCTTGGCATTGACGGATTTCACGACGCTCTTGCGTTCGGCGCGCAGGATGTTTTCCATCTTCATCGCCTCGACCGTGGCCAGCGCCTGTCCTTCCTGCACCTCGTCGCCGGCCTCAACATTGATCCGCACCACAAGACCTGGCATCGGGCAAAGCAGGAATTTCGAGGTGTCGGGCGGCAGTTTCTCGGGCATCAGCCGCGCCAGTTCAGCCGCGCGCGGCCGGCGGACATAGGTTTTCAGATCCGCACCCCGGACCCGCAACCGGAAACCCGAGGGCTGGCGATCGACCTTCATCACCAAGGGCGCACCATCGACCGCAAGCCGGGCGAGCGATTGCCCCGGCAGCCAGTCGCTTTCGACACGCAGCTTGCGGCCGTCGATTTCGACGGTCGAGCCTTGCTTATCGGCGGTGATGCGCACCGGGACCTCTTTGCCGGCGACGAAGACGACCCAATGCTCGCCGACATGGCGTTCATGGTTGTCCAGCCGGCCCGAGATGCGGGCGCGCCGGATTTCCGCCACGCGATGCATGGCCGCCGCCGAGGCGGCGACGCGGGTGATCTCGGCGTCCGGCAGGGCCGCGCCCAGAAAGCCCTCGGGATATTCTTCGGCGATGAAGGCGGTCGAGATATCGCCCGACACGAATTTCGGATGGTCCATCACCGCCGACAGGAAGGGCAGGTTGTGACCGATGCCCTCGACCTCGAACTCGTCCAGCGCCAGCCGCATCTGCTCGATGGCGTCGTCGCGGGTCGGTGCCCAGGTACAAAGCTTGGCGATCATCGGATCGTAATACATGCTGATCTCGCCGCCCTCATAGACGCCGGTATCGTTACGCACCCCGGTCGCAGCCACGCGCGGCTTGTCGCCGGGATGGGCAGGCACCCATTTGTCTGCCGCCTGCAACGGGCCGGCCGCAGTCTCGACCGGCGGGCGATAGCGGGTCAGCCGCCCGATCGAGGGCAGGAAGCCGCGATAGGGGTCTTCGGCATAAAGCCGGCTTTCGATGGCCCAGCCGTTGATCTTCAGGTCGTCCTGCCGGAAGGGCAGCGGCTCGCCCGCCGCGACGCGGATCATCTGTTCCACAAGGTCGATGCCGGTGATCAGCTCGGTCACCGGGTGCTCCACCTGCAACCGGGTGTTCATTTCCAGGAAATAGAAGTTCTTCTGGGCATCGACGATGAACTCGACCGTGCCGGCGCTGGTATAGTTCACGGCTTGGGCCAATGCCACGGCCTGCTCTCCCATCGCCTTGCGGGTCGCCTCGTCCAGGAAGGGCGAGGGGGCCTCTTCGATCACCTTTTGGTTGCGGCGCTGGATCGAGCATTCGCGTTCATGCAGATAGACGCAATTGCCGTGCTTGTCGGCCAGCACCTGAATTTCGATATGACGGGGCTGGGTGACGAACTTCTCGATAAAGATGCGGTCGTCGCCAAAACTGTTCGCGGCCTCGTTCTTGGAGGATTCGAAGCCTTCGCGCGCCTCTTGCTCGTTCCAGGCGATGCGCATGCCCTTGCCGCCGCCGCCGGCCGATGCCTTGATCATCACCGGGAAGCCGACTTCCTTCGAAATCTTGACCGCCTCGTCGGCGTCCGCGATCAGGCCCATATAACCGGGCACCGTGCTGACACCGGCCTCTTGCGCCAGTTTCTTCGAGGTGATCTTGTCGCCCATGGCCTCGATGGCGGGCGAGGGCGGGCCGATAAAGACGACGCCTTCCTTTTCCAGCGCCTCGGCGAATTTCATGTTCTCGGACAAAAAGCCATAGCCGGGATGCACCGCCTCGGCCCCGGTCTGGCGGATCGCCTCCATGATCTTGTCGATCACGATATAGGACTGGTTGGCCGGGGGCGGGCCGATATGCACCGCCTCGTCCGCCATCTTGACGTGCAGCGCATTGCGGTCGGCGTCGGAATAGACGGCGACGGTCTGGATGCCCATCTTCTTGGCGGTCTTGATGACCCGGCAGGCGATCTCGCCCCGATTGGCGATCAGGATTTTCTTGAACATGTTTCTTTCCCCTGGGGCAGATCCCGAACGTGAAAAAGCCGCCCCGACGCAAAGCCGGGACGGCTGTAAACAGGTATGAGCGGCGCGCGGACGCGAGCCGTCAGATGATTGGCAAAAGCCTTATTGGCAGAGGCGCACGTCGTCGCACAGTGCGCCGGCAGCAGCGCCGATGGCCGCGCCTTTGACGACGTTATGGCCGCCGACATGGGCGACGGTCGCACCGACACCCGCGCCGATAAGACCGCGGTCCATATCGGTCGGGTTGATGTTCTGGGTGCAGCCGGCAAGGCCGACAAGGCCAAGGCCAAGCACGAAAACGATTTTCTTGGGCATTTCGCTTGCTCCGGGAGGCGGGCGACGGCACCGGGCGTCAGCCCGGGGCCGAACGTCCGGTTGAAATCAGTAGCGGCGCTGGCAGACGCCGGCGTCGTCGCAAAGCGCGCCGCCAGCCGCACCGATGAGGGCGCCGGTCGCAACGTCACCGTCGATGATCTTTGCCACGGCCGCACCAGCCAGCGCGCCGCCAGCCGCGCGCTGCGCGTCGGGGGAAAGGGTCGCGCCGCCGCCGTAGCCTTGTTCGCAGGCAGCAAGGCCGGCGACCAGAAGGGCCGCGGTGGAGAGACGCAGGATGACGGATTTTTGCATAGCGTTTTGCCTGTATTATGGACCCGTTTACGGGCCGTTGGTGATAGAGGTGCGCATAATATTGCACGCACCACACCCGGAAGAAACTGACAACGGTGTGAAAACACAAAACTACGCGGCAATCCGCCCATCCCCCGGCCGGTCATCACTTGTCGTCCTCGTCGTCCCAGTCGTCGTCTTCCCAATCGACGTCGTCCCAGTCGAACTCGGGCGCGTTCTCGGCGAAAAGCTCGGGAAAGCTGGCTTCGGCGCGTTTCATATCGACGCGCAGAAGCTGGTCATAGTCGGTGGAATCAAGCTTGCCGACCGCGATCACCTCGCGGCCAAGCAACCAGGACAACCGCCCCGCATCAAGATTGCCGCGCTGGAACGGTTCTTCGCCGAAAAGCTGGATCAATGCTGCCAGAAAGGCGGTATCGGCACGGCGGTCGGCCGGCCTGCGGTCGCGGAAACGCTCGCGACGGACCAAGGGCGTTGCGCCCTTCTTGTTGGCGCGGCGGATGGTGAACTGGAAGTCGGTGCCGGGAAGGCGGCCTGGAAAGCCACGATGCTTCAGCATGTCTTGCCCCCTTTTGGAATTGCGTCATCGCACGGGGGCCGGGCGGAACGCGGATGGCGCGGGCCGCCTTGCAGCCCGCGCACGGCCGGTGGCTTAGTTGGCGCCGTATTTGCCTTGGTAGACCGGCTCGGGCTGAACCGGGATCGGGGCGATTTCAGGCTCTTTCTTGGCGCAGGCCGCGGCAAGGCCAACGAGGACGAGGGCCAGTGCAAGCTTCTTCGACATGTTGTCGTGCTCCTGTATTGCGGGATGGTTGTGTCCCGACTGCTCGGTTGAGATTCGGCCGCCTCATGCGACCGCGGCGCCATGATAGCCAGCGCGGCGCGGGGCTGACAGGGACCGCGTAAAGCCATGCTTGCGGGTCCGCTGCGCTGTGGCAGGCTTGCATCAGGGCGCAGAGAAAGGAACATCACCACGGTTCCCACTCACAGGTGTCGCGATCGGGCGGCAGGTGGAATGCCTCGAAGATCTGAACCACCTCGGGGTCGAAGCTGCCAAAGGGGGTCTCGCGGTCCGCCAGGCTGATGATGATCTGGCTGGGTCGTGGCGCGGGGGTTGCGATGCGGGGCAGGGCCCAGTTCTCGCACAGCCAGACGATATCCTCGTGCACCGGGTCCTGAGCCAGCACGTCGGGCGCTGCGGGCAGAACCGGGGCGCCGACCAGCGCGTCGGCTGCTTCCTCGTCGGCCTCGGGGGGGAGGTCCGCCTGCGTCATATCGTCCAGCGTGGCGGGATCGATCAGGCCGTCATCCGGTTCGGCGCCGGTGATTTCGCCACTTTCGGTGTCGATGTCGATCGGCCCCCGCATCTCGTCCTCGACAAAGTCCGAAGCCGGGCCGCTGGTTACCGGGACGCGCTGCGCCAGGTCGGGCATGACGAAACGAAACCGATAGGTCAGGCCGAACCCGCCGGCATTGTCGTGCCGCGTCTCTTGCCAGCGCACCACGGAGCCCGAGGGAAGAAGAATGTCGGCCGTGGACCCCTGCGCGATGGCAATGCCGGTTGCCCCGACCAAAGCGGCCGGAGGCATCAGCGCAAAGCCGATCGCGGTAAGTCTCGACATACTTCCTCCCTTGGTTTTCATACTGTTACAGCGGGATGTTGTCGTGTTTCTTCCACGGGTTCGACAATTTTTTGCCACGCAGGGACGCGAATGCCCGAGCGATGCGACGGCGCGTCGAACGTGGCTGGATCACTTCGTCGATAAAGCCTTTCTCGGCGGCGACGAAGGGGTTGGCAAAGCGGTCCTCGTAATCCTTGGTGCGGCTGGCGATCTTGTCGACATCGCCCAATTCGCTGCGATAAAGGATCTCGACCGCGCCCTTGGCGCCCATTACCGCGATTTCCGCCGTGGGCCAGGCATAGTTGAAATCGCCACGCAGGTGCTTGGACGCCATGACGTCATAGGCGCCGCCATAGGCCTTGCGGGTGATGACAGTGACTTTCGGCACCGTCGCCTCGCCGTAGGCGAACAGCAGTTTCGCACCATGCTTGATGACGCCGCCATATTCTTGTCCCGTTCCGGGCAGGAAGCCGGGCACGTCCACGAAGGTCAGGATCGGAATTTCGAACGCATCGCAGAAGCGGACGAAACGCGCGGCCTTACGCGAGCTGTCGATGTCGAGGCAGCCGGCAAGGACCATGGGCTGGTTGGCGACCACACCGACGGTCTGCCCTTCGATGCGGATGAAGCCGGTGATGATATTGCCGGCGAAATCTTTTTGAATCTCGTAGAAATCCCCCTCGTCCGAGACCTTCAGGATCAGTTCCTTCATGTCATAGGGCTGGTTGGGGTTGTCGGGGATCAGCGTGTCCAGGCTTGCCTCGACCCGGGCCGGATCGTCGAAGAAGGGCCGGGTCGGCGCCTTTTCACGATTGTTGAGCGGCAGGAAATCGACAAGGCGACGGATTTCCGACATCGCCTCGACATCGTTTTCAAAGGCGCCGTCGGCGACCGAGCTTTTCTTGGTGTGGGTCGAGGCCCCGCCCAGTTGCTCGGCCGTGACCACCTCGTTCGTCACCGTCTTGACCACATCCGGGCCGGTCACGAACATATAGCTGGTGTCCTTGACCATGAAGATGAAGTCGGTCATCGCCGGCGAATAGACCGCGCCGCCCGCGCAAGGTCCCATGATCACCGAGATCTGCGGCACCACGCCAGAGGCCATGATGTTGCGCTGGAACACATCCGCATAACCCGCGAGCGAGGCTACGCCCTCTTGAATCCGCGCGCCGCCCGAATCGTTCAGCCCGATCACAGGGGCGCCGTTCTGCACCGCCATGTCCATGATCTTGCAGATCTTCTGCGCATGGGTTTCCGACAGCGAGCCGCCGAAGACGGTGAAGTCCTGCGAGAACACATAGACCATGCGGCCGTTGATGGTGCCCCAGCCGGTGACGACGCCGTCGCCATAGGGGCGGTCTTCCTCCATGCCGAAATCGGTCGAGCGATGGCGGACGAACATGTCGAACTCTTCGAACGAACCCTCGTCCAGCAGCAGTTCGAGCCGTTCACGCGCGGTCAGTTTGCCGCGCGCGTGTTGTGCGTCGATGCGCCGCTGCCCGCCGCCCAGCCGCGCATCGCGGCGGCGCGATTCCAGTTCGCCGAGGATGTCCTTCATGAGCCGTCTCCCTTTGGGTTTGGCGCAAACTATCGGGTTGGCCTCGATGCGGGAAGCGGAAAGGCGAATATTTGCAAAATATGCTAGCGAACTTAGCTGCAAATAGCAAAGTAGCTAAAACCCTTGACGACGGCATAGGCAAGAGCCATGCCGCTTGCATGGGACTCGTGATTGATCTTCCGGCCATCGCGGCCAATTGGAATGCGCTTGCGGCAAGAGCGCCGGGCGCTCGGGCGGCGGCGGTTGTCAAGGCCGATGCCTATGGGTTGGGTGCAGACCGCGTGGCGCCGGCGCTTTATGCAGCGGGCGCGCGGGATTTCTTTGTCGCCCTTGCATCCGAGGGGCGGGCGATCCGGCCGCTTTTGCCTGACGATGCGCAGATTTTCGTGCTGTCGGGCCATATGGAGGGCGCAGATCTCTCTGGGCTGATCCCGGTGCTGAACAGCCCCGAGCAGTTTTTCCGCGACCGTGCCCTGCGGCCCAAGGGGCCATTCGGCATCCAGTTGGACAGCGGCATGAACCGGCTGGGGCTGGAGGCTGGCGAATGGGCGGCCATCCGCACCGAGGCGCTGGCGGCTGGTCCCGCGCTGGTCATGTCGCATCTGGCTTGCGCCGATGAGCCGGATCACCCGGCCAATGCCCAGCAACTGGCTGCTTTCCGGGTGATGACCGAGGGCGTGACCGCGCCGCGTTCGCTGGCGGCAACCGGGGGCATCTTGCTGGGGCCCGAATATCATTTCGATCTGGTTCGCCCGGGTATCGGACTTTATGGCGGCCAGCCCTATACTGATGCGCGCCCTGTGGTCTTGCTGGCTCTGCCGGTGATCCAGATGCGCGAGGTCAAGCCGGGCGAATCCGTGGGTTACGGCTATGCCTGGGTCGCGCAGCGTGTCTCGCGTGTGGCGACGGTGGCGGCGGGATATGCCGATGGGCTGGCGCGGGCACTGGCGCGTGAGGGCGGGCTGAAGCTTTGGGCCGGCGATATCGCAGTGCCGGTGATCGGCCGCATCTCGATGGACCTGATCACCGTCGATGTGACCGACCTGCCTGACGTGCCCGCGACACTGGAGGTCCTGAACCCGCGGCAGGGGGTTGACGATCTGGCGGCGCTTTCGGGCACGATCGGCTATGAGATCCTGACCTCGCTGGGACGGCGCTACGAGCGGACCTGGCTGTGAACCCAGTCCGGCTGACGGGCAGGGCGGTGATCGGGCTGACCCGCGCCACGGGGCGGGTTGCGATATTCGCCGCACAAGGGCTTGCCCGCGTCGGACGACATCCACGGGAACTGGCGCGGCAGATCGTCCAGATCGGCTGGCTGTCGCTGCCGGTGGTCGGGTTGACCGCGCTGTTTACAGGTGCGGCGCTGGCCTTGCAGATCCATTCGGGGGGTGAACGGTTTCAGGCCTCGGACGTAGTGCCCGCCATCGTTGCCATCGGCATGGCGCGCGAACTTGGCCCGGTGCTGGGCGGTCTGATGGTGGCTGCCCGTGTCGCCAGCGCCATTGCGGCGGAACTGGGCACCATGCGCGTGACCGAGCAGATCGATGCGCTGGTCACGCTTTCGACCGATCCGGTGGGCTGGCTGGTTTCGCCCCGGCTGTGGGCGGCGCTGCTTTGCCTGCCCGTGCTGATCGGCGTGGGCGATATCATCGGCATCATGGGCGGCTGGCTGATCGGGGTGCAGGCGCTGGGGTTCAACTCGACCATCTACCTGTCCAATTCCTGGGCCTATCTGGAAAGCTGGGACGTGGTGTCGGGCCTGCTCAAGGGCGTGGTATTCGGGCTGATCGTGGCGCTGTCGGGTTGCTGGTTCGGCATGACGGCTGCGGGCGGCGCGGCGGGCGTGGGACGCGCGACGACCAATGCCGTTGTTGCGGCCTCGGTCGGCATCCTTGCCGCCAATTTCGCGCTGACGGGGCTGTTCTTCTGATGCTTTCGGTGCGCGGCCTGACAAAAAGCTTTGGCGCCAAGCGAGTGCTGGACGGGGTGGATCTGGACCTGGCGACGGGCGAAAGCCTTGTCGTGATCGGCGGTTCGGGCACCGGAAAATCGGTGCTCTTGCGCTGTATTCTGGGGCTGGAGACGCCCGACGCGGGCACGATCCTGTGGCAGGGTGCACCGCTCGCGCAGCGCCGGGCCGAGTTCATGGACCATTTCGGCATGCTGTTCCAGAATGCAGCGCTGTTCGACAGCCTGCCGGTCTGGCGCAACGTCGCCTTCCGGCTGCTGCGAACCATGCCAAAGGCGCATGCGCGCCGCATTGCCTTGGAAAAGCTGGCCCGCGTCGGGCTGGGTCCCGAGGTCGCGGACCTGCATCCGGCCGAGCTTTCGGGCGGGATGCGCAAGCGTGCCGGTCTTGCCCGGGCCATCGCCGCCGATCCGAAAGTGATCTTTTTCGACGAGCCGACGACAGGTCTGGACCCGATCCGGGCGGCGGCGATCAACATGCTGATCCGCGACATTGTCGATGAAACCGGTGCCACCGCCATCACCATCACCCATGACATGAGTTCGGTGCGCAGTATCGCCGACCGGGTGGCACTGCTGGATCGCGGCCGGCTGCGCTGGCAAGGGACCGTGGACGAGATGGACCGGGCCGGGGATGATTATCTGGCCGATTTCATCGCCGGCCGCGCCCGCCCGATGGCTTGGGGGCCGGGATGATGGACCCGGAAAGGATGATGACCGATTTTTTGCCGAATTTCGTGCAAAACGGCAATACCGGCGGCGCACCCCTTGTGCGAATCCCGCGCAATTGCAACCATGACTTACTGAGTATCTCACCTCGGAGACGAATTTGGGTCTGACCCCTACGCATCCCGCGACCGCGACCCCCGGCGAAACCTTGCTGGAATTCCATGACAACAGGCTGTTGATCGATCTCTGCGGCCCGCATGACCGCCATCTGGCGCGGATCGAAGAGGCGCTGAAGGTGCATATCCTGCGACGCGGCAATCTGCTGTCCGTGGTGGGTCCGGTCGATGCTCAGGCCGAGGCGGCGCAGGTTTTGCGCGCGCTTTACGCAAGGTTGGAGCAGGGTCGTCCGGTCGAGATGGCCGAGGTCGAGGCCGCACTGCGCATGGGCAGCGAGACGGTGACCGAAGGTCCGACCCCGGCCGAGCAGTTGGAGATGTTCCAGACCGGTCCGATCGAACTGCGCACCCGCAAGAAGACCGTCGAGCCGCGCACCGATGCGCAAAAGGAATATGTCCGTGCGCTTTTTGCCAATGAGATGGCCTTTGGCATCGGTCCCGCCGGTACGGGCAAGACCTATCTGGCGGTGGCCGTGGGCGTGACCATGTTGATCGGCGGCCATGTGGACCGGATCATCCTGTCGCGCCCCGCGGTCGAGGCGGGTGAGCGGCTGGGTTTTCTGCCCGGCGACATGAAGGAAAAGGTCGATCCCTACATGCAGCCGCTTTATGATGCGCTGAATGACTTCCTGCCCAGCAAGCAGATGCAGAAGCTGATGGAGGAAAAGCGTATCGAGATCGCTCCGCTGGCCTTCATGCGCGGCCGCACGCTGTCGAACAGCTTTGTGGTGCTGGACGAGGCGCAAAATGCCACGACCATGCAGATGAAGATGTTCCTGACCCGGCTGGGCGAGGGGTCGCGCATGGTGGTGACCGGTGACCGCACCCAGATCGACCTGCCGCGCGGCATCCATTCCGGTCTGGTCGACGCGGAAAAGATCCTCAAGGGTATCAAGGGCATCAGCTTCAGCTATTTCACCGCCAAGGACGTGGTGCGCCATTCGCTGGTCGCCCGTATCATCGAGGCTTACGACGCCGAATCCGAGGCGGCACTGGCGCGTGGCGAGGTCGTGGACGACCGTGGCCCGCATAACCCGCGCCGCGAACCACGACTGGCCAGCAGAGGACCGGGCGATGCCTGATAGTGCGGAGGCGTCGGAAGAGGCGCTGGAGATCGTCGATATCGTGCTGGAGGACGACCGCTGGGAGGATGCCGGCCTGCCCGCCATGGCCGAGCGCGCCGCCCATGCGATAGGCGAATGGCTGGAGCTGGGCGCATTCCAGATCGTGGTGATGGGGTGTGACGATGCGCGCATCGCCGGACTGAACGCCGAGTTTCGCGGCAAGCCAAAGCCGACCAACGTGCTGAGCTGGCCCTCGACCGAATTCGAGCCGCGCCAGCCCGGCACGCATCCCGATCCGCTGGAGGTGGAGGAGTTGGGAGATATCGCCATCTCCTACGACACCTGCCAGCGCGAGGCAGAGGCACAGGGTAAGCCCTTCGCCGATCACGCCATGCATCTTCTTGTTCATGCCATGCTGCATCTTGCCGGCTATGACCACATCGACGACGAGGATGCGGAAACCATGGAGGATACCGAGCGCTCGATCCTGGGCAAACTTGGTATCCCCGATCCTTATCTGGAACCTGACACATGAGTAACGATCGAAGTCCCGACACGCCCGTCTCT
This sequence comes from Paracoccus methylovorus, assembly GCF_016919705.1. Lineage (NCBI taxonomy): Bacteria > Pseudomonadati > Pseudomonadota > Alphaproteobacteria > Rhodobacterales > Paracoccaceae > Paracoccus > Paracoccus methylovorus. The sequence continues at coordinate 763,321 of NZ_CP070371.1, forward strand.
GCCGAACCTGCCTCATGGGCGGATGGCACGGGCGGCGACGGGCGTGACCTGCCGCAATCGCGCGGCTTTCTGGGGCGCATTCTTGGCGCATTCGGCGGCGGCGAGTCCGAAACGGATAGCGCCGAGGCCCGTGACAAGGGGCCGACCGCACCCTCGACCAGTGTTCTCGGCATGGTCAATCTGCGCCGCATGCGCGTCGACGACGTTGCGGTGCCCAAGGTGGAAATCGTCGCCGCTCCGGTGACCGCCACCCTTCCGGAACTGGTCGAGATGTTCCGCGAACATGGTTTTTCCCGTATCCCGGTGTTTCGAGGCACGCTGGACAGCCCACTGGGGCTGATCCATCTTAAGGATCTGGCGCTGAAATACGGCTTTGGCGCCAAGGCTCCGGTCAAATTCGCCCTGCGCCCGATGCTGCGGCCTTTGCTTTATGTGCCCCCCTCGATGCCCATCGGCGTGCTTTTGCAGCAGATGCAGCAAAAGCGCATCCACATGGCGTTGGTCATCGATGAATATGGCGGCGTGGACGGGCTTGTCACCATCGAGGATCTGATCGAACAGGTCATCGGCGAGATCGAGGATGAGCATGACGAGATCGAGGGTGGTCTGGTCATCCAGGAAAAACCCGGCCAATGGTTGATCCAGGCCCGCACTCCGCTGGAGGATGTCGAGGCGCAGACCGGCCTGCGCCTTGCTACCGACGAGGAAGAAGATGAAATCGACACGCTCGGCGGATTGATCTTCATGTTGACTGGTCGCGTGCCGGTGCGCGGCGAGGTGATCCCCCATGAAAGCGGCGCCGAGTTCGAAATCATCGATGCCGATCCGCGCCGGGTCAAGCGGGTGCGCCTGCGGCTGCCCCAGCAAGAAGCGCCGCCAGCCGAAAACGAAGGCTAGCCGCGTCAGAGCGCCGCAAAGGCCGGCGCATGGGTGATGCGGCTGCCGGCGGGCAGTCGCGGCCCCAGCACCATCAGGTTCGGCCCGGCATAGGGCGAAGTCAGATCGGCAGGCGTAAAGCCGAAACGAACATAATAGGTCGGATCGCCTAGCACGACGATGGTGTGATCTTCAAACGCAGCCAGAGCGGCGCGCACCAGCGCCTCGCCGATGCCCCGCGATTGGACAGCAGGATGGGCGGCCAGCGGGGCCAAGGCCAGCGCCGGCCCCGTGGCCCGCAGCGGTGACAGGGCGACATGGCCGACGACGGTGCCCGCGGCCTCGGCCACCAGCGACAGTGCCAGATCGCCCGCGGCACGCAGCGCGTCCAGCAGGCGCGCCTCGGCGGGGCCATCGAAGGCGCAGGTCAGCAGTTCGGTGATCTGCTGATGGTCATAGCGCAGTTCGGGACGAATGCGGGGCACGACGTTCTCGCGTTTCAGGTCGCGGGTGATGCCCCGGCTTTCACTTGCCCAGCGACTGCCTTTCAGCCGGCTGCGATGCGCCTCGAAGGCATGATCGCTGGCATAAAGCTCCTGCACCTCCCAGATCAGCGGATCCTCGGCCTGCTCAAGATCAAACCGCAGGTTGCCGGGCTCGGCCCGGCTGAGCCGCGCATGTTCCGTCAGCAGATCCATCGCCAAGAGCATCTGCGCCGCATCCTTGCAGATCAGCCGGCCGCTGATCGAGACAAGCGGCTGTTCAAGCGGGATCTCTTCGCCACCCAACACGGGCGGGGGGGCGTGGTTGTGATTCTGTCCGCAGGCGCAACTCATGGCCAGGTCCTTGTCATAAGCGGTTGTCGCAATGGGCAGGCCGAATGCCCAAGCGCATCCTGTTCCTAACCGTTAGCTGCGATAACCTATCGGGCCGCATGAGCCCGGCTTTGTCAATTTCTCAGGCGCGTTTACATGCAATCTGAAGCAGATTTTTCAGCCACCGCACCGTAACGAATGAAAAAGGGCGGCGCATTGGCCGCCCTTTGGGTCATTCCCACTCGATCGTGCCGGGCGGTTTCGAAGTGATGTCATAGGTGCAGCGGTTGATGCCCTTGACCTCGTTGATGATTCGCGTGGCGGTCTCGCCCAGGAACTCGTGGCTGAAGGGATAGTAGTCAGCCGTCATGCCATCGACGGAATTCACGGCGCGCAGCGCGCAGGCATAGTCATAGGTGCGCCCGTCGCCCATGACGCCCACGGTGCGAACCGGCAGGATGGCGACGAAAGCCTGCCAGATGTCGTCGTAAAGCCCGTGTTTGCGGATCTGGTCGATGAAAACCGCATCGGCCTTGCGCAATATCTCCAGCTTTTCGCGGGTGATTTCGCCAGGGCAACGGATGGCAAGACCGGGACCGGGAAAAGGATGGCGGCCGATGAATTTCTCGGGCAGGCCAAGCTCGCGCCCAAGTGCGCGGACTTCGTCCTTGAAGAGTTCGCGCAAGGGTTCGACCAGCTTCAGCCCCATCTTCTCGGGCAGGCCACCGACATTGTGGTGGCTCTTGATCGTCACCGAAGGGCCGCCGGAGAAACTGACCGATTCGATCACATCGGGGTAAAGCGTCCCCTGCGCGAGGAATTCGGCGCCCTCGATCCCGTTCGCATATTTCTGGAACACGTCGATGAACAGTTTGCCGATCGTCTTGCGCTTGACCTCCGGGTCCGAGACGCCCTCCAGCGCCGACAGGAACATCTCGCTCTCATCGGCGTGGATCAGCGGAATGTTATAGGTGTCGCGGAACATCGTCACGACTTCCTCGGCCTCGTTCAGTCGCAAGAGCCCGTGGTCGACAAAGACGCAAGTCAGCTGGTCGCCGATCGCCTCATGGATCAGCACTGCCGCGACCGAACTGTCGACGCCGCCCGAAAGCCCGCAGATTACCCGTTTGTCGCCGACTTGGTCGCGGATCTTGCGAATCGCTTCCTGACGATACGAGGCCATGGTCCAGTCGCCGGTCAGTCCCGCCAAGCGGATAAAGTTCTCCAGCATCCGGCGGCCATTCGGGGTGTGATGCACCTCGGGGTGGAACTGGACGGCAAAGAACTTGCGCGTCTCATCCGCAATCATGGCAAAGGGGGCGCCTTGCGAGGTCCCGATCACCTCGAAGCCCGGCGCGAGCTGTGTGACGCGGTCGCCATGGCTCATCCAGACCTCTTCGCGGCCGGCGTCGAACAGGCCAGAGAAAATGCCGTCGCTCTTGTGGCCTTCAGCAGGGGTGATGAAGGCACGACCATATTCCGCATGATGGCCCGATTCGACCCGCCCGCCCAATTGTTCCATCATCACCTGCTGGCCATAGCAGATGCCAAAAACCGGCACCCCCATGCTGAACAGGCTCTGCGGGGCGCGTGGTGAATTCGCTTGGGTTACCGAGGCAGGGCCGCCCGACAGGATCACCGCCTGCGGGGCGAAGTTTTTCAGGAAGGCGTCATCGACCGTGTTGAACGGGTGGATTTCGCAATAGACATTCAGTTCGCGCAGGCGCCGCGCAATCAGCTGCGTGACCTGTGAGCCGAAGTCGATGATGAGAAGGCGCTGGTGCTGGGTCATGGCAAGGCTTTAGGCTGCGGCATGGCGCTGCGCAAGGGGCAGGCTCTGCTTGGGTTGAAAGGTGGCATGGGTATTTGGGCAACGAAGAAAACAACGCCGGCTCCCTGGAGGTTGAGCAGGCGCGCCGTCATCGCGGGGCAGGATTTCTTCGTTGCCCAAATACCCATGCACCCGCGAAGAAAAAGCTGTCAGCGCCAGAGAGTGCCTAGCGCCTCGACCGGCCCCGGCTCTGCCCAGATCTCGGCGCCGAGGGCGATAAAATCTGTCAGGGGCGCGAGTTGCCCGATGAGAGCGGGTGTCAGTGCACCTTCAGCGACGACCGGAATTTCGATCATCTCGGACCACCATTCGAACAGATCGAGCGGCACAATTTCACCTTGGCCAAGCGCCGTGGCACCGCAAGGGCCGAAGCTGACGTAATCCGCCCCGGCCTCGGCCGCGTTGATGCCGTCATGACGCGAGGTGCCGCAGAAGGCGCCGACAATGGCATCCTGCCCCAGTTCCTTGCGCGCATGGCGGATGCCGCGCGAGCCATTGGTCAGGTGCACGCCGTCCAGCCCGTGCCGTTGCGCCAGTTGCACATGATCCTCGATCACCACCGCCACGTCATGGGCATGGGCGATCTCGCGCGCGAGATCGGCGATTCGTCCCAGTTCGTCCTCGGTTCCTGCGCCCGGGATGCGCAAGCATGCGATGGGGAAACGCTCCATGACCTCGGCCAGCATTGGCCCCAGCGTGGAAGCGGTCGCGCCGACCGGGGTAATCAGGTAAAGTTGCGGCGAGTTGGGCTGGTCTGTCATGGCGCTGTCATCCTCGTGTTCCAACAGCAGATAGCGCAGCATCGCGCGCCTTGCCAGTGGGTGCGGGGAAGGATATGGCCGCGGCCATGGAACCCGCCATCATTCTTGTGCGCCCGCAGATGGGCGAAAACATCGGCGCGGCCGCGCGCGCCATGCTGAATTTCGGTCTGACCGACATGCGCCTGGTTGCGCCGCGCGACGGCTGGCCGAACCCGAAAGCCGTAGCCATGGCCTCGGGGGCGGCCGGTCGGGTGCTGGACCATGCGCGGGTATTTCCGACGTTGGCCGAGGCCATGGCCGATGTGGATTACGCCTATGCCACTACCGCGCGCGGGCGTGAGCTGACCAAGCCCGTCCTGACCCCCGCATCGGCCATGGCGGACGCGCGCGACCGGGTCGTGCAGGGCGGTCGCGTCGCGCTGATTTTCGGCCCCGAGCGCGCAGGGCTGGAGAACGAGGACGTGGCGCGGGCCAGTGCCATTATCACCGTGCCGGTCAATCCCGATTTCCCCTCGCTGAATCTTGCGCAGGCGGTGCTGCTTGCCGGCTATGAATGGGCGCGCGACAGCCTGCCGGCCCAGCCCGCTCCGCACGGCAGTCGCCCCGATGGCGAGGCGCCGGCCACGCGGCTGGAAATCGAAAAGCTGGCCGATCATTGGGAGGAGCGGCTTGGCGAGGCCGGTTTCTTTTTCCCGCCCGAAAAGGCACCGGCGATGAAACTGACGCTACGAAATCTGTGGTCGCGGCTGCTGCTGACGCGCGCCGACACGCGCATCTTTCACGGCATGCTGAGGCAGTTGATCCGCCGCGGCTGATTGATTTCCGGGCGCGCAGGGGCCAAGGTCGCGCCCGATCGAGAAGGAAGCTGACATGGCAAGACGTCCCGTCTTTCAGGAAGTCACCGAGACGACCCCGCGCGCGACGCCGCCCGCTGGCGGCATGATCGACGCCGGCCACAAGGGCGCACGCGGGGCAATCCGCATCTGGTTGATCGTATTGTTTGTTCTGGTTGCGGCGATGATCGCGCTTGGCGGCGCGACGCGGCTGACCGGCTCGGGCCTGTCGATCACCGAATGGAAGCCGGTGACAGGGGCGATCCCGCCCATGGATCAGGCCACCTGGCAGGCCGAGTTCGACAGATACCGGCAGATCCCGCAGTTCGAACTGGTCAATTCCGACATGGATCTGGCGAGCTTCAAGCAGATCTACTGGTGGGAATGGTCGCACCGGCTGCTGGGGCGTCTGGTGGGGCTGGTCTGGGCGGCGGGCTTTGTGTTTTTCCTGGCAACGAAGCGCATTCCGACCGGCTGGACGCCTCGGCTGCTGCTCTTGGGCGTGCTGGGCGGGGCGCAGGGTGCGATCGGCTGGTGGATGGTCTATTCGGGGCTGTCGGGCGAAATGGTGCGGGTGGCCTCTTATCGGCTGGCGGCGCATCTGGGGCTGGCATTCGCCATCCTCGGCGTGATCGCCTGGTATGTGCTGGCGCTGTCGCGCAGCGAGGCGGCGCTTTTGCGGGCGCGCCGGGCGGGCGAGGCAAGGCTTTTCTCGATGACCACCGGGCTGATGCATCTGGCATTCGTGCAGATCCTGCTGGGCGCGCTGGTTGCGGGGATCGACGCGGGCCGCATGTATACCGGCTGGCCGACCATGGGCGGAGAGTGGATCCCGGCCGAGATCTGGAACGCCGCGCTTGGCTGGCGCAATTTCTTTGAAAATCCGGCACTGGTGCAGTTCATCCATCGCATGACCGGCTATCTGCTGGCGGTTTTTGCGGTGGTGGTGTTCCTGCGGGCCCGCCGCTCGCCGCATCCGGTGACGCGCGGCGCCTATGTCGCCATGCTTGTCATGCTTGCGGTACAGGTGCTCTTGGGCATCATGAACGTCCTACATGCCTCGCCGCTGCCTTTGGCACTGGCGCATCAGTTCGGTGCCGTGGCAGTGTTCACGCTGATCCTGCGTGCGCGCCACCATGCACGCTATCCTTTTGAAACCTCGGTCCGGGGAACTGTCCGATGAGCGCCTTCGACAATCTTCTCGCCTTCCAGCGCCAGACCGAGGCCCTGTCCTCGGTCGCCGAGCGGCTTGCCTGGGACCAGGAAACCGTCATGCCGCGGGGCGCTGTCGAGCAGCGGTCCGAGGAAATGGCCGCGATGGAGGCGGTGCTGCACGAGCGCCGCACCGATCCGCGCATCGGCGAATGGCTGGACCACGCCGAGCCCGAGGATGACGAGGACGCCCGCATCATCGAACTGATTGCGCGGGATTATCGCCGTGCCTCGCGCATTCCCGCGCGGCTGGCGACGGAACTGGCGCGGCAAACCTCGCTGGCGCAGGGCATCTGGGCGGATGCGCGGGCCAAGGATGCGCCCGAGGACTTTTTGCCGGTGCTGAACGACATCCTGATGCTCAAGCGCGAAGAGGCTGCGGCACTGGCCGATGGCGGCGATCTTTACGACGCGCTTCTGGACGATTACGAACCGGGCACGACGCAAGCCGAGATCGCGGCGCTGTTCGATGCCATGCGCCCAAGGCTGGTGGCGCTGCGCGAGGACGTGCTGGGCGCCGAGTTCCAGCCTGAGCCGCTGGACGGCCATTTTTCGCAGGAAACCCAACTCCGTCTGGCGCGGACCTGCGCCACCGCCTTTGGCTATGACTGGACACGGGGGCGGATGGATATCGCCGTGCATCCCTTCAGTTCAGGGCGCTGGCAGGACAGCCGCATCACCACGCGGGTTGTCGAGACAGACCCGTTCAACTGTCTGTATTCGACCATTCACGAGGTCGGCCATTCCAGCTATGAGCAGGGCATCGACAGCGACCATGCCTTTACGCCGCTGGGCCGCGGGGTCTCGATGGGCGCGCATGAAAGCCAGAGCCGGATCTATGAGAACCAGCTTGGCCGCAGCCGCGCCTTTACCGGCTGGCTGTATCAGCGCATGTCGGATGCGTTCGGCGGGTTGTCCGTGCCCGACGCCGACGCTTTTTATGCCACCGCGAACCGCGTCACCCCGGGATTCATCCGCACCGAGGCGGATGAGGTGCAATACAACCTGCACATCATGCTGCGCTTCGACCTTGAACGCGACTTGATTGCGGGGAGGCTGGATGTCGAGAATCTGGTCGAGGCGTGGAACGCCCGTTTCCTCAAGGATTTTGGCGTCGCCGTGGACCGGCCGGCGAATGGCGTGTTGCAGGATGTGCATTGGGCGGTGGGGCTTTTCGGTTATTTCCCGACCTATGCGCTGGGGAACGTCTATGCCGGCTGCCTGCATTCCGCCCTGCGCGCCGCTGTTCCGGATCTGGACGAAGCGCTGGCGCGCGGCGAGGCCGATCCCGCGGTCGAATGGCTGCGCGAAAACGTGCAGCGCCATGGCGGGCTTTACCCGCCGCGCGACCTGATCGAGCGTGCAAGCGGCACCGATATCAGTGAAAAGCCGATTCTTGACTATCTGGAAGAGAAATTCTCGGCCATTTACAAGCTTTAGGGTCGGAATGGGTATTTGAACAACGAAGAAGCCGCGGCAGGTTTGGGTCGGTCGCGGCGTTCGGCCGGACTTTCCAAGACGGGTGATTTCCTGTATGAGCCGCCTTGACCCCAAGGACAGCACGGCATGAGTGACCAAGCCAGCAAGCCCGCCCCGGCGGCGAAAAAGCTTTTTATCAAGACCTATGGCTGCCAGATGAACGTCTATGACAGCCAGCGCATGGCTGAAGCCATGGGCTCGGAGGGTTATGTCCTGACCGAAAATCAGGCCGAAGCCGACATGGTTTTGCTCAATACCTGCCATATCCGGGAAAAGGCGGCGGAGAAGCTTTATTCCGACCTTGGGCGGCTTAAACCGCTGAAGGCCGAAAGGCCCGACCTGAAGATCGGCGTGGCCGGCTGCGTGGCCCAGGCCGAGGGCGCGGAGATCCAACGCCGCATGCCGCTGGTCGATCTGGTCGTGGGACCGCAGGCCTATCACCGGTTGCCCGCCATGGTGCGCGCGGGTGGTGGGGTTGACACGGAATTCCCCGCCGAAGACAAGTTCGAGCATCTGCCGAAACCTGCTGCCACCCGTCGTGCCCCGGCGGCATTTCTGACCGTCCAAGAGGGTTGCGATAAATTCTGCGCCTTTTGCGTGGTGCCCTATACCCGTGGCGCAGAGGTGTCGCGTCCGGTTTCGCGTATTCTGGCCGAGGCGCGCGATCTGGTTTCCCGCGGCGTGCGCGAGATCACGCTGTTGGGTCAGAACGTCAACGGCTGGCATGGCGAGGGGCCGGAAGGCCGGGAGTGGGGTTTCGGCCGGTTGATCCGGGCGATTGCGGAAATCGACGGGATGGACCGGATTCGCTATACCACCAGCCATCCCAACGACATGGCCGACGACCTGATCGCGGCACATCGCGACGAACCCAAGTTGATGCCTTATCTGCACCTGCCCGTGCAGTCGGGGTCGGACCGTATCCTCAAGGCAATGAACCGGCGTCATACCGTGGATCAGTATCTGCGGCTGATCGAGCGTATTCGCACTGCGCGTCCCGACATCATGCTGACGAGCGACTTTATCGTCGGTTTTCCTGGTGAGAGCGAAAAGGACCACAGCGACACGCTGTTCCTGGTGCGCGAGGTGAATTTCGGCACAGCCTTCAGCTTCAAATACTCCCCGCGCCCGGGCACCCCCGCCTATGAGCGGCCCGAGGTCGAGAGCACTGTCGCCGATGCACGCTTGCAGGAATTGCAGGCGCTGCTGACCAGTCAGCAAAAGGCGGCACAGGAAAGCATGGTCGGGCGGGAAATGGGCGTGCTGTTCGAAAAGCCGGGTCGTAATCCGGGCCAGATGGTCGGCAAGTCGGACTATCTGCACGCGGTCTTTGTCGAGGCGCCGCAGGCCAAGGTGGGCGATCTGGTGCGCGTGCGCATCACCCATAGCGCCGCGAACTCGCTGGCGGGTGTGCTGGCGGCCTGAGTGAGAGGGCCCGCGGCGCAGTTGGGCGGGCGCAGCTCCCTCACCGGTGGCGTCATACTGTATCTAGGTAAAGCTCGACGGTTTCCTCGTCCGAAAGCTCGGCCATATAATGCAGTTCCTGCCGCTTGGTCATGACGAAATTCTCGATCAGATGCGCGGGGAAGATGCGGCTGATCTGGGGCGAAGTGGCAAATGCATCGATTGCCAAGCCCCAACTTCCGGGAAGCTGTTCCAGACCCTGTTCATAGGCGTTGCCCCGGATCGGTGGCGGCGGCTCGACCTTGTCTTCGATCCCGTTCAGGGCTGCCCCCAGCACCGCCGCGACGGTCAGATAGGGGTTCACGTCGCCGCCCGCGACGCGATGTTCGATCCGCCGTGCCTTGGGTCCCGATGAAGGGATGCGGATCGCCGACGTGCGGTTCTCATAAGCCCAGCCGATACCTGTCGGCGCATGGGCATTGGGCACCAACCGGTCATAGCTGTTCTCGTGCGGCGCAAACAGCAGGGTCGAGCCGGGCATTGCGGCAAGGCAACCCGCCACGGCGTGGCGCAGCACCTCGGACCCTTCCTCGCTGCCGTTGTCGAACACATTCCTGCCCTGTTTATCCAGAACCGAGAAATGCATGTGCATGCCGGAACCGTTCCATTCCTCATAGGGTTTGGCCATGAATGAGCCGGCAAAACCGTAGCGCCGTGCCAGCCCCTTGACCAGCAGCTTGAACAACCATGCATCGTCGGCTGCTTTCAGCGGATCGGCCTGATGCATCAGGTTGATCTCGAACTGTCCCGGCGCAGCTTCCGAAATTGCCGTATCGGCCGGGATGTCCATCGCTTCGCAGGCATTATAGAGCGCGGTGAAGAAGCGGTCGAATGCGTCCAGCGCACGCAAGGACAGCGTCTCGGCCCCTGTGCGGCGCTTGCCGGAACGGGGCGAGGGCGGCACGCGCAATTGGCCGCCGGAATCGTCGATCAGGAAAAACTCCAACTCGGTCGCCACCACCGGCGTCAGGCCGGCGGCCTTGTAACGCTCGACCACGCGGGCCAGTGCTTGCCGAGGATCGCCCTCATAGGGGCGGCCGTCCAGATGGAACATCCAGATCGGCAAAAGGCCGGTCGGTGCCTCAAGCCAGGGCATGGGCATGAAGCCGCGATCGGTGGGGAGAAGCAGCCCGTCAGGATCGCCGGCCTGAAAGACCAGCGGGCTGCCTTCGACATCCTCGCCCCAGATATCCATGTTCAGCACAGAGAAGGGGAATTTCGTGCCCTCGGTCAGGATCTTGTCGGCAAAGCGCGCCGGAACGCGCTTGCCGCGCGCCATGCCGTTGAGGTCAGCCGCCGCTACGCGGATGGTTTTGACGTCGGGATGCTCGTGCAGCCATTCCATGAATCACCTGATGAGATTGGGCCTGTAACGAAATTTCTTCGCCGCGCCCGGAAGATGGCGGTTCAGCCTGCGGTTCACGATGCCGAACAGCACGATCAGGCAGATCGTCAGCAATATGAAATAACCCGCCACGATCGGATAGGCGATGAAGGGATTGAAGGTCTTGTCGGCGAAATAACTGGCATAGTATAGCGCGTCGCCCCGCTGCTGATAGGCCGGGAAGCCCGAAAAGAACACCAGCGTGGTGGCGTGAAACAAAAAGATCGCCTCATTTGTATAGGCCGGCCAGGCCAGCCGCATCGCCGTCGGCCAGACCACGCGACGATAGCGGGTCCAGCCGGACATGCCATAGGCATCCGCTGCCTCCAGCTCGCCCTTGGGCAGATTGCGCAGCGCGCCGTAAAATATCTCGGCCGAATAGGCGGCGGTGTTCAGCGTCAGCACCAGAAGCGCGCCTGCCCAAGCCTTGGTCAGCCAACTGGTCTGCACGGTGATGCCGAACACGTCGATACCAGCGCGCGGCAATTGCACCAGCATCTCATAGGCCAGGAAGAACTGGATGAACAACGGACTGCCCCGGAACAGAAAGACGAACCATTCCGCCGGCTTTTTCGCCCAAGGACTGTCACTGGCCTTGGCCACGGCCAGCAGATTGGCCAGAAAAAAGCCGATCATCAGCGACAGCATTGCGAAATAGACGTTCCAGATCAGTCCCGAACCGATCAGCGTGATCTGCTCGCACAGGGTAAATTCACTGCGCGGCAGCAACCGCTCGCCAATGCCAAGGGCACGCAAGCCATAGTTTTGAATGGTTTGCAGGCATTCGTTCATGTGGCGGCCTTTCGCATCGCCTCGCCGGCGGCGGTGGCCTGACCTGCCGAAAGCCGCGTGCGGAGCCGGTCGAATATCCGTTCCGAACCCCAGGTCATCAGCAGGTAAAACACCAGAATGGCGAGGAAATAGTAAAGCCGCCAGTCCGGATGCGGATAGGCATAGGCACTGGTCTTGGCACCGCCGAGTTCCCGCGCCCAATAGACGATATCCTCGATCCCCAGCACGAACAGAAGCGGTGTGGCCTTGATGAGAATCATCCACAGGTTGGCCAGCCCCGGCAGGGCATAGGTCCACATCTGCGGAATCAGGATGCGCCGGTTCACCTGTCGCTGGCTCATGCCATAGGCCTCGGCGGTCTCCAGTTGTGCGCGCGGCACCGCATTCATTGCGCCGTAAAGTACATTGGAGGCGAAGGCACCGAAGACCACGGCAAAGGCGATCACGGCCAGAAGGATTCCATAGGCCTGATGCACCCATTCGGGTGAGGTCGAAAGCGGCAGTTTGGCGGCGGCGCAGACGACGAATTCATTGCCCTGCCGCACCGGCACCGAGGGGTCGCAAAGCACGCGTGAGCGCATCCATTCGAATGCCTGGTCCAGCGCGATGGGCACGAAAAGAAAGAAGATGATGTCGGGCACGCCGCGCACCATCGAGGTATAGATGCGCCCGACCCAGCGGACCCCCGCGATGCGCGAGCGCGAGGCCATGGCACCCAAAAAGCCGAACAGCAGCGCTACTGGTGCGACGATCGCCAGAATCAACAGCACCGTTGCAAAGCTGGCATAGAACAGCATGTGGTTTCCGGTCGTCAGATAACATGACAACCAGCCAAGGCCCTGAAGGGCAGAGAGATCGGTGCAATAGGAAAACATCGTGCCGCCGTTCTGGCCGCCGCGGCACCAGCCGCGGCGGCATCCGTCATGTCACTCGTAGGTTTCCGCGTTCTCACCGAAATAGGTCTTGATCAATTCGTTGAGGCTGCCGTCCTGCTTCATCGTGTCGAGTGCCGCGTTCAGCTTTTCGCGCAGCTCATTGTCGGATTGACGCACGCCGATCCCGATGCCTTCGTCCAGCCGGACCTGTTCGCCGACAAACGTCAGATCATTGCTGTCCTCGACAAAGGGGCGCATGACTTCGTGATCGCCGAAGGCGGCATCGGCCTCGCCATTGCGAACGGCCGCGAACACCTGGTCGATGTTGGGATATTCAAGCATCGTGGCCTGCGTACCGGCGATATAGGACGCCTGAATGGTGTTGATCTGAACTGCGACGACACCTGTTTCAAGATTGGCGCCATCGTCGAGCGCGACATATGAGGACGGCGCCGGTGGCAGATAGTTCTGGGTGAAGGCGATGACCTGCTTGCGCTCGTCGTTGATGCTCATCGCAGCCATGATCGCGTCGTAGTTCGAGGAAACGAGGTTGGGAATGATCGAATCCCAATCGTTCTTGACCCATGTGCATTGCAGTTCGGCCCGCTCGCACAACTCATTGCCCAGCTTGACCTCGAATCCGTCCACTTGGCCCTGATCGTTGATGAGGTTGTAGGGAGGGTAGGCGCCCTCGGTGGCGATGCGCACCGTTTGCGCCATGCCCATGCCCGCGGTCAGCGCGAAAGCTGCGGCGGCAAGCATCAGTTTTTTCATGCTTCACTCTCCTGTTGGGTTCTCATTCGGCCATGGTCGCGCTCAGGAACTGGCGCAGTCGTTCAGAGCGCGGCGCACCGAAAAGCTGTGCGGGCGGCCCCTCTTCCTCGATCCGGCCTTGATGCAGGAAGACGACGTGATCGCTGACATCCGCCGCCAGCCGCATGTCGTGGGTGACAAGCAGCATCGTGCGATGCTCGGTGGCCAGGTCCTTGATGACGCGCACCACCTCTTGCTGCAATTCGGGGTCCAGCGCGCTGGTCGGTTCGTCGAGCAGCAGCGCACGGGGTTCCATGCACAACGCGCGGGCGATGGCGGCGCGTTGCTGCTGGCCGCCCGAAAGTTGCGCGGGCCAAGCGTCGACCTTGTCTCCGATGCCAACCTTGGCAAGCAATTCGCGCGCCCGCGCCTCGACCTGCCGGGGGTCGCGCTTGAGGACATGGACCGGCGCCTCCATGACGTTTTGCAGGATGGTCATGTGCGACCACAGGTTGAACTGCTGGAACACCATGGACAGGTTGGTGCGCAGCCTCGTCACCTGCGCCCGGTCGGCGGGCACGCGGGCCAGTCCGGTTCCGCGCCACTTTACCGCCTCGCCCTCGAACAGGATTTCGCCCTGCTGGCTGTCCTCTAGCAGGTTGCAACAGCGCAAGAGGGTGGACTTGCCCGAACCGGATGAGCCGATGAGGCTGATGACATGGCCCCGAGGGGCGGTCAGGCTGACGCCACGGATGACCTGAAGCGGGCCATAGGCTTTATGCACGTCCCTTATTTCTATCACCGGCACCCGGGCCGGATCGCGCGCCGGATCAAGGGCCGCCGTGGTGGTTTCTGTCTGGCTCATGTCGATATGAGGCGATATTTGCAACGGGATTGCAACGCTTTCGTCATTGGCTTTCTGGGCAGGGTCGGACCGTTGATCACGGGAAAAACAGGCTGCGCGGGCAGGGTTGTGCGGGGGTGCGGATTCACTTGTCAGACAGCCCCAGTTCGTCCAGCGCCCTTTGCCTTGCCAGCGCAGAATCGCGGTCATTCACGCCCAGCAGCCCGGCGACCAGCCGCACCAACGATTCCTCTTCGGCATCGCGGCGACCGTCGGCATAGGCGATTTCCCACATGGCGGTGATGATCTCTTGCCGGTCCTGCAGTTCTACGCGTTCTTTGATGGTGCGGGTAAAGCGGACGGTGTCGGGGGCCTCGGCCTCGATCATCTCGGCGGCTGCGCGCCGCTCGGCCGCCTCAGCGGCGTCCAACCCCCGGCGGCGGGCCAGCACATGGTCGATACGGTGCTGCTCGACCTCTCCGTAATGATCGTCGGAACGGGCCAGCCGCACCAGCAACGAGGCGACGGCAACCTCGGCATCCTGCCCGCTGAGGTGCGAGGGATCCAGGCGGTCAGTGAAAAGTCGACTTAGAAGATTGCGAAACATGACCGGATATTAGGGTTTTTTCGCGGCGCAACAATATCCCACGGCATAATTTGTCAGACAGGTTCCCAGCCCTCGACGATGACGAGATCCACGATCGAGCAGGGCTGCCGCAATGCCAGCGCAGTTTGGTATTCCGGGCTGTCATAGCAGGCGCGGGCAGTTTCCAGATCGGCAAATTCGATGACAACCGCGCGGGGACGAAGCTGCCCCTCGACCACCTCTTGCGGGCCGCCGCGCACCAGAAATCGCCCGCCGTATTTGGCAAAGGCGGCAGCATTCGCCTGCCGATAGGCTTCATAGGCGGCGGGATCGTCAATCGTGACATGGCCGATCCAATAGGCTTTGGGCATGACTGCTTTCCTTGCGTATGATCCCGTGGATCATGCCGCGCCGATGCGTCGCCGCAAGTCCGATCTCACTTTAGTAACGTTGCGGCACATAGAGTTCGGGGGGCAGTACTTCGCGCTCGTAATCGGGGTTAAAGACGCGATCGGGCAAGCTGATCTCTTCCTGCGTCACCGGTGCATAGGGAATCATCGTCAAAAGATGCGCCATGCAGTTCAGCCGCGCGCGCTTTTTGTCGTTGCCGGGAACGATATACCAAGGTGCCTCGGTGATGTTGGTGCGCTCGAACATCTCTTCCTTGGCCTTGGTGTAGTCCTCCCACCGGACGCGGGCTTGCAGGTCCATGGGCGACAGTTTCCATTGTTTCAATGGGTCGTGGATACGCATCAGGAAGCGCATCTGCTGTTCCTCGTCGGTGATAGAGAACCAGTATTTCACCAGCCGGATGCCCGAGCGGACCAGCATGCGTTCGAATTCGGGCACGTCGTCAAAGAATTGCTGGACCTGGTCCTCGGTGGCGAAACCCATGACGCGTTCGACCCCGGCGCGGTTATACCAACTGCGGTCGAACAGGACAATTTCCCCCCCGGCCGGCAGGTGCGGGACGTAGCGCTGGAAATACCATTGGGTCTTTTCACGGTCCGAAGGCGCGGGCAGGGCGACCACGCGGGCAACACGCGGGTTCAGCCGCTGGGTGATGCGCTTGATCGCACCGCCCTTGCCAGCGCTGTCGCGGCCCTCGAAAATGACCACGACCTTTTCCTTGTGATGGGAAACCCAGTCCTGCAGCTTGATAAGCTCGGCCTGAAGTCGCAGCAGTTCGCGAAAATAATCGGGGCGGGGCATCTGGTCGGGATGGGTGTGCCGATAGATGCGGGCGATTTCCTGTGAAAGGACCGCATCCTCCAGCTCGATCTCGTAATCTTCGTCGAGCGTGTCCTGAAGCTCGGCTTCAAGCCAGTCCTTGGGCGTTTGGTCCTGCATGGCGATCTCCTGCTTTTCTTGCCTGCGATCTATCCTCGCAATGTGACGATCCGGTGTCGTTTATTGGAACAGCCGCGCACAGTCGCGCGTCAGGCCAAAGGCAAAGCCGCCCCCGCTGGCATCGGCCACCGTGCCGCACCAGCGTCCCTCGCTGGAAAACAGGCTTTTGCTGCCTTTGGGGCGATAGACGATCCGCTTGCCGGTGACGTCAAACAGGTTCAGCGTCCCTGAACCGTTCGGGGCGTAATAGCCTACAACAGCCCCATCCGCCGTAAAGATCACCCGCTTCTCATTGGCGGGATTGCGGGGCGAATTGGCATAGGCCGAAGCTCTGTTGGCCGGGCTTGCGGTCGAGTTCGCGGCGGCATTCGGCGAGTTTGCCGTCTTGGCAGGTGAATTCTGCGGCGCGCCGGGCCCAAGGTCAAAGGGCAGGCGCGTCTGGTCAAGCAGGAACAAGGGCGCATCTGCCAATGCAGGTGCGGTGCAAAGCGTCAAGATCAGGGCTGTCGGCAACAGTCGGGCGCGCATGTCGGAACCATTCATCTGATCCCGACACTATGGCGCGTCGGCGTGGTTCAGACCAGTCGCTCGTTATCCATCGCGGCGCGAACGAAGCCGGCGAAAAGCGGTGCGGGCTCGAAGGGTTTCGACTTGAGTTCCGGATGCGATTGCACGCCGATGAACCAGGGATGATCACGATATTCGACCGCCTCGGGCAGCCGCCCATCCGGCGACATGCCGGAAAAATTCAGCCCCGCCGCCTCAAGCTGTTCGCGGTATCGCGCGTCCACCTCGTAACGGTGACGGTGGCGGTCCTCGATCTCCAGCGCGCCGCCGTAGATTTCCGAGATTTTCGAGCCGGGCGTCAGCACGGCGGTATAGGCGCCCAGCCGCATGGTGCCGCCCTTGTCGTCCGTCAGCTTGCGCTGCACGGTGTAATTGCCCTGCACCCATTCCTTGAGGTGATAGACGACGGGGGTGAAGCGGGTCTTGCCAGCCTCGTGGTCGAATTCCTCGGAGCCGGCGTCGGGCATGCCGGCGATATTTCGTGCCGCCTCGATCACCGCCATCTGCATGCCCAGACAGATGCCCAGATAGGGCACCTTCTTTTCACGCGCGTATTTTGCGGCGGTGATCATGCCTTCTGTGCCACGCTCGCCAAAGCCGCCCGGGACGATGATGCCGTTGTAGCCATCCAGAAGATGCGCGCCTTCGCCCTCCAGCTTTTCGCTGTCCACCCAATCGGCCTTGACGCGGACGCGATTGGCCATGCCGCCATGGGTCAGCGCCTCGGCGATGGATTTATAGGCGTCCTCAAGCTGGGTGTATTTGCCGACGATGGCGATGCGGACCCGGCCTTCGGCGTTCTCCAGCCGGTCCATCACATCCTCCCACCGCGAAAGATCGGGGCGCGGCGCCGGGCTGATCTGGAAGGCGTCCAGCACCGCCTGATCCAGACCGGCACGGTGATAGGCAAGCGGCGCTTCATAGATCGACTTCAGGTCATAGGCCGGGATCACCGCGTCGGGCCGGACATTGCAGAACAGCGCGATCTTGGCGCGTTCCTTTTCCGGGATCGGGTGTTCCGAACGGCAGACCAGCACATCAGGGGCAATACCGATCGAGCGCAACTCCTTGACCGAATGTTGCGTCGGCTTGGTCTTGAGTTCTCCGCTGGCCGCCAGATAGGGCAGCAGCGTCAGGTGCACGAAGATGCATTGGCCGTGCGGGCGTTCCTGCGAGAATTGCCGGATCGCCTCAAAGAAGGGCAGGCCCTCGATGTCGCCGACCGTGCCGCCGATCTCGCACAGCATGAAATCGACCTCCTCGCTGCCTACGGCAAGGAAATCCTTGATTTCATTGGTAACGTGCGGAATGACTTGGATGGTCTTGCCCAAATAGGCGCCGCGGCGTTCCTTTTCCAGCACGTTGGAATAGATCCGGCCCGACGAAACCGAGTCGGTCTTGCGTGCCGAAACCCCGGTGAAGCGTTCATAATGGCCCAGATCCAGGTCGGTTTCCGCGCCGTCGTCGGTCACGAACACCTCGCCATGTTCGAAAGGCGACATCGTGCCGGGATCGACGTTCAGATAGGGGTCCAGCTTGCGCAGCCGGACGGTAAAGCCGCGCGCCTGCAAAAGCGCCCCCAGCGCCGCCGATGCCAGCCCCTTGCCCAAAGAAGAAACCACACCGCCGGTGATGAAGATGTAACGCGCCATCGAGGCCCCCGTGAGTAATCAAATAGATGATCGCGGCCCGAATCTGGACGGCATCACGGGAGTCGAGTCATACCCGATTCGTCCCGTGGCCGCAACGGACCGCAATTTGTTGTAAGGGGCGCCTGTCGCGCCCCCAAGTTCTGGTATCAGTTATTGGCCGGTGCCGGGCTTTCCGTGGCCGGAGCCTCGGCCGGCGGCGGTGTAACCGGTGCGGGCGCGCTGCTTTCGGCGGGCGCCGCAGGTTCAGGCGCCGCGGGTGCTGTGGGCGCGGGCGGCACGGCAGGCTGGCCGACACCCGGAACGACGGGCTGACCCGCGCCGGGCGGCGGGACGTAATCGCCGATGCCGGGCAGATTGGTCGCCGGGGCCTGCTCACCGCCGCCGCCAAGGTTCAACTGGTCCACGATCGAGCCGCTTGATGCGTTCTGCGCGGCGATCAGGGTCAGGGTCATCGAGGTGACGATGAAGCCGATGGCAAAAATCCAGGTCAGGCGCGAGAGGGCATTGGCGGCTTGGCGGCCGGTCATGACACCGCCTCCGCCACCACCCATGCCAAGGCCGCCACCTTCGGACCGCTGCAAAAGCACCACCCCGATCAAGAGCACGGCGAGGATCAGATGCACGGTAAGGACGACGTTTTCCACCATGGGGCCTTTCATTCAGCGACGCGCCTATCTAGTCACCAAGGCGCGGATTGGCAAGCGGGGGCGGGCATGCGCGCGCTGATGATACAGGGAACCGGGTCGAATGTGGGAAAATCCCTGCTGGTGGCGGGGCTTTGCCGGGCTGCGCTGCGCCGTGGGATCAATGTCGCCCCCTTCAAACCGCAGAACATGTCGAACAATGCCGCCGTGACCCCGGATGGGGGAGAGATCGGCCGGGCGCAGGCCTTGCAGGCGCGCGCGGCGGGGCTTGCCCCCTCGGTCCACATGAACCCCGTGCTGCTGAAGCCCGAGACGGACCGGGCCGCGCAGGTCGTGGTCCAGGGGCAGGCGGTGACACGCGCGGCAGCGGCGGATTACGGAGCACTCAAGCCGCAGCTGCTGGGAGCGGTTCTGGAAAGCTTTGACCGGCTCAGGGGGGCACATGATCTGGTGTTGGTCGAAGGCGCCGGCAGCCCGGCCGAGGTCAACCTGCGCGCCCGCGACATCGCGAACATGGGCTTTGCCCGCGCTGCCGGTGTCCCTGTCGTTTTAGCCGGCGACATCGACCGCGGTGGAGTGATCGCCCAGATCGTCGGCACGCAGGCGGTGATCGATCCTGCGGATGCGGCGATGATCTGCGGCTTTATCGTCAACCGTTTTCGGGGCGATCCCTCGCTCTTCGATGCCGGTCGCCGCTTTATCGCGGATCGCACCGGCTGGCCCGACCTTGGATTGGTGCCGTGGTTTCCCGATGCTGCGCGACTGCCGGCCGAGGATGCGGTGGATTTGCGCCGGGCGCAGGGGGCAGGAGGGCTGCACATCGCCTGCCCAATGCTGTCGCGGATCGCCAATTTCGACGATCTCGACCCGCTGGCGGCCGAGCCGGGGGTGCGGTTGACCATGGTGCCGCCCGGTCAGGCCCTGCCGGGGGACGCAGATCTGGTGATCCTGCCGGGCACGAAATCGACGCGGGGCGATCTGGCCTTTCTGTGTGAACAAGGCTGGGATATCGACCTTGCCGCGCATCTGCGCCGCGGCGGGCGGGTGCTGGGCATCTGCGGCGGCTATCAGATGCTGGGTCGGGTGATCCATGATCCCGAAGGCCATGACGGCAGCCCGGGCAGCACCCCCGGACTGGGCCTGTTGCAGGTCGAGACCCGCATGACGCCGCAAAAGCGCCTGACCCGGATCGAGGGTGCCGCCTTGGGCCAAAGCATCGAGGGGTATGAGATACACATGGGCCGCACTCACGGGCCGGATTGCGCGCGCCCCTTTGCCCATATTCCCCAGCCTGACGGCGCCACGAGCCCCGATGGGCGCGTCGCAGGCACCTATCTGCACGGGCTGTTTTCGGGCGATGGTTTCCGTGCTGCCTGGCTTGGGCAATTTGGTGTCGGCTCGGCGCTGGATTACGGCGCGGGGGTCGAGGAGGTGCTGGACCGGCTGGCCGCACATCTGGAAACCCATCTGGACCTAGACCAGCTTTTCGCGCTGGCGCGCTAGAGGGTTTCCGACAAAATGCGCTCGGCCTCGGTCTGGCAGGGCGTCAGGCGGCTGCGATCTTCGCCGGGGAAAAAGCGCGCGCGCACGGCGGTGGGCATGGGCTGCGGCTCGGCGATGACGACCCGGGGGCCGAGAGTTTCGTTTTCCGCCTGCCAACTGCGAGCCAGTGCGATCTGCCCGGCCTTGGTTGCGCCATAGCTGCCAAAGAATTTTTGCCCGTTGCGCTTGTCGTCAAAAAACAGCGCCGTGCCCTTGCGGGCCCGTAACAGCGGCTCGATCAGGTTGATCAGCCCGCGCGTGGTCACAATGTTCAGGTCGACCGATTTTTGGAAATCCTTGGCGTCGATATGGCCAGCGGGAGACAGCGGCGCGGCGTGAATCGCCATATGTGCCCACAGATCCAGCCCGCCCCAGCGGTCCATCACTGCCCGCACCATCTGCACCATGGCCTCGGGCTGGCCGACGTCCATTGGTGCCAGCGTGGCCGAGCCGCCCGCCTTGCGGATGCGGTCGTCCAGCTCTTCCAGCGCGCCGGTGGTGCGGGCCACCGCCAGAATGTGCCAGCCGCGCGCGGCAAGGGTTTCAGCCAAAGCGGCACCAAGGCCGCGCGAGGCGCCGGTGATCAGCGCGATTTTGTCATGCTCGGTCATGGCGCCGATTTCGCATCGCCCGACGCCGCGCGCAAGTCCCTTGCGTGTGCATCGAAACGAGGTGCGTCACATTGACTTTCGTCTGTCTTGTCAGATGCGTGCTGATGGCTTTGCAGTTTCGCCAGCGAGGATTGGCAGATGCCCAGATCCAGCCATTGGCACCCGTTGCAGATCCGACCCAGATCCCCCGGACGCAGGCGGGCGGTGGCGCGGGCCTGCGCCTCGGCCCAGGTCATGCGCTGGCCTGAACGGATGCCCAGGGCCGAGGCGTGGCGGCTGTCGAGCCGGCTGATCCGTTCGTCCGAGACGCAACCCATCCCACGGCGAGACGGGCATGGGCCGCAGATCGAATCGGCCATGACGGTAAAGATGACCGGAGTCTGCGGATCGGCCCGAAGCCGTCCCAGAACGATGGCGTTCATGTTTTCGGTGAAATCCGGCGAGTAGCCGCGGCCCTGCCAGCCGATCGAGCAGAGCACATGATGGGGGCGCAGCAGAACGGCCCCGGAGCTTTTCCGGGGCCGGTCCTGATCTTGATCCTGAAGGCTCAGCGCGCGTCCAGGGGTTTGTAGTCGCGCCGGGGCGAGCCGACGTAAAGCTGGCGCGGACGGCCGATCTTGTTCTGCGGATCGGCGATCATTTCTTTCCACTGCGAAATCCAGCCCACGGTCCGCGACAATGCGAAGATCGGAGTGAACATCGAGGTCGGGAATCCCATCGCCTCAAGGATGATGCCCGAGTAGAAATCGACGTTCGGATAAAGCTTTTTCGAGACGAAATAATCGTCTTCCAGCGCGATCCTCTCCAACTCTTTGGCGACTTGCAGCGTCGGGTTGTTGTGGACGCCCAGAAGGTCCAGCACCTCGTCGGCCGATTCCTTCATCACCTTGGCGCGCGGGTCGAAGTTCTTGTAGACCCGGTGGCCAAAACCCATCAGCCGGAACGGGTCGTTCTTGTCCTTGGCACGGGCGATGAATTCCGGAATCCGTTCGACCGAGCCGATTTCACGCAGCATTTCCAGGCAGGCCTGGTTGGCGCCACCATGCGCCGGACCCCATAGACAGGCGATGCCGGCGGCGATGCAGGCAAACGGGTTCGCACCCGAAGAACCGGCCAGCCGCACGGTCGAGGTCGAGGCGTTCTGCTCGTGATCCGCATGCAGCGTAAAGATGCGGTCCATGGCCCGGGCCAGCGCGGGGTCGACGTGATAGGGCTCTGCCGGAACCGAAAAGCACATGTGCAGGAAGTTGCTGGCGTAATCCAGTTCGTTCTTCGGATAGACGAACGGTTGGCCGATCGAGTATTTATAGGCCATGGCCGCGATGGTGGGCAGCTTGGCGATCAGCCGGACCGATGCGATCTCGCGCTGAACTGGGTCGTTGATGTCGACCGAATCGTGATAGAAGGCCGACATTGCGCCGACGACGCCCACCAGAGTCGCCATCGGATGGCTGTCGCGACGGAAGCCACGGAAGAAATAGTGCATCTGCTCATGCACCATGGTGTGGCGGGTGACGCGGGTTTCGAAATCGACCAGTTGGTCGGGATTCGGCAGTTCCCCGTAAAGCAACAGATAGCAGACTTCGAGGTAATGCGATTGCGCCGCAAGCTGCTCGATCGGATAGCCGCGATACCACAGCTCGCCCTTGTCACCGTCGATATAGGTGATCGTCGAATCGCAGGACGCGGTCGAGGTGAAGCCAGGGTCGTAGGTGAAGACGCTCGCCTCGCTGTAGAGCTTGCGGATATCGACCACGTCCGGCCCCGCCGTCGGCGACAGTATCGCCAGATCGTAATCCTTCCCCGCGAGATGCAGTCTTGCGGTTTTTTCTTCTGCCATTCCCAGTTCCTTTCACCTGTCTCCGACCTTATGGCCGAGTGATGGGGGCGGGTCTCAGCCCGCTTGATCCTGCAGCCGGGCCAGGGCCTCGTCGCGGCCAAGTGCCAACATCATGTCGAACACGCTGGGGGTTGAGCTGCGCCCCGCGAGGGCCGCGCGAAGCGGCGCCGCGACCTTGCCCAGCCCCAGACCGTGCGACTCGCCAACCTTCTTGGCGGCCGCCTCTAGTTCGTCGCGGTCCCAGCTAGCATCCTGTATTATGGCCGTCAATTCATTCAGTATACCACGGGATACAGTATCCAGCGCGGTTGCCGCCTTTTCGTCGACCTGCACCGGGCGGTCGATCAGCGCGAAATGCGCCTGATCAAGCAGCGCAGGCAGTGTTTTTGCCTTGGCTTTCAGCGCCCCGAGCGCCGGGCGCAGGCGGGCGAGCTGTCGCTCGGACAGCGGTTCGGCGCCGGTGGTGACGCGAAATGCCGCAATTTGGTCCAGCAATTCAGCATCGCTCATCCGCGCGACATGCCAGCCGCTGACATGTTCCAGCTTCTTGAAGTCCAGCCGGGCAGGGGCCTTGCCGATTCCGTCCAGATCGAACCATGCCCGCGCCTGCGCATCGTCGAACAATTCGTCGTCACCATGGCTCCAACCCAGCCGCGCCAGATAGTTGCGCATTGCCGCTGCCGGATAGCCCATGGCCGCATATTCGTGCAGTCCGACCGCGCCGTGGCGTTTGGACAGTTTTTTGCCGTCAACGCCGTGGATCAGCGGAATATGGGCAAAGACCGGGATATCCCAGCCCATGGCCTGATAGATCTGGATCTGCCGGGCAGCATTGGTCAGGTGGTCGTCGCCGCGGATGACATGGGTCACGCCCATGTCGTGATCGTCCACCACCACTGCCAGCATATAGGTAGGCGTCCCGTCCGAGCGTAGCAGCACCATGTCGTCAAGTTGCTCGTTGCCGAAAGTCACGTCGCCCTGCACCGCGTCCCTGACCACGGTTTCGCCGCTGCGCGGCGCCTTCAGCCGGATCGCATAGGGGCCGTCGGGCAGGGTTGCGGGATCGGCGTCGCGCCAAGGCGACAGGAACAGGGTCGAACGGCCCTCAACCTTTGCCTTTTCGCGGAAAGCCTCGATCTCCTCGGCGGTCGAGAAGCACTTATAAGCGGTGCCGTTCTCCAGCATGGCCCGGGCGACCTCGGCATGCCGCTCCAGCCCCGCGAACTGGCTGACAGGCTCGCCGTCCCAATCGAGGCCCAGCCAGCGCAGGCCCTGCAAGATCGCCTCAGTTGCCTCGGGGGTTGAGCGTGCGCGGTCGGTATCCTCGATCCGCAGCAGGAATTTTCCATTCCGACCACGGGCATAAAGCCAGTTGAACAGGGCCGTCCGCGCACCCCCGATATGCAGATAGCCGGTGGGCGAGGGCGCGAAGCGGGTAACAACGGGGCGAGAATCAGTCATCAGCTGTCCGGTCAGTTTCAGAGAACAGGGCTATTGGCCGTTAATCCTTTTGAAAGGGTCGACGTGCCAATCTTGGCGCCACAGATAAGCAAGTGCCACGACAAGGACAAGTTTTGGTGACGGAATCGGTAAACGTTTTACGAACGCGTCTGCCAGCCCCGGCCGGCGGAACCCAGCGTGCGTCAATCGGACAGCGACCATCCATCAATATTCGCGCGGGGCTGCTGCCCTGGGTGCCATTCTGGCTTTCGTTGGGCATAGGGGGCTGGTTTCTGCTGCCCAATGAACCCGGTTCCGGTTTCTACGCGTCGCTGAGTCTCATCGGCGGTTTTTGTGTGCTGCTGCCGGTCTGGACGGCAAGACTGGCCGAAGACGGCCGGTTCGACTGGATTTGGGCGGATCGGCTGCGGCTTGCTGCGTTTGCACTGCTTCTGACCGCTCTGGGGGCAGGGCTTGCAGGGGGGCGGGCGCATATGGTTGCCGCTCCGGTGCTGGGTTTCCGCTATTACGGCCCGATCGAAGGGCGGGTTATCGGAATAGACCGATCTTCGCGCGACCGGATGCGCCTGCTGCTCGATCAGGTAGGTCTGCATGGCGTGGCGCCCAGCCGTACGCCAGAGCGGGTGCGGATCTCGCTTCTGACTCCCCAAGATCTGCCGGTGCCGGGACAGCGCGTGATGCTGACTGCGCATCTCGGCCCGCCTTCAGGCCCGTCCGAGCCCGGCGGTTTCGACTTTCGCCGCATGGCCTGGTTTGGGCGTCTTGGGGCGGTGGGCTATGCACGCACTCCGGTCATGACGGTGGAGCAACCCGCTGACCGTAGTACGCTGGTCCTGCATCGTATCCGCATGTCGCTGTCCGAGGCCATGCGTGAACGGATCGGCGGACAATCAGGGGCGGTTTCGGCAGCTCTGATGACCGGTGATCGTTCGGGCATCGCCGAGCATACCAATCAGATCATGCGCGATTCGAATCTTTATCACATCGTATCGATCTCGGGCCTGCACATGAGCATGCTTGCCGGCTTCATCTATGCGGCACTCAGGCTATGCGGCGTGGTAATGCAGGGACTTGGCGGTATCCGGGCTGGACCCACGCACAAGTTTGCAGCGGCGGGTGCGCTTTGCGCCTCGGCGATGTACCTTTGGCTTTCGGGGGGCGGGGTCGCGACCGAGCGTTCATTCATCATGGTGGCGATAATGCTGTTAGCCATCATGGTTGACCGCCGCGCCGTGTCGCTGCGTACCGTTGCCGTCGCGGCCAGCATCGTGCTGGTACTTGGGCCCGAGGCGCTGACCGAACCCGGCTTTCAGATGAGTTTTGCCGCTACGGTCGCATTGATTCTGATGCATGAGCCATGGTTGAAACTATCCGGGCATTTGCCATCATGGAGCAGGCCGGTGCTGATGCTCTTTGCCTCGTCCTTCGTGGCAGGCATGGTGACCGCGCCCATCGCCGCCGCCCATTTTGGGCGGATGACGCAATATGGCCTGTTGGCCAATATGCTGGTCGTGCCTGTCGTCGGCACACTCGTGATGCCCGGCGGCGTCTTTGCGGCCCTGCTGGCGCCAATTGGCCTTGCGCAGCCGGCGCTGTGGGTGATGGGGCTCGGTACAGACTGGATGCTGGCCGTCGCGAAATGGATATCTGATCTGGATAGTGCGGTTACGTTGTTCCCGACCGCGCCGCGCGCCGTACTGCCACTGATGGCCATCGGCGCCATGTTGGTGCTGCTGGGGGCGCCTTCCGGCGCCGGAAACCGAACCGCGTCACTGATTTTTCGCCGTGGTCTGGGTGCGGCGCTACTGGCGGCGGCAGCACTGCTCTGGCTGAATACCAAGCGACCCGACATCCTCATTTCGGCCCAAGGTGATGCCGTTGCCGTGCTGACACCGGCAGGCAGGGCGCCATCAAAGCCAAGAGGCGGTAATTTCGCAGTCGAGAACTGGCTTAAGAGTGACGGCGACATCGCCGATCAGGCAATCGCGGCTGAACGCGTTTTATGGCAGGGCGCAGCAGCCAACCGCAGGGCGGAACTTAATCATGCCGGGATTCGATATCGTATCGGCCATCTGACGGGTAAGGCTGTAGAACAGGAGGCAGATACCTATTGTAACGACGGCGACATTCTCGTCGCGAACCGTTTACTAAATACCAGCGCGGAAAATAAATGCTTGATCCTGGATAAGGAATATCTTGAGAAACACGGGGCGGTCGCCATATTCCTGACGGAATATGGCCTGAAGACCGTTTCTGTAGATACCCCAGATTCAGGCAGGTTTTGGCGTTAAGCAAGCGCAACAAAAATTTGAGTATGAACAAATGCATGGGCTTGTTAATCGTTGTATAGAATCATTCTTGCGCAGCGGGTATGGGGATGTAATATGGAAAAATATTGCATCAGAGGCAGGTGTTCATTCTGACGGGTTTCTCACTTGGGGCGACTGTCCCGATAGCATCAGCCGTTCCATTGTAAATGCGTCAGCTAGGCAGCTCGATAAATCGGTAGATGAGTTGTTGGAAGATATTGGTGCATGGATAAGCCGCCAAGAACAGATTCGCAGGTTGCTACGGTTCAGTGGCGCAAATTTTGAAGAATTCGTGGAATCTTTACGTGAATTGTCTGGTCGCATCAAGTTGATCATACCAGATCTCGATCTACCTGGCTTCGTAATCCTGTCTGATAATCCCGGGAGCTACCGAATTGTTGCCGATACACATTTCCTCGGATTGATGCGGGTCTTGGCCGGTATGATTAGGGCTATGGCGGATGATTACGGCTCTCTTGCCCTCATTTCTGTCATGCGGAATTGTATTGATATAAATATAGTTGTTCCGGATCACTCCCAAAAGCGCGGATTCGACCTTTCCTCAATGCAACCGCAGATATGAAAAATACCAAGATTGATATCCTCAAGCTGGGGAATCTGATGCCAATGCACCTTGCGGTAAATCGTGCTGGTTTAATGATTTCCCGAGGGAGAACGCTTATCAAAGTTCTGGGAGATGCTTCCCATCTTGATGAGGTTTTAATTCCCACTGATAATATTGGTTGCCTAGGTCGTGTTGACAAAAGGGATTCCCCTTGGGCTTGGGGCATGATTCAAGCTGGCATCTGCGATGGAGACCAGCTTGGCACGAGACCTTATGTCGGACGAGGAGTGGGCGTTCTTTGAGCGCTTCATCTTCGCCGTCCGCGCCCCGAACGGGCGCAAGCCCACCAACCACCGCCTCGTTCTTGATGGCATATTCTGGATCGCACGCACCGGTGCGCCATGGCGGGACCTACCTGCCGAGTTCGGCAAATGGTCAAGCGTCTATCGGCAGTTCCGGCGCTGGACGCTGGCAGGCCTGTGGGAGGAAATCATGGATGCCCTGAACCAGAGCGGAGCCGTGCCAAGCGCCCTGCAAATGATCGACAGCACCGTGATCCGTGCCCACCATCAGGCAGCGGGCGCTAAAGGGGGACTCCGCGACAAGGTTTCGGCCGTTCTCGAGGTGGCTTTACGACCAAGATCCACCTTCTGGTCAACGCGCACGGGCTACCTATGAGAACAGAGATCACGCCGGGCCAGACGTCGGACTATCTCGGCTTCGATCTGGTGATGGTGGATAATCTGCCCCGCCCGAGCGTGCTGCTCGCAGATCGCGGCTACGATGCAGACAAGATCAGAGACGGCATGGAGGCGCGCAACGTCCTGCCCGTGATACCGATGCGCAAGTCCCGCAAAAAACGGATTGGTGTCGATCGTTCGCTGTATCGCCTGCGCAATCTGGTCGAACGCTGCTTCAACAAGCTCAAGAACGCCAGGCGTGTCGCGACCCGCTACGACAAGACGGCGGAAAGCTTTCTCGGCTTCATTGACATCACGTCGATCCGCCTCTGGCTCCGTCATTTGTCAACATGACCTAATATCCTTCGATAGCTTGTTCTCCCATCTCCGTAATGGCAAGGGAATATTTCTCAAGATACGATATCATCCAGATATTTCTTTGCGCGGGAATGGTGTGCATATTTCATCTGAAGTGATTATGCTTAACTTGGGGTTCGGGATAAATCTTCCGCTGGCTGTACAAAAATTCCACCTGAAAGATTCGGATTTCTCTCCATCTGACCTGACTATGGAGTTCCTGTTTCTGCATGAGGCAAACCGTGCCGCATTGCTGGAATTATCCAGATCCAATATGCGCTTGGAGAAGGCGCGAAAAAATGCACATATTTTATCCATTACGGACCCCCTGACCGGGCTGCTGAATCGGCGTGGGTTCGACATCGAATTTTCCAAGGCATTTGAGTATAGACAAAAAATTCCTTTTGCCATTCTCCATCTGGATCTTGATTGCTTCAAGGAGGTGAACGATAAATTTGGCCATGCTGCAGGTGACCGGGTTCTGATTGATGTTGCATCTATATTGACTGGCGAAGTGCATTTTTCTGATAAAGCCTGTCGGGTGGGTGGGGACGAGTTCATGATATTGATATTTTCCCAAGACCCAAAGGCAGTTTCTTTGGACATAGGGAGAAGAATTCTAAATAAGATTGAAACTATGAAAGAGCACTTATGGTTGAGCCACATTTCAGCCAGTGTGGGTATCGCAACTTCAGATAGTAAATCTACTCCACAACCTCATGAAATACTCGAGATGTCAGATGCCGCTCTATATCGTGCAAAGGTATCAGGCAGAGGAAAGATAGTATTATGGCGTGATGGATTTTGATGACGAATTTCCTGTCTAGATGGACAGCACGGGCAGAGGCACCACATCAGGAGGATTCACGAGGTCCGAGGGTGGCTAGCCGCAACCGCCGAGCTGTGGAGTGCACCTTAAGTTGAGTTGGCGATAGTCCGTGCTTGTCTGGTCCCTTATCCTGTCAACTGACGAACGGGTTGGCGCTGTGCACTCAGATTTTACCTGCGATCGTACCCTGTTATCCTCATCCGCAAGGGCAACCGGTGCTGATATGGCTTACACATTCGATGGTGCCGCGCCTGCCTGTGTTCAACCATAAGGTTTTCCCCGCGTGGATTGCTGGTTACTGTGCCCACTGAACGAGTCAGGAGTTGCGAACGTATGCAGGTTGTCTTTCATTGCGGAGTTCACGGCACGGATATCTATCGTATGGTCAAGGCCCTGTTGCAGAACCGGGACTGGTTGTTGCGCAACGGTGTCGAGCCTGTGACTCCGAACCGGCATCGCGACGTCTTCAACGAAGCGTTGAGTGCGCTGAGGGGCGGCCCCGCTACGCCCGAGATGCAGCAGGTGATGCTGGATGTCATCCTGGACTCGGACGATCCGCAGCGTGTCATTTGTAGCACTCCGACCTTTCTTGGTAAGGCGACGCGCGCGATCTCTCCTCAAGGGTTGTACGTCACGGCCGGCGAGAAAATGGCGGCTCTGGCCAACCTGTTTCCCGACGCCGAAGTTGAATTCTTCATGGCTATCAAGAATCCGGCGACGCTGATCTCTTTCGTTCTGTCGCAAGAGGGCAGCGGCAGCTATGCCGAGTTGATGGGTGGGGTCGATCCAGAGGCGTTGCGATGGGCCCCGGCAATTCGGCGTATCCTGCCCGCTCTACAAGGGCGACGCCTGGTGATTTGGTGCCACGAGGACACCTCGCTGATCTGGCCCGAGGTTGTGCGCAGTATTTCGACCATGCCCCCGGATGTGCCCCTGAAAGCGGGGTTACAGGTTCTGGGCGACATCCTGCATCCCGACGGCATGTCCATGATCCGCGACGCGATGGCACAAGAGGAACGGCTGACCATCGCAAGCCGTCGCCGCATCTTTTCCGCCGCGCTGGAGAAATACGGCCGATCCGATCAGATCGAGATAGAGTTGAACCTGCCCGGATGGACACAGCAGCTGGTGGACCGAATCACTGCTACCTATGATGCCGACATTGCCGAAATTGCTGCCTTGCCGGGAGTTGAGTTTCTGACGCCCTGAGCCCTTCTTGTAGCGGCCCAGGTGATGTGGCTCTGTAGAAACCCCCATAGTTCAGATGGCGGATTCCGCAGGCTGCGGGATCGATATCACAGTTTTGGCGGTCCGGTCGTATACCCTGTAAGGGTAATGCGAACAGGTGTAAGTCGCGTAAGCGTCGGGTCCGAACGCTACAGCTTGATCACGAGACGGCCTCCTGCGTTTTCGATGGCAAGGTCGCGGGTTACGATGATTCTCACCGAGGCGTGCTGCCGGATCATCAGCGTCAACGCTGTCCGTCGTCCGATGATTTGGAACAGGCTGCCTGATTTTGGTCAGGAGAGTTCTAACGCACCGAGTTTGGTTTATGCCGGCTGATTTTGATGCTTCAAGCGGCGGAAGTTGCATCACCTGCGGAGGGGAGCAGCCTCCAGGCGGTTTCGGACGGCGGGACTATGAAATGGTCGACTAAAGTGAATCAGCGTCCGGCATGTTTCCGCATGGCCTTCATCGCGGGTGCTGGTGCCAAGCATTCGGAAAGCCTGTCCAATGTCTGCGGCCAGACGCTGGCAGTCGAAGGTGGTTTTGACGGGACGGGCATCGACCTGTCCGTACCGCGTCGCTAAAATACACCAGCTTAAGCTGCATGAAACGACGTTACGGCCCACTATATTGCCAAGGCGGGTGGTTTCTCGCATCATATGTGACCGACACAATGGATAGCTTCCCAGAGACGACGCCTCGCGCCCTGCCGCGCCGCGCCTGACAGGCATGCCATCTGAAATATTCAGCATGAGCGGGGCCTTCGGACGATGAGTTATCGTCACTCCATGATCTGTTATACCGATGGCATCAGTTGCGCGGCGCCAGTGAAGTGGCGCGGGCTGGACGGGCTGGTCAGCGTCTATTGGCAGGCCGAAGGGCAGGCCGGCGCGCATGGCTATTACCTGTCGCCCGACCCGCGCATCATGTTCTTCTTTGATGACGTGTCCTCGCATATCCTGATCTCGAACCGCGATGATGAAATGCGGCAGAGCGGCCGGCCGATGATGCGGGCGCTCTATGTCCCGGCGGGTGTGCCGATGTGGTCGCACTTTACCGGCCATTATGTCTTTGCGCATCTGGACCTGCATATCCATAAGGATCGGATGATGCGGTTCCTGACGCCGACGGTCGGGGCATCCGCCGCACTGGCCGCGCTGTGCCGACCGGTCGAGATTCAGGATGCCGATGCAATCCACACCCTTGCCGGGCTTTTGGTCGGAGAAGTCACTCAGCCCTCACGCCACGGAGTTTTCGCCGAAAGCCTTGTGGGCAGCATCGTGACCGGGCTTCTGGATATTTCGCATGACGGAACAGGGCGTGCAAGCGGTGGGCTGACCCCGGCGCAGATGAACCGCCTTGCCGCGCGTCTCGAAAACGCTGGCGATCATCGCCTGACCGTGGCCGAGATGGCCGCTACGGTGGGGCTGTCGGAAAGCTGGTTTGCCGCGATGTTCAAGCAGACGACCGGGCAAACACCGCTGCAATGGCAGATGGGCCAACGTATCAGTCAGGCGCAGAAGCTGTTGGTCGAGACCGATCTGACCGTTGCCGATGTTGCGGCCCAGATCGGCTTTTCCGATCAGGCGCATCTGACCCGCGTGTTTCGTCAGGTCGCCGGCGAAACACCCGCCGCCTGGCGGCGGATGCAGTTGGTCAGGTAAAGGCCCGGTCACCGTGATGATCGCCGGGCCATCGGTTTACCAGGTGTGGCGCAGGGTCACCGCGACGGTGCGACCCGGATTGTAGTAATCCGCCGTGCCGCGACCGACGACATGCTGTTCGTCCAGCAGGTTGCTGATATTGACGGCCAAGCTCGTGTTTTCCTGCACCTTATAGCTGAATGCCGCATCGAGCGTGACCGACGGATCGGCTTTGCCCGTATCGTTCGAGAGCGCATAGAAATACGAACCGATATAGCGTGCACCCAGACCGAAGGTCATGTCGCCACGGTTTTCGCTGCCCTGCAAGGTATAGTTCAGCCACAGCGATGCCATATGGTTGGGAACCTCGGAGAATTCGTTTCCTTCCACGTCCACGCCACGGATTGGGTCCGAGCGCACGACTTCGGACTTCATGTAGGAATAGAACGCGATCAGGTCGAGGTTGTTCGCCAGTTCGGCCTTGCCTTCCAGATCGAACCCGCGCACACGCTGTTCGCCCACTAGTTCGCGGGTGATATGGCCCTCCGGCTGGACCACGGCGACCGTGACATTGTTCTTGCGCAGATCATAGATTGAGGCCGAGATCAGTGCAGTCGTGCCAAGCGGTTGATATTTAACGCCCAGCTCATACTGTTCGCCGCGTTCCGGCTCGACGCCGATGCCCGGAGGCGCGACGGATTCGACATAGCTGACATAGGTCGAAATCTCGCTGTTGACCTTGTAGGTCAAGGCTCCGCGGATCGAGGTTTCCGAGAAATCATCGCTTGAGTGCACGCCGTTCAGCGTTTCCTCGATATCCAGCCAGTCGTGACGCAGACCCACGGTCGCGACGAACTTGTCATTGAAAGACAGGTTCTGTTGCACGAACAGCGATTGGGTCTTGTAGTCATTGTCGCGCAGTTCATAAGGCGCTGCCAGCGTGCCGGGCGCACCCGAATAGACCGGATTTGCTACGTCGATCGGTGTGTACAGC
Organism: Paracoccus methylovorus; assembly: GCF_016919705.1. Lineage (NCBI taxonomy): Bacteria > Pseudomonadati > Pseudomonadota > Alphaproteobacteria > Rhodobacterales > Paracoccaceae > Paracoccus > Paracoccus methylovorus. The sequence goes on from NZ_CP070371.1 coordinate 796,097, forward strand.
CCATAGAACGGGGCGCTGGTGGTCGATGCGTCGCGGAATTCGATACCGCCCACGGTGCTGCTGTCGAAGTTTTCGAAGCTGCGGTCGTATTGCAGGATCACGTTACCGATCAGCTCTTTGGCTGTGGAATCGCCGCCGAAATACCAACGGTCAACCATCGTGCCGACACGCGCCGGGTTGTCCGACAGATAGACATAGCCGAAATCGCTTTTCAGATCGCTGTAGCGAAGGTTCGCACGCAGGCTGAGGCCGCTTTCGGACTCATGCTCGAACAGAGCGCTTATGCTGGAACGTTCGACGTTCTGATAGTTGAAGTCTGGCTCGCCAAAGAAGTCGCTGCGGTCGTATTCGCGATCCAGCGGATAGTCGCCGCTGTTGGGCGTGTTGTCGCGCTTCAGATAATCCGCGATCACGCTGAGCTTTGTCGCAGCGTTCGGCTGCCAGCTTAGACCACCCATGACGAAGGTGGAATCGTTGCGCGAATAATCATAATCCCGCTCGCCGTCCTGCACCTTGGCGGTCAGGCGATAGGCCAGCGTCTGGTCCGCGTTCAGCGTATCGCCCACGTCAAATCCGTATTCCGCGTTGCGCGGTGATCCGACCGAGCCGTAGACCTCGCCGAAACGCTCGAAGCGTGGCTGCTTGGTCACGAAGTTGATCGAGCCGCCCGGATCCGAGGTGCCGAACAGGGTCGAGTTGCCGCCACGGATGACTTCGACCCGCTCATAGGCGAAGGGCTCTTCACGCGCGCTGCGCATGGAGCCCAGCGTCAGGCCGTCGCGATAGGTCGTCGCCTGGAACCCGCGGACGAGGAAATACTCGTTGCGGTCATCCGTCCCGTAATAGTCGGTGTGAATGCCCGCCGAGTAATTCAGCACCTCTTCAAGGGTGGTGGCCCTGCGGTCGCGCATTTCCTTTTCGGTAATGACCGAAACCGATGCCGGGGTGTCGAGGATGCTGGTCGCCACCTTGCCGCCGACCCACAATTCGCTGGCAACGATGGTGTTCGCGTCGTCGTCGAACTGGCCGCTGGCGTTAATGATGATGGGTGAAAGACGATAAGGCGAATCCTCGGTTCCCGCCCCGGAATCCGATGGGACGGGATCCTGAGCAACGGCCGGGGATGCGATCAAAGCGGTGCAGCCCAGCAGAAGGGCGGTAAGGTGGCGGCGGGGGCCGCGCCGGATGTCATGTGCCATGGTTTCAAGGTCCCGCATGGGTGTTGTCGTTGCTGCTGGCTGCCTGCAGATCACAGAGGGTCCGAGACTGGCTGGCCTTGGAATGACGTTAGGCCTCCCGCACCCAAGTGCGGGGCAGGGCGGCGTGGCGATCATGCTGGCGCGGCTTCTAGGACCGATAGTGCGAGGCTGTCTTGTATAATCCCACTTTTTTTGTCGGAATCTTTGGGAAAAAGCGGATACCTTGATCGACACGGGTTGACGCATACCCCCTTGCGGGGGAAATCCGCAGGCAAACCCGTCAGGAAAGGCCATGTCGATGCGGATTTTGCGCCCTATGATGCTGGTCCTGATGATGACCACCGCCACCGCCCTGGCGGATGAGGCCGGATTTCCCGTCAGTATCCAGCACGCGTTCGGCACCACGATGATCAGAGAAAAGCCGCAACGCGTGGCAACGGTCGCCTCGGGCAATCATGAGGTGCCGCTCGCGCTTGGGATCGTGCCAGTGGGCATGGCGGCGGCCAATTACGGCGATGACGACGGCGACGGCGTGCTGCCCTGGGTCAAGGAAAAGCTGGTCGAACTGGGCGCAGACACGCCGGCCTTGTTCGACGAAGGCGACGGTATCGATTTCGAGGCTGTCGCGGCGACCGCCCCCGATGTGATCCTTGCCGCTTATTCGGGGCTGACACAGTCCGATTACGACACGCTGAGCCAGATTGCGCCGGTCGTCGCCTATCCGGATTCGCCCTGGACGACCGATTGGCGGCAGATGATCCAAATGAACAGCGCGGGCATGGGCATGGCGGCCAAGGGCGACGCTCTGATCGCGAAAATGGAAGGGCAGATCGCCGATACCCGAAACAGCCCCCGGACCGTTTTCTGATCCTCCTCATTCCGCAAATCCATCAAGACGAGAGGCTCGTTCCCGACGGATGATGCCGCCACGAAGCTGATCTTTCGGGCGACCCGGAGCTTCGAGAAAAGATGGCCGCAACGTCCGCGAATGGTTTGCGGCCCGCAACCAGTGTGCCAGAATGTTCGGCGGGCGCTTCGCTGCCTGAATGCCTGAAACTGCATGAGCCGGCGCAGATACACAGAATTCAGAAAACGCCCGCAGGAGCATCCTCAGTATGCTTTGATCTGGCCATGACTCGTCTCCTCTGTGGTGCTGGTTCGTAAAACCATCATAGTGACCTGAGTGCCGGTTATGGCCACTTGCTATGCTTTTTAGGGCTCCGCAGGCGGCCACAACCTCCGTCAATGCTGACTTCCCAACATGCTATGGCAGAAAATTCACCAGCCGCGACCTGGATCTCTGGGCCTATGCCAAACAGGTCACTATGGATTTCTCACGGCTTGGAAAACCCACCGATAACGGCTTTATCGAAGCTTTCAACAGCAAGTTGAGGTCCAAATGGCTGAACGCACATTGGTTCATGAGCCTTGCGGACGCAGCTGAAAAGCTGGAGGATTGGCGGAGACACTACACCCGTAGCGCGATCGGATCTAACGTCCCGAGCGCGCTGCACTTTTCCGATGACCTCACGGGCCCGCGTTGTGATAGAGGTCGGAAACTCCCGGGGCCGACGGTCCAGAATCCGTAGGCAAGGAAAAATGCCGAAAGGCTCCGGTCGCGGCTGGATGAAAGCTCAGTAACTGGTCAGAGTCAGACCGGATGCTCATGTGATATCAGCAAATTATCCGAAGCATCGCCATGTGGCGATAGTTTTATGTGGGCAAGGCGGTTCGCATAATGATGAGCTGTTCTAGTTCATCTGGAACATTGGTTAGGTTTGACTCAACCTGTTTGCCTATAATATTATTCGAATGATATCTGTCAGTCGTGATTTCGGCGTTGCAGATTTGATATCCGTATAATGATTATCCCAGGTTGTTTAAGTATAATTAAAACAGCTTATGATTGTGCAATCATACTGATTGGCCGTGCGAAATAGTGGAAATCTGTCTGCCTTACCGGGCCATGTTCCGTTAATATTTTTCAAATATCACCATAGAATTTTCTAGAAATTGTTAATCATATTCACCTGACGTCATCTTGAAATAATAGTGCTTGACGCATTGTTGCAGCACAGTCCTAATAACAATATTTCAAAGATATAGACCGCATTGAAATTTATTCTAGAATTTAGGGGCAACCAACATGGAAGTACTCAAGGATATTGAGGTCATCCTGGCGGCGCGTTCGGCGCAGGCCGCGTGGCAGCACTACGTGGCGCGATTGACTGGCCTTGGCTTTCCCAATGTCTCCTATCACGCTATACGGGTTCTGGAGACATCCTGCGGCCAGATGCTAGACGACAGTATTCTGCTGTCGAGCTACTCTCCACGCCTGATGCAAGAGCTTGTATCCTTGGACCTGCTTGAGAGCACGCCCTTGTATCTGTCCCTGACCAATCGCACGAGCAGTGAAAGCTGGGATGGGATGCAGAGGCGCCGGCTGGCCGGGCGGCTAAGCCCGCGTGAAGAGCGGGTAATAGATATCTTCGCACGCTACGGCCATGTCGCGGGTTATGTGGTCAGCATGAATGATGATATCGAACATATTCGTGCGGGTATACTGCTGAGCGGCACCATCGGCATGCGGCAGGACAAGCTGGACGAACTCTGGGCACGGCATGGCCAACTCGTGGAGGCATTGAGCGGCTTGATAAATCTGCGTATTTCTACCCTGCCTTATGCCGAACGTGAATGTGTGCTGACGGCGCGCCAGCGTGAGGTGCTGGAATGCATCTCTACCGGTCATACCATGCAGGAAATCGCTGAAATTCTGAAGGTTACGCCGGCTACGGTGGAAAAACACTTACGGTTGGCGCGCAAGGCCTTGGGGGCAAAGACAACTGCGCAGGCGATCTTGTTGGCGGCCCGCCGCAAACAGATATTCAGTTCCTCTGCAGAACCAAGCGTCACAATGTCAGGCAGTTCCTCAAATCATCCTGGGAAAGATGTGCGGTCGCAGAAATTCTTATCCGCATTGTCGGATTTGCTGAGCGAACCGGGGCGTGATAACTGAGCGTTACCGCATAATGTAAAACGCCGGCTCCAAAGAGCCGGCGTTGTCTGTCGAGGCAAGGTAGAATCAGGCGCCCGCACGGGTCTTGGCGACCTCGGCGGCGAAATCCTCTTCTTTCTTCTCGATGCCTTCGCCGACCACGACGCGGGCATAGCCGGTCACTTCGACACCAGCATCTTTAGCGGCTTCTGCAACGGTCACGTCGGGGTTGATGACGAACTTCTGGCCAAGCAGGGTTACTTCCTCGAAGTATTTCTTCATCCGGCCTTCGATCATTTTCTCGATCACGGCCTCGGGCTTGCCCGATTCACGGGCCTGCTCGGTCAGCACCGATTTCTCACGCTCGACCAGAGTCGGATCCAGATCCGCTTCTGACAGCGAGGCCGGGTTGGTCGCGGCGATGTGCATGGCGATCTGCTTGCCGATCTCTTGCGCTTTGGCCGCATCACCTTTCAGCGCGACCAGCACACCGATCTTGCCCATGCCCTCGGCGGCGGAGTTGTGCACGTAAGAGACGATGGTATCGCCTTCCAGAACGTGCAGCCGGCGCAACGTCATGTTCTCGCCGATACGGGCGATGGCTTCGGTCAGCACCTCTTCGACCGGGCGACCGTTCAAATGAGTCGCCTTCAGGACTTCGACATCCGTGGCGGTGTCCAGCGCGACATTGGTGATTTCACGCACGAGCTGCTGGAAATCGGCGTTCTTGGCGACGAAATCGGTTTCCGAGTTCAACTCGACTGCGACGCCACGGCCGGCGCGGACGGCAACGCCCACCAGACCTTCAGCAGCGACGCGGCCCGACTTCTTGGCGGCCTTCGCCAGACCCTTGGTGCGCAGCCAATCGATGGCGGCTTCCATATCGCCATCGGTTTCGGTCAGCGCTTTTTTTGCGTCCATCATGCCTGCGCCGGTCGTCTCGCGCAGATCCTTCACCATCGCAGCGGTGATAGCCATCGGATGTCTCCTTGCTTTTCAATGCGTCAGGCGGGGTTTATCCCCGCCTGATGAATGTTCCGTAAACCTGTTGCGGGAGCCCGGATGGGTCCGCCGATCAGGCTTCCGCGGCTGCTTCCGTGGTCTCGCCGGCCAGCTCTTCTTCGATGCTGGCTTCCAGCGCGCCAAGGTCCACACCGGCCGCCCCCATCTGGGCCGTCATGCCGTCCAGAGCGGCGCGGCTGGCGAGATCGCAGTAAAGCGCGATGGCGCGGGCGGCGTCGTCATTGCCGGGGATGATATAGTCCACACCCTTGGGCGAGCAGTTGGTATCGACCACGGCGACGACCGGGATGCCCAGCTTTTTCGCCTCGGCGATGGCCAGGTCTTCCTTGTTCACGTCAACCACGAACAGCAAGTCGGGCAGGCCGCCCATCTCGCGGATACCACCCAGCGAGGCCTGGAGTTTGGCCTGCTCGCGTTCCATTTGCAGACGTTCTTTCTTGGTCAGACCCTCAGCGCCCGAGGAGAGGGTCTCATCCAGCGCCTTAAGCCGTTGAATCGACTGCGAGACGGTTTTCCAGTTGGTCAGAGTGCCGCCCAGCCAGCGGTGGTTCATGAAATACTGGGCCGATTTCTCGGCAGCTTCGGAGACGGCTTTCTGCGCCTGACGCTTGGTGCCGACGAACAGAACCCGGCCGCCTTTGGCCACGGTATCGCGCACGATCTGCAGCGCCGCGTCCAGCATGGGTACGGTCTGGGTCAGGTCGATGATATGAATGCCGTTACGTTCACCATAGATGAACTCGGCCATACGAGGGTTCCAGCGCTGAGTCTGGTGGCCGTAGTGTACGCCAGCTTCCAAAAGCTGACGCATGGAGAATTCAGGAAGCGCCATGTCCATTTCCTTTCCGGTTTGCGCCTTGGCGGGGCTTTCAGGGGCTTGCCCCAACCGGTGGACCGTCGAAGGATGTCTCCCTCCGGGGCCCGACCCCGCCTGTGAAGTGCGCGCGAGATAGTCCCTTCACGCGCCGAATGCAAGCCCTGGCAGCAGGGAATGTGCACACTCTTACGCATTTCGGCACCTAGTCGCATCAAGATTCAGCAGCCGATTGCATGATCCTTCGGCACCCGATTGCAAGAGGATCGGCGCCTAAGGGTATAATCAGAGATCGGTGAAGCTGGCTTCTCGTCTGCGAAGCGACTCGCCGCGCAGCTTGATGTGATGCCGGTCGCGCGAGAGGCAGTTGAGAACAGCATCGGCAATGACAGGGTTATCGATAAACCCGTACCAGTCATTATAGGGGGCTCTGTCCGACGATGATGGTGGAAAGCGCTCCGGTGCGGTCTTCGATGATGTCGAATAGAATGGATTTCTCGCCCTCGCTCATCGCCACCTTTCCGAAATCATCCAAAATCAGCAGCTTGAACTTCGCCAGTTTTTCGCGCTCATGCAGATAAACCTCGTCCTCCAGGGTCATTGACAGGCCGTAGAGCAGGTCGGATATTTTGAAGCTTATGTCCCGCGCGAACGACCGCCGTGGCGACACAGCAGGCTATCCAGCTTTTGCCGGTGCCGGTTTCACCACTGATCAAAATATTCCAAGCATATGGAATCCAGTCGCATTTCATCCCTGACCTGATGGGACAAGCGCCGATGCCTTTCTAGATCCCCGACGGCAGCATGACCATCCAGAATTATCAGCCCTGCGTGCTTCACACCTATGTCGACAGCCGGGTTCGGGTGGATTTTGCTTGGCCGCGCCGGAAACCGTTGATGCCGGGCTGCGTCGCCACCTACAGGCTCACCTATGACGTCGAGCAGGACCAACGCAGGATCGCCTTCATCCTTACTCGGCCGGTTGCACCGCGAGGAACTGGACCGCCAGACCCTCAATGCGGTCGAGAACCCCGAGATCAAGCCATCGAACCTGGACCTGCGAGCAAATGACCCGGCAACCGGCAGCGACCACACAAGCGAGTGCGATGGGCGACGAGACGGATTTTCTGCTGTTTTACAGACCTTGCGCTGCCCAGAAAACGTGCCGCGCTGCTGGAAACGTTCTTCGCACACCCGGAAAGGCAGGGCGACACGTCGGCATGAATCGGCCGCGCGTCAACCAAACGTTAATATTTTTGCATAATCTTGCCCGAAATCAGTTGGGTTCAGAGGGGCCAATGTGGATTTCGATTATGCCCGGGCAAAAAATTACCGAATGCTCTGCGGCGGGCGGCAGCGCCTGTCCGCTTGATATGGCGGTGTTGATCGGAGAGTGTGCGATGACTACCTCATGAAAGCGCAACCACGCTTGCGCCTGCGTCTTCCAGACGCTATCGGAACAAGAGGATTGCCGGTTTAGCTCAGCTGGTAGAGCAGCTGATTTGTAATCAGAAGGTCGCGGGTTCGATTCCTGCAACCGGCACCATAAAATCAAGGGGTTACGTGGATGTGCTCGCTTCCACCCATTTGGTTTTCCCAGACCGTTTCCCAGTTTCATGTTTTGTTTTCGTCCCGTTCCATAGCGTTTCTGGACAGTTTCTTCCGATTCGCACGCTTGCGATAGTAGGCGACGGTTTGGGGCGATTGATTCGTAATCGCCTGAATTTCAGCGTCCGTGCATCCCGCCTCAGCAAGCCTTACGATGGCCAACTTGCGTAGGCCGTGCAGTGAATATGGTTTGGCTCTGCCCCCTAGGTCTGCGCGCCAAGATCGGAACGCTTTTTCCACAGCGTCGTATTTGAGCGGCTGCGTCAGGTTGCGCGGGATGATGTGCTGTCCCTCTATGGGCAGGGCGGCGAGATAATCACGTAGGGGGACCGGGCAATAGATATCATAGCTCTCGTCGCCCTTCTCATCTGTCACCGTCATCCATATGCCCCTGAACTGATCGCGGCGCATCGCTATAGCAGCGGCCGGCCGCTGCCCCGTCCCAAGGATAAGTTCGGCGGCGCTTCGGACGGTTAGGGGCGCATCTACCAGCTTGGAAACCAACCAATCTGGCCAAGGCTCATATTCACGCTGCTTTCCATAAAGATCCAGCCCCTCAGCCGGGTTCGGTATGGTCCAATCCAACGTCTTGCGGGCGAAATTGGTCAGGATTGACACGATCTGCACCAGCATGTCAGCCTTGCGAGGCGTGTCGGCATACTTCACGTGCATTTCTCGAAGCTTCTGCTTAGTCAGGCGGATGACGGGCTTTGACGCATTGGCCGCCAGTATCCACTCAATCGTGTCGTTATAGGATTTGCGTGTGCGCGGGGCGAGTTTCTTGAACTTCGCGCTGGAGCGATAGGCGGTTACCAGTTCGCGCCACGTCTCCTTTTCCTGGGGTTTCACGGCAGGGCTTTCACCGGATCGGATTGCCCAATAGGAGCGGTCGAATTCGATGCTGCCCGGTTCTCCAGACAGGGGTATGTAACGATCCTTTTGCTTGCCGTCCTCAGTCCATGTCAGCCGGTAATACCAGCGGTCTTTGCCGCCAGCCGTCTTGCATGTGACATAAGGCTTGCGCTCCTTCCTCACAGTTTGAATTCCTCACTGGGCTTGATCTTGGTGCCTCTCATGATGGCCTGCAATTCTGCCACGTCCCAGCGATTATGCCGAACGGCGCGGGGCAGGGCGCCGGCATTTACCAGCGACATGAACTCGCTGGGCTTCATGTCGAGCAACTTGGCGGCAGTTCTTTCACTGACGAAAAGCGGCTGGACCTGTGCCACGCTCACCCCTCCCTGTCCTGTGCGGCAGGCATCCTGCGGCCTATTTGCTCACCCTGCTTGCGCAGAATATCTGCCATGGTTGTTACCGGGCGTTGGCATTCTGGGCATATCCAGCGGCCATAATGCGCTTGCATAAGCCAGCTGCTCCGCGTTGCGCCGCAGCATGAGCATGATGGTGTGGCATAGATCATGCTCACCCCTCCCTGTCCTGTGCGGCGCGGTGGGCCAAAACTTCACGGGCCAGAAGCGGCGCAAGCCGCTGCAGTAAAGGCAGCGCGTGTTGGTCTGCCGAATTAAAGGCGTCAAACAGCTCTTCCGGGACGGAACCCTTCAGCAGCCATGCTGATACCGCCAAGGTTACGGACTGGTGGCGTTCATGGCTTTCCAACAGCCGCTGCAATTCCAAGGTGTCGATTTCGTCCTGCATCACACCCCTCCCTCATCGCCGGATAGGGCGGCGCGGGCGACGTCAACCGCATCATCCAGTGCCATATGCCATCCTATGGTGTCGTTCTCGTAGAGCGTGCCGTTATCCTGACTTGCGGATATTTGTTCGATCCTCCGCAGCGCCTCCCGCAGCCGTTCGTTCTCTGCGATCAGCGCAGTGAGGCGGGCGGCGGCATCATCCCAATCGGCGGCAAGCTGGGCATCATTTTCAGCGCAGCTCTTATGCTGGTATCCGAGACGCACCGCAAAATTATTGTGCGTTCCGTCTTGCCGCGCAAAGGCGTCCATTTGAGTAGCTAAGGCATCCGCCACCGCTTGATTGTTGCGCTGTATTTTTCGCTCGTCTTCTGCCCGTTCCCGCAGCCGCTCTATCAGCTTCGCGTCTTCAGTCATGGGGTGCCTTTCGATTACATGGCTACCGCTCTCGCTGCACATTGCCGCCTCGAAGGCCAGTAGCGCCTTGGCCGGGGTAGGGCCGAACCCGGCGATACCTTCTTGCAAGTCGGCCCCATGCAGAGCGCACCACATATTGCCGTCCTTTGTCAGCTTGGGCTTCAAGACGCTGAACCATGTGGCGTGGTATCCAGCGATTTCCTGCGCGAGGACCGTGGCGCTTTGTCCGACCTGCCAAGCGGCATGAGCAATATTCGGATCACTCATCCTCTACCTCCATCCAATCCTCAATTTCATCGGCGGGATTGATGTCAACAACGCCCGAGCCGCCGCAAACATGGCAATCCGCCCCGTTGTCCATGGGGTCGCCATTGCGTCCCGCAGAATGTAGGCGACCGTAGCCATAATAATTGGCGCATTCCGATTGGACGATCATTGCCAGCCCTCCTTCGGCTCTCTCAGCTTCGCGTCGTCAGTCATGGGTGGCCTCGTGAAATTCGGCTATGGCAGCTCTAATTGCATCCAGTTTGGCTGCAGCTTCCTCGCCCAGAATTGCAACTACCTTGTCGCGGGAGATTGGTTCGTATTTGCCGAAAAGTGTGAGGGAGATCTGCCGGGCTTGGTGAGGATTGACAGCTTCTTGCAGCGCGACCCGGCTGATGGCGGATTTTCTAATTGAGGTCAGACAATCGCTCATTTATCTCCCTCCTGCGGCTCGTTGATAAGGGCGAGGATGTCATCCAGAGTGTCATTAATAGCCTCTGGCACATCTGATATTAACCAAGCTCCCACATTCAGGCGCATACTATTAATCTGTCTGCGTAGGAGTTCCATTGTATCCTTGATCCCATCCGACCGCGCATCCGCGATCAGCTTGTCCAGCGCGGCTTGGGCGTCGATCGGCGTCAAGCGGCGGATATACTCTCGAACCAATGAGCTAATATCGCTCGCTCCACAGGCTGCGCAGCGTTCCGCAGCCGTGTTTCCTGCCACCTCAATCACCGCCGCCTCGCGGGCCAAGGCGGCATCGCGCTCGTCCGCCGCTACATGATAGCGGTCCATCCAATACCGAGACTGCGCCCATCCGCTTTCCGCATGTGCGGTCAGCCGCTCGATTTCCGCCGCCAGCTTATCCCGCTGCTTGGCGAGGGCGTCGTGCAGGTCGGCGCGGATGTATCCCGGCGATCCTTCTGGGCACTCGGACTGTTCATCAATCCACCAGCCCGATCTGGGTTCCGCGCGGCGGCTGGGGTAGTCCTCAAAGGCCCAAATCCGCTCGGGGGCTTTCGTATCAGTCATCACGATTCTCCCCGGCTAGGGCGCGGAGGGCAATAAAGGCACGATCAAACGCCCGCAATTCGTGTTCCCAATAGGTCACGTCGGCAATGTCATACGACCTGTCTTTGCATAGCTCGAGGGCGTGACGCCATGCTTCTCGGTGCGTTGCAAAGTCATGCAGGTCCTCCGTTTCCACCGTCACGGGGGATGGGGGTGCTGCGTAGAGGGGTTCTGCATCAGGGTAAAGCATTGCCCGCTTGAGCCAGTCGCTTCCGTTGCCATGGTCAGAGTATAGCCAACCATCCCCGTCAAAAGAGTGACGAACAGCATCAGGCCCCTGCGCGACTGCTTCGCTGGGCTGGGACGGGTCAAAACAGGCCCCATTGCAGTCGTAACCGCACGGCAGCCCGCATCCCACCGGCTCCGCCTCTCCTGCCGGCTCCGTTGCGGCGGGCGAAAGGGCGCGGGTGTTCCAGCGGGCAATATCAACGGCCAGATCACCAATCGGGCATTTTTGAGGGTCAAGGTGGACAGCGCCGTATCCCCGATCTTCCATCGGGCCACCGCAAAACGGGCAGGGCAACAGGTTCACGGCCACCAGATCGGCCACGGTTGGGGTGGTGGTCATGCGTTATCCTCCCCGTCGATGACTTCGCGGACGTGGAGGGTGAGCATCTTACGCAACTGGCGCCCTTGAGCGGCCCATGCTGCGTCCCCTGCTGCGTCCCCTGCTGCGGCCCGTGCTGCGGCCCGTGCTGCGGACCATGCTGCGGACCATGCTGCGGCCCATGCTGCGTCCCCTGCTGCGGCCCGTGCTGCGGACCATGCTGCGGCCCGTGCTGCTTCACGCTCTTCATAAGTGGCATCGTCGTTTCGAAGCATGGCGATCTGGTCGCGAACGCGGCTGTCATTGGGGCACTCGGCTTCGAAGATCGGCAGCACCTGGTCAACGCACCATGCTTGGTAATGCCGGGCCAGCCTTTCGCAGTCAGGCGCGCCGTAGCTAAGCACCCACAGCGCATCATCCAGTCCGTTGCTGTTGAGCACGGTCAGCAAATCCAGCGGCTCGTCGTCAGCCTTGGTCTTGCCGAGATGCTTGAGAAGCTTGATCCAGCCTTCATCGCATGGTGACGCAGCGCGGATAGCCCTAAGCGTCGTGGTGCTGTGGTATTCAGGCCCGCTGTTTTTCTCTAAGATGCTGGTCATGCCGCACCGCCTTCCCGAGCGGCCAGCATGGCGTCGGCGTATTGGTAGGCGAAATATGCCGCTTGTCCGCCTCCGCTGATATCGTCATGTGGAATGGTGTCTGCGAAGTGACCGGCGAGGATGCCGGCCAGCGCCTGACCGGCGAACCAGTCGCGCAAGCTCATGCCCGTATATGAGGGTGCTCGTTCATGTGTTGACGTAAACGCAGGCCCACCGTCGGGCTGGTGAGGGGTGTCGGGCATGGTCACGCCATCCCCAGCGCGGACTTATACATGTCCACGATGGCCTCTTGCTCGGCTACTTCATCCCTGTCCCGCTTGCGCAGGGCGACCACTTCGCGCAGCGCCTTGCCGTCGTAACCCCGGCCTTTGCTTTCGGTATAGACCTCTTTGATCTGCTCCGAGATGTCTTTCTTTTCACCTTCAAGGTGTTCGATGCGCTCCACGAACTGGCGCAACTCGTCGGCCGCGACGGAATAGGTGTTATCGTCTGACATGGCTGTCTCCTTTGGAAAAAGCCCGGCTGGCTCTGGCGAACCGGCCAGCCGGGAAGTTGCCACGCCCTCAGCGACGAAGGGCGCGGGCAGGGATTAGTGTTCGGCTGCGAAAGCTTCGTAGGAGGCAATCATCTCGGCGTGTCTCGCGGGGTCGACAACTCGGATCTGGTCGAGCTGAGCGGAATACATGTCCAGCGTATCGGCCAGCCCAGCCCCGTCGCTCAGGTCGGCGCTGATCGCCGCATCGATATTGTCGGCAAGGATGGCAATTGTTGGGTCGGGCTCGCCCATATCCATTGCGGCCTGTTCCCCGGCCTTCGGCCCGCCCTCAGTATAAGGTGTGCTGTCGGTGCGCGGGGTTTGCTTGCGGCGCGGCGCGGTGGTCTTTTCGGGCTCTTTCACTTCGGTGGGCTGTTCTTCGGCTTGTTGCACCTCGCCGGTTTCCGCGTCCACGATCTCGGCCGAGGAAACATCGACTGGTTCGGCCTCGATGCTGCGCGCGACTTCTTGTGCCCGGCTTGGGGTCACGTCGCGCATTTCGGTTTCGACCTCGATCCCGGCTGGGATGCCGATCATCACCTCGGGGCAATACATGCGGATCAGCGCGGCGGCGCTGCGATAGCGCAGCATCGTCTCGGGGATCGACTTGTATTTCGCGTTCTTCGTCCAGCCTTCGGCTTTCGCCATCTCCATATCGGCGGTCATCTGGACGCGCTTGCCGGTGCCAGCCAGGACAGCGAATGCCGTTGCCGACAGGCTGTCGCCTTTACCGGTCACTTCCCAATCGATCGGGTCCTTGAACACGCCGTGCATGTTTGCCTTGGCGATCATGTAGGTTGTATTCCAGCCGGGACGACCGCCGACAAAATAGATATTCTGTGCGACGGTCAGAGGGTCCTCGCGCAGACGCACGGCCATGTTCATCACCAGAACACCGTTGGCGATCCGTTCGGGCTCGCTGCCGGTTCGCAGATGGGCCGGGAACAGGGGCGACAGCGCCAGCATCTTGCCGACGCGCTGCATTTGTTCGAACTGCACCGGGTCCATGAGGGCCAGAGTGGGGGCAGGGGTCACGCCGACGGCGGACGAGGGGCGGATTGCGGGGGTGTGGCTGCTCATCAGGAAACGGTCCTTTCTTCGATCCAGTTGACGCCCGGAATTTCGGTCGGGCCGTCCTTGCGCCGCCGCGCCGCAGTGCAGAGGCGTTCCATTTCCGCGATCAGCGCGGCGCGGCCATCAGCATCGAACAGCAGGAAACTGAACGCGCGGCGGGCAGCGCTGTCGTCGCCGATGCTGGCGCGATAGGTGATGCGTGTGGACATCGTTCTGCCGCCACCAGTGCCACTGGCGATTCTGGCGCGAGTTTCCTTGTTGGCCTGCTTCTGGGCCTTCTCGGCCGCCTCGGCCGCTGCCGCTGCTTCTGCCTTGGCGATCACATCGTTGCTCGCCTCGGCCTCTTTGCGCAGGCGTTCGGCCTCAACCGCTTTCCGGTCGGCTTCCTCACGCTCCAGTCGCTTCTGCTCGTCCAGCTTGCGCTGTTTTTCGGCTGCATATTCGCTCAGCATCTTCTTGAGCGATGCGCCCAGCGTCTCAAGCGGCCCGGTCAGGGTCTTGAACTTGGTATCCACGAGACGGCCAGCCTCAAGGTGCGGTTCCTTGGCCGCTTTGCGAGCGTCTTCGATCTCTTTATATGCGGCGCGGCATTGGCCGGTGAAATCGTTCAGTTTGCCGGCCTGCTCTTCGTCGGTGATCCGCTTTAGCTCTAGCCAAGCTTTGCCGGCATCGGCCAGTTCGCGCACGCGGGCCTCAAGGGCCGCCGTCGTTTCCGGGTCGTAGGGCGGGGGGTTGTTATGCCCCAAGCCCGACACGCTCATGTCGTTCATTTTCCAAGTCCTTCTAGGGTCGGATTGCGGCCATTCGGCCAAGGTCCAAGGCCGCTTCGATCACGGCCATATCGGGGATGCGTTCGCGGACTCCGGTCAGGGCGTCGTATTCTTCGGCTGAAATCGCCCGGCAGTAGGTCCAGACCGCCATAGGGTCGCAAAGCTGCCCATTGCAGATCGCCTCGAACCGTTCGTCGGCGGTCAACTCGCCCGTAATGGGGTCGATTTCCTGCACCAGCCAGATTTCCACGGGCACGAACGGCCCGCCGCGCACCATGCGGCGCTTGTAAAAACCCGGCTCCGGCCCGTCTTCGAAGCGCGGGACACGCTCACCGGCCACCGTGCGACGCCAGAAATCATACTGGGCGGCCTTGCTGGTGGGCTGTCGGATCATCACAAACACCTTTCTAAACTGTCGCCCCTGCGGCTGGGAGGAGGATCGCCGCAGGGGCAGGGCGGCCGGCTTGGGAGGAGGGGAGGCGCCGGCCGGTTCGGGCTATTCTTCGTCGAGGCGGTCGGCGCGAAGGCGCTCCAGCCGCGTGACGGTCATGGGGTTCAGCAGTTTGAGCGCGATGTCCCGTGGCAGGTTGAGCGACCAGAGGTCATCCCCCATGCCGCCGGTGACGCGGATCGCGATCAGGGCGCAGTGGCAGCCGATGCCGCTCACCTCGTCGTCGAAGAACGCTTCGCAGCACTCGCCACGCTCATTCTCGGGGTCGGTTTCCTCGGTCCATATGTCCGAGATATCCTCGCTGCCGTCATGCGGGGGGATGTGGTAAGGCGCGAACTGGAAGGCCATCAGCGGTCCTCCACCATCGCCACGCAGTCCCAGCCGTTGAGGCCGGCACAGGCGGCGGGGCGTTGCGTCGCGGTCTGGACGAGGTGCTTGGCGAACGGGACGCCAAAGACGGCGACCAAGACCCAGAAGGCGATGACCAGGGCGAAGATCGAGCCCCAGACGGCGCAGTTCTCAAGATTCAGGCCCTTCATCGCTCTGGCTCCTTAGCTGGCGCAGGTGGCGAGGCGGGCTTCCAGAGAAAGCACCTTGCCCTTGCTGGCCGCGATGTGGCCGGCCACGTCACCGCCGGTCAGTGAGGAGACGGGGATGCCGAGCAGGAAAACCCCGATGGCATCGCCGGCAACGGCGCCCTTCTGCTTGCTTTCCAGCGCGGCCAGCGTCTGGCGCTCGGCGGTCAGATCGGCACGGGCCTGATTGCAGGAGACCGCGGCGAACGCATTGCCGTAGCTCACCGGCTGGATGGATGACGGGGATTGCGCGCAAGCCGCGACAAGCGGCAGGGCTGCAAGGGCGAGGTGTAATTTCATGGGTGGGTTCCTCATCTGCGGGGGCCAGATCGGCGGGTTGCCTCTTCGTAGCCGTGAGATGAAGATAGTTCAGATAAAATGGACTGTCAAATAGAAAGTTCAGATTAATTGGACTGGTGCGATTCGCCCGTGCTATCCTGCCCCTGCCAGCGCCAGGCTTCGGCGCATGGAAAAGCCCCGCGCGGGGCGGGGCTGGGGTGGGAAACAAGAAGGTGGGGGAGACGGTGCCGAAACTACGCTTGCGACTGTTGAGCCAGCCTAGCGCTTATTGCGTGGAAGGTTTTTATGGGGCCATCAACCGCCCTGGTGGTCTTGCCCGTCAATGTAATCGTTAAGCCCTCGGCATAGGCGCGCTTGTAATTGTTCCCGGGTTGGTCGAAAGCGGGGTCAGCGATGACAACAGGGAAGACCCGGCCATCATCTTCGGGGTCATACACGAACATTGTCCGTCGTTGATCCCGCAGACCTTCAACGCGAAATGTCATTTCTAGGAGGTCGCTGACCTCAAGTTCTTCTTTAGCTCGGATCGCATCTGCTGTTGCTTCATCAACCTGCGTTGCATCGCCGTAACCTGATGATGTTGAGAACGATGAGGCGGATCTCCCCACCGGAGTAACCGCGAACTTTGCGGCTCCATGCAACGCTAAGGCTTGCTGGTGCAGCAGCGCGCGGATGCTTTCACGCTCTCGTTGACGATCAGCGTATATTGCTTCGCGCTCGCGCTGCCTGTCATCATGGTCCCGCACGCGCTCGGCCGCCAGAAGATCAATCATCTTGTCCATCAGGAGGTCTGCTTCTCGCCGTCTGCCGCCGAACCAAAGCATAACATAGTTCACAAAGTGTTCTACAAGATTGGCTTGGATAGCGTCCGAAAAGTGAGGCCATAGCGGCAACAAGCTGGGGGCGACTTGAGCAATCCAAGTCAGTTCGTAACTGCCCGCTCGAGGTTCACCAACAGTCAGAACTAAAGTGGTTTCACGCGGTTTTTTAAGCTGGACGACTCCAGTCTCCAGCGCCGCGAAAAGTGAAGAAACGATTGCATCTAAGCCAACCAGTGCGGGGCCAAGATGCCGGGCAGGCAAGCGGTGTTGCGCGGCCAAAATGCCATCGTATGAAAACGCACCGGCAGCAATATCACTCATTCCCTCACCCCTCACTCACCTTCCGCAGCTTCTCTGCTACCTTCCGCGCGATGACGCCCGTGATCCGGCTGCGCTGCCGCCCGTCCGCGATGCCCTGATACTCATCCGCAATCCGCGCCATCTGCTCCGGCGTTGCGCCCATGGACTGGATCGTCAGCACCACCAGCGCGGCCCCGGCGTCCTGCGTCTCGGCCAATTCGGCCTTGAGCGCGGCTACGCGGTCAGCGGGGGTCATGGGTTGTCCCTTTCTCGCCCTTGAGCGGTCAAGGAGCCGTGGCGGGCCTGAATTTCGGCGCGTTTCATGTCGGTCCATGCCGCGAGTAGTTTACTGCATCCATGAAGTGCTGGGCGTGCAGCCCAGAGCGAAATTGCCGTCCCAACGAGGAACAGCAGGAATGCAATCCAGACGCTTTCGGTATCGCTGCCATAGAACGGATCTTCAACACTGGTAAAAGCCAATGCGGCGCCAATCGCCAAGGCCGCGCCCGCAATAGCCAAAAATGATCTTATCACGTTTCACCTGTCCTTTTCGTCAGGTCGCCGTATGGGCGAATGTTCGCCTAATGTTCTCGCGTGGAGAGAGGAATCGGGGGTAGGCATGTCGAAGGTGATGTTCATGGTGGCGCGGATAGCTCGCTCCTTCGGTGTCAGCTTGAACTTTCTTTTCGATCCCATTCACTGGTTGCGGCTTCGAGTGCGGGGAAGAGCCGATCCTGAACGTCGCCCGGAAGCTGAGCGAAATCGCCGTTCATCATGAACTGGAAGTCGATCCGGTGAGCCCGGAAGAGGTATTTCATGAGGTCGCGATTTGGGTAGGTTGAGCCGGCCATCGCGTTGCTTAGGACAGTTTTTGAAATGCCCGCTGCGCTCGCCAGGTCCTTCTGCTGTTGCAGACCAGAGGCAACGAATGCTGCCCGCAGGCGGATCGCGGTTGCCTCCAAGCCCATATCATTAAGGCGGGCGAGTTTTGCTTTGGTTTCAATGTCCATGGCGCGAGTATTCTCTGCAATTCAGAAAAATTGAACCAACGACGATCTGAACATTGAAAGTCCAGATAATCTGAACTAATGTGGTGGCATGGATAAGAACGCCACCCCTACCGCCTCCAGCATCTGCGACAAGGTTGGCCGCGCGAACATTGCGGCAGCCGTCAGAGTTGGCGCGACCGCCGTAAGCAATGCCGCCGTCGATAACCGGTTTCCGGCGCGCTGGTTCTTCGCTGTGAAAGAGCTGTGCGACCAAGCGGGAATCGATTGCCCGGAACATCTGTTCAGCTTCATTCCGGTCACGAAAACCCCCGAGGGGGCGACGCGATGAACGCCGCCCCCTCTGATCAAAATGCTCGTCTTGTTCGCTCTGCACAGGTGAACAACAGCACAGGATCAACTCAAATGTCTTTTCCCAAAGTTTTTGAACCGCGCACATTTCGCGCGCGCTTCGCCACGTTCTGGTCGGACTTCATCCGGGCGAACTACCGCAATCCCGAAGAGGTATCGGTCGCGTTCGGCGTGACCTTCCAGACAGCACTGAACTGGTGGAACGGCGCGAACCGCCCATCGGGCGATGTGGTCGCGCTGGCCGGGCGCCGGTTCATGGATTTCATGGAGGGCAGGGGATGATCCTCGCGCTCTCGATGCTCAAGACCCTGGTGACAGGGATGATCATGATTTTTGTGGGGCTGGCTTTCCTGCCCCACTTCGGCGCCGCGCGCCTGACCTCCCTGCAAAAGTTTTTGACTGAGGAGATCGAGCGCCGGGAAAGGAAATCCCAATGAGCCTTCCGAAATTCCAGATCACGGTCGAGACCGAAGCCGGCACCGTCAGCCATGTGATTCGTGCCGCCGACAAGCGCGCGGCGATGGAACGCGCCCTGCTCCCGTATCCCGGCGCGATGGTCGTCAGGGTGGACCAGTTGTCCAGCGCTCAACCCGATGCCCCGAAGGTAACGCGGCTCAAGCCCGCCGACCGGGCGCGGCAAGAGATGATCGGCATGTTGAAGCGGCAGGGTTATTCGCTGGCCGATATATCCGACGCGCTCAACATCTCCATGGATCGGGCGCTGGCGCTGCTGGAGGCGGCGGCGTGATGAGCGAGTCGCAATTCGTAACCATTTGCGCCCTGCTGGCGCTGCTCGATGCGGGGAGGGCGGTGTAATGCCAGCGTATCGTTCCCCGGCCGAGGCCGAGATCCGCGAGCCCGTCGTCGCCCGCTTGCGCGAGTTGATGCCGGCGGCACGGATCATCCACGAGATTCAGAGCGCGTGCCAAGGCCCGACGCGCATCGATGTGCTGGCCGTGACCCCGGATCGCATCGCCGCCGTCGAGATCAAGAGCAGCCGCGACAAGCTGGATCGGCTTCCGGCCCAGTTGGAGGCGATGTACGGTTGTGCGCACCATCCCATTGTCGCGCTGCACGGCAAGCACTTCACGGTGACCGAGACCCCGAACTACGGCACTTGGGTCAGCGCGCCCAAGTCAGCGGGCTACGGCATGGTCTGGGGCTTCGATCTGCCGCAGGTCCACGGATCCGAGCAATACCTGCGACACGAGATCCATGACAGGTGGGCGAAGTGGCGGGCCTGCGCGCCGTCTGGCGCTATCGACATGCTGTGGCGTGACGAACTCCGGGCCATCGTCGCGCGCCGCGACCTGAGCAGCCGCACCAGCAAGCTCACCATGCCCGAGTTGATCGACTTGATGCAGTGGAACCTGACTGGCGCCTGTCTCACGCGCGAGGTCTGCGCCGCGTTGCGCGCCCGGCAGTGTCCCGAGGCCGATCCTCCGGTTACCGATGCGGGGAGGGCGTGATGCGGGTGCTGATAGCTTGCGAATATTCCGGCCGCGTCCGCGATGCCTTCCTGGCTCTGGGCCACGACGCCATGTCCTGCGACCTGTTGCCGACCGAGGCACCGGGGCCGCACTACCAGGGCGATGTGCTGCGACTGCTGAGCGATCCGTGGGATCTGGTCATTGCGCATCCGCCCTGCACCAGGCTTTGCAACAGCGGCGTGCGCTGGCTTGCCGAGCGGGATCTGTGGGACGACATGCGCGCCGGCGCCGAGTTCTTCATGGCCTGCCTCAACGCCAATGCGTCAATGGTGGCGGTCGAAAACCCGGTGATGCACAAATACGCGCGGGCCATCGTCGGGCGCGGCCCCGACTTTACCGTCCAGCCCTGGCAATTCGGGGACCCTGCGAAGAAACGCACGTGCTTCTGGACGCGCGGCCTGCCGCCATTGCGCCCGACCAGTGACATGCAGGCGTCCGACGCCAGAGCGGATTGCCACCTGGCATCCCCCGGCCCGGATCGCTGGAAAGAGCGCAGCCGGACCTATCCCGGCATCGCGCAGGCCATGGCCATGCAATGGGGCGGCACTGACCTGGTGCAGATGATGGAGGCCGCAGAATGACGCTGACCGCCCCCGCCCACCTGCGCGCGACGCCGCATTTCCGTCAGCGTGTCGCATCCAGAATTTCACCTGATGTCTGCGCCGATACATTGGCAGGTGCCATCTTGCAGGCCATCGCGGAGGATCTGACTGACCTCGTGCGGTTCACCTGCCGCAGCTACACCGGCGCGCCGGTCTATCGATTCCATGTCGACGGCCGAGGCACGTTTTACGCCGTGGTTTCCCCGGCAAAGGACACGGTTATCACCGTGATCGAGCCCGGCGGCATCATTTACCGGGGCGGGAAGCGCAAGCCCAAGAGGTTGCGCGGATGAAGGCCACCACAGATCAGAAGCGGCGCTTCATGGCCGCAGTTCGTTCCGGGCGGATGATGTTTGGCGAGATCGTCAAAGTCTCCGGCCTGACCTTCCAGCATGTGTTCGACATCTATGCCGAGGGCGTCACCGCAGGGCGGTTGCGCATGGGCGACGACGCGCCGGGGTTTCGGTTTATCGAGGAGGTCAGGCAGTGACCGCACCATCGGCCAAGCCGCTATTCCGCGCAATACGCTCCAAGCGTATCGCTGTCCCCGTGCCTGCGTTGTTTGGCAGTCTGCCCGTAGCAGAACGCCCCGCCCGTGCTGACGCGCGCCGTGCCGAAGATTTCTACCCGACCGGCCAGCCCGAGGCGATCCGCGGGCTGCTGGCCCGTGATGGCGACCGGATTCGGGCATGCGACAGCGTGTGGGAACCAGCCTGCGGCGATGGCGCGCTAGTGCGCGAGATTCGCGGCGTTGGAATTCCCTGCTGCGCCTCTGACCTGATCGACCGGGGATGCCCCGATAGCTGGCAGGCCGATTTTTACAGCTGTCTGCGCAGCCTGGGCAAGGCGATCATCACCAATCCGCCATATTGCGAGATCAATGCACGCGACGGCCACGGGCGTTGGCTGCGGCACACGCTGGATATGCCAGGCTGGGATTATCTGGCGTTGCTGCTGTCCTGGGACTGGCCGGCGGCGCGAGCCAACGGGTTGGGTGCGTTGCTGGAGGCTAACCCGTTCTCATACTGCTACCTGATGCGCTGGAAACTCGACTTCACGGGCGAGGGCTCACCGCCCCAGCGCAACGCATGGTTCGTGTGGATTCGGGATTGGCCCGAGGTGCCGATGCAGATGCGGTTTATGGACCGCAAGGATGGCGACAGCCTGATGCAGGAGGACCTGATCTGATGATCCTCCGCGTAACCCTGCCATGGGCGAAAACTTCGGAGCTATCCGCGAACTCGCGGCTGAACTGGAGCAAGCGCGCCCGCAAGGTGAAGGCGCAGCGCAAGCTGGCTGATGCGCTGGCGCGCGAGGCCGGCTGGCACAAGGCCCGCATACCTGCCGATGCAGAGCTGCACATGACCCTGATTTATTGCCCGCCCAGCAGCGTCGTCACCGTGGACGACGACAACGTGGTGACCGCGAACAAGGGCGCCCGCGATGCCCTCGCGGCTGTGCTGCGCATTGATGACGGCCGGATCAGGCTGCAAGCCCCAGTGCGGGGTGAGCGGTGCCGCGACGGTGCGGTGATCGTCGAGATTGAAATTCATGGAGGCGATGATGTGTAACCAGTTCACCCTGTCGCGGCATCAGGTTCCAGAGCCGCCGTATGGCAGCAAGGCGTGGTTCGACTGGCTGCGTTGGATGGTCGCGGTGATGAACCCCGATGATCCGCAGTTTCATTTCGTCGCGTCCTTGCTGTCCAGCGCAGCGCGCTATGGGCGGCTGACGGAAAAGCAGGCTGCTGCCGGAAACCGCGCAATCGAGCGTATCACGGATGCCTACGAGGCCGGCGACCTGCTGTGCCTTAAGACCGGGAACGCCCCCGCCGAGGTGGTGCCGCTCGCCCCGCGCTTGGCCATCGACAACACCGGGGGCGGGAATGCGTGAGTTTGCCAAAATAAGCTGCTCCATCTGGGGCAGTGAAAAGTTCACGGGCCTGCCGAACGACGACGCGCGCCTGCTGTATCTCTATCTGCACACCTGCCCTCATGTGAACTCGCTGGGGTGCTATGTTCTTCGGCCGGGATACGCGATGAGCGACCTCGGATGGGATGTCGATCCAGAGGGAGCGATACGGTATCGAAACGGTATCGAAGCCCTATCGAAAGCCAACCTCATTGGGTTTGATAAACAGCATTCGCTGATCCGTATTGTGGACTTTTTAAAGTATAGCCCATTCGCAAACCCGAAGCATGCAAAGGGTGCTCTTCGCATTCTGGACGACCTACCGGATTGTGACGAAAAATCATTCCTAATCAGTGATATAGAGCGACAGAAGCATCTCCCGGATGACTTCCTCGGGCATGAATTTGATACTGTATCGATACGGTATCAAAACAGTTCCGATATACCCGAGACCCGAGACCCGAGACCCGAGACTAAGGGAAGGGGAGGGGAGGAGGGCACGCGCGCGACCGCCGTGGCCGACGCGCCCAGTCCCGGCCCGTCCCTCGTTTCGCAGTTGGCCGATGCCCTCGGCTTCAACGACCCCGACGGCAGGGGGTGGCCCAAATACTGGGCCGCAGCCGACGCTCACATCATCGCCAGCCGATGGATCACCGATCTCGGATTGACCGCATCCGAGGTGATCGAGGTGGCCGTGAGCAACGCGAAGGCCCACGGCACACCGGCCAATGGCCCCCGGACCCTGACCCGCCACATGCAGGCTTTCGCCGCCGCAAAAAACGCCCCGCCCCTCGAAATCCCCGCACAGCCCACAGGAGGTTTGACCCATGACCGCGCAATTGCCCGTGACCGCCGCCAAGCTGCCGCCGACGACGCCCTGCAACGTCGCCTCTATGCAGCCGCACGAGTTGACTGAGCATCGCCTCGCCATTGGCCAGGCCGTCGAGGTGATCCTGCACGGCTATTGGCAGCCGAGCGAATCCGAAACCCTGCGCGCCGCCGTGCTGCGCGACTGGTGCGACACGCTGGAAGGGTGGAAGCCGGACAGCGTGCTGGCCGCCCTGCGCAAGTGGCGGAACGAGCATCCGAGCAAGCGCCCCAACCCCGGACACATCGTCCAGATGCTCAAGGAAAGCTGGGGCAGGCGTCACGCGGATCAGGTCCGCGCGGCTATGGCCACGCCGGTCGAGCCTCCGAAAGAGCGCGTCAGCGTCGAGGCCGCCAAGGCCATCATGGCAGAGATGGGTGTTCGCGATCCGCTTGCCGCCAAAACCATCGCCGGCATCCAGCCGACGGAATGAGGACGAATTGACCATGGCGCCCCCCTACAAGACTGGACCAATCGACGATGCCGAGGCGTGGATCATTACCACGCCCGATGCCACCTATGCCGAGGCGGCGCTGCGGCACGGTGTGACCCACAACAGCCTGCGCGCCCGCATCTCGAACAAGTATGGCTCACTCGCCGCTGCCCGCCTGATGCGCGACGCGGGCATCCTCAAGCCCGATGCCGGGCGCATCCTCGCGCCCGTGCGGCGCTGCATGCGGTGCGGTGTGTCGAGCAGCATAGATCGCGGCAAGCGGATGTGTTCTGCCTGCCAGCGAGAGGTTGCGAAGCTTCATGACGGGGGCGTGTGAGTATGCCGATCAAGAGAGACGCGGAAACCATCGCCGGGCACAAGGACGCGATTTGCGAAGCGATTGCCTGCGGCGACAGCCTTGCCAAGGTTCTGCGCAAGAAGGGTATGCCGGGGTATTCGACTGTCATTCGATGGCTTCGGGATGATGAAGATTTCAGGGCCGACTACGCGCGCGCGCGCGAAGCCCAAGCGGACGCCGACGCCGATAAAATCGGGGACATCGTGGACAAGGTTCTCGCCGGCAAGCTGGATCCTCAGGCAGCCCGCGCGGCTATCGATGCACTGAAATGGACAGCCGGCAAGCGCCAGCCGAAAAAATACGGCGATAAGCTGGAGCTGGACGGCAAGGTGGGCGTGGTGATCGAGGGCGCTCAGGTCACGTTCCGCACCGCCCCGAAGGGTGAAGAATGATCCTCAAGCCGGACACGCCAGCGGTTTTCGAGCCGCTCTGGACGCAGAGCGCGCGCTACAAGGGCGCGCATGGCGGGCGTGGTAGCGCCAAGTCTTGGGACCGGGGGCAGCATCTGGTTTTCCGCCATGCGATGGAGCCGGGTCTGAACTCGGCCTGTCTGCGCGAGGTCCAGGCGACCCTCAAGGATTCGGTTTTCAAACTGATCGAGGACACGGCGCGGCGGCTGGAAGTTGGCGGCTTGTTCACGCCGGTGCCATCCGACAGCCACATCAAGTGCCCCGGTGGTGGCGTGATGATCTTCCGCGGCATGAACGACATGAACGCGGACAACATCAAATCGCTTGAGGGC
This sequence comes from Paracoccus methylovorus, assembly GCF_016919705.1. Classification (NCBI taxonomy): domain Bacteria; kingdom Pseudomonadati; phylum Pseudomonadota; class Alphaproteobacteria; order Rhodobacterales; family Paracoccaceae; genus Paracoccus; species Paracoccus methylovorus. The sequence goes on from NZ_CP070371.1 coordinate 820,877, forward strand.
TTCGACATTGCTTGGTGGGAGGAGGCCCAGACCGCAACGCAGCGTTCGCTCGACCTGCTGCGCCCGACAATCCGAAAGCCGGGCTCAGAGTTGTGGTTTTCATGGAACCCGCGACTGCGCGGCGATCCGGTTGACGTGATGCTGCGGCAAGACCGGCGGTTCGAGCCAGAGCGCATCGTGGTCGAGGCCAACTGGCGCGACAACCCCATGCGCGGGGCGGAGCTGGAAAAGGAACGGCTCCTCGACCTCGCCGGCGACGAGGCGCGCTATCGCCACATCTGGGAAGGCGATTACGAGGCCGAATCCGACATGCAGTTCATCGGCGGCGGTCTGGTGCGTGAGGCAATGGCCCGCGAGCCGAACCCGACCATAGGCGACGAGCTGGTGTTGGGCGTGGACGTCGCGCGCTTCGGCGACGACCGCACCGTGATCTGGGCGCGGCGGGGCAGGGACGCCAAGACCATGCCGCCAATCATCCTCAAGGGTGCCGACACCATGCAGGTGGCAGCCCGCGTGATGGCCGAGATCGACCGGCTCAAGCCTGATGGGGTGTTCATCGACGAGGGTGGAGTAGGCGGTGGTGTGGTCGATCGGTGCCGGCAGATGGGCTATTCGGTGATCGGCGTGAACTTCGGCGGCAAGGCGGATCGCGCAATTGAGGGCGTGCCCAAGTGCCGAAACAAGCGCGCGCAGATGTGGGCTACCATGCGCGAGTGGCTGCGTGAGGGCGGCTGCATCCCAGACAGCCGCGATCTGGAGATGGACCTGACAGGGCCGCTCTACGGCTTCGACGTGAACAACGCGATTGAGATCGAAAAGAAATCTGACATGAAGAAGCGCGGCGTCTCCAGCCCGGATGAGGCCGATGCGCTGGCCCTGACCTTCGCCTATCCCGTCGTCGCCCGCTCGATCCGGCGCCAGCAGGAAGCGCAGGCGCAAAGTGAGTGGCACCCGGTCTGGTAAATGGTATTTCTCCCATCATCCCTTCTGGGTCAGATACTTGGGCAGAACAACGTGGAGATTTAAATAGTGGGTGCCGACGACAGAACGAGCGCATTTGGGCTTTTCAACTTTGCGCATACCTATTGGGTTTCGGCCGTAGAGCTTGATAAAATCAGACGGGAAGTCTCGCACCCAGACAGCCCGGTTCAATATCTCTATTATCACGCTATTGAGCTATATCTGAAAGCATTTTTGCGGTTCTCTGGATCGAGCGTACTCGACCTAAGGAGCATCGGGCACAAGCTTGTTCGGTTATATGAGGCATCTGTTGGCCGAGGTCTGCCGGACGACGAGGAAACGCGCGAGGTTTGTCGCCTGGTCGACAGCAATTACATCTCGGCTCGTTACATTTCTGCGGGATACTACACGCGTGCTACAAACAAGGCGCTCTGGGGCGTTTGCAGAACCCTCCATGACGATATCGAGCCGAAGGTGAACGCTACACAAGGGGTAACGCGGATACGGCACATTCCGCTTACCGAGTAGGGGCTGCGCGCCCTTCGGCCAACATATATCGGATTTCGCTGCGTTCCTATCCTGCCCTCGAACCACGACGGGCAGGCCATGGCTACCACGCAGAATTTCACAGTCAGCAACTCCTGGACGCGGATCGCCAGCGGGCGGGCTGACGGTCAGGTCGTCAAGATCGAGGGCGCGGGGCCGTTCAACCTCGCCGTGACCGTTGGGTCCAAGTCCATCCCCCCGACCATAGCGCCGCTCACTGGCCACCGGATCGACGGCACCGCGGATCTGCCGCTCGTCGCCGCCCAGCACCTTTGGGCCAGCGCCGCAACCTCCACCAACCTCACGGTGACCTGATGGCCAGCGCAACCCAACGCATCACCCTGTCCGCAGGCTGGCAGAAGATAGCTGAAGCCAAGGGCCGCGAGGCGATGGCCCTGATCGACGCCTACGGCGCCGTGCAGCTTGCCATTGCCGATGGCGAACCGCCCCGTGGCGATGTGGCAAATGGGCATGCGCTCAATGGTTCGATGATGTGGCCAGTCAGGGGCGCGGAGATCGTCTGGGCCCGGGGCAACGGCGTTGCGGTGTCTGTCACGCTGCTCAAGGTTGTGCCCGAGTTCGCCACGCTCGATTCCGCGGCGGTGAAGGTGGCCGCGGCCTCCGCGAAGGTAACCGCCACCGCCGCCGACGCCAAGGCAACGCAGGCGCAGGAGGTGCAAGCGCGTCGGGATTTTGCCGTCTGGCACCTGGTCGATTACCTGCATCCCGACGATATGACTGCCGCGCTGGCTGGTGATACATCCGGTCAGAATGAGGCCCGCGTGACTGCTGCTGTCCAGCAATTCCACGACGACATGATTGCATGGTGGTCGGCGGGTAGCGGAAGGACCGCCGATCTGATTTATCCGTGCGTCACGTTGGCCATGAATGACGAAATGTTCAGCGAGGACTTCGCGGACGCGCTGTGGGGAATGGGGTTTGCGCAAGAGGAAAATCGGATCAACTTCAACGGCAATGGTGTTAGATTTTCCTGTAAGAACTGGCTGGCCCGTGCTCGGGTCCGCGCCTCCGGTTTCTATGCGGCTCAGGGTATTACCTATCCAGTTCCGACCGCCCTATTCCGTTGGGAGCAATCGTCGCCGCGCCTATTCTCGCCACAGATTATCGGGCGCATCTACTTAGACGGTGCAAACGATATCGCCACCGATCCTGTCGCGTTCAAAACGCAGTCTTGCAATGTGGCAAATATCGACAAGGTATTTATCCGTCGCTTTCGAAACATCGGCTTCATGACTGAAAACCTGTTCAATTCGACAGTTGGGCAGCTTGAGGTTTCGGCCTGTGGCTATCAGCCGACCGACGCGGGTGGGGCTGGTTTCATTGCGCCGGCAACGCGGTTTTCCAACGTCGGAGCGGTTGTCACGGCGACCGCCGCTACCTTCGATGCCAGCCATGAAGGGCGGTGGTTTTTCCTCGCAGGGGCTGGCCCGAGTAACGGTGTCCTGCGTCTGGTCAATGCGGCGCAGATCGTCAGTGTGGACGGCCCGACCCAGATCACGCTGGACAGCGCGCCGGATACTGACGTGGTGTCCGCTACCGCATCCTTCGAGGCGGTGCGCTGCGCCACCACGGCGGGCAGCAACATAGCAACTTTGACGGCTGCCATCACCGACGATCTGACCGGTCGCTATGTCACGATTGGGCGCGCCGGGCAGCAAGGTATCGACGCGCAATATGGCAGCATCACGGCGATCATCACCGCCCATAGCGGCGATCAGATCACGCTATCCCATGCGGCCCGCGTCACGACGACCGAGGCTCCGGTTGTGTTTTCGTCGGGCCTGCATATCGGGCGCACGGCTCAAGGCGCTGTTGCCGGGCTGGGCCTTAATGACGACGTGACATTTGACAATCTTCGGGTTGAGGAGGGGGGATATTCGGCAGCCGGTGGCGCTGTATCGGCGGTCATCACGGCCAGCACATCTCTGGACTTTGCCCCCGGGTCGAAATTCCATGGCTGCGCGACCGAGAACAATAATTTTGCGGGCAACTTCGCGGGCATCCTATGGGACCGTGCGAATAACATCCACCTGGTAGACACAGTGGTCGCGCACTCTGGCTACAGCCCGCGCTTCGGGAAGCAGTATTTCTGTGGCGGCCGTATCCGCGTCGAGTTCACCGGCGATGAGGTAGGCTTTCCCGACTGCACCCATACCGCCAGCCTGTTTAACGATCTGCAACCCAGCCCGACTGTAGGTCGGTTCTATTACGGCGCGTCTCGCAACGTGCCCCGCATCGCTTCTCAGGTTCCGGCTCGTTACGGCTATGCCGGCCTGCCATCTCAGATCAGGGCTTACAACAGCTATCGCACATCGCAGCAAACCCCGGATGGTGCAGATTTTCCAACCTATCTTGATGATCTGGTCCTTGAGGGGACTTTGACCGGAGCGGGCGCGGTCGGCAACAGTGCTGATTTCAGCGCGGGCAAAGTGATGCTGGCTGGTTATGGTAACGAGACGGGCACGGCCATTCCGACCGCAGTTTCGGACCTTGACGCGGTCAAGTTGGTCCATCGCACAGTGTCTGCGTCAGCATCGACAGTTGGCGCTCCTGACACTTTGGGCGCTTGGGTGGTCAAAATAGTGCGAGCAACTGCTACCGTCACGGTTCAGCGTGCAACGCGCTACTATTTTAATGGGGCGCCTGTGACAGTGACGCGCCACGATAATAATTCTGGCGGCGCGTGGTCACCGTGGTGCCTGCCAGACGGTGCCACCTATACCCCCTGAGCGCGCGCAGAGGGGGCCGAGGCTCGCGTGAGCCGGGAACAGCATAGCATATTTTCGGAGGCAGCGGCCCCGGCACCCCGGCGGGATTTTCCCTCCATGACAGGCCAACATATATCACCCGCACCGCGCCTCGCATGATGCCCTCGAAGCAATCACGAGGTCATCATGTGCAACGCCCCGGACATTCCCGAGCCGACGCAATACCAGGCCAGCAAGGCACCGGTGTTCAACACAGCGTCGCGCCCCCGGTCGAAGTCAGGCCGGCAGGGCACCATCCTTACCGACACTGCCGGGCAGGCTTACGCCCCTGATGGCAAGAAAACGATCTTGGGCGGCTGATCCTCATGGCCCCCGTTCTCAACCAGCAACTGCGTAAGACTCTGGACTATCGCCGCGGGGCGATGGACCAGGAGTATGAGTATTGGCAGGCGCATTTCCGTGAATTGCGGGATGCGATCCAGCCGACGCGCGGCCGGTTCGAGGCGAATGAGCGACGCAGCGATTCCTCGATCAACAAGCGGATCCTCGACAACACCGCCCAGATGGCGCTGCGCACGCTGCGCGCCGGGCTGATGTCGGGCGTCACCTCGCCGTCACGGCCGTGGTTCCGGCTGGGCCTGCGGGGCTCGTCCGAGAATGAGGCCGAATTCGAGGTTAAGGACTGGCTGCACGAGGTCCAGCGCCGGATGTATGAGGTCATGCGCGGGTCGAACATCTACCGCATGCTCGACAGCACCTATGGCGATCTGGGGCTCTACGGCACGGCGGCAAATCTTGTCGTCCCGGATTTCGAGGATGTTCTGCGCGGCCACAGCCTGCAAGTCGGCCGGTTCCGGCTGGGCGAGGATGGCAATGGCCGGGTGACCGCGTTGTCTCGCGAGATCAAGATGCCGGTGCGAGGCATTGTCGAGACCTGGGGTCTTGATGCTGTGTCCCAATCGGTTCGCCACGCGTGGGACACCAGCGATTATTACCAGACTTTCACCATCTGCCACATGATCGACAAGCGGGCAGACGGGGACCCCAAGGCCATGCAGGCCGGTGGCCGTCCGTGGGCCTCGATCTATTGGGAGAAAGATGCCCCCAGCGGGCAGTTCCTCCAGATCGGTGGACATCAGGTGAAGCCTCTGCTGGCGCCCCGCTGGGAACAGGTCGAGGGCGAGGCGTGGTCTGCATCGTCGCCCGGCATGATCGCCCTCGGGGACGCGCGCTCGCTGCAAGTGTCGCAAGAGCAGAAAGCCATCGCCATCCAGAAGATGCACAACCCGCCGATGATCGGCGGCGCAGTGCAGGGCGGTATGTTCTTCAAGAACGTGCCCGGCGGGTTCACGGCAATGGCGGCGACCGATCTTTCGACCGGTGGGATCAAGCCGGCCTACGAGGTGAAGCCCGATATTAAGGGGCTGCTGCTGGACATTCAGGAGACGCAGCGCCGCGTCGAAGTCGCGTTCTACAAGGACCTGTTCCAGATGACTGCGCTAGCGCTGGATGGGCGCAGCCAGATCACCGCCCGCGAGATTGCCGAACGCCACGAGGAAAAGCTTATGGCTCTGGGGCCGGTGCTGGAAAGCCTGGACCATGAGCTGCTGCAGCCGCTGATCGAGGCAACCTTCGCCTATATGCAGGATGCCGACATTCTGCCCGAGGCCCCCGACGGCATCGTGGGGCAGCCGATCAAGGTGGAATACATCTCGCTGCTGGCTCAGGCGCAGAAGGCCATCGGGGTCGGTGCGATCGAGCGCACCATCGGATTTGCCGGCACGCTGGCGCAGATCAAGCCCGAGGTCGTGGACATGCTCGACGGTGAGCAGATGATGCGCGAATTCGCGGATCAGGTCGGCGGCCCGCCCGGCATTCTGCTGTCGCCTGATGAGCTGCGCGAGGTTCGCGAGGCCAGGGCGCGGGCAGCGGCGCAGGAGCAGGCAATGGCAGCGGCCGAACCGATGGCCGGGGCGGCAAAATTGCTGAGCGAGGCCAACCTGAACGGCATCGACGCCCTGCAACGGGGGGCGGCGCTATGACGGAACGCCTTGCCGAAATCATGGCAGAGCGCCGGGCGCTGGAGGTCCGGCAAGCATGGGATACCGTGCTGCGGACCCGCGAGGGCCGTCTGGTTATCTGGTCGATCCTCGAACGCTGCTACCCGTTTGCCCAGACCCATCACGGCAACGAGATGGACGGCTGGCGCGCGGGTCAGCGCGAGGTCGGGCTGATGATCCTGAACGAACGCATCTTCCCGCATGACGTGGGCACCTTTGCCGCCATGCAGACCGAACACGCCGAGCTGATGGATCGCATCCAGCTCGCCGCAGAACAGCAAGCCGAAAGGGAACAAGCTGATGAGTGAGGAAGCCAATGCCTCGACCGATACCACCGAAGCCACCGCGGCGGCCACCACCGAAGCGGCCAATACCGATGTGACCGACGCGGCGGCAACTGCGGAAACCGCCGAAGCTAATGCGACCGACGCCAACGCAGCGGCAGAGGGCGCGGATCCGGAAGCCTTCGCGCTCGCCGCCCCAGAAGGGGCCGAGGCATACCAGGCCGATTTCGACAAGTTCGCCGGCGACATGGATTCGTGGCTCAAGGCCAATCCGGCCGCCACGGCGCGCGAGGCGCTGACCGAGGCGGCGAACCGGCAGGCGCGGCTGGTGGGCGAGGGACAGCAGGCAATGATCGAGCATCGCAATGCGCAGCTTGAAACGTGGGCCGGCGACCTACGCAAGGATGCCGAGTTCGGGGGCGAGAAATACGACGCCAACGTCGCCACGGCCGTGAAGGGCCTTGAGGCGGTCGGCTCGCCCGAACTTCGCCAATTGCTCGACGATTCCGGCTTGGGAAGCCACCCGGACGTTGTGCGTGCCTTCTGGAAGGTGGGGCAGATGGTGGGCGACACCACTGTGGTCACCGGACAGGAAGGTTCTTCGACGCGGCGCAATTTCGCTGCCGCACTTTACGGCAACGGCAACGGAAAGGACTAACCCATGGCCGAGCTGAACGTTAAGAATCCGGGCCTTGTCGATATCCTGTCGCGCACGGACCCGGACGGCAAGATCTCCAACATCATCGAGCTTGCCGAGAAGTCGAACCCCATTCTCAAGGATGCGGTGTTCACCGAGTGCAACGACGGCACCAAACACCAGCACGTCATCCGCACGGGCATCCCGGAACCGGCGTTCCGCCGCTATAACGCGGGCGTCAAGCAGGGCAAGACCACCACCGCCAAGGTCGTGGACACTACCGGCATGGTCGAGGAGTTCTCGGTCGTGGACGAGGCGCTGGCCAAGCTGAACGGCAACGAGGCGGCATTCCGTGCCTCCGAGATGTCGGGCCTGATCGAGGGCTTCAACCAGTTCATGTCCCGCAACATGATCTACGGCTCCACGGCGGTCACGCCCGACGGGTTCATGGGGCTGGACGTTCGCTATGATGACCCTGCTGTCGCCTCTGGCCGCCAGCTCATCAACGCGGGCGGCAACGGATCGGACAATACCTCGATCTGGTTTGTAACCTGGGGGCCGCGCGCCACCACGCTGCTGTATCCCAAGGGTTCGGCGGCCGGCCTGTCCCACAAGGATATGGGCGCGCAGCTTTGGGACGCGCAGGATGGCAGCGGCAAGTTCCGCGCTCTGGTCGACCACCTGAAATGGGACATGGGCCTGTCGGTGGGCGACTGGCGCGGCAACGCCCGGATCTGCAACATCGACGTGTCGGCGCTGACCAAAGACGCCGCCACCGGTGCGGACCTGCTGGACCTGATGATTGACGCCGAGGAAATCATCGACACGGCCAGCCGCGTGGGCATCGACAGCAAGGGCAACCTCGTCGAGGGCAAGACCGTCATCTATGTCGGCCGCACCGTGGCAAAGTTCCTGCGCAAGCAGGCGCTGAACAAGAAGAACGTCCAGCTGCGTGTTGAGGAAGTCGCGGGCGAGCGTGTCACCATGTGGGGCGACATGCCGGTGCGCCGACTGGACGCGATCAGCAACGCCGAAGCGGCAATCACCTTCCCGAGCTAAGAACAGGCCCGGTCCGCTCAGGGCCGGGCGTCACCATCATTTCGACAGGAGGATGCCATGCATCTCGACGCACAAAACCTGTTCTCGGACGCGCAGGCCCTGACCGCCACGGCCGTCTCGACGAACCACATCGATCTGGGCGACACTGCGCAGCCGGTGCTGTCTCCGGTCAAGCTGACCCGCGACATCGGCGGCGGTTACGATATTCCGCTGCTGGTTCAAGTGGTCGAGGACTTCGCGGACGGCACCAGCGTCACGGTGCAGGTGCAGGTCGCGGCGGCCAACAGCTTCGCCAGCGCGAAGGTTGTGGCGGCTTCGCCGGCTGTGCCCGTTGCGCAGCTCAAGGCCGGCTTCAAGTTCCCGGTCCCGGTCATCCCGTTCGGCGCAGATCAGCGTTTCATGCGGCTGAACTATGTAGTGGCGGGCACTCCGACCGCCGGCAAGATCACCGCCGGCATCGCGGCGGGGCTCCAGACCAATGGCTGACGGCATGATCTGGGTGGTGGCCAAGCTGCGCGGGCAGACGCCCGACCGGCTCTGGCACGAATCTGCGGACGGCCCGTTTCAAATTGAGGCGGGTCTGTTCTCGGAACGCTGGATGCGCGAGGCCACCCCGGCCGAGGTGCGCGAGGCAACGGGGCAGGCCCCCGAAGCCACCCCGACCGGCGGCGCGAAGGACATGGCAGAGATGTCCGACGACGAACTGCGCGCCCATTACGAGGTGGTCATGGGCGAGAAGCCTCACCACGCGGCGAAGCGCGAGACGCTGATCGAGCGCATCACCGAGAAGCTGAACGCCGACTGATCGTCTGCCCGGCCCTGTCACGGGGCTGGGCCTTTCCTGGAGTTCGCCATGCTCATCATCTTTGCCGTGAACTATGCCGCCGCTGTCATCGCCCTCCAAGCGATGGGGCTGTGGATCGACCCGCGATAACTGGAGCCCCCGCATGCAATCTGCCATTGCCATCTGCAACGTCGCGCTGACCACCTATCTGGGGTCCCGAACCATCACGGCATTCGAGGAAAACTCGCCAGAGGCAGAGCAATGTAAGCTGCACTATGACCGGATTCGCCGATCGCTGCTGGAGCGCTGGCCATGGGTCTTTGCCTCACGTCGCGAATTGCTGGTCGAGGAGACGCTGAACGACCGTGCCGGCGCCTGGTCACATCGCTATGCCCGGCCGGGCCACATGGTTGCTGTCCGCTGGGTGAACGACCCCACTGCGGCGCGCATGGCAATGCAACTCGGCCAGACGCCCGATACTATGCGCGAGATGACGGCGGATTCGATCTATTCAGACGTGGCCGGCGCGGTGATCGAATACACCCGCGACGTCACAGACCCGACGATATTCACCTCCGGTTTCGCGGACGCGCTCGCCGCCCATCTCGCTGCCGCCATTGCGATGCCGATAACCCGCGATGCGGCCAAGGTAACCGGCGCCAAGCGCGAGGCGGGGGAACTGCTGGATCACGCGATGGTCGCGGATTTCAACAGCCGTCCCGCGACGGAACAGACATTCTACCCCATGCAGTTGCAGGTTAGGGGATACTGATGCCAGCCGCTCGCATTCAGCCATCATTCGCCTCTGGCGTCCTCGGCCCTGCCCTGTGGGGCCGGATCGATCTCGCCCGCTATGACAGCGCCCTTCGCAAAGGGCGCAATGTATTCGTCCATGCTCATGGGGGCGTCAGCAACCGGCCTGGCCTGCGGTTTGTCTGCGAGGTCATGAACAGCGATTATCGTCACCGGCTGCTGCCGTTCGTGCGCGAGTCTGACGACGCCACGGTTTTGATCTTCGGCCAGAACCAGTTGGGCTTTGTGAAGAATGGTGCGCGGGTGCAGTCTGGCGGCGTGGATTACACCATTGCTACGCCATGGTCCGCGAACGGGGCGCAGGCGCTGGATACCGTGCAGTCGGTTGACGTAATCTTCGCTGCTCACCGCGCGGCGGCTCCGCGCCGCATCATGCGGAATGGCGAAACGGATTGGACGATCAGCACCGTGCCTGTCAACCCGACTGTGGCAAGCCCGACGATCAGCAGCGTCACGCCTCGCAATAGCGGGACTGAGACCTATCGCTACCGCGTGACTGCCGTTGTCGGCGGGGTCGAAGGCTTCCCCTCGGCCAATGTCGCGACCACGGCGGCTGAGCTTTTGAGCATAGAGGGCGCATGGAACGACATCGCCTTTTCCGCGGTCACGGGTGCGACGGAATATCGTGTCTACAGGATGCGGAATGGTGTGCCGGGCTATATCGGGTTTACAACCAACACATCCTTTCGGGACGACAATATCTCCCCTGACAGCACAGTGACACCGCCAGTGCAGGCCAGCCTGTTCAACGCTGCCGGGAAATATCCTTCGGTCGTCTCGATCTATCAGCAGCGCCTGGCGTTCGGCGCGTCCGACAATCAGCCCGAGACGATCTGGATGTCGCGGGTCGGGGATTACCTGAACTTTACCCGCTCCCAGAACATGACCTCCTCCGATCGGGCAGAGTTCGACATGGCCGGTGAGCAGCTGAACCGCATTCGCGCCATGCTCCAGCTGCGCGAGCTTCTGGTGTTCACCAGCGCGGGGGAGTTTTCCGCGACCGGTCCCGATGGCGGATTCGATGCGCTGAACCCCATTGTCACCCAGCACGGGTATATCGGCAGCGCGACCGTCAAACCGCTGGTGGCCGATGATACCGTGCTTTTCGTGGACCGATCCGGGCGGGGCGTGCGCGATCTGCGCTATGCCTATGAGAGTGACGGCTATTCAGGAAATGACCTGACCATCTTTGCCTCGCACTTCCTCCAGGGCCAGCGCATTGTCGGTTGGGCCATGGCGAAGAATCCGTGGTCAATTATCTGGATAGTGCTGGATAGCGGCAAGCTGCTGGCGCTGACCTATAAGCGCGAGCATCAGGTCTGGGCATGGACCGAAATGGATATCGACGGCGCGGTCGAAAGCGTGGCCTGCATCCCCGAAGGATCGAACGACGCCACCTATCTGATCGTGCGCCGCCTGATCGACGGCCAGCAGCGGCGCTATGTCGAGCGGTTCGACGACAGGGATTTTTCCACCGCATCCGATGCCTTCTTCGTGGACTGCGGCATTACCTATACCGGGGCCGCGGTGGCGACGGTTACCGGCCTTGATCATCTGGAAGGGCGCGCGGTGGTAGCGCTGGCTGACGGCGATGTTATTCCCGGCCTGACCGTCACCGGCGGCGCGGTCACACTACCGCACGCGGCCAGCAAGGTGCACATCGGTCTGCCATTCACGGCGGAGATGGAAACCCTGCCGCCGGCGATCCAGTTCGATGATGTCGGGGCTTCGCGCGGTCGGCCGCACAGCGTCAGCGCGGTGCGCATCCAGATGGAGAACACCCGCGGCATCAAGGTTGTGACCGACGACGGGCGGGAAAGCGAACTGGTGCAGACCGGCGGCGATCTGTCTGAGGGAATTCCGCTCTGGACCGGCATGCACGAATTGACCGTGCCGGCGCAGTGGAATCGGGACGGCACTGTAACGATGCGGCAGGATTACCCGCTTCCCATGACAGTGCTTGCCATCTCGGTCGAGCTGACTATCGGGCGAAACTGACATGGCGGTCACGGTCGCGCCCATCACGGCCGAGGTGATCGACACCTTGCTGCCGCGCCTTCGCCCTATCGATCGTCTGGAACTGGACTGCATGGGCAGCGGCGATGCGCGTGGCGATCTGCTGCGGCTTGTCGCGCAATCGCGCCGGTCCCGAGCAGCATACATGGATGGAGATCTTGTCTGTATCTTCGGGGTGAAGGCGGCGACGGCCATGTCCGACACCGGCTTCCCCTGGGCCTTGACAACACGCGCCGTGGACCTGCCGCAGGTGCGGCGCGAGTTCGTGGCAGGGTCGAGGGTCGGGGTGGAATGGCTGGGGCAGGATTTTCGCCGGCTCTGGAATCTGGTGGCCGAGGAGAACCTTGTCGCCCGGCGCTGGCTTCGGTGGATGGGGTTTCGGTTCGACGAGGAAAAGACGGCCATGCTGCGGGGGCATCGCTTCCTGCATTTTGAGATGGAGAAGAACTGATGTGCCTCGACCCGCTTTCCGCCGCTCTGTCTGCCGCCGGTGCGCCTGTCGGGCCTATGGCGTGGCTTTCCAATATCTTCTCCAGCTTCGGCGGGCTCGGCACGGTGGCCACCGCCGCCTCTGGAGCGGCCAGCGCCTATGCCGCGGTCCAGCAAGGCAACGCTGCGCAGGCCGCGGCAGAGGCAACGGCTAAGCAGCAGGAAGCCGCTGCCCGCGAATCCTTGCAGCAAGGCGAGGAGGAATCGGATCGCAGGCGCCGGGCCGGCGCGGGCCTTCTTGCCCAGCAGCGTGTCGCTATGGCGGCGAACAATGTCGATGTCAGCGCGGCCTCGGCCATCGAACTTCTCGACGACACGAAAGCGGGTATTGAGGACGACGCCTTTGCCATCCGGCAGAACTTCCGCAATCAGGCCGGCAATTATTCCCAGATGGCCACGAATAGCAGGGCAGAGGGAGGAAGCGCCGCGTCGCAGGGGCTTTGGGGTGGTGTCGGCACTATCCTGTCAACCGGTGCGCAGGTCGGATCGAAATACAGTCATTGGGCGCGTAACCGCAACTCGGCGCAGGGGAGTTTCGCTTGATGGCAATGATCGTCCCAAAATATGAACGCAATCAGGTTGTGCAGACCCGCCAGCCCGTCGGGGTCACGCCGCGCCAGTCCGGTTTTGGGCAGGTCGCCAAGGGCGTCGCGGATGTCGGCAAGATGTTCGACCAGTGGCAGGCGGATGTGGATGAAGCTGACGCCAAGGCCGCGGATACCGATTTCGCAAAGATGGTCAGGCAGACGCTCTACGACCCTGAGCGGGGCTATCTTAACGCGCAGGGTGGGGATGCATTGCAGCAACGCAAGCAAGCCGCTGAGACGCTGCAAAAAGCCTACGAGGATCGCCTTGCGGGGTTGAGCCCGGCGTCGCGCGACATGGCCAGCAGGGCTATGCAGGGCCGTCTGGATTCCGCGCTTCTGGGCATAGATCAGCACGCCGGGCGTGAACGGTTGACCTATCTCGACGGTCAGTCGAAGGCGCGGGTTCAGTCCGCCATTGACGACGCCATCGTTGATCCCGCCAATCTGGCCCGGTCTCTCGGTATTGCTCGTGCCGAAGTCCAGGATCAGGCGCGCCTGAACGGCTGGTCGCCGGAACAGACGGATGTCGCTATGAAGGCGGCTGAGTCCGACATGCACGTCGGTATCGTTTCGCGCCTCGAAGCTGTGAACCCGGAGCAGGCATTGCAGTATCTCAATGCTCATCGTGACAGCATGGCTGGGGGTGCGGTTGCCAGTTTGGAGGGCAGACTTGTGCCGGAGGTCAAACGGCGCCGGGGGTATCAAGGCGGCATGGATGCGGCGGCCGGATATATGGGGGTCAATATCCAGCCTTCCTATTACGAGGCCACGCGCGGGGCGGAAAGCGGCGGCAATGACGCAGCAAAGAACCCGAACAGCACGGCGACCGGCCGGTATCAGTTCATCCAAAGCACTTGGGATGGCCTGCGGAAGCGCCGCCCGGATCTGGGGCTGACGGCAGACGGTAGGGCTGATCCGGCACAGCAAGAGCGTGCCATGCGGGCTTTCACCGAGGAAAACGCGCGGACGCTGATCCGGGGCGGCGTGGCAATCACGAACGGGAACCTGTATGCCGCGCATTTCTTGGGCGTGGGTGGCGCGCTCAAGGTGCTGACCGCGCCCATGGGGGCGTCGGTTGCACAGATTGTCGGGCAAGGCGTAGTCGCGGCAAACCGCTTCCTTGAAGGGATGACGGTTGCGGACTTCATGGCTTGGACTGAGCGCAAAATGGGCGGGCAGGCGGCTGGCCCCTCCGGTGAAGCCTCTGGCACATCTCGCAGCCCGGTCTGGGATATCTTGCAGATCGCAGACCCGGATGAGCGGGCGGCGGCATGGCAGGGATATCAGGCAGTATCAGGCCAACTGGCCGCCGAGGCGAAGGCGCGGCAGGATGCCGCGGTTGAAGCTGCATTCAACGCAATCAATCAGGGTGGGTCTGTCAACCAGCTCTCCCCAGAGCAACTGTCTTTGCTCGGTATGTCCGGCACATCGTCGCTGATCGAATACGAGAATAAGGTTAAGGCCGGGCAGCGGCCGGAAACAGACCCCGAGTTATTCGTGGAACTGACCATGGAGGCTGAGGTCAACCCCGGCGCTTTTGCGTCCCGCGATCCTCTGGAATGGCGGAACCGGCTCAGCGATTCCGATTTCAAATCGCTGGTTCAAAAGCAGGCCGAGATACAGAAGGGCGAAACCAACCCGTCTTCGGCGGCGACGGTTTCGACCATAAACACTGTCACGAAGGACCTGCTTGTCTCTGCCGGTATCGACGACAAGAAGAAGTCCGGCGCGCAGCAGGTGGCCAAGCTGCAAGAAGGCCTGCTCCGGTGGTCGCAGTCGTTTCAGGCACAGAACGGCGGGCGCACGCCGACGCATCTGGAAATTCGTGAGCAGGCAAATGCCATGCTCTTGCCCGTGGTCATCGACCCGCCGGGGCTGTTCAACTCGGTGAATGGACGCGCTTTCGAAATCGATTTCGATGGCGTGACCCCTGGCGACATCGTGGACGGAAGCCTCAAAATTGCAGGCGAAGCCGTCGCACCCGAAGTGATCGAGGCATTCGTGCAGGAATTCGAAGCCGCCCTCGGGCGCGCGCCGACACCGCAAGAGGTGGTGGAGGGGCTAGCCTGGGCGCAGGCCCGCTGACCACCGCCATATATCGACCGCTCCTCGCTTCCTAGCCTGCAGGCGACAGAAGCGAGGACATCATGGCCGGACCTTTCGACGCCTATTTCGACCAGCTCAAGCAACGAGAAGCGGCAAGCACCGCGGCGCGGGTCCGGCTTGATCCTTTGCATCCCGATCAGGCTGCCGAAGGTCTGGCCACCGCGAAAGAGCTTGGCGTCCCGCCCGGACAGGTCATGGCATTCCCGCAGATGTTCAAGGACCGGCTGGAGCAGCAACGCGCGACGTCTACACTGGCCGAGGCGCCAAAACTCTCCGATTGGCTCCGCTCCGACCCGGTAAATGCGGCGCTGGCCAAGGACGATCTGGAAAACCAGTCGTGGTTCGAACGCAACCTTAAACCCGGCCTCGATCTATATGGCGATTCGGTCGGCGGCAGTCTGAACGAAAGCCAATTGGGGCGAGGCTTTCGCACCGGTGTCACCGGGGCAAAGCAGATGGGGGTGGCCGCTGCCACAGTCCCGATTGCAGGGGCGCAGGCAACCATGCTGCAGCGCCTTGATGCCTTTGACCGGGCCAAGGATATCGACCCCTCCACGCCGCGCTCCCAGATCGCAGAACATCTCGGGATTGACCCCATGTCGCCCACGGCGGCGATGGTGGCCGACTTCGTGAGGGGTGATGCCGAGAAGCGCAAATGGTATGTGGATCGGACCATTACAGCCGTTCAGTCGAACAAGGAACTGATGGGGGCGCTCACGGATCGCGTGCGAGCCTATCAGGACCAGATGCGCGAAACTCAGGGGCGCGTGCCGGATTTCACCGATATCGACGACGTGAAAGGCTTCATGGATTGGGCCGGGTTCAACCTTGGCCAAGCCGGTCCATACCTGCTGGCGACGCTTGCCGCGTCAGCGACTGCCGGCCCCGCAGGCGCCCTCGGTGTCGGTTACGGCATGGGCGTCGGTGACATCCGGGCCGAACAGATCAATGCCGGGCAGGACCCATTCGATACCGGCGCGGCTGGTGCTGCGGTATTGGGCGCCGTGCCTTATGCGGGGCTGGAATTGCTAGGCCCCGCCGCCCGCCCGTTCAGGGGCAATTCCGGGCAGGTTCTTCAGCAGGTGGCCGAGGGTTGGGCCAAGCGGATGGGCCGTGAGGTCACGACCGATGTTGTCGAGGAGTTCATCAACGAGGCCGGGCAGGAAATCATCAAGGATTATGCCGTTCAGGCTGGGGGCGGTGCCGAGGTCGAGCTGAACGACGAGACTCTGCTGAAGTGGTTCAATGCAGGCATGGCGGGCGCGGTGTCCGGCGGCGGGCTCAGCACCATAAGCACGGCGAATACAATCGCGGCAGAGCGCGACGCTGAACGTGCGCGAAATGCAGGCCGCACCGCAGCCGCACTGGATCAGGTGTCGCAACAGGCACAGGCGTCCAAGGTGCGCGAGCGGTCGCCCGATGCGTTCAAAGCGGCACTGGATCATCAGGGTGTCGGAGATCAAATGATCTATGTGCCGGCACAGGGTTTGCGTGAGTTCTTCCAGGCGCGTGACCTGACCATGGATGATCAGATCGCGCAGGAATGGGGTATCGATCCCAGCACCTTTGCGGAGATGGAGATCAGCGGCGGCCGTGTTGCGATTCCACTTTCGAATTTCGCCGCCTATCTGTCCGGGTCAGAGGCCGAGGCATGGGTGCGCGAGAATGCGACCATGGACCCGGATGAACTGTCCATCGCAGAAGCGCAGGAATTTGCCGATCTGGTGCCAGAAGATGCGGCCGATGCATATGAGCAGCAGGTGGCGGAGACGCGGGCGGAGGACGAGGCCAGAACCTCCGATCAGCAGGTATTCGACGGGATATATTCCCAGCTGCGCGAAGCGGGGCGCACGACGGACGTGGCCGACAAGGAAGCCCGCGTCATGTCCTCGTTCTTCCGCACGATGGCCGAGCGGGTGGGGGATGATGCGCTGGATCTGGCGCGGCGGTTCGGCCTGCGCATTCAGGGGCCCGACGCCGATGGCATCCCCCGCCGTCGCGGCGCGCTGGATATCATGCTCAATGATCTGCGCGCGGGCAGGAAGGAAAAAACCGGTCGCAGTCTGACGCAGTTCGTCATCGACGAGGGCGGCATTCAGGATACCGGCGGCGATGTCGCGGAACTCGAGGTCAAGGGGCTGGTGTCCGAGGCGGCGGAGCAGATCCGCGAACGGCAGGTGCAGGGCACTATGCCAGGGATGATGCCGGCGCAGGGGAGGGGGCTGGCTCTGGACGAGTTGGGCCGGAAGGCGGTCGAGGCCGGTTATTTCCCCGAGCTGATGGGAGAGGTTCAGGGCTTGAATAATAGCGAGGCCGCTGACCTTGGCGCGGCCCTGCTGGAAGCCTTGCGCGAGGAGGCGAGCGGCCGCTCGCGTTACCTTCCGGGCGAAGGGCCTGATCCGGGACGGGCGGCGCTGAACGACGAATTACAGCGTCGCGGGATTGATCCGGCGACGATGAGCAACGACGAGATTGCGGCGGCGCTGGAAGCCGATCCGAATGGCGTGGAGTACGGGCAGGCTGCTGTTCCGGATGGTGCGGTTCGCATGTGGCGGCAAGGCTTGCTGCGGGTGGTTTCGGGTGCTGCTGCGCAGACCGACATGGTTGGAATGGGTAGGCCTGGTGAGGTTCTAAAAACTGCTGGCGGGCTTGCAGACCGGCCCTTGCAGTTCATGGCGGGCAAAATTCGCAAGGTGATGAAGGACCACCCCGAGATTTCAGCAGCAGTTCTTGAGAGAATCGTTCCTCGGGTCCATGATCCTGATTATATCCTGCAATCCGCAACAGACCCGGATAGCATCGTTTCTGTCCCCGTGGAGCTTCCAGACGGGCGCGTGATGATCGTGGCTATCCGTAAGAACCAGCGTGACGCGCAAGGTCGCCCGATAAATCTGATCACCAGCGTGTATCTGAAAGATGACCCGCAATGGCTGGCGCGCGAAGCTGCGGCAGGGCGAATGCTTTATGCAAGAGAGGGATACCACTCGACCGGGCAGAGTCCGAACCAACCGGGGTCCAATTCCCCTTATGTCCAGCCCCGAAGGGCTGATCTCACCCGGTCGAGTAAGCGCAAAATACTCTCCCGTGACGATGTTTTCAAGGGCCGCGAACTGCCGCAAGGCCGCCGCGGCTCCATCGTGCTCCCCGCCGGCGGCCCGGACGGCGCGCAGACGGTCATCAACCTGTTCGAGACGGCGGACTTGTCCACCTTCCTGCATGAGGCGGGACACTTTTTCCTTGAGACCACGGCGGCGCTGGCCGCCGACCCCGATGCACCGCAGCAGCTGCGCGACGACATGGCGGCCGTGCGCGAATATCTGGGGGCCGATGACGGCAAGCCCTTCACCACCGATCAGCACGAGGCCTTCGCCCGGTCGTTCGAGGCTTATGTCATGGAAGGCAAGGCGCCGTCTCTGGCGCTGGCCGATGTATTTGCGCGCGTCAAGGCGTGGCTCACCCGCATTTATCGCTCACTCGCCGGCCTGAACGTGAAACTGTCGCCCGAGATTCGCGAGGCGTTTGACCGGATGCTGGCCACGGATGCCGAGATTGCACAGGCGCGTGCGGAAGCCGCCGCCGACCCGCTGTTCCGGGATAAGCCGCCCGGCATGTCAGACGGGGATTGGAACACTTATCAGCGCCTCGCCCGGCGGTCGAAAGAGCAGGCCGAGGCGAAGCTGTTGGAAAAGACCATGGCCAAGGTGCGCCGCGAAAAGGAATCGTGGTGGAAGGCTGAGCGCAAGCAACTCCGTGATGAGGTTGAGGCGCGGATCACGGCTCTGCCGCAATACCGGCTGATCGAGGCCATGGCGAATGGTCGCATCATCACGCCGGACGGTGACCAGCCGGCGCCGGACGTTCGGATCGCGCGCAAGGATCTGGTGGAGCAGTTCGGCGCTGGCGTTTTGGCGGAGCTGTCTCGCGAGAGGTTCGGGGGCAAGCGGGCCATCTATGCCGACGACGGGTTGCCGCCCGATGTGGCTGCGGAAATGTTCGGCTTTGCCGGTGCGGTCGAGATGGTGCAGATTCTCCAGAACACCACCAAGAGGGCCGATGCCATCAATGCCGAAACCGACCGGACCATGCTGGAGCGATACGGCGATCCCATGACCGATGGCACGATCGAACAAGAGGCGGTGGACGCGATCCACAACGAGCAGCAGGCGCAGAAGAACGTGGCCGAGGCTCGGCAGATCGCCGCGCAGCTCGGACGCGACACCCGCTCCATGACTCCGGCACTGTATCGTCAACGCGCGCGCCTGATGCTTGGTCGCATGACCGTTCGCGAGGCGTCGGCCCCGGCCCGGTTCCTTGCTGCGGAGCGCCGCGCCGGCCGGGATGCAGAGCGCGCCTTTGCCAAGGTGGCGCGCGGCGATGCTTCGGCGCTGGCGACGGCGCTGCAAGCCAAGGAACAGCAGATCCTCAATGCTGCGCTATTCGACCTGTCGCGTCAGGCCGAGGCCGATGTCGGCAAGGCCCGCGAAAAGATGCAAGCGTATGGCAAGAAGTCGGTGCGCGAGAAGCTGGAGGGCGGCTATATCGAGCAGATCGATGACTTGCTCGACCGCTACGATTTCCGCCGCCGGTCACCGGGACAGGTGGCCAAGACCGAGCGCATGCGCGAATTCGTGGACCGGATGATTGCCGAGGGCCGAGAGGCTGAACTGATGATCGATCCGCGCATGATGGACGACGCGCGCCGCGTCCATTACTCGCGCTTGTCGCTGGACGAATTCCACGGCCTTCTCGATACCGTGGCCAACCTCGACCACCTTGGGCGGTTTAAGCAAAAGCTGATAACGGCGCGCAAGCGGCGCGATCTGGCGCAGACAGCGGCAGAGGTGGCGGACGCCATTGTCGAGAATATCGGCTCGGGCAAGATCAAGCAGGAAAGCCGAGGCCGGTATCTGCTCGACTTGGTATTGACCGCGGACACCGTGCTGGTGGACGTGGACGGCGGGGATGAGTTCGGGGCGGCCTATCAGGCGATCAAGCAGGATATCGACGCTGGATACGTCCAGGTGGACGAAATGAATCGCGAACTGTCGGAAAAGCTTTCCGACCTGTTCAAGGTCTATTCGGCCAAGGATATCCGCGACATGAAGGTCGAGCGGCACATCAATGGCACGCGCTTCTCATGGTCGAAGTGGAAGGCAATCGCCGTCGCGCTGAACACCGGCAACGACGATAATATGGCCCGCCTACTGGCCGAAGATGCACATGCCGACCAGCGCATGACGCGGGAAGATCTTGATGCTGTCTTGGATACTCTCGACAAACGGGATTGGGACTTCGTCCAGTCGATGTGGGATCTGATCGGCAGCTACTGGCCGCAGATCGAGGCGGTAACGCAGCGCCGGACCGGGGTTAAGCCCGGGCGGGTCGAGGCGCGGCAAGTCCCGACCAAATTCGGCACCTATAAGGGCGGGTATTACCCGATCAAATACGACGCGGGCTATGGTCATGCTGCTGCGGTGGATGCCCGCACCGAGATGGATAAGTTCATGTCGGCCGGGCGGTTCGCCAAGGCGCAGACCAAGCACGGGCACACGATTGAGCGCAAGGCCAGCGGAAACGGCCGCACGCTCAATCTCGACATGGATGTGGCGTTCACCCACTTGCGCGATGTAATCCGCGATATTGCGCTATCCGAGGCGGTTGATAACTCCTACCGCGTGCTGAACCATGGCGCGGTAGCGCAGGCCTTCATGGATGCGGGGCGGAAGAACGACCTCGACATGATGAACCTCTGGGTCAAGGACGTCGCGCAGGGTCCGATAGTTCACACTGATCCTCTGAACATGTTCGCCCGCATCGTGAAGAACAATTTCACGCTGTCGCGCCTGGCACTGAACATGAAAACTGCGGCCTTGCAGATGACGGGCGTGGCGCAATCGGCGGCGACCGTGGGTAAGCGCAAGATGGCCCGCGCCTTTGCCGATTACTTGAAGCGGCCGGGGGAAACCTCTCGTGAGGTCATGGCAAAGTCCGAGTTCATGCGCCGTCGGCAGACGACGTTCGACAAGGACATCAACGATTTTGCCAACGATGCAATGATTACCAGCCCGCTGCGCGGTCGCGTTGCGGAGGCCGCGGAATTCTTTTCGCGTGTCGGGTTTGCGCCGCTCACGAAGGTGCAGTTCTATGCTGTGGATGTTCCGACTTGGCTGGCCGGCTATCGCAACGGTCTGCGGAAATTCGATGGCGACGAAGGTCAGGCAATCGCCTTTGCGGATCGCATGGTTGCGCGGGCGCAGGACAGTGGTGCAATGCCGGACCGGTCGGCAATCTCTCGTGGAACGGTGTCGGAGAATGCCCGGCAGATTGAGTGGATAAAGCTGTTTACCACGCTTCAAGGTTACATGATCGCGAAATTTAACCGCGGTTATCTGACGGCGAAGCAGGGTGTCCGCGACATCCGGGCCGGCGAAACCGTGGCGGAAAGGTTCGGCGCGACCGCCGATATGGCGACCAATCTGATGCTGATCTACGTGGCAGAGTCCGCGATGATGGGCTTGCTCTATCTGGCCATGGCCGCGGGCGATGATGACGATGAACCAGACCGCGAGAAGTTTTTTACTTGGCTGGCAGAGGAAACCGTCGGAACTGTGATCGGCGGCTTTCCGATCGTGCGGGACGCCTGGTCCGTCATGTCCAATCCGGCGGCTACGGGCGGCGGGGTTTATGGTTCGATCACGGAAATCCCGGCGCGCCTCTTTCAGCAGGCCACGCAGGGCGAGAACGACAAGGCGCTGCGCCGCTCCGTAGCGGATGCTGTCGGTCTTGCAACTGGGTTGCCATCGACAGCCTTGATGCGCCCGATCGAGGAATTGCTTGAGGAAAGCGACGAGCGGTCCCTGATCGAGGCCCTGATGGGGCGCAACCCGCTGACCAACTGACGCCCGCCAACATATATCGCCTGCGCTGCGGTTCCTACCCTTCGCCTGACCCCATGCTGGCAGGCGAAGATGACGGTAGAGAACTCCAAGAACAAGTCGGGCCCGTTCAATGTCACCGGCACGAGCGGGACATATCCACGGGAATTCCTTCTGCTCGACGCGGCACACCTGCGGGTGATCCGTGTTAGGGGCGGCCAGGAAACAGATCTGACTTCGGGGGTCAGCCATACCGGCATCGGAACGGCAGACGGAACGGTCACGGTATCTAGCGGCATTCAGGCTGGTGACCAGATCTATCTCCTACGCGCCGTGCCGAACCTCCAGCGCAGCGATTACAATGCGCAGGGGCGGGTAAGGACAGATCAGGTCGAGAACGATTTCGACCTGACCGTCATGCAAATCCAGGACGTGCGAGAGGTGCAGAGCAGGGCGCTGACGTTGCCCGTCTCATCGGAGGTCGGCGGGGAAGACGCGATGGCGGCTGCGCTTGCAGCGCCGGAATACGCGGCGATTGCACAGCAGGCAGCCCTTGCCGCGCGGGCCATGCAATTCACCAGCCGGCAAGCACTTGCGGATGCCTTGACGGGTGCCGCGATTGTTAGCGGTCAGCTCGTCGCGGTAAACGGGGTCACGGCCATTATTGACCCGGCCATGACGGGTTACGCATCGGCCCTCCATGATCTGGGCGTCGATGGGGTTCGTCTCGCGGGCGATGTGATCTATGCGCGTTGGTGGACCGCTGGGGTCGAAGGCGATGCTTCGGCTGCGATTACCGCCGCAAACGCCTACGCAAATGCGCGGTATGGCGCGGCCGGGCAGGCGGTGACGCTGGTTCTGGAAGGCACGCTTTATATCGCCAACCAGATCACGCTCGGCACCACGGGCGCGGGCGCGCAAAAGGCGTTCAACATCGACGCCAAGCAGGCGATCTTCCGGGTGATGGCAGGCGGCAATCTCGAAGCCACGGGAGAGATCGAAGCCATCCGCATCGTCAACTGCATGCGGTCCACGCTCGAATTCGCGCAGATCCAGTGCTACCACCGCTGCGGCGGCATTTCACTGGAACGCTGCATCAACTCGATTTTCACCAATGTGCACATCGAGAAGTTCTTCTGGCGCGGCTTCTGGATCAAGGGCGCGCGCTCCACCCCGGCCGCACCGACCAGCGCGGGCCTGATCGTCACCGGCGTGACCGGGGAGGAATGGCTGAACGGCGATCCCGAATTCGCTGACGGCGCCAACTTCGTCGCGACCGGCATCCTGAATGAAAGCCACGACGTTCGTGTCGTCATGGCCCACGTCGGCTGGTGCGGTCTGCCGATCCACAATAAGGCCGGATCGGTCGAGTTCATCTCCTGCCACCCCTACAACGGCAACGCTACCGGCGTTGGTGTTCGCCTTCACCCGATGGGCTTCCTGAACGAGGGGGCCTCCGGCGTGAACCTCTACGATATGTATGGGGATAACGGCTATATCATCGACCTCGGCGGCGGCTTGCGCATCCACGGGCTGCAAATCCTGAGCGGCGGCTCAACGATGACGCAGCCCTATGTGCGCCTTAGCCGTGAGGTCGTGCTCAATTCCGAAATCGCCAACTGCCTTGAACAGATCGGATATTTCACCGGGACTTATCCAGTCAGCATGTTCAAAGGCGTGGTGAATATTGCCGCGCTGACACCTGACCCGACAGTCCCCGTGCATTTCACCCCGTCCTATGAATGGGGGAACAAGAACGAGACCTGGCGGCAAAAGTTTACGACCATCGCCTCCGGCTCAACCCCCGACATCACCACGATCAAAGTGGGGTCCAGTGCAAGCCAAGAGATCGTAGAGCGGTATATTCCGAACCGGCCATCTCAGGACAGTGGCGCCTATACGCAAGTCCGATATGGCCCGGGTTACGTCGTATTCCAGCAATCAACGTCCAGCGGCGGGGATGTGCGCGTGTCTGGAACGCAGCGCGTGGGCATATCCTGCCCGACCGACGGAAGCTATCCGCTGGTGTTCCATGCTGGCGATACCGATGTGGGCCGTTTCCAGCAGGGTGGGGTTTTCCGGCCAGCCGACGATAACGCGCAGTCACTTGGCGTCAGCACCTATCGCTGGTCGCAGGTCTATGCCGGGACCGGCACGATCAACACCTCGGACGAGCGGGAAAAGCAGGACATACGCGACCTGACCGAGGCAGAGCGGGCCGTCGCCGTCCGGGTCAAAAGCCTGATCCGCGCTTTCCGGTTCAGCGATGCCGTGGCGCTCAAGGGCGGCGATGCCCGCGTCCACTTCGGCGTGATGGCGCAAGAGGTCGCAGCCGCGTTCACCGCCGAGGGGCTGGACCCGATGGTCTACGGGATCGTCTGTTACGACGCTTGGGACGATCAGCCCGCGACCATCGACAGCGAAACAGGCGAGATCGTGGAACCCGCGCGCACAGCCGGTGACAGGTGGGGCGTCCGCTACGATGAGCTTTTAGCCTTCATGCTGGCGGTGCTGTGATGGGCGTGCAGTTCGACGGCCGGATCAGCCTTGGAAATGTGATCACGGCAGGGGCGCTGGCGATAACCGTGGCCATCGCATGGGGCAAGTGGACCACGCTGACCGAAACCATATCGGATAAGCTGACGGAGGCGACGACCCGGCTTGAGGGCCACGAGGCCCGCATCCGGGTCATGGAAACCACCACCGCCCGGCAGGACGAGCGGATGATCCTGATCCTCGACAGCCTCCGCGAGATCAAGGCCAGACTTGAGAAGGGGGCACCATGATCCTGACCGCAGATCATCTGTCGGCCATCGCCGGCGGGGCGGCGAACGACAACATGCAATCCACCGTGGCCGGGCTTGCGAAAGCGGGCGTCGGCGCGGGTCTGGAGCGACCGCACCGGCTGGCGCATTACCTTGGCCAACTTGCCCACGAAAGCGCAGGATGGCGGTATGATCGCGAGATCTGGGGGCCGACCGCCGCGCAGAAGCGATACGAGGGGCGCGCCGATCTGGGCAACACGCAACCCGGCGACGGCTCGCGCTTCCGGGGCAGGGGGCCGATCCAGATCACCGGCCGGGCGAATTACCGATCCTTTGCCGCGTGGGCGCAGAAACTGGACGCGCGCGCACCGGACTTTGAAGCCGATCCAGAGGCGGTCAATACCGATCCTTGGGAGGGGCTGGGGCCGATCTGGTATTGGTCCACCGGCAATCCGACGCGGGCGAGCCTGAACGGCCTTGCCGATGCCAATGACCTGACCTCGATCGCCAGGCGCATCAACGGCGGCACGAACGGGCTGGCGGACCGGCAGGCGCGCTATGTGCGGGCCGCGCTGGTGCTGGCTGGATATGGCGCGACCGAGGTGTTGCGGTTCCAGCGAGAGGCGGGGCTGACAGTCGATGGTATTGCCGGTCCCAAGACGCTGGCCGCGCTGCACGCCAAGCTCAAGGCTCTGCCTGTTGTGCGGTTTTCAGCGACGCCGGAGCAGGGCTGGCTTGCCCGCCTCATCCAAACCCTACTCAACCTTCTGAAAGGATAAGTCATGCAAACCAAAGGCCAATACCGCGTCGGCTCGACGTTCAACCCCAGTGCAAGCGGCACGGTCGATCAAATCAAGGCCAAGGCGGCTGAACTGATCGACATGATCGAGGACATTGGTGTCCCTCCTGCTAGCAGTGATGGGGAGCAACAGCGCAGTGCCGAGATTTGTCGGCTCAAAGCCCTCGCCCAAACCGAGATCGAGAGCGCAGCCATGTGGGCTGTGAAGGCCGCGACCAAGCCGGAGAAAGGGTAAGCCATGAACTGGAACGCAACCCGCCTGCTGGTCTATGCCGCATCCTTTGCGGCTTCGGCGCTGGCTCTTGCCGGGCTGGCCGATTTCGACGCTGCCACGGGCAATTTCGATCTGGCCCCGTTCAACCTCTACGCCGCCGTTGGTGCTATCGGCGGCATCGTGTCGTCTGCGCTGGCTGCGTTGGCGCTGTGGCGCGGTTGGGGGCGGAAGTGACCGCTTGGCTTATCGCGGCGCTGACGGCCATCGGCGCGGCTGTAGCGGCTTGGCTCAAGGGCCGTGCGCGGGGCAGGGCGGATGCGCAGGCAAAGCAGGACGCGGCTTATCGGGAGACTGTGGAAAGGGCGAAGGATGCGGATTTATCTTCTGGCGATGCTGACGCTGATCGTGACTGGCTGCACAAGCGCGGTAAACGATAGCGCGCTGTCCACGGTGCTGGACCGGCCCATGACCACGCACGCTGCGGCGCTGGCCGGTGACGACGTGGCGCTCATGCGCAGGACCGGGCGCGACCTGATCGCAACCTATGACGCGGCGACAGGGCGCTAGTCACCCCTGACGCCGGGCGCGGTGGAGGTCGATTCGCTTCATGATAGCAAGGCACGCATCTTCACGATCCCATGCCCCCTGATCGTGGAATGTCTCCGCATCGTAGGACAGGCGCTGGCGGACGTCATCCATCAGCGCGTCCGCATGCGCCCGCTCGTCGGCAAGGGCGGCTTCGGTGCGCTCAAGGGCCTCAGTCAGCATCGCATTCGCCTGCCGCTCGCTGTCGAGACTGGCCGCCGCTGCATACTCGCTGCGGTCCATTTCCTTCAGTGCTGCAGCCTCGCCCATGGCAGCGGCAACAGCATTGCGCGTGATTTCCTGTCCGGCCGCGTGCAGCGTTCTGGCAGCGCGCTGCACCGTCTCTAGGCTACCCGTCAGCCGCTCCACCTCGGCGCGGAGGCGGGCGATTTCGTCGGCGTCACCCCATGGGCTAGGCGGCTTCTCGTCGCCGTAGAAATAGCCCTCGCCTTCGCAGCACGGGCAACGCGTCAGTTCGTCACTCATCGCGCGTCCTCCGGGGGCTGGGGGAGGGGCAGCCAATGGCTAGGGACCGTTCCCGGATTCACACGCCGTTGGTCATATACCCATAGCTTGCCGGTCCAGTGCGGATCGTAACCGCCCGTGCAGACCTGGCCTCCAGCGAACAGGATAACTCGCTTCCCGTCCCTCGGCGCGGTGCTTATCGGTTGCCAGTCGCTCATATCCTCTCCTTCTGGTCGCGGGGGTGGGTCAGCAGCCAGTGCTGGAACAGGGCAAGACCACCGCCTACCCACATCGAAAAGGCGGTTTCGATTTGCATAATTCCGGCCACGGCCATCGCAAGGTGGGTCGCGAAGTTCAGGGCCAGCAGCACTGCCCGGCTCATGCTGTCATTCCTCTGGGGATGGGCGTTTCCCGCTTTCTCGCTTCGTTCGCGCTATGTCCACGGGACATAATTTGTGTAAATGATTGAAACAATTTAGGTTCCGCCTAATTTGTAATCAGAAGGTCGCGGGTTCGATTCCTGCAACCGGCACCATAAAATCAAGGGGTTACGCTGGGG
Organism: Paracoccus methylovorus; assembly: GCF_016919705.1. NCBI lineage: Bacteria > Pseudomonadati > Pseudomonadota > Alphaproteobacteria > Rhodobacterales > Paracoccaceae > Paracoccus > Paracoccus methylovorus. The sequence goes on from NZ_CP070371.1 coordinate 848,209, forward strand.
TGCTGCGCCGTCGGCGAAGCGTTTCCCACTATGTGTTCCCACTTTCATGTTCTGCCCCCGTTCTGTTCCATCGCCGCCTTGGATAGTTTTTTTCCGATTCGCGCGCTTGCGGTAGTAGGCCGCTGTCTGGGCTGATTGGTTCGTTACTGCTTGGATCTCGGCGTCCGTGCATCCGGCCTCGGCCAGTCTGATGATGGCCAGCTTGCGCAGGCCGTGCAGCGAATAGGGCTTGGCCCGCTCGCCCAATTCCGTCCGCCACGCCCGGAAAGATTTCTCAACCGTATCGTAGCGCATGGGTTGGGTCAGGTTCCGGGAAAGAATATGAATGCCGGTCACCGGCAGGCTTTGAACGTAGGATCGTAGTTCAGTGGGGTGGAAAATTTCATAACTCTCATCGCCCTTTTCGTCCGTGACCATCATCCACTCCCCTTGAAACTGATCCCTCCGCATGGCGATGGCAGCGGCGGGTCGCTGGCCGGTGCCCAAGATTAGTTCGGCGGCACTGCGAACGATGGCTGGAGCATCAGCAAGATTCTTGCCCATCCAGTCGGGCCACGGCTCATACTCGCGCTGCTTGCCATAGAGCGTAAGCCCCTCTGTCGGGTTTGATATGACCCAATCCAGTTGGTTCCCGGCGAAGTTCGTCAGGATCGACACCATCTGGACGAGCATGTCAGCCTTGCGAGGCGTTTCGCCAAATTTGACATGCAGGTCGCGCAACCTCTGTTTGGTCAGGGTGGTGACGCTCTTGTCAGCGTTGTTCGACAATATCCACTCTATGGTGTCGTTATAGGACTTCTGGGTCCGGGGCGCGAGCTTTCGAAACCCGGCGCTGCCCCGGTATGCCTTCACCAGTTGCCGCCACGTCTCCTTCTGCGGCTTCTGCACCGCTTCGCTTTTGCTTGCCGTCCTCAGTCCATGTCAGCCGGTAATACCAACGGTCTTTGCCGCCAGCCGTCTTGCATGTGACATAAGGCTTGCGCTCCTTCCTCACAGTTCGAATTCCTCACTGGGCTTGATCTTGGCGCCTCTCATGATGGCCTGCAATTCTGCCACGTCCCAGCGATTATGCCGAACGGCGCGGGGCAGGGCGCCGGCATTCACCAGCGACATGAACTCGCTGGGCTTCATGTCGAGCAACTTGGCGGCAGTTCTTTCGCTGACGAAAAGCGGCTGGATCTGTGCCCGCCCGCAACGAGGCCGGCCGGTTAGGCCAGATGCCAAACGCCGTTGCTGGGTTTGACTTTTCAACCTTTGGACGGGGAGAGCCTGGGATACAGCGCCGATCCAGCCCGCCACCGCGTGGAAAGTTGAAAATGGGATCATTGCCCAGCCCTGATTTTGAAACCTGGCCGGGCTTCGCATCAGACTACCTCGGGCTCTCCTGGAGAACATTTTACCAAGGATAGGGGAAGATTTAGAACGACAAATCACGACTTATGCGGTAGCTTTTATAGCGAAAGGAGTTCGCCATGATCAAGACCCTTCTTCTTCCGGGACTGGATGGCTCGCCTGCGCCGCATTGGCAGGATTGGTGGGCCAAGACCGATATGACGGCAAGAATCGTCGAACAGGATTCGTGGTCGAAACCATCTCTGGACCAATGGCTGACCGAGATCGCCGGCGCTGTCCTTACCTATCCGGGCGCGATTTTGGTTGGTCATTCGCTGGGCGCAATCGCTGCGGTCAAGCTCCTCAGCCAGTGGCCGCAGCTTAATGTTGCAGGCGCGCTGCTGGTGGCGCCGGCCGAAACGGCGAAATGCGACCGGATCCGCGGCTTTGGCGCAATCCCCGAACGTGCGCTGCCTGTTCCCACGATGGTGGTCGCAAGCCGCAACGATCCGTGGATGTCGTTCGCCCGCGCTGCCGGGCTTGCCCAGGCATGGGGAAGCGAGTTGGTGAACATGGGTCATGCCGGTCATATCAATACCGCCGCAGGTTTCGGACCCTGGCCACAAGGCAAGCAACTCGCCAAGGCGCTTGCCGCACGTTCTCAGATCATTGCGTTGAAAGATGCACATCTCCGGACGACGGGGCGGATACGCGTGGCAGGGCATATGCCTGATCCCATCCATCGACCCGTCCGGGCGGCTCTTTCAGATTCCCATACGAGCACGAGGTGAAGACATGTCTTATGGTGCATTCGATCCTGGCCTGTCCGCCTATCTTTCCGACAATGAACAGGCAGCTCCGCAAATCACCGTCCGTTGGCAATGGCCGATGGGCTTGGCCGCCGCAGCGGTGCTTTTTGCCTGTATGGTGATGTGATGTCGGCAAGCTTTTCTGCCCCAACCATCGGTCCCCATACGGTAATCATTGGCGGTGGGGCCAGCGGCGTCCTGATGGCGACACATCTTTTGTCATGCTCAGAGGCAGGGCAGGTCACGATCATCGAGAAATCAGATCTGCTGGGCTGCGGAATCGCATATGCGACCGACAACCCCGACCATCTGCTGAACACCCGCGTCCATAACATGAGCGCCTTTCCGAAAGACCCCGATCACTTTCGACGTTGGTTGCGGCTTTCGGGGGAAGCTCCGAATGCGACCCCTGACTGTTTTGTCGGCCGCAAGACTTATGGGCGTTATCTGGGCAGCCTGATGGCCGACCTTGGATCGCGGCGGCTGCGTTGCCTGCATGACGAATGCATCCGGCTTGAGCCCGACTTGAATGGCGTGACGGCCTTGCTGAAGGGGGGTAAGACCATCCATGCGGATTTCGCGATCCTCGCCACCGGACATGCGGTCCCTCCGCATGTGCAGGACGGAATGCGTAGCGGCTGGGATTTCACGCGGCCCAGAACGCCGGACGAGCCCGTCGTTATCATCGGCACCGGTCTTTCGATGGTCGATCACATCGTGTCGCTGATCGGATCGGGACATCGCGGGCCAATCACCTGCCTTTCGCGCAGAGGTTTGCTGCCCCGTGCCCATGCGGCGGGTTCGGCGCTGGAGTTCGACGCCGAAACGATCCCGGTCGGACAGCCGGTCAGTGCAGTGCTGAGATGGCTGAGGGCAAAAACCCGCGAGGCAGAAGCGGTTGGGGGAAGCTGGCGCGATGTCGTGGACGGCATACGCCCCTTTGTGCGCGCAATCTGGCAGGCTTGGCCTCGTGAAGAACGCAGGCGCTTTCTGCGCCATTCCGCATCATGGTGGGAGGTCCACCGACACCGCATGCCGCCGCAATCCGCAGCCATGATGGATGAGGCGCGCGGACGCGGCCAGCTTGAGATCTTGAAGGCGCGTTTCGAAAGGATAGTCAGCAGTGAACCTGTCTGCGAGATCGAAGTCGTGACCTCGACCGGAGAGCGCCGCAGGCTAAGTGGCCATGTGATCGACTGTCGCGGGATCCGCCGTGATCCGCGGACCGATAGCGCCGAAGTCATCCTTGATCTGATTGCCGAGGGGCGGGCGCGGATCGATTCACTCAGCCTTGGACTCGATACAACCTCTCAGGCGCGGTTGATCGACGGGCGGGGCAGAGCTGCCCAGCGGCTGTTCGCCATCGGCCCCTGCGCGCGCGGTGCGCTTTGGGAAATTACGGCAATACCCGATATTCGTGCGCAATGCGCCGATCTTGCCCGCCAGTTGATCGGCAGCTACCCGGGGGCGGGGGTGCTCCCCGTCGCGCACAGCCACAAGCGCACAGCAGAACCGTTGCGGATCGTGCATGGTCAAGCAAGATGAATACGCGGGTCCTGGGAACGTGCGGATATGTCATGCCGCCCGCCCCGGTACCCGCGTCTCGACCGCGCTTCTTAACGGTTTTGCACGTCAACCGGATAGGCGGTGCTGTACCAGATCCTTTCCATGGAGAAATGCGACGTGACATTCTTGATCGGCACAGCATCCGTCAGCCGCTTGTAGAAAAGATCGAAGGCGGTCATGTCAGTCACCGCCAGGCGCAGCAGGTAATCCATGCGCCCGGCCATGCGGCAGACCTCCATAACCTCGGGCATCTTCATAACCACGTCGATGAATTGTTCGCGCCATTCCTGCGTGTGATTCGGCGCCTCGATCTCGACAAACACGAGAATGCTGAACCCAAGCTTGACCGGATCGGCAAGCGCAACACGACGGGTCAGCACGCCCTGCGCCTCAAGCTTCTGAATGCGCTTCCAGCATGGTGTCTGAGAAAGCCCCACTTTTTCAGCTATCTGCGCGATAGGGAGTGCCGCGTCGCGCATTAACTCTGCCACGATCTTGCGGTCGATAAAGTCCAGATCCGCCATAAGCGCATTTTTCCTTTTCATGGCCAGGATGTTGGGTGGCTGTCCGAGTAACCTTCATTAACGCTATTATCTACCATCTTAATCGTGTATTGTAAAAGTCTGATCGACTCCCGAAATGAATTTGTAATGCGAGGCCACCATCATCATGAGCCAGTTCATCCTGACCAAAGCCGCAATCGCAGAGACCGAAGGCGATCAACTGTTCTCTGTCCGGCTGATTGACCGCAGAACGGGCGAGGTGCCCAATGTGAACGGCGTTCCGTTAAGCTTGCTGACCATGTCGCCCCGCGCCGCCGTCTCGGCGTTCATGCAGGGACGCGATCAGCATGTATGGCGTACGGAAATCGAGCCGGTCCCAAGCTTGGCAGGGCGCAGTCATGGTGCGGCTTTCTGAACGGCTGCTGGACCGACTGCTCAGCATGACAACCGGCAACGGAACTCCCGAGGAGCATGTGCGGAAAGCGCTAGGGGGTGACCCTTGGCGTATTCGTCGCGCCGCCCCACGCTGGTACACGATCTGGAGCGGGGATCCGGAGCGGCTTTGCCGGCTGCGGGTGCTGCTGTTGCCGCAAAACGGGCTGGACCTCAGCGCCGAGGAGGAGTTGGCCTTGGTACAGGCCCAGCTACAGCGGCCGAATTGGGTGCCGGATCCTCGCCATTTGGCCGATGCCCGGCAGAAATTGCGCAAGGCCGTGTCACGCAGGCTTTGACCGATTTCATGCCATAACCGTCGAGAGACGCAAAGGGCGCGGTTAACCGCCCGCCGGTTCGCGCTGCGATTGTGTCGGCTTTGCTGAAAATCGTCAAACCGACCAGTGCGAAGGCACCCGTGGTAAAGCTGGTGCCTTCATTGCTTTGATCTTGTGGTCGAGACTGGGCAGGGCGCGGCCTGAAAAAATAGCACGAGACCCTTGCACAAGCAATATTACGATATATCTTAATTTCCGTTATATCGTAATGAGGCAAAAATGAGATATCACCATCCCTTCAAGGGCCACGACCGCCGTTTCAACCACGACAGTCCCCCGCCCGAACATTCCCATCCGCACCATGGCGCCCATCGTGGCCACCATCGGGGTGGCGGGCGGAGTCGGCGATTGTTCGATTATGGCGAAATCCGGCTGCTGGTCCTTGCCATGATCGCCGGGCGTCCGCGTCACGGCTATGAGATCATCAAGGAAATCACCGACCGTTTCGACGGCCGCTACTCCCCCAGCCCCGGCGTGATCTATCCCACCCTGTCGTGGCTGGAGGACATGGGCTATATCACCATCGAAGCCGGAGAGGGTGGCCGTAAACTGTCCAGGCTGACATCCGAGGGCGCGGCCTTTCTTGAAGCCAATCGCAAGGCGACCGATGAACTGCTGGCCCGCAAGCCGCCGGAGCGGAAATCCGATGACGTCGGTGCAGCGATGGACCGTCTGAAGTCGGCGCTCAGGGCGCAGATCGGGCGGGCGGAAGCAGCGCCGGAAGAGGCTGCGCGTATAGCGGCCATCCTGACCGAAGCCGCCGACCGCATTGCCGCAGGCACAACGCAGGAGGTCGGAAATGACTGACAGTGAAGCGATCATCACCCGCCACCGCCACGAGGTGAAGCGCCGCATGTTGACGGTGCGTGAGGTAACATCGCTGACCCCGCATATGCTGCGCATCGTGTTGGAGGGCGACAATCTGGCCGATTTCGTCAGCCTCGGTTTCGACGATCACATCAAGCTGCTTTTTCCCGGCAGTGACGACAAACCCACGATGCGCGAATATACCCCGCGCGCATTCGACACCACGGCTGGGACTTTGACGTTGGACTTTGCTTTGCATGAGGCGGGACCGGCAACGGCTTGGGCCGCCGGGGCGAAGCCCGGCGACCGGTTGGAGATCGCGGGGCCGCGCGGCTCTGCCGTGATCCGTCCGGATTTCGACTGGTGGCTGTTGATCGGCGACGAGACCGCCTTGCCTGCCATCGCCCGCAAGCTTGAGGAATTGCCCGCCGGCGCGCAGGCCATCACCCTTGGCGTGGTGCCCGAAACGGCGGACCAGCAGGATTTTGCATCTGCGGCCCGCCTCGACACGCATTGGGTTCTGCGTCCGGAAAGTGCTGCCGATGATGCGCGGCCCGTGCTCAATGCGGTTCAGGGGCTGACCCTGCCCGAAGGGCGCGGCTTTGTCTGGATCGCCGCCGAAGCGAAAGTGGCCCGCGCGCTTCGCGACCATTTTCAGCAGGAACGAGGGCATCCCCGGCAGTGGATCAAAGCCGCAGGATACTGGACCAGAGGCATTGCCGATGGCGCCGACAAGGCACTGGAATGACGTAAGGAAAAGGTCGCTCGAACGTATCGGTGGGACAGCTCTTTTCACGCGGGCCGGCGGTTTGCATGGCTTTGATCTTGCCGCCATTCGGCGGGCCGGGCTTTCGGGGCGGCAGGTCAAAGCCCGCAATTGTATTTGGTATGCACAAGGATCTGCGAAGTGGAGGGGTGCGCGGTCGCACCCTCCTTTGTGCTGCGGATCCATTGCGCGGCTTGGATCAGCTCCGAGACGAAGTCGTGGGAAATGACGAAATCCATGATCCCGGACTCGAGCAGGTTGCGTGAATGCTGAGTCAGTTCATGGCCGACAAAGATGGTATCGCGTTCGCTTCCGACGGCTTCCAGCGCCCAGGCGACGCCCCGATTGGCCCCCGCGACATTATAGATTGCCCTTGGCACGCCATGGGTTTCGAAATGGCGGGTCAGTTGCTCGCCCGTGCTGTCGGCATCGTCATTGGCGACTACGCGTTCCTCGATGCGCAGATGGGGGAAATCCGCGCGAAGCACGCGGCGGAAACCCATCTCGCGTTCCTGCTGGCTGCGAAACGGAACGCTCATCACGATCAGGATCTTGTTGCGTTCGCGCGGAAGACGGCTGCCGATCAGCAGCGCGGCCACGCTTCCCGCCGCGTATTGGTCGTTGCCGATATAGGCGCTGCGCCGGGAACTGGGCAGGTCGCTGGTCAGGCAGACAACGGGCACGCCGGCGGCGCAAAGCTTGCGGATGGCGCTGTTGGTGGCTGGATGCTCGCGCGCGACGACCAGGACACCGTCGGCTTCACTGCCTTCCTGTTCCATTTGACGGGCAAAGGTTGATGGATCGACCTGCGAGGTGGGGATATAGGTTCCCCGGATGCGCACGCCCGGCAGGCTGCGGTTCACCGCTTCGGCCGCTTGCTCCATGGTGGCATTGAAAGTCGCACCGGATTCGCAAAACAGCCGAAGGTCGAACATCCGCTCGCCCGGCGCCGTGTCATGCGACAGTTTTTCAAGGGCGGCCAGCACGCGCAGCCGGGTCTTTTCCCGAACGCCGGCACGGTTGTTCAGGACCCGGTCCACCGTCGCGGTCCCCAATCCCGACAGTTGTGCAATTTCCTTAAGTGAGGGGCCTTTCCAGCCCCGGGCCCGTCCGGTGTGTGTCATCATCCTCATGCCGCGATGCGTTCAGATTGGGGCTTTTGCTGCGTCTATCTCAGACAATGATGGCCCGTTGATCGTGTCGAGATCGTTAGATCGCGTTTTTTGATGAAAATTAAATCATAATCTGCCATTCAATCTTATTTCCAGAATCTGACAGTTTTGCAATATTTGTTGCATAACTGGAGGAGGAAAGAAAAATGATGCTTAAAAGCAGGATTCTGGCTGCGACTGCGCTTGTGGCCATGGCCCTTCCGGGGCTTTCCATCGCACAGGATGGCGAAAAGCTGCGTTTCGTTGTCGTGTCGCATATCGGCTCGAACGATCCCAACATGAACTGGCTGACCATGGCCATGGACGAGTTCGAGAAGAAATATCCCGACGTGGATGCCGAATATATCTCGACCAACAACTACTCGGTTCAGGAACATGTCCGGCTGCTGGAGCAGGCCATTGCGACGCGGCCCGATGGCATTGCCGTGCCGATCGTCAGCCCCGATGCGTTCGAGGGACCGCTGCGTCGCGCGATCGAATCCGGCATTCCGGTCGTTGCGTTCAACATCCCCGACGGTCGCCCGACGGAAGACCGGATCCCCTACCTGACCTATGTGGGTGGCGATGAGTTCCTGACCGGCAAGAGGTTGGGTGAATATGCCCTGGAACAAGTCGAGGCGGGTGCCATTCCGGCCCCGACCGGCGTGGTTTGCGCCAGCCACGACTCTGCCCACGAAGGGCTGAAGCAACGTTGTGCCGGCATGCGCGAAGTGATGGAAGGCGCGGGCGCCAAGTTCGAGGAACTGTTCATCGGCGCCGAGCCTGCCACCGCGCGCAACACGCTTCAATCGTTCCTGAGTGCCAACACCGACACCAACTACATCTTCACCGTGGCCGGCTGGTCGTCACCCTGGGCCTGGGGCGTGGCGAACGACATGGGGCTGAAACCCGATGTCGATAACGAAGGCATCACGGTTCTGACCGTGGACGAGGGGCCGGTTTCCATCGAAGGCGTACGCAACAACCACATTCTGGCCACCAACAGCCAGGGTTTCTGGTTGCAGGGCTATGCGCCGTTGGAATGGCTCTACTGGAACACCAAGTTCGGCTACGCACCTCAGCAGGACATCCTGACCGGACCGATCGTCATCAACAAGGACAATGCCGAAAACTGGGCCGAACTGGTCCGCAATGTCTTTGGTGAAGAGGCCTATAACCAGCAGAACACCTGGTAAGCGCCTGAGCGTCCGGGACCGCGGCTGGAAGGCCGCCGTTCCGGCACCGTCCGGCGGCGCATTGCGTCGCGAGACCTTTCCGTTCGGGGATGAAGTCATGAATAACCTTGTCCGAGGCCAAAGCTTTGGCGCCGTGATCGGCGTCGCCCTGATGCTTGTGGTCTTCAGCCTGATCGACTTTTCAGGCTGGTGGCGCAGCTCGACGCTGTCCAACGTCGTCCACTTCACTGCGATCCTTGGCCTGGTGGCCATGGGACAGGCGCTGGTCATCATGACCAAGGAGATCGACCTTTCAGTAGGCTCGGTCTACGGCCTAACCGGCGTGGCCTTTATCACTCTGGAGCCGAAACTGGGTGTGCCCGGTTCGGTGCTGGCGGCACTGGCTATCGCGGCGACCGTGGGGCTGTTGCAGGGCCTGCTGGTGGTCAAGGGCAAGCTTCCATCGATGATCGTCACGCTGGGTGGCCTGTTTACCGCGCGCGGGCTGATCTATGTCTGGACCGGCGGCACAGTGCAGAATTTTTCCGAAGCGGCGCGCGGCAACTGGTTCACACGGCTTCTGGGCGGTGAATGGTTCGGGGTCGAAGCCGCGATCTTCTGGATGATCGGGCTGTGTATCGCGCTGAATGTGATGCTTTGGGGCACGCGCTTTGGCAACCAGTTGCTGGCGACCGGTGGCAGTTTCGACAGCGCGGAATCGCGTGGGGTGCGGACGGGCCGCGTGAAGGTCGTGACCTTCATGCTGTGTTCGCTGCTGGCCGGGTTCGCAGGCATACTTACCCTTGCCGACAAGCCCCAAAGCCATGTGACCCTGGGCGAGTTGATGGAGCTGGAGGCTATCGCCGCGGCTGTGATCGGCGGCTGTCTTTTGTCCGGCGGGCGCGGCTCGTTGGTGGGCGCGGTGCTTGGCGCCTTTATCATCACCAGTTTCCGCTACGAATTGATCGCGCTTGGCGCGCCGTCGTCATGGTTCATCACCTTCGTCGGCGTCGTCCTGATCGTTGCCGTGATCTTTAACCAGAACCTCGCCCGCCGTGCCGGGCATAGCGTCTGACGCGAAAGGACATGGCCATGGCCAGCACCACCCCTTTGATTCAGGTAAAGAACCTGCAACTCTATTTCGGCGCTTTCCACGCGCTGAAGAATGTCTCGGTCGATTTCAACGCCGGCGAGCTCATCGGTCTTGTGGGCGATAACGGCGCGGGCAAGACCACGCTGATCCGCGTGCTTTGCGGGATCCACAAGCCGACCTCGGGCGAGGTGTGGTTCGACGGCAAGCGGGTTGAAAAGTTCCATCCGAAACTGGCCATCGATCAGGGTATGGAGACGATCCAGCAATCGGTCGGCCTGTGCGACAACCTGTCGATCGCGCGCAACTTCTATCTGGGGCGCGAGCCGGTCCGGCGGATCATGGGCATTCCGATCCTGGATTTCAAAAAGATGCGCGACATGTCCTCCAAGGTGATCCGCGAATTCGGCCTGCGCGACAATGTTTCGGCCGATGACGAAGTCGAGCGCCTGTCGGGCGGCGAGCGCCAATCCGTCAAGATCGGCCGCGCCGTCGAATTCAAGAACCGCGTCGTCATCATGGACGAGCCCACCAACCACCTTTCGGTACGCGAGCGGGAGCATGTGAACGAACTGGCCGTTGCGCTGAAGGAACAGGGCCTGTTGGTGATCTATATCACCCATGACATCTTTCAGGTTCACAAGCTGGCCGACCGGATCGTCATCATGGAAAACGGCGAGAAGATCGAGGACGCCCTGACCAGCGCCATGTCTGCCGACGCATTGGAAGAGATCATTCGCCAAGGTGGCCGCAAGGTCGAAAAGCGGGGGGCGGTCTGATGGCCGTTGCGGGTTTCAAGCGTATTATCCGGCAACACACCGAGATAGGCATCTTCCTGATCGCGCTGTTGCTGGTCATCTTTTTTGCCAGCAGTTCGGACGGCCGCTGGGCCAACCTCTATAACATCGCCACGATCGTGCAGGTCACGGCCACGTTGGGGCTGATGACGCTGGGTGTGGCGCTGGTGATCGGAACGGGCGAGATCGACATTTCCGTGGGCTCGACCTTTGGCATGGGCGCGCTTGTCTATCTGTGGCTGGCGATGCGAATAGATCCGGCGCTGGCGATGCTGGTCTCGGTCGCGGTCGGGGCGGCAATCGGGGCGTTCAACGGTTTCCTGATCACCCGGACCAACACACCCTCGCTGATCATCACGCTGGGCACGCTGATGATCTTTCGCGGCATTGCGATTGCCCTGACCGACGGGTTTTCGTTTTCCATTCCTTATGCGCAACGCAACGGCTTTACCTATTGGCTGTTTGGCGGCGGCGATATCATGGGCTTCAATACCGCGCTGATCTGGCTGATCGTGGCGCTGGTGGTTCTTGTGATCGTGCTGCGCGCCACCCGCTTCGGCAATCATCTGCTGGCGGTCGGTGGCTCGGCGGCCAGTGCCCACTCACGCGGCGTACGAGTGGACCGGGTCAAGTTCACCGCCTTTCTGCTGTGCGGCTTGCTGGCCGGTTTTGCCGGCTCGCTGGAGGCAGGCAAGCTTGGTTTTGCCGACGGCTCGATGGGGCGGCTGATGGAGTTGCAGGCCATCGCCTCTTGCGTGCTGGGCGGCTGTCTGCTGGCGGGTGGGCGCGTCTCGTTGCCTGGGGCGCTGATGGGGGCGTTCGTTCTGTCCTCGATCCAGTCTTATCTCGTGGTCATGGGGGTGCGTCCGCAATGGTTCCTCCTGCTTCTGGGCGTGATCGTTATCGCCGCAGCGCTTGGCGACCGAGGCCTGCGCCAATGGGCCATCAAGCGATAGCAACAAGGATGTCGTGAATGTCTGTCAGAATAGGTCTTGTCGGTGCAGGGATCATGGGTGCGGATCATGCCCGGATCGTGGCCGAGGAACTGCCCGGCGCGGTGTTGCAGGTGATCTGCGACGCGTCGCCGGATCGGGCGCAGGCTCTGGCCGAAGCCTGGGGCGCCGCGGATGCGGTAACTGATCCCGCTGCACTGGTGCTGCGGCAGGATGTGGATGCGGTGATCGTGGCCAGTCCCGATTTCACCCATGCCCCGCTGTCCATGGCCTGCATTGCAGCCGGCAAGCCGGTGCTTTGCGAAAAGCCGTTGTCGCCAGAATCCAACGACTGCCTTCGGGTGATTGAGGCCGAGACGGCTTCGGGCCGGCAATGGGTGCAGGTGGGGTTCATGCGCCGCTATGACCAGTCCTATGCCGAGATGAAGGCGGCGTTGGCCTCGGGCGTGTTGGGGCGCGCGGTGATGATGCACAACTTCCACCGCAACGTCGAAAACCCCGTCGCCGGTTTCACTGCCGATATGGCCATCACCAACTCTGCCCCGCACGAGTTCGACGTGGCGCGCCATGTTTTGGATACCGACTACAGCACCGTCACGGCCTTCACCCCAAAGGATGCGGGCGGCAAGGTCGGCCCCGTCGTCATGGTGCTGGAGACGGCGGGCGGCCAGCTTGTGACCATCGAGATCAACAACAACGCCGCCTATGGCTATGACGTGCGCGGTGAACTTGTGGGTGAAAAGGGCGCGATCTCGTTGAACGCGCCTTTGCATACGCGGCTGGATCTGGGCTTGCAGCAGGTGACGACATATGCCGCCGACTGGCGCCCTCGCTTTGGCGAGGCTTATCGCCGGCAGGATCGCGCCTTTGTCGATTTCGTACAGACCGGCCGTTTCCCCGAGGATGCCGCCAGCGCATGGGATGGCTATGCCGCCTCAGTCGTGGCCGAGGCTGGGGTGCGATCCCTGCGTGAAGGGGGCCGGGCCCCGGTCGCCATGATAGATCAACCGGCACTCTATGCCAGCAATGGGAAAGCGTGACATGAAACTGGGTTTCGTGACCGACAGCCTTGGGGCCATGAGCTTCGACGAGGTGCTGGATAATGCCGTCCGTCTGGGGGTCTCTGGATTGGAGGTGAACACCGGCGGCTGGTCCACCGCGCCGCATTTTGACCTTGGGGCCATGAAATCGGACGCGCGCGCGCGCAAAAGGTTCCTCGACGCGTTCGCGGATCGCGGGCTTGAACTGATCGCGCTGAACGCGAACGGAAATCCGCTGCATCCGACCCAGCCGGAACAGGCGGAATGCCTGAAGGACACAATCCGGATCGCCGGCGATATGGGGATCAAAACGGTCGTGACCATGTCCGGCCTGCCCGCCGGGCAAGAGGGCGACCTGATGCCCAACTGGGTCGTATCCAGTTGGCCGCCTGAAACGCAGCAGATCCTGCGTTACCAATGGCAGGATAAGCTGATCCCCTTCTGGGGCGAGATCGCCGAATTGGCGAAAGCCTCGGGCGTGGAGCGGATCGCGCTGGAGATGCATGGCAACCAATGCGTCTACAACGTGCCGTCTTTGCTGAAATTGCGCGCGGCAGTCGGGCCGGTGATCGGTGCCAATCTGGACCCCAGCCATCTGTTCTGGATGGGGGCCGATCCTCTGGCCGCTGCCGAAGCCTTGGGCGACGCAATCTATCACGTCCATGCCAAGGACACTTTCCTGAACCCACCGAAACAGGCCGTTGGAAGCCTGCTGGAAAACGGCAGTCTGATGGATATTCCGGCCCGAAGCTGGTCCTATATTACCTTGGGCTTCGGCCATGGGGAAGAGTGGTGGCGGCAGTTCTGCTATCGGTTGAAGATGGCCGGTTATGACGGCTGGCTGTCCATCGAGCACGAGGATGTGCTGCTGAACTCCTTCGAAGGGCTGCGCAAATCCGTCGATCTGATGCTGGGCGTGCTGCCGATCGCACAAGCCGATTACAGCCCGCAAGCGATCTGAGCGGTTCCCAAGCGCGGCGCAGTAGCCGCGCATCGTCCTTTCTCCGGTCGGGCTTGCTCCCTTTTCCCGATCCACGGCGGGGGCCTGCTGCTTGCGGGCCCCCGCTATCTGTTCGGGACGATCCGGTTGATAGCAAGGGGCTGGCGTCTCAGACGGCGACCGTCAGCCACCCGCGTTCTGCCGAGGATTTCTGGATCGTCTCGACCAATGTCTGGATGCGCAACCCGGCGCGGAAACCAAACGGTTCGGGGATCTCGCCGGCGATTGCGCGCATATAGCCCTCTACCTCGATGGCTTTCAGGTCGTTGAAGCCGATCTGGTGGCCCGGCGCTACGCAAAAGCGGCCATAGGGCGGGTGATCCGGGCTGGCCTCGATCCGCCGAAATCCCCGCCGGCCCGGCGCATCTCCGGCCGAATAGAAATGCAGCTCGTTAAAGCGTTCCTGCGTAAAGGCCAGCGCGCCCTTGCTGCCGTAGATCTCGAAATCATGCTGCATCTTGCGGCCGGTGGCGATCCAGTTTCCCTCGATCGAGCCCTGCGCGCCATTGGCAAAGCGCAAGAAGGCGCGACCCACATCATCGACCAAAATCTGACGGCTGCCGCCGGTGCCGTCGGGGCGGGTCTGGATCATGGTCAGGCAGTCGCCCATGACTTCGGTGATCGGGCCAAGCAGATATTCCGCCGTGGCCAGGGCATGGCTGCCGATATCGGCAAGCGCGCCGCCCCCCGCCGGATCGTGGCGGAAGGTATAGGGCCCGTCGGCATCGGCCATGTAGTCCTCGGCATGAAGGCCGCGATAGCCGCGGATCTCGCCCAGTTCTCCGGCTGCGATCATCTCGCGCGCAAGACGCAGCATGGGATTGCAAAGATAGTTGAAACCGACCTGTGTCTTGATCCCGGCCTTTTGTGCCGCATCCGCCATTTCGCGTGCGTCCTGCACCAGCGGCGCCAGCGGCTTTTCGCAATAGACATGTTTGCCCGCTGCGATGGCCGCCAGCGCCATTTCCTTATGAAGCGCGTTGGGCGCGGTGATGTCCACCACGTCGATGTCGGGGTTCTGGATCAGGTCGCGCCAGTCTGCGGTGGAATGGGCAAATCCGAACTCGTGGGCGGCGCGGGCGGCGGCTTGGTCGGTGATGTCGGCGACCGTATGCAGTTCCAGCCGATAGGGCAGGTCAAAGACCTTTTGCGCGGTGGCGAAGCCAAAGACATGGGCCTTGCCCATGAAGCCGGTGCCGATCAGGCCGATGCGCAGGACGGGCTTGTCAGACATGTGCGAATTCCCGATTGACGATAAGCTGCGGGTCAAGCGTGCCGCCCAGATAGTTGACGGCGTTCTGGATAGAGGCGATGGCCATGCGTTCGCCGCATTCGGCGGTCAGCCCTGCGATATGCGGCGAAAGGATTGCCGTGGAAAGATCGAACAGCGGGTTCCCTCCGGCCGGGGGTTCTTTGCTGAAAACATCGATCCCCGCCGCGCCGACATGACCCGAGGCAAGCGCCTGGGCCAGCGCGGTTTCGTCGACGATGCCGCCCCGCGCGGTATTGGCCAGGATCACGCCGGGCTTCATCAAAGCGATTTCCACCGCGCCGAGGGTGGGTTTGTCGGCCTTTGGCACGTGGATCGAGATGCAGTCGGCCCAGCCAAGGCTTTCAGCCAGATCCGTCGCTTCCTCGACCGGACCTGCGGGCCAGCCGTTGCGCGACAGATAGGGGTCATAAGCCCGGATGGTCATATCGAAGCCCGCCGCCATGCGGGCAAGGCGTTGCCCGGTCCGGCCATAGCCGATGATAAGAAGGTTCTTGCCCGAGATCTCGCGCTGCTCCAGCCCGTCGCGCCAGTTCCATCGTCCGGGTTCGCGCACCGCGCGGTCGGCCAGCAGGGCGCGTTTCGCGCCGGCAAGCAGTTGCATCATCGCATGCTCGGCCACCGAGACGGAGTTCACGTCCCCCACGATGGCCAGCGCGATACCGCGCGCGTTCAGCGCCGCCAGATCCACCGCGTCGTAACCCACGCCGTGACGTGAGACGACTTTCAGCCTGTCCGCCATGGCGATAGTGCCGGCGGACAGCGGCTGGGTGCGGATCACCAACGCATCGGCGCGGCCGATCAGCGGCGCATAGGACGGTTCGGACACCTCTTGCACGTAATCGACGCCGAAGCCTTGGGTCTTGATCTGTTCCAGCAAAGCCTCGCCCGAGGGGTGCAGCTTTCCGGCCACCAGCAGGTGCGGCATCAGTAGACTCCTTTCGTGGCGGATGCTGGAGCGGCGCCCGTCAGGTCGCGCCATTTTGCGACCGAGGCAGAGGCAGCCGCAGCCAGCAGGCGGGTATCGCCGCCCACGGTGGTCAGATCGAAGCCCCAGCCCACCGCTTTCGCCGCATATTCGGGGCTGCCGCAATGCAGGCAGGCGCGTATGCCGTTTTCCTTGCAAGCGGCCAGGATGCGTTGGATCAGGGCCACGATCTCGGGCTCTTCGCGGTCGAAACCGGGGGCAAGACGGCCATTCTGGGTGCCCAGCGTCAGATCGGCGGGGCCGATATAGATGCCGTCAAGTCCGGGGGTGGCGGCGATCTGTTCCAGATTGTCCATGCCCTGCTGCGTCTCGATCATCGCCAGCGCCAACACCTCGTCATTAGCAGCAACCCCATAGCTGCCATAGGCGAAAGCGGCGCGTGTCGGGCCAAAGCTGCGTTGGCCATGGGGCGGATAGCGGGTGTAGCTGACGAATTCCGCGGCCTCGGCGGCGGAATTCACCATCGGGCATATGATGCCTTGCGCGCCCGCATCCAGCGCCTTCATGACGGCGCCCGGTTCGCGCCACGGCACCCGGACCAAAGGCGTCACACCCGAGGCCCGCATCGCCTGCAGCATCGGCAGCACGGCGCTGTAATCCAGCGCGCCATGCTGGGCGTCGATGGTCACGCTGTCATAGCCCTGCGCCGCCATGATTTCTGCGGTGAAGGGGTTTCCTATCGACAGCCAGCCGTTGATCGCGGCGCGACCTTCGGCCCATTGTTGCTTCAGCCGGTTGCTGAACATGCGTGGCCTCCCTTTTTCAGAAAACGATCTGCGCCAGTTTGATGTCGAGATAGTCCTCGATCCCTTCTGTGCCGCCCTCGCGCCCCATGCCCGAATGATTGGTGCCGCCGAACGGGGCCTCGGATGCGGCAAGGGCGAAGCTGTTGATGCCGACCATGCCAGCCTTCAACGCCCGAACGACGCGTCGGGCCCGGTCGGCAGAACGGGTGAAGGCATAGGCCGACAGTCCCATATCCGAAGCATTGGCCCGGGCTATCACCTCTTCCTCGTCGGCAAAGCGGGTGATCGCGGCGATGGGACCAAAGTTTTCCTCTGCAAATACGCGCATATCGTCGGTGACGTCGGTCAGCACGGTCGGCTCGAAAAAATGGCCTGCGTTCAGATGTGCCGGACGGCGGCCGCCATGCGCGAGCGTTGCGCCCGCGGCGACAGCGTCAGCGACGATGCCCTCGATCTCGGCCAGACGACCGGCGTTGATGAGGGGGCCCATGCCGGTTTCCGGGTCCAAACCGTCGCCCAGCCCGATCTTGGCGGTGCGGGCGACAAAGCCCTGGACAAAGGCGTCATGCAGGTCTTCGTGGACAAAGAAGCGGTCGGGGGTGACGCAGACCTGACCGGCGTTGGCGAATTTCGTCGGCACCGCCAGATCCAGCGCCCCTTCCAGATCTGCGTCGTCGAAAACGATCAGGGGCGCGTTGCCGCCAAGCTCCATCGAGACTTTCTTCACCGTCTCGGCGGCATCGCGGATCATCTGCTGTCCGACGCGGGTCGATCCGGTCAGCGATACTTTGCGCACCCGCGTATCCGTCATGATCGGCGCATAGGTGTCTGCCGTCGATCCGACCACCAGATTCATCGCGCCGTCTGGCAGGCCTGCGGCACGCAGGCAATCGACCATCACCATGGCGACGCCCGGCGTTTGCGACGAGGGGCGCAGCACGACCGGACATCCCGCGGCCAGCGCCGGCGCCAGCTTGCGGGCGGGCAGGGCGGCCGGGAAATTCCACGCGGTGAACGCGCCGACGATGCCCACGGGTTCGCGCGTGACCTCGAACCGGCCGCCGGGCACGCGACTTTCGACGATGCGGCCATAGATGCGGCGGGCCTCTTCGGCGAACCAGCGGAACTGGTCGCAGGCAAGAACCCATTCCCGCCCGGCTTGCGCGATGGGCTTGCCGGTTTCGGTGGCGATCATCCGCGAACCTTCCTCGGCACGGCGGACCATTTCATCCGCTGCGCGGTGCAGAGCCTCGGCGCGGGCGAATCCGCCCATGTCGCGAAGCGGGGCCTGCGCCTGAGCTGCCGCGTCGATTGCGGCGCGCGTGTCCGTGGCCGAGGCCAGAGCGATCTGCCCCAGTGATTTTTCGGTGACAGGCGAGAAAACCTCTCCTGTTGCGGCGCCGGGGATCCAGCTGCCGCCTATGAACAGGCCAAATTGTCGATACATGGCTAGCCGATGTCCTTGGTCAGGATGGTGCGGCCTTCCTTGGCCGATTTGATCGCCGCTTCGGCCAGAATCAGCGCCTGACGGCCATCCTCGAATGTCATGGGGGGTTGGGTGCCTTGTTCAACCGCATCGACAAAGGCGCCGATCTCGGCAGCAAAGGCCGGATCGTAGCGTTCAATGAAAAAATTCAGCAGCGGCGGCGCGGATTCGGTGTGATCGGCCCCGAACAGCCGCACCTTGGTCATGGCGTGGTTTTCCGAAATCGCCATGCCGGCGCTGCCGAACGCTTCGACCCGCTGGTCATAGCCGTAAACCGCGCGCCGCGAATTGTTGATGATAGCCTGCTTGCCGCTTGCTGTTTTCAGCACCACGGTGACGGTGTCGTAATCGTCCAGCTTTTCCATCAGTTCCGGCTTTACCAGCCGCGAACCGGTGGCAGCGACCTCGGTCACCTCTTCGCCCAGAATAAAGCGGGCCATGTCGAAGTCATGGATGGTCATGTCGCGGAAAATCCCGCCCGAGACCTCCATATAGGCATCGGGCGCCATATCGGGATCGCGGGATGTGATGATGACCTGATGCAGATCACCGATCCTACCCGAGGTGATGGCTTCGCGCACCCCGGCGTGACCCGAATCCAGCCGGCGGACGAAACCCAGCATGATCGGGACATTGCTGTCCTTGATCCGGGCCGCGCAGGCGTTGACGCGGTCAAGCGACAGATCAATCGGCTTTTCGCAAAGCACAGGCTTGCCTACGGCCACCGCAGCCTCGATCAGGTCGGCATGGGTCGCGGTTGACGAGGCTATCAGGATCGCATCCACTTCGGGCGAAGCCAGCACCGCCTCGACGGATTCGAACTGCGGAACCTCCAGCTTTTCCGCGACTTCGGTGGCAGAGGGCGTGTGGATATCATAGACGCCCGCCAGCGCGGCACGCGGATGCGCGGCGATATTTTCGGCGTGCATCCGCCCGATGCGGCCCGTGCCGATCACTGCGATTTTCAGCATTGAGTCTCCTCCTCAACTTTCTTGCAATAATTGTTGCGATGTTGTTGCATTGTCAATATGCATTCCGTAACATTGTGAAAAGATGCATCCGCAGGAGGAGGCGAGATGACCGGATCGACTGTACGTCTGACTATGGCTCAGGCTCTTGTTCGTTACCTTTGCAACCAGTTCACCGAAATCGACGGTCAGCGCGTCCCGCTGTTTGCCGGAGTGTTCGGCATATTCGGGCATGGCAATGTGACCTGTCTGTCCGAGGCGCTGGAGACGGTTCAGGACCGGCTTCCGACCTGGCGGGGGCAGAACGAACAGTCCATGGCGCTGGCCGCCATCGGATTCGCCAAGGCCAAGCAGCGTCGCCAGCTTATGGTGGCTGCGACCTCTATCGGACCGGGCGCCGCCAATATGGTGACGGCCGCCGGCGTTGCGATGGCGAATCGCCTGCCGGTGCTGCTGATCGCCGGCGACACGTTTGCCAACCGGATCCCCGATCCGGTGTTGCAGCAGGTCGAGCATTTCGGCGATCCGACCATCACCGTGAACGATGCCTTCAAGCCCGTGGTGCGCTATTGGGACCGCATCGTCCTGCCCGAACAGATCATCCAGTCGTTGCCGCAGGCGGTGGCCACGATGCTGGACCCGGCCGATTGCGGCCCTGCCTTCATCGGGCTGGCGCAGGACACGCAAGAGCTGGCCTATGACTATCCCGAGGTCTTTTTCGAGCCGAAGCTGTGGAGAATCCCGCGCCCGCGTCCCGACCGCGACTCGATTGCCGCCGCTGCGGATGTGCTGAAAGGTGCCCGTAAGCCGCTGATCATATCGGGCGGTGGTGTGCGTTATTCCCGCGCCGAAGATGTGCTGGCGGATTTCGCGGCCAAGCGCGGCATTCCGGTGGTGGAAACCGTGGCCGGCAAGGGCGCTTTTACCCACGATCACCCGGTTCATGTCGGCCCCGTCGGTATCCTTGGTTCGACCTCGGCCAATGCCTTGGCGCGCGAGGCGGATGTGATCCTTGCCATCGGCACCCGGTTGCAGGATTTCACCACGGGATCGTGGACGGCATTTTCGAAAGATGCGCAGTTCATCTCGGTGAACGCGGCGCGATTCGATGCGGTGAAGCATCGGGCGGTTTCGGTGGTGGGCGATGCCCGCGAAGGTATTGCCGATCTGGATGCCGCGCTTGGCGACTGGGCAGCGGACGCGAACCTGCTGCCGCGCGGCAAGGAACTGTTTGCCGAGTGGAACAGGCTGCTCGACAGCCTGCAGGCACCCACCGATGCGGCAGTGCCCTCGTATCAGCAGGTGGTCAATGTGGTGAACCGCGTTGCCCGTCCGGGTGACACGTTGATCACCGCAGCAGGCGGCCTGCCCGGTGAGGTGGTCAAGGGCTGGCGGGTCAAGGATCCGCATACCTTCGACTGTGAATTCGGTTTTTCCTGCATGGGATACGAGATCCCGGCCGGCTGGGGGGCCGCCATGGCTCAGGAAGGGCCGGGCGGCACAGGTGGCACACCGATCGTCATGCTGGGCGACGGCACCTATATGATGGCCAACTCGGACATCTATTCGGCGGCACTGACTGGCCACAAGATGATCGTGTTGATCTGCGACAACGGCGGTTTCGCAGTGATCAACAGGTTGCAGCAGGCCAAGGGCGTGCCGGGCTTCAACAATCTGCTGAAGGATTGCCGCATCCGCGACCGCAACAATCCGTTGCATGTCGATTTCGTGGCCCATGCCGCCGCGATGGGGGCACAGTCGCGCCATGTCGAAAATCTGGCCGATCTGGAAGGGGCGCTGGAATGGGCGCAGGGCAATGACGGAGTGACGGTGCTGTCCATCGTGACCGACGCATGGACCTGGACCCCTGGCGACGCGGATTGGGATGTAGGCGTTCCCGAGGTTTCCACCTTTGAAACCGTCCGTGCCGCGCGTGCAAGCCAGGAAGATATCCGTAAGCAACAACGTATCGGGGTCTGACAGTATGAAGGCGAAACTTGGGATTGCCCCAATCGCGTGGTGGAACGACGACCTTGCCGAACTGTCGGACGACGTCACGCTGGAGGAGTGCCTGCGGCAGGCTTCGCTGGCGGGCTTCACCGGGATGGAGACGGGCCGGCGCTTTCCGATGGACATGAGCGAGCTTGGCCCGATTCTTGACCGCTTTGGGATTTCGGTCTGCGGCGGCTGGTTTTCGGGTCTGCTTCTTGATGGCGATATCGAGGCAGAAAAGGATCGTATCGCGCAGCAGATGCAGTTCTTCATCGCGGCCGGTGCGCCTTGCATCGTTTATGGCGAAACGGCGCGCTCGATTCAGGGCGTGCGCTCGGCCCCGTTGGCCACCAAGCCGGTGCTGACCGAGGATGAAATGGCAGCCTACGGGCGCAAGATGTCGGATTTCTCGGATTGGTGCGCGCGGCAGGGCATGCCGATCTCTTATCACCACCACATGGCGGCGGCGGTCGAGACCGAGGCCGAGATCGACCTGTTCATGAAGCACAGCTCGGTGCCGCTGCTGTTCGACGCGGGCCATCTGGCCTTTGCGGGCGGCGATCTGATGCGTGTCATCGACAATCACCATGCCCGTTTTACCCATGTCCATACCAAGGACATCCGCCGGGCGGTGATCGATGAGCTGGACCGCTCGGGCGAAAGCTTTCTGGATGCGGTGATCAAGGGCGCCTTCACCGTTCCGGGCGATGGCGACCTTGATTTCGAGGCGCTGGTCAAGGCGCTGGCCGCCAATGGTTACGAAGGCTGGTTCGTGGTCGAGGCCGAGCAGGACCCGAAGGTCTCGCCGCCACTCGATATGGCGATCAAGGGTCACAAGGAACTGATGCGGGTGATGGATGCCGCAGGATATGAGGTCGTGAAATGAATCGCATCGACGGAAAGGTCGCCATCGTCACCGGTGGCACGCAGGGTCTGGGTGCTGCGATTGCCCGCCTGTTCGCCCGGGCAGGCGCTGCCGGCATCGTGATCGTTGGCCGCGGCGTCGAGAAAGGGCAGGCGGTCGCACGCTCGATCACCGAGGAAAGTGGCGTTCCGGTCGAGATGGTCGCCGCCGATCTGGCCGACATCGACGAGGTGCGCACCATCGTTGCTGCTGCGGACAGCCGCTTTGGCAGGGTGGACATCTTGGTGAACGCGGCGGGCCTGACCGACCGGGGCAACATGCTGAACACCTCGCCCGAGCTTTTTGACCGCATGTTCGCCGTGAACACCCGCGCGCCGTTCTTCCTGATCCAGGATGCGGCCAAGGTCATGATCCGTGAGGGGATCGAGGGACGGATCGTTAACATCGGCTCGATGTCGGGTCTTGCTGGTCAGCCTTTCCTTGCGCCTTATGCCAGTTCCAAGGGCGCGCTGGCGACACTGACCCGGCACGCCGGCTTTTCGCTGATGCGCCACAAGATCCATGTGAACCAGCTCGATATCGGCTGGATGAACTCGGATCACGAAAGAAAACTGGTCCTGTCCGAAACCGGGGATCCCGATTTCATCGACCGCGCGGCGGCGCAAAAGCCCTTTGGGCGCATCCTCGACCCCGAGGAGGTCGCGCGCGCCGTTCTGTGGATGTCGTCCGACGATGGCGGCATGATGACGGGCGCGGTGATCCCCTTCGACCAGTCGGTCTATGGCGGATATGACGACGCGCCGGTTCCGGCTGCCAAGCTGGAGGCCTGAGCGATGCGCACGATCAAGGGGCCGGGGGTTTTCCTGGCCCAGTTCGCAGCGGATCAGGCACCCTATGATACCCTGCCGGGCCTTGCAAAATGGGCTGCCGGCAAAGGGTTCAAAGGGGTGCAGATTCCCACATGGGATACGCGGCTGATCGACATGGCCCGCGCGGCCGACAGCGATGTCTATTGCGACGAGATCCGCGGCCTGCTGGCCGATCACGGGTTGGAGATCACCGAATTCGCCTCGCACATCACCGGGCAGTTGGTGGCGGTGCATCCGGCGCATGACATGATCATGGACAGCTTTGCGCCGCAACAGGTGCACGGCAACCCCGCCGCCCGTCGCGCCTGGGCCGAAGAACAGTTGCGCTTTGCCGCGCGGGCGTCAAAGCGGCTGGGGATCGACCGGCATGTCACATTCTCGGGCGCGCTGCTTTGGCCCTATCTTTACCCTTATCCGCAATGGCCCGAAGGGCTGGTGGACGAGGGTTTTGAAGAACTCGCCAGACGCTGGACGCCGATCCTGGACGACTTCGACGCGCATGGCGTGGATGTCTGCTATGAAATTCATCCCTGCGAGGATCTGCATGACGGTCATAGTTGGGAGTTCTTTCTTGAGAAGGTAAAGAACCATCCCCGCGCCAATCTGATGTATGATCCCAGCCATCTGGTCTTGCAGGGCATGGATTACCTTGCCTTCATCGACCACTACCACGACAGGATCCGCACCTTTCACGTAAAGGATGCAGAGTTCCGCCCGGACGGCAAATCCGGCGCCTACGGGGGCTATCAGCCATGGTCGAAACGCGCCGGCCGTTTCCGCAGCCCCGGCGACGGGCAGGTGGATTTTGGGGCGATCTTCACCAAGCTCTCGACCCATGGTTTTGACGGCTGGGCGGTTCTGGAATGGGAATGTTTCATCAAGAACCCCGAGGATGGCGCGCGCGAAGGTGCGCAGTTCATCGCGGATCATATCATCCGGGTCTCGGACCGGGCGTTCGACGATTTCGTGAAATCCGGCGCCGATCGTGACGCGAACCGGGCAATGCTTGGGTTGGAGGACGCATGAGCGAAGAATTGCGGCTTGGCATGATCGGCGGTGGAGAGGGGGCCTATATCGGCAATATCCACCGGCTCGCGGCAAGGCTGGACGGGGCATGGCGACTTGTGGCCGGCGCGTTCGACGCGGATCCGGAACGCGGCCGGCAGTTTGCGCTGGCACAGGGGATCGCTGCGGATCGCAGCTACGGCACCTATCAGGAACTGATAGCCGGCGAATCCGCCCGTCCCGACAGGGTGGATGCTGTGGCGATATGCACGCCGAACTTTACCCATTACCCGATGGCAAAAGCGCTGATCGAGGCGGGTTTCGACGTGATCTGCGAAAAGCCCCTGACTGCGACGCTTGAGGACGCGGTTGCGCTCGAAAAACTGGCGCGCGAAACCGGGCGCTTCGTCGGCGTCACCTATACCTATTCCGGCTACCCCATGGTGCACGAGGCCCGTGCCCGCGTGGCTGCCGGAGAGATCGGCACGGTCCGCACCGTGCAGGTGGAATATCCGCTGGAGTGGATGGCGACCGCAATCGAGCAGCAGGGCAACCAGCAGGCCGCCTGGCGCACCGACCCGAAAAAGAACGGCCGCGGCGGCTCAATCGGCGATATCGGCACTCATGCCTATCATCTGGCCGGCTTTGTCACCGGGCTCAAGTTGCAGGCGCTGACCGCCGATCTTGCCACCTTTGTCGAGGGGCGGGCGCTGGACGACAACGCGCACGTCATGCTGCGTTATCAGGGTGGGGCGCGCGGGCTTTTGTGGTCCAGCCAGGTCGCCATCGGCAATTCGAACGGGGTCCGCCTGCGGGTGTTTGGCGACAGGGGATCGCTTGCGTGGTATCAGGAACAGCCCAACGAACTGGTGCTGACCCCGCTGGACGGCCGGGTCCAGACGCTCAAGCGCGGCGCGGCGGATATGTCCGAGGATGCAAAGGCGCGCACCCGCACCCCGCCGGGCCATCCCGAAGGCTATCTTGAGGCTTTCGCCAACCTTTACCTGGGCTTTGCCGAGGCGATCCGTGCCCGCCGCGAGGGTCGCGAGCCTTCGGCCGTGGGACGGAACCTGCCGACGGCGGCGGACGGGTTGAAGGGCGTCGCCTTCGTCGAGGCGGTAGTGGACAGCCACGAGGCTGCCGATCAGCCCTGGATCACGCCCATCGCCGTTTGACGGCGCGCGCAAGTAGGATCGCCGAGGGCATCGGCTCCGATGGAGATACGGAATGACGAAGAAACTGGATCTGGTGACCATTGGCCGTTCTTCGGTTGACCTCTACGGCGCGCAAATCGGCGGTCGTCTCGAAGATATGGGGTCTTTTCAGAAATACATCGGCGGCTCGCCTACCAACATGGCGGCGGGCACCGCGCGGCTGGGGTTGAAATCGGCATTGATCACCCGTGTGGGTGACGAGCATATGGGCCGCTTCATCCGCGAGGAGCTGGCGCGTGAAGGCGTGGATCTGCGCGGCGTCAAGACCGATCCCGACCGGCTGACGGCGCTTGTGCTGCTGGGCATCCGCGACGAGCACAGCTTCCCGCTGATCTTTTACCGCGAGAATTGCGCCGACATGGCACTGTGCGAGGATGACATCGACGAGGATCTTATCGCCGATTCCCGCGCTGTGGTGGTGACCGGCACCCACCTGTCGCACCCCAATACCGAGGCCGCGGTGCTGAAGGCGTTGCATCTTGCCCGCAAGCACCATGCAAGAACGGCGCTGGACATCGACTATCGCCCCAATCTCTGGGGTGTCGCCGGCCATGGCGACGGCGAAAGCCGCTTTGTCGAAAGCGAAGAAGTCACCGCCAAGCTGCAATCGACGCTTGGGCTTTTCGACCTGATTGTCGGAACCGAGGAGGAATTCCACATCGCCGGCGGCTCGACCGACACGCTTGCGGCGCTGCGCGCGGTACGGGCGATCAGCGATGCCACGCTGGTTTGCAAACGCGGCGCGGCGGGGGCGGTGGCCTTTCCCGGCGCCATCCCGGCCGCGCTGGATCAGGGCGAGACAGGACCCGGCTTCCCCATCGAGGTCTTCAACGTGCTGGGCGCCGGGGACGGGTTCATGTCGGGGCTGCTCAAAGGGTGGCTGGACGATGCCGGTTGGCCGCGCGCGCTGGAGTATGCCAATGCCTGCGGTGCCTTTGCCGTCAGCCGTCACGGCTGTGCGCCGGCCTATCCCTCGTTGCAGGAGCTCGAGTTCTTCCTGCGGCGCGGCATCCTTCGGCCCGACCTGAGAAACGATGCCGAGTTGGAGCAGTTGCACTGGTCCACCAACCGCCGCGCGTTTGCGGGCGGAGACTGGCCGGATATCCGTGTCTTTGCCTTTGATCACCGGATGCAACTGGAACAGATGACAGGCGCCACGCCCGAAAGGATCGACGCTTTCAAGCGGCTCTGCCTTGATGCCGCGCACCAGGTACAGGCGGCGCGTCCGGGTTATGGCATCCTTTGCGACAACCGGCTGGGCCGTGCGGCGCTTCATGCGGCGGCCGGGACCGGGCTTTGGATCGGGCGGCCGGTGGAATGGCCCGGTTCGCGCCCGCTTACGCTGGAGCCCGAGCTTGGCCCGGATTACGGCGGGCTGTCGGAATGGCCGCTTGAGCATGTGGTCAAGGTTCTGTGCTTTTGCCATCCGGATGACGATGCGGCGACCTGGGCCGCGCAAGAGGATGTCTTGCTGCGCCTGTTCTCGGCAGCCCGCCGCCACCGGCTGGAGTTTCTGCTGGAAGTGATCCCCTCCAAGGTGGGCCCGGTCGATGATATGACCACCGCGACGATCATCCGCCGCTTTTACGGCCTTGGCATCTTTCCCGATTGGTGGAAGCTGGAGCCGATGAAGACCCCCCAGGCATGGGCCAACGCCGTGACGGCCATCACCGAGAACGACCCCAACACGCGGGGCATCGTGATCCTTGGTCTGGACGCGCCTGAAACGGAACTGGCGGCCAGCTTCCGTGTCGCCGCGGCCCAACCTCTGGTGCGCGGCTTTGCCGTCGGCCGCTCGATCTTTGGCGAAGCGGCGCGCGGTTGGATGGCGGGTCAGCTTTCGGATCAACAGGCCATTGCCGACATGGCGGAGCGCTATGGCCGGCTTTGCGACATCTGGGATCAGGCCCGCCGCGACAGCCTTGCCTGAAAACGCGCCATTGCAGGAGTGCAGACCATGAGCCACCTTTTACTGAAGCCCTTTGGCACCACCGGCAAGGTTCATCAGGTCACACCGGCCTCGGCCGGCTGGCGCTACGTCGGGTTTTCGCTTTACCGCCTGCGGCCCGGAGAAACGGCGGCAGAGGCCAGCGGCGATAACGAGGTCATTCTGGTCATGGTCGAGGGCAAGGCGCATTTCACCGCCGCCGGGCAGGACTGGGGCATTCTGGGCGACAGGATGGATGTGTTTGAGAAAACGCCGCCGCACAGCCTTTACGTGCCGAACGGACAGGACTGGAGCGCCGTGGCGCAGACGAATTGCGTTATCGCGGTCTGTGCAGCCCCGGGTAAGGGAAACCATCCCGCCCGCAGACTTGGCCCGGAGGGGATCATGCTTGCCGAACGTGGGTCGGGCAGCAACTTGCGGCTGGTCAATAACATCGCCATGGAGGCCGAAGACGTATGCGACAGCCTGCTGGTGACCGAGGTCTACACTCCGGCCGGCAACTGGTCGAGCTATCCCAGCCATCGCCATGACGAGGACGACTTTCCCCGCGTCACCTATCTTGAGGAAACCTATTATCACCGGATCAGACCGGCCCAGGGGTTCGCCTTTCAGCGGGTCTATACCGATGACGGCAGCCTGGATGAGGTGATGGCGGTCCGCGACGGCGATGTGGTGCTGGTCCCGCGCGGCCATCATCCCTGCGGTGCGCCGCATGGGTTCGAACTTTACTATCTGAACGTGATGGCCGGACCGCGCCGCAACTGGCGTTTTGTTACCGATCCGAACGTGGAGTTCCTGACGAAATAGGCATCCTGTGCAAGCAGGGTCCCGGGGCCATTGCACGGGGCCTGCGCGTGCAAGGTCTGTCACCGTTCATGCAGTCGCTTGTGATCTTTGTGATCGGATAAGGGCCTCGGGCGGGAATTAGTTATTGACTCAGGCGATAGCTTGCAATCAATATTGCGAAAGCAGTAAGGTTGCAATTTCTTCTGGAGTGGGTTGCAGGGATCGCCCCCGGGGCGTGGGCAGTATTCCGAAGGACAGCCTGTCTGAACAGAGGCCGACGATGAAGGGAGAGCATCGTGAGGGATCTTGTATCCGATATCCGTCTGGACGAATTCCGGTCTCAGGTAGAGACACAGACAACCGCCGATCAGTGCCCCACGGCCATAGCCATCGAAAAGAACATCCCGATCTACGATGGTCACAAGGTGACCAATGCCGTTGCGGGGGAATGGGCCGCGGTGATCGGGCAGGGCGCGGGCGTCTTTGTCGTCAAGCGCGCCTTCACCGATCCCGGCGCCATCGATGCGGCCAGCGACGCTTTTCGTGCCATCATCGCGCATGAGCGCGCGGCCGGAATTGCGGCGGGCGACCATTTCGCCAAGGCCGGCGCCAATGACCGCATCTGGAACAGCCTGCAAAAGCTGTGCCTGCACGACCCTGCGGTCTATGTGCGCTATATGGCCAATCCGGTGATTGATATCGCCTGTCGCGCATGGCTTGGACCCGGCTACCAGATCGCCACGCAGGTCAACCAGGTCCGGCCCGGCGGCAAGGCGCAGGCACCGCATCGCGACTATCACCTGGGCTTCATGACGCCCGAACAGATGGCGGAATATCCCGATCATATCCATGCGACCGGCCCGACGCTGATCCTTCAGGGAGGGGTGGCACATTGCGATATGCCTGTGGAAAGCGGCACCACCAAACTGCTGCCGCATTCGCAACGCTATTTGCAGGGCTATATTGCCGCCACCCGTCCCGAATTCCGCGACTATTTCGAGAAAAGCTGCGTGCAATTGCCGCTGGAAAAGGGCGATGCGATCTTTTTCAGCCCGGCTTTGTTCCATGCCGCGGGCGAAAACAGGACCAGCGATGTGGTGCGGATGGTCAACCTGATCCAGACCGCCTCGGCTTTTGCCCGGCATATGGAGGCGATCGACCGGACTGCCATGTCGCGTGCGATTTTCCCCTATCTGGGCGCACTTTCAGCCCGGCAACGGCAGGCCGTGATCGCCGCCACGGCGGATGGTTATCCATTCCCCACCAACCTCGACACCGATCCGCCGATCGGCGGCCTAGCGCCGGAAAGCCAGCAGGACCTGCTGGCCCGCGCCGTCGCCGAGGGTTGGGATCAGGCCCGGCTGAATGCGGCGCTGGACGCCCAGGATGCCAAGCG